>NZ_JBICSL010000003.1:0-561865 GCF_043197045.1 Micromonospora sp. NPDC049282
TCTTCGGTTGTCCTCACAAACCATCGATGATCAACGCGGTGGCCGTCTTCATGCCCACGCCACGCTCAACGCCGAAGCCAAGTGACGTTGGAGTATTAACCCCTCCTTACACGCGGGCGGGCGGGTCAGCGGAGGGTGGAGATGGAGAAGAGGCCGCCCTGGGGGTCGCGCAGGGCGGCGGACCGGCCGGCCGGGTTGTCGCGGGGTGGAACGAGGATGGTGCCGCCCAGCTCGGCGGCCCGCGCCGCGGTGGCGTCGGTGTCCTCCACCCCGAAGTAGACCGTCCAGTACGCCGGCAGATCCGCCGGCGGCGGCTCGGACTGCGGCAGCATGCCGGCGACGATGCGGGCGCCGCAGCGCCACCCGACGTAGGGGATCGACCCGGCCGGCCGCTCCTCGGCGTGCCAGCCGAAGACCAGCGCGTAGAACTCCCTCGCCCCGTCCGGGTCGGGGGTGACCAGCTCGTTCCAGCACATCG
Source organism: Micromonospora sp. NPDC049282 (assembly GCF_043197045.1). Lineage (NCBI taxonomy): Bacteria > Bacillati > Actinomycetota > Actinomycetes > Micromonosporales > Micromonosporaceae > Micromonospora > Micromonospora sp. NPDC049282. Next base: position 479 of record NZ_JBICSL010000003.1, read on the forward strand.
CGCCGGGAGCGTTGAACAGCTCGGCGCCGCGCATCGCCATCGGCTGCCAGACGCTGAACACCGCGCCGGCCGGATCGGCGAGCACCGCCATCCGCCCCTGCCCGCTGACGTCGAACGGCGACACCAGCACCTGTCCGCCGGCCGCCTCCACCCGGGTGGCGACCAGATCGGCGTCGTCGGTGGCCACGTACGTGGACCAGATCGGCACCTGGTCCGGTGTGGCCGGCGGCCCCGCACCGGCGACCGCCCGGCCGTCCTTGAGGAAGACGGTGTAGCCGCCGGCGTCCGGCACCGTGGAGACCCGCCCGGTCCAGCCGAACAGCTGCGGATAGAACCGTTTCGCGTCCTCCAGGCCGGTGGTGGCCAGGTCGGTCCAGCAGGGTGTGCCGGGCTCGACGCCGTTCACGGTGACCCCTCTCGCCGGGAGCGGCCCCGCTGGCCCGCCCTGCCGGCATCGTGGCACCGCCGGGTCGGCCACCGGGCCGGAACCGGACAAAAGGTCAGCTGAAGCGGCGTCCCTCGTCCCGCCGGTAGGCCCAGCCCGCGACCGCGGCGAGCACCAGCACCCAGACCGCCAGCATAACCAGCGCCTTCGGGTCGGGTTCCCAGCCGGCGACCGCCGCCCACATCAGCTCCACGGCGCCCCGGGTCGGCAGGTAGGGGGCGATCGCCTGGACGAAGCCGGGTGCCTGGTCCGGCCCGGAGAGCAGACCGCCGCCGAACGCCAGCGGGAAGAAGAGCACCTGCGCCACCACGATCGCCGCCTTGCTCGGCAGCGAGTAGCCGATCGCCAGCCCGAGCAGGGTGAACGGCACCGAGATCACGGCGACCGTGGCGAGCCCGAGCAGGAACTGCGCCGCGGTCACCCTCGCCGCGGTGGCCACCGCGGCGATCACCACCACCGGCACCATCGACAGGTAGGTCAGGACCAGGCCGGCCAGGATCCGCCCGGCCAGCCGCGGCGCCGGCCCGGCCGGCAAGGTCCGGGTGTACGGGTTCCAGGGCTGGTCGCGGTCCTCGGCGACGCCCACGCCGTACTGGAAGATGTTGGCGCTCATGGTCGCGAACGTGACCATGGCGGCGGTGGCGTAGGTGGCCCCGGTGGGGTCGTCGCCGGCGAACGGCACCACGAAGAAGAGCATCGCGGCGGCGGGGAAGAACGCGCTGCCGACCACCGCCACCGGGATCCGGACGATCTCCAGGAGCTGGTAGCGGGCGTGGACGAGGGCGAGCGGCACGGCGGCCTCCTAGGCGGGGGTGGGCGCGGGCCGGTCGTCGGCCGTGATGGCGAGGAATGCCTCCTCCAGCGAGGTGGGGCGCACCTCCAGGTCGCGGAACGCCGCCCCGGTGGCGACCAGGTCCCGGACGAGCTGGTCGGCATCGGTGGTGAGCAGGTGGACCCGCCCGTCCACGCGTTCGGTGGCGACCACCCCGGGCAGCGCCGGCAGGTCGTCGGCGACCAGGCTGACCCGGCGTACGCCGACGATGCCGCGGATCGCCGCCACCGAGTCGTCGGCGAGCACGCGACCGTGACCGATCACCACGACCCGCTGGGCCAGCGCCTCCACCTCCTCCAGGTAGTGGCTGCTCAGCAGCACGGTGCCGCCCTCGGCGTGGAAGCCGCGGATCGACTCCCAGAGCGCGTGCCGTGCCTCCACGTCCAGCCCGGTGGTCGGTTCGTCGAGCAGCACCAGCCGGGGTCGGCCGACGAACGCCAGCGCCACCGCCAGCCGGCGGCGTTGCCCGCCGGAGAGGCCGCCGGTCTGCCGGCGGACCTGGTCGGTGAGACCGAACCGTTCGAGCAGCTCACCCCGCGGCACCGGGTCGGGATGGTGCGCGGAGACGAAGTCGACCACCTCGCCGACGCGCAGCGTGCCGGGCAGCCCGGTCTCCTGCGGGGTCACCCCGAGCTGCCGCCGGCTGGCCGGGTCGCGCGGGTCGCCGCCGAGCAGCTCGACCCGGCCGGCGGTCGGCCGGCGCAGCCCCACCAGCAGATTGATCAGCGTACTCTTGCCGGCGCCGTTCGGGCCGAGCAGACCGACCAGCTCCCCGGCCCGGACGGTCAGGTCGACCCGGTCCAGGGCCAGCACCTCGCCGTAGCGGCGGCTGACCTGTTCGGCGCGGGCCAGGATCATGGCGGGGCTCCTCGGGTGGGGGGCGTGCCTCCCCTGTCTACCGTGCCCACGCCACTCGCACCGCCCCCTGCGGGGGTGCGCGCATCGCCTAGTCTGTGGACGCCGTCGACGACGGCGGTAGTTTCCGACCGGACACTGGGGAGGGTCCGTGACCAGTCCGAGCAGGAATCTCGACGTCCAGCCGGAGGCGTTGACGGCGTTCGCCGCCGCCTCCCGGGACCGGGCCACCCGGTTCCGTGAGCTGCATCGGGTGTTCCGCGACGGGCACGTGGCCCGGCACTCTTTCGGCGTGATGCCCGCGTCGTTCAGCCTGGCCGCCGCGTACGCGGAACAGTTCGAGGCCTGTCTGCAGGGGCTGGAGGAGGGCGCCGAGGTGATGGCCGACATCGCCGAGGGGATGACCGACACCGCCGACGCCTACACCGGCACCGACGTGGCGACCACCGACATGTTCACGCCGGGCGTCTGAGGGGGCGGGATGAGCACCGAGGCGCTCCAGCGCAACAAGACCTACTTCGAGCAGATCGTGTCGGGCACGCCCGACCCGTTCAAGCCGCTCTCCAACGCGGTGCTGTGGCCGTTCGAGCAGTTGCTGGAGCTGGTCGCCGGTGAGCCGGACGACCTGATGCAGGCCGCCCAGCTGGCGCTGACCACCGGCGAGGCGGTCCGGCAGATCGCCGGTGACCAGGTCGCCGACCGGGCCCGGCTGCGCGGCGCCTGGGACGGCGACGCGGCGGAGAAGTTCCACGCCTCGATGGAGTCCGTCGAGGAGGCGATCGAGGAGTTGGCCAAAGGGCTGGACGGCACCAAGGAGGTGCTGGTCGACGCCGCGAACGCGGCGGTCGAGGCGTTCAACCTGCTGGTCGAGCTGATCCTGGAGTTCCTGCTCTGGTTCCTGACCGAGGTGATCATCGCCGCGGTGGCGGCCGCGCTCAGCGCCGGCGTGACCCTGGCGGCCACCGTGGTGCGGGTGCTGGCCCGGCTGGCCACCACCGTCGGCCGCATGGTCAAGATCGTGGCGCGGTTCGCGGAGATCCTCACCAAGCTGGTCACCAAGCTGGAGAAGGTCGCCGAGCTGCTCACCCGCTACCGCAAGCTGGTGATGGAGCTGCGTAAGGCCAAGAAGGCGTACCGGGCGTGGAACAAGTCCGGCTACACGAAGGAGGCGTTCGCGTTCAAGATGAAACGGACCGCCATCCTCTTCCCCGGGAAGTTCGCCATCAACCAGGCATCCCCGGTGAACATCCCCGGCATCGGCGGGGCCCTGCTCGACACCGGGGTCGGCCTGCACGACGTCTCGGACGGCCACAAGGATCGCAACTACCTGGTGGACGGCACCTACCGCGAGGATCTCGGCCCCTACACCAGGGGCGTGCAGAACGTGTTCGACTCGATCGTGAACTGAGAGGCAGCCATGACGTTCCCGGCCCTGGACCGGATCGAGGCGCTGGCCCGCAACCTGGACGGGTGGCAGCGTGAGCTCGGCGCGCGGATGGCCGAGCTGGAGCAGAGCAGCGCCGAGGGCGCGAGCGACTCCGGCCTGGTCACGGTCGTCGCCGCGGCCGACGGCAAGATCCTCTCCACCGAGATCAATGCGCGGGCCATGCGCTTCGACTCCTACACCCTGGCCGAGGAGTTCACCGCCGCGGCGAACCGGGCCCAGGAGGCGGCCGCCGCCCGGGTGCGCGAGATCGTCGGCGAGGTGATGGGCAACGCCCCGGCCGCGGAGCGCCGCGCCGACGACGGCTACGGCCACGACCGATACTGAGCCGATGGACGAGTCCAGATACCGCGAGGCGATCGGCCGGCTCGTCGAGCCGGGCGAGCGCGTGCTGGCCCAGGCCAAGGCGGACGTCGGTGGCGGTCTCACCCCGCCACCGCCGCCCGGGCCGACGCCGACCGCCGGGCCGGGGCGGCGGACCGTCGGCTCGGTGCTGCTGAATGTGCTCCTGCCGTTGGCCACCTGGGAGCGCGGCGACCGTCTCGTCGACCTGATCGGCTGGGGGATCGCCGGGCGCGGCACGCCCGGCTCGGCCGCGTCCCGGCTGCACGGGGCGATGAACCCACCCCGGCCCGACCTGCAGGTCCGGGAGACCCTGCTCGCGGTCACCGACCGGCGGTTGCTGGTCTGCCGAACCGGCGGGGTCAAGCTGCTGGCCGGGCGCGACGCCGAGGAGCGGGCGCTCGCCGAGACCGAGGTGGCCTGGGCCGTGCCTCGCGCCGAGGTGGCGTCCGCGCGGGTCGGCTGGCACCGGCTCAACCCGAAGCGTCTGCGCCTCACCTTCGCCGACGGCTCGTGGCTCGCCTTCACCGTGCCGATCGCCGAGTCGGGCGCGCCGCTGCGCGCCGTCGCCGCCGCGCTCGCTGCCTGAGCGCCGCCGGCCGGTCAGCCGGCCAGTGGCGCGGGCAGCGGCTCGCGGTGCAGGACCGCCAGCCGGGAGACCGCCCGGGTCAGCACCACGTAGAGGCGGTGCAGGCCGCGCGGCTCGGCGGCCACGATCGCGGCCGGCTCGACGACCACCACATGGTCGTACTCCAGGCCCTTGACCAGCGTCGCCGGCACCACGGTGACGCGCGCTGCGGCCCCGACGTCGTCGACGGTCGCGGTCGTCACGCCCGCCTCGGCGAGCGCCGCGTGGAGTCGGTCCACCTCGTCGTCGGCCGCGATCACACCGACCGAGCCGTCATACGCCAACGCCGCCCGCACCTCGGCCACCGTCGCGGCGGTCAGGTCCTCGGCGGTACGCACGTCGAGCGCCCCGTCGTGGCGCAGCGACCGCGCCGCCGGCACGTCGACCGCGAGCGCGGGCAGCAGCCGGTTCGCGAACGCCACCACGGCGGCCGGCACCCGGAAGCCGACGCTCAGCGGCACCACCGCGGCGTCCGGCTTGCCCAGGTGGGTCAGGGACTCGCGCCAGTCGGTCGCCGCCCAGGGCGCGGTGCCCTGGGCCAGGTCGCCGAGGAGCGTGATCGAGCCGTGCTCGCTGCGGCGGGCGATGGCCCGGCACTGCATCGGGGAGAGGTCCTGGGCCTCGTCGACCACCACGTGGCCGAAGCCGCCGGGCCGTTCCAGCAGCCCGGCGGTCTCGTCGATGAGCACCGCGTCCGCGTCGGTCCAGCGGGTCGCCTTCGGGGTACGCCCGACCTTGCCGGCGCGGAACAGTTCCTGCTCCTCGGCGGTGAGCAGCCCGTCGGCGGCTGCGGCGAGCGCGTCGGCGTCGGTGCGCAGGAGGTGCACCAGGCCGTCCGGGGTGAGCGCCGGCCAGACCGTGTCGAGCAGGTCGGTGACCGGCTTGATCCGGCTCATCCGACGGAGCCAGGCGTCGGAGGGCGACTCGGCGCGACGGGCCTCGGCCTGGCGTTGCAGCAGCCCCACCACCCGGGCCCGGACCCGGTCCCGGCCGGTGGCGTACGGCAGGCCCTCCGCGCGGGTCTCGGCGACCACCCGGTGCAGCGGGTCGAGGCCGATCCGCCAGCGGAACGAGCCGTCCGAGACCATGATGGGCTCGGTCGGCGTACCGATGTGGGCGTCGACGGCGCGGCGCAGCACCTCGGCCATCCGGATGTCGTGCTTGAGCACGGCGGCGGCCGGCTCGTCGACCGCGCGGACCGGCACCCGGGCGACCAGGTCCTCGACCGTCGCCTGCGCGACCTCGACCTCGCCGAGCGCGGGGAGCACCGCGGCGATGTACGACAGGAACGCGCGGTTCGGCCCGACGATCAGCACACCCGACCGGCGCAGCCGCTCCCGGTGCAGGTAGAGCAGGTAGGCGGCGCGGTGCAGTCCGACCGCCGTCTTGCCGGTGCCCGGCGCGCCCTGCACGCAGATCGAGTCGGCCAGGTCGGCCCGGACCAGCTCGTCCTGCTCGGGCTGGATGGTGGCGACGATGTCCCGCATCGGGCCGACGCGCGGGCGCTCGATCTCGGCGGTGAGGATCCGGCTGGCCGTGCCGAGTTCCTCGCCCCGGTCGAGATGCTCGTCCTCGAAGCTGGTCAGCAGGCCGCCGCTGAACCCGAACCGGCGGCGCACCGCGACGCCCTGCGGGTCGCGGGCGCTGGCCCGGTAGAACGACCGGGACACCGGGGCCCGCCAGTCCAGCACCAGCGGCTCGCCCAGCTCGTCGGTGACGTGTCGCCGCCCGACGTGGTAGTCCCGCCCGGCGTGGTCGGGATCCTCGTCGCCGAAGTCCAGCCGGCCGAAGAAGAGCGGGGTGGTCGGGTCGTCGGCCAGCTCCTTGACCCGCCGGGCCATGTGCCGGCCGAGCTGCTCGGCGGTGTACGCGTCGCCGGCCACCTTGTCGCCGGTGGCGAAGAGCGCCTCGGCGCGCTCCCGCATCCGGCTCAGCGCGGCGCGGGAGGTGTTCAGGTGGGCGCGCTCGGCGACGAGTTCGGCGTCCAGGGTGGTGGTGTCTTCCAGTTCCGTTGCGGGCACTGTGAACTCCCAAGGCTCAACATGATGCTCGCTCGCGTGTCCGGGGCGGTTGGCCTGCTCCCGGCGCGGGGACGTCCGCTGCGGTGCATGCTCACCGCGGCCGTCGGGCGGTCAACCACTATACGGAACCGCTCCGCGTGCGCGCGCTCCTATTACGGCCGGAGGTCCCACCGACCGTTGACGCTGTCCGTCACTTCAAGTAGTTGGGCGGGTCTGTTACCGAGCGTGTCTGCCTCGCTCGGGTCCATGCCGCGCCCTGCGGCGCCTTTGCTCTGCAGCCATCGACGCATCGGCCGGTTGACCTGCGAGGCCGGCTTCCGGTCCGAGCCGGTCCGGGCCCCGGCCGTGACGGTACGTGCGTGCTGCGCCTATGGCTGCAGAGCAAAGGCAGCGGACATCGGTGGTCCGCTCGCAGCGAATCGTCACGTACTGTCACTTCTTGCCCGGTCGGAACGGTCGCTCGCCGTGTCGACGACGAAACCGCCACGGCGTCACCTCTCGCGCCCCGCGCCCGCCGGCGCGGGATCATGGGGGCATGACCGAGGCGCGTCCGGAACAGCACCGGGTGACCATCAGCGACCCGCAGGTGATGCGGGCACTGGCCCATCCCGCCCGTATGGCGATCATGGAACATCTCAGCGCGGGAGAGGGCGGTGCGACCGCCACCGAGTGCGCCGAGATCGCCGGCCTCTCGCCGAGCGCCACCAGCTATCACCTGCGCGAGTTGGCGAAGTTCGGCCTGGTGCGGGAGGCGGCCGAGCCCCGACCGCTGGTCGCCGGCTGCGGGGTGGCCGGTCTGCTGGTGGTCGTGGCGCTGGCCTGGCCGGTCCGCCGCGCGGTACGTGCCGAGCGGGCCGCGCCGACGCCCACCACGGCGCCCGCCGCCGGGGTGCCCGGTTAGGAGGGGCCCCTCCTTCCACCCGGTGCGGGATGGGCCACTCCGGCGGCTCCCTGCGGGGCAGGGCGCCGCCGGCGGGGATACGGTCGGGTCATGACCGACCGCATCGCCCGCCCCCGGGTGGGGCACATCCAGTTCCTCAACTGCCTGCCCATCTACTGGGGCCTGATGCGGTCCGGGGCGTTGCTCGACGTCGACCTGCACAAGGACTCGCCGGACCGGCTGAGCGCCGACCTGGTCCGCGGCGACCTCGACATCGGCCCGATCACGCTTGTGGAGTTCCTGAAGCACGCCGACGAGTTGCTGCTCCTGCCCGACCTGGCGGTCGGCAGCGACGGCCCGGTGCTCTCGGTCAACATGGTCTCCACCCGGCCGCTGGCCGAGCTGGACGGCGCCCGGGTGGCGCTGGGCTCCACCTCGCGTACCGGGGTGCTGCTGGCCCAGGTGCTGCTCGCCGAGCGCTACGGGGTGCGCCCGGAATACTTCCGCTGCCCGCCGGACCTGACCCAGATGCTGCTTGAGGCCGAGGCCGGGGTGCTGATCGGCGACGTGGCGCTGCGCGCGCTGTACGAGGCGCCCGGCAAGGGCCTCGCGGTGACCGACCTCGGGCAGGCCTGGCACGAGTGGACCGGGCTGCCCATGGTGTTCGCCGTCTGGGCGGTCCGCCGCGACTTCGCCGCCGCCCACCCGGGCCTGGTCAAGGAGGTGCACGAGGCGTTCCTGCGCTCGCGTGACCTGTGCCTGGCCGAGCTGGACCAGGTGGCCGAGGCGGCGGCCCGCTGGGAGCCGTTCGACGCGGCGACCCTGGCGACCTACTTCCGCACGCTCGACTTCTCGCTGGGCGAGCGGCAGGTGGCCGGGCTGCGCGAGTTCGCCCGCCGGGCGGCCGCGTACGGGGAGGTGCCGGCGTTGCCGCCGGGCGGACCGGAGTTCTTCCAGGGCTGAGCGCGCGGCGCGCGGCTCAGTTCGCCGGGCGCAGCAGCGCCTCGGTGATCTGCTCGCAGGCCTTCATGCCGTAGTCCCACCCGCCGACGCTGAACGGGCTGCGGACCATCACGCCCATGGTCCAGGTGTCACCGACGGCCAGGCAGTTGACGTGGTATTCCTTTTCCTTCTGTCGGTCGATCCAGCCGTTCTTGATGGCGATCTTCTTCTGCTCGGCGGCCGGGAACGCCTTACGGATGCCGAAGTCGCCGGCGCCGCGAACCAGCCGCATCTCGTTGAGCAGCCACTTCGTCCACTTCGGCCCGGCCGCCCGCCCGTCGTCGATGCAGAGGCCGAGCCGCGCGGTGTCCCGGGGGGACAGCAGCGTCCGGCTCCAGCCACCGTCGGCGGCGACCTTGCTGTCGGTCAGCTTGCAGATCGAGATCAGCCGCTTGATCGAGGCCGCGCTGCCCACGCTCTCGTAGAACTCCTGGGCCCGGGTGTTGTCGCTGTCGCGGATGATCCGCGTGGCGTCGGCGAGTTTCGCGTCGCTCGGGGTCTTGCCGTCCTCGGCGCTGCGGCGCAGGTAGTCGGCGACCACCCAGGACTTGATCAGGGACGCGGTGGTGCTGGTCTCGCCCATGTTCTTCGAGCCGATGATCTTCCCGGTGCGCTTGTCCAGCACCGACCAGGCGTACCAGCCCTTGAGGTTGAGATCGTCGAGATCCTGGGCCTGGAACGGCAGCGGCTCCAGCGACCGCGCCGGTGCGGGTGCCGGCCGGGCGTTGCGGTCGGTGGGCTGGGTGGTGGACCGCTCCCCGGTCGGGTCGGGGTGCGACGCGGCGGTCTGCCGCAACGGCGACCCGGGGACCAGCCGCAGCGAGAGGACCAGCAGGCCGACCAGGGCCACGGCCACGGCGGTGAACGCCAACGGGCGGTGGTGGCTGCCGGGCCGCCGCCGCGCGCCGGCCATCAGAGCTTCCCGACCGGCTGCTGCGGCACCTTGAGGGCAGCGCCGGGCTGCGGGGTGACGAGCTGCGTGGCGACGCTGGCACACACCTTCGAGCCGTACGACAGGCCGGCGCTGCCGGGGTAGCGCATCATCACCGCGAGGCTCCACTTGTCGGTGACGGCGAGGCAGTTGACGTGCCAGTTGCCGTCGTACGCGAGTCGGGTCCAGCCGTTCTTGATGCTCACCGGGCCCTGGGACCTGATCGAGGCCGGCAGGCCGTCGACGATGCCCCACTTGCCGCCACCGGACTTCGCCTGCTGGTTCTTGATGCTGCCCCGGACGTTGGTCATCTCGTCGAGTACCCACTCCGTCCACTTCGGCCCGGCGGCCTTGCCGTCGGCGATGCAGTCGCCGAGCCGGACCGCGTCCCGGGGGGACATCCGGGTGAAGCTCCACCAGCCCTCGTACGAGGGCACGTTGCCGGGCCTGGTGTCGGTCAGGCCGCAGATCTTGACGGCGCGCAGGAGCACCGGGTCGAGCTTGCCGTTGGGCTGCGGCTTGTAGGACCCGCCGGCCGCCCGGTAGACCAGGTTCGCCCCGTCGTCGTCGCTGTCCCGGATGGCCACGCTCGCCGCCCTCTTCAGCGCGGCGGTCGGCTCCTTGTCGCGGAGCTGGCGCAGGTAGTCCGAGACGATCCAGGTCTTCAGCATCGACTCGGTGGAGCTGGTCTGGCTCATGTTCTTCGCGCCGGTGACGGCGCCGGTCGTCCGGTCCATCAGGGCCCAGGAGAAGAACTCGCCCTTGAAGTTCACCGAGACCGGGGCGTCGGCCAGGGTCGGCGGCGGCGGCGCGGTCGGGTTGGGCGCCGGCACCTGCTCGGCCCCGGCGCCGATGCCGCCGAGGCTGGTCAGGCCGTCTCCGCCGGAGAGTTTCGCGTACGCGGCGGGCACCAGCATGCCGCCGCCGACGAGGACCGCCACGACGGCGAGCACCATGGTCACGCGAGGTCGCATGAGTGGGTGAACTCCAGATGTCTGGCCGGGGGGACCGGCGCTTGCGCAGGTGTGTCGGCTCGATCGCCACAAGGCCGGGGGACGGTGGCCTGAGCGGTGGCGATCAACGGCAGCCGATCGGTTGCCGGGGGAAGTCTACTTCCGGACCGGCCATCCGCCAGATCTCGACACCCGGCGACTCGCCGGGTGGGCGGGACATTGACCCGCTATGCCGCCCTTGGGAGGTTTCATCTTGGGCAAGTGGTCGACATCACACCAAGTTTTCCCAGGTCAGCGGCGACCACGGGGAGCATTCGCCCGGTCACCAAAGGTGTCTCGGGAATCCTGTTACACCCTCTGGTGCCATTCGTCGCGAGCTGTAACACTGGCTTCATGTATGGCAATGACTTCGCCCCGCCCGAGGACGCTCCGGGCGGCGGCCTGCTCGGCGAGGTGGAAGCCGCGGAGGCGGCGCTGCGCGAGGCGGCGGCGCGGGCCCGGCGGGGCGCTCCGGCGCCGGACGAGGACGTCGAGGCCTACTTCGCCGACGTGATCGACGCCGATCAGAAGATCGAACCCCGGGACTGGATGCCGGAGGCGTACCGCAGGACGCTGATCCGGCAGATCGCCCAGCACGCCCACTCCGAGATCATCGGCATGCAGCCGGAGGGGAACTGGATCAGCCGGGCCCCCTCGCTCAAGCGCAAGGCGATCCTGCTGGCCAAGGTGCAGGACGAGGCCGGTCACGGGCTCTACCTCTACGCGGCGGCCGAGACTCTCGGCATCAGCCGGGACGAGCTTGTGGAGCTGCTGCTCGACGGCCGGCAGAAGTACAGCTCGATCTTCAACTACCCGACTCTGACCTGGGCCGACGTCGGCGCCATCGGCTGGCTGGTGGACGGCGCGGCGATCGTCAACCAGGTGCCGCTGTGCCGCTGCTCCTACGGCCCGTACGCCCGGGCCATGATCCGGGTCTGCAAGGAGGAGTCGTTCCACCAGCGCCAGGGCTTCGAGATCCTGCACACGCTGGCCCACGGCACCGGAGCCCAGAAGGCGATGGCCCAGGACGCGGTCGACCGCTGGTGGTATCCGTCGCTGGCCATGTTCGGCCCGCCGGACGGCGACTCCACGCACAGCGCGCAGTCCATGGCCTGGAAGATCAAGCGCTTCTCCAACGACGAGCTGCGCCAGCGTTTCGTCGACATGTGCGTCGGCCAGGCGGAGGTGCTCGGCCTGACCATCCCCGACCCGGACCTGCGCTGGAACGACGAGCGTCAGGCGTACGACTACACCCAGCCCGACTACGCCGAGCTGATGCGGGTGATCAAGGGCAACGGTCCGTGCAACCGGGAGCGGATGGCGCACCGGCAGCGGGCCCACGCCGACGGCGCGTGGGTGCGGGAGGCCGCCACGGCGTACGCCGCGAAGCGGGCGGAGCGGAAGGAAGCGGTGGCGGCATGAGCGAACGCACCGAGCGAAGCGAGGGCCGTGAGGGCATGCCCGGCCAGCACGGCATGACCGGCCAGTCCTCACCCCTGTGGGAGGTCTTCGTGCGGGCCCGGCGCGGTCTGTCGCACACCCACGTCGGCAGCCTGCACGCCCCCGACGCCGAGCTGGCGCTGCGCAACGCCCGCGACCTCTACACCCGCCGCCAGGAGGGCGTCTCCATCTGGGTGGTGCCGGCGAGCGCGATCACCGCGTCCAGCCCGGACGAGAAGGACGCCTTCTTCGACCCGGCGGCCGACAAGGTCTACCGCCACCCGACGTTCTACGAGGTGCCGGACGGGGTGGCCCACCTATGACCCGGTTCGACTTCACGCTCGGCCTCGGCGACGACGCGCTGATCGCGGCGCAGCGGCTCGGCGAGTGGACCACCCGCGCGCCGGAGATGGAGGAGGACATCGCGCTGGCCAACATCGCCCTCGACCAGCTCGGCGCGGCACGGCTGCTGCTCACGTACGCGGGGGAGCTGGAGGGCGCGGGCCGGGACGAGGACGCCCTCGCCTACCTGCGCGACGACCGCGAGTTCCGCAACTGCCTGTTGGTCGAACTGCCCAACGGCGACTTCGGCGTGACCGTGGCGAAGCTGTTCCTGCTGGCCGCCTGGCAACTGCCGCTCTACACCGCGCTGGCCGGCTGCGCCGACGACCGGCTGGCCGCCATCGGCGCGAAGGCGCGCAAGGAGTCGGCCTACCACCTGGACCACGCCTCGCTCTGGATGAAGCGCCTCGGCGACGGCACCGACGAGTCGCACCGCCGCGTCCAGGACGCGGTCGACCAGGTGTGGCCGTACGTCCACGAGTTGTTCGTCGCGGACCCGGCGGCGCCTGTCGACCCGGCCAGCCTGCGGCCCGACTTCGACGCCACGGTGGCCGCGGTGCTGGACGAGGCGACGCTGACCCGTCCGGAGACGGGCTGGACGCCGGGCGGTGGCCGGGACGGCGTGCACACCGAGCACCTCTCCTACCTGCTGGCCGAGATGCAGGTGCTGCACCGCGCCCACCCGGGGGCGCGCTGGTGAACGACCCGAGGGCAGCGGCGGCGGCGGTGGTGGACCCGGAGATCCGGGTCATCACCATCGACGAGCTGGGCATCCTGCGCGAGGTCGAGCAGGAACCGGACACCGGCCGGGTCGTCGTCACCATCACCCCCACCTACACCGGCTGCCCGGCCATGGACGTGATCCGCGCGGACATCCGCCGCGCGCTCGCCGCCGCCGGCCATCCGGACTCCGAGGTCCGCACGGTCTACCGGCCGGCGTGGAGCACCGACTGGATCTCCGAGCGGGGTCGGGCCAAACTGGCCGCCGCCGGCATCGCCCCGCCCGCCCCGCGCGGCGACGACACGGTGGTCCCGCTGGCCCTGGCGGTCCGCTGCCCTCACTGCGGCTCCCCCGAGACCACGCAGATCAGCCGGTTCGGCTCCACCGCCTGCAAGGCGCTGTGGCGCTGCCGCTCCTGCTCCGAACCCTTCGACCACCTGAAGGCGCTGTGACTGTCACGATCACCCGGCCGGTCCGCCGTCGGCCGGTCTTCCACCCGCTGCCCGTCGCCGCCGTCGACCGGCTCACCGACGACTCGGTGTCGATCACCTTCGCGGTCCCCGACGAGCTGCGGGAGACGTTCGCGTTCCGTGCCGGGCAGCACCTCACGGTCCGCCGCCCAGCCGTCGCGGACGACCCGGAGGCCGAGGAGGCGCGGCGGTCGTACTCGATCAGCTCCACCCCGGACGAGCTGGCCCGCCACGGCCGGCTGCGGATCGGGGTGCGCGAGGTCCCGGGCGGGGCCTTCTCCGCGTACGCCTGCGGGGCGCTGCGCGGCGGCGACACCATCGAGGTGCTGCCGCCGCTCGGGCACTTCACCTCCGCGTTCGACCCGGACCGGGTCCGCCGGTACGGCGCGGTGGTCGCCGGTTCCGGCATCACGCCGGTGCTCGGGCTGGCCGCGACCGCGCTGGCCGTCGAGTCGAGAAGCACGTTCACCCTGGTGTACGGCAACCGCACGGCGAACACGGTGATGTTCGCCGAGGAGCTGGCCGACCTGAAGGACCGCTATCCGAGCCGGCTGCACCTGGTGCACGTGCTCTCCCGCGAGATGGGCGAGTCGGCGCTGCTCTCCGGCCGGATCGACGCCGCTCGGCTGACCCGGCTGCTCGACACCGTGGTGCCGGGCGACGAGATCGAGGAGTGGTTCCTCTGCGGCCCGTACGGGATGGTGGAGGACGCCAAGGCGGTGCTGGCCGGGCGCGGGGTGCCCGACAAGGCGGTGCACACCGAGCTGTTCCACGTGGACTCGGCGGCGGAACCGGCGCGCCGGCCGGTCGAGCGGCCCGGCGTCGAGGCCGGCACCGAGGTGACGCTGGTGCTGGACGGGCGTTCGTCGAGCTTCACCATGGGTCGCGACGAGCGGGTGCTGGACGCGGCGCTGCGGGTCCGGGGCGAACTGCCGTACGCCTGCAAGGGCGGGGTCTGCTCGACCTGCCGCGCCCGGGTCACCGAGGGTGAGGTGACCATGGCGCGCAACTACGCCCTGGAGCCGGACGAGGTGGCCGCCGGTTACGTCCTGACCTGCCAGTCCAGCCCGGTGACCGACAGGCTGACGGTCGACTACGACGCGTGACATGTAGAACGTGACGTTCTACACTTGGTCGCATGGAGCAGATCGCTGTTCGGGAGCTGAATCAGCACACCAGCCGGGTGCTGGCCCGGGTGCGCGCGGGCGAGACGGTCGAGGTGACCGACCGGGGTGAGCCGATCGCCCGTCTCGTCCCGGTGCTGGCCGGCGACGCCCTGCTCGGCCGGCTGGTGGCCGAGGGGCGGGCGACGGCGCCGACCACGACCGGGCCGGTGCCCATGCCGCCGGTGCTCGGCGACCCGACGGTGGACGTCGCGGCGGCCCTGATCGAGGCGCGCGACGAGGAGCGCTGGTGATCTATCTCGACTCGGCGGCGGTCATCAAGATGCTCCGGCGGGAGGAGGAGACGCCGGAACTGCTCGGCTGGTTGAACGACCGTGCCGGCGCGGCCCTGGTTTCGTCGGTCCTGGTCGAGGTGGAAGTGCCGCGAGCGCTGCGCCGCGCCGCGCCGCAGGCGCTTGTCGGTGTCCCGTCGGTGCTGGGCCGCCTCTACCGAGTGGAGATCGACGCCGCGGTCCGGGCAACCGCGGGCGCCTACCCGGAGCCGATGCTGCGCAGTCTCGACGCGATCCACCTCGCCACGGCGGAGATCCTGGCCCGCCAGGCAGCCACGGAGTTCGTGGCCTTTCTGACCTACGACCGGCGGCTGCTGGCGGCGGCCAAGGCGGTGGGGTTGCCGGTGGCGAGCCCGGGGATGGTCTGACCCGGCGACTGGGGTCCTCGTCACCTGGCCGAGGAGTGGCGTGTCCGCCATCCAGGCCGCGACGTAGGCTCGGAGGCGTGACGGTGAGCCGGGAGATCGACGACATCCTGCAGCGTGGCGCGGACGGCGGGCGGATCACGCCCGAGGAGGCCCTGCTGCTCTACACCGAGGCGCCCTTCCACGCGCTGGGCGAGGCGGCCGACGCGGTACGGCGGCGCCGCTATCCGGACAACATCGTCACGTACCTGATCGACCGCAACATCAACTACACGAACGTCTGCGTGACGGCGTGCAAGTTCTGCGCGTTCTACCGGGCCCCCAAGCACTCCGAGGGCTGGACCCACCCGACCGAGGAGATCCTGCGCCGCTGCGGCGAGGCGGTCGAGCTGGGCGCCACCCAGGTCATGCTCCAGGGCGGGCACCACCCGGACTACGGCGTGGACTACTACGAGGAGCTGTTCTCCTCGGTCAAGAAGGCCTACCCCCAGCTGGCCATCCACTCGATCGGCCCGAGCGAGATCCTGCACATGGCGAAGGTCTCGGGCGTGAGCCTCGACGAGGCCATCGCCCGGATCAAGGCCGCCGGCCTGGACTCGATCGCCGGCGCCGGCGCGGAGATGCTGCCGGACCGGCCGCGTAGGGCGATCGCGCCGCTGAAGGAGTCCGGCGCGCGGTGGCTGGAGGTCATGGAGCTGGCGCACCGGCAGGGCCTGGAGTCGACCGCGACCATGATGATGGGCACCGGCGAGACCAACGCGGAGCGGATCGAGCACCTGCGGATGATCCGGGACGTGCAGGACCGCACCGGCGGCTTCCGGGCCTTCATCCCGTGGACCTACCAGCCGGAGAACAACCACCTGAAGGGCCGAACCCAGGCCACCGCGCTGGAATACCTGCGCCTGATCGCGGTGGCCCGTCTCTTCTTCGAGACGGTGCCGCACCTGCAGGCGTCCTGGCTGACCACCGGGAAGGACGTCGGGCAGCTCGCCCTGCACATGGGCGTGGACGACCTCGGCTCGATCATGCTGGAGGAGAACGTCATCTCCTCGGCCGGCGCCCGGCACCGGTCCAACCTGCACGAGCTGATCGGCATGATCCGGTCGGCGGACCGGATCCCGGCCCAGCGGGACACGCTCTACCGCCGGCTCGCGGTGCACCACACCCCGGCCGACGACCCGAGCGACGACCGGGTGGTCTCGCACTTCTCGTCGATCGCCCTGCCGGGCGGCGGCGCGGGTCGGTCGCTGCCGCTGGTCGAGGTGAACTGAGCACTCGGCGAGCGGCTCCGCACGGCGCGTGACGGCCGACATTCGGTCGAACGGCTGATGGTTGGTGAGCGAATGGGTCCTTCCGGCGGGCCGGTCGTCCGGCCGCCGGGAGGGGCGCACGGGAGCAAGAGCGATCAATTCGGACCATCTTTAAGCGATCCTTAGGTGTGCAGGTGGTGAACCTCTGCCGCACGGGATGGCGGGAGAGATCGCGGACCGCTAATGTCCCCGGCCGTACCCTTTCCTGCACCCCACGGGGGGATCCACTTCCATGCTTATCCGTAGTCGCGTGCTCGCCGGCGCCACCGGCGTCCTCGCCGCCGGTCTCTTCGCCGCGCCGGCGATGGCCGAGCCGAACTCGGCCGACCTCGCCATCGAGGCCACCGGCACCACCATCGCCGTGGGCGCGCCCGGCAAGACCGCGAGCGTCTCCCTGCTGAACAAGAGCAAGGTGGACGCCAAGGGCATCCTCGTCGGGCTGGACATCAGCAAGCTGGACACCACCAAGGTGGACATCGACGAGTCCGGTTGCAACAAGCGCGAGGACGGCATCATCCTCTGCGGCATCGAGGGCGACGTGCTGAAGGCCGGCGCGGACGTCGACTGGGGCTTCCCGCTGAAGCGCAAGGGCGCCGGGGTCGGCGACGCCGGCGAGATCAGCGCCATCATCCTGCACGACGGCCCGGACCCGGACGAGTCCAACAACGAGGTGACCGTCAAGGTCAAGGTCGAGGGCACCGGCCCGGACCTGACCGTGGTCGCGTCCGACGTGGACAAGGCCGTCAAGGTCGAGGGCAACAAGATCTCCGTGGTCGGCGACCTGCACGCCGGTGAGACCGCCCAGCTGATCTACAGCACCTGGAACCAGGGCGACGCCACCGCGTCCGGCCTGAAGATCGCGGTCAAGCTGCCCAAGGGCGTGACGTTCGCCGAGGCCGAGGAGGGCTGCGTGGACGACGCCGCCAAGTCCTCGCGGGTGTGCACCTACCAGAACCTGGACCTGATCCCGGAGTCGAAGGACAAGCCGGGTGACGACCAGATCGCCGGTGGCCGCTTCTACCACCTGCTCACCGTCGGCAAGGACGTCAAGGCCGGCAGCCTGAGCGGCGGCAAGGTCACGGTCGAGGCAATGGGCGTCCAGTCGCTCACCGCCCGCGCCGCCGGCCGCAGCGCCCTGCCGGCGAACGCCGAGGCCGCCGCGCCCGTCGAGGTCGACGCGACCGACAACACCGACGCGTACGCTGTCGTGGTCGCCGCCGCCCCGGGTGGTTCCGGTGGTGGCTCGGGTGACGACGACGGTGGCCTGCCGGTCACCGGTCCGCAGGCCGGCCTGCTCGGTGGCGTCGGCGTGGCCGTGCTGGCCGCCGGTGGCGCGCTGTTCATGGCCGCCCGTCGTCGCCGCGTCGTCCTGGTGACCCCGGGCGACGAGAAGCCGATCGCCTGACGATCGTCCTCCATCGGCCCATGAGGGCCGTTCACATAACGCACCGCGGCAGGGGCGGGATGGGTGACCATCCCGCCCCTGCTGTTTGTCGAGGTAGGTGGATTTCCACCCGTGCACGGCTGGCGCCACGCCACGTCGCTCCGTTACCGTCCGTTCGTTCCGTGCGTGACCTTGAACTTCCCTACCCCCCGGGGGAACGATGACCAACCGATACCGATCCACACTGGCGCGTGCCGGCGTGGTGGCCCTGCTCTCCACCGCCGGCCTCGGCGCGGTCACCGGCCCGGCGCACGCCGCCGGCGAGGCCGACCTTCAGCTCATCCCGCTCAGCTACCAGCTGGCGAAGGGCGTCGACGAGGCCAGGGCCAAGCCGTTCAAGTTCCAGGTGAACAACACCACGGGCACCGTCGACGCGAAGGACGTCCGGGTCACGGTGGAGACGAAGGGCCTCAAGCCCCGCAAGGTCGGCGTGCTCGTCCCGGACGGCTGCCAGGTGTCCGGCACCGCCTTCTCCTGCCTGCTCGGCGACCTCGCCGCCGGCACCACCGAGGACTTCGGCATCCCGCTCTTCTCCACCGGCGGCAAGGGCGCGGCCGGCACGCTCACGGTCTCCATCAGCGCGGCCAACGGCGACGGGGTCCTGGACACCGTCGACCACGACATCACCGTCACCTCGCCCGGCTACGACCTCACCACCTGGGTGCAGGACGTGTACGCCGACGTGCAGGTCGATGGCGACTCCGCCGGCGAGGCGAACCTCCGTCCGGTCCGCCCCGGCGCGACCGCGCCGCTGGACTGGGCCGTCTTCAACGACGGCAGCAAGAAGGCCACCGGCATCACGTACGGGATCACGCTGCCGGCCGGCGTCACCTTCGCCGAGCTGCCCGAGGGCTGCGTCGAGCAGGTCCTGGGCGGCACCGCGCAGGCGCTCTGCGAGGACCGCGGCGCGGTGCTGAAGCCCGGCCAGTACTACACCGCAGGCGTGCGGGTGAAGGTCGGCGCGGACGTGACCGAGAAGCTGCTCCGACTGGGCTTCGTCTGGGCCGAGGGCCAGGACTCCGCGGCCGGTGAGCCCGAGGAGGCGCCGCGTGTCGCCAGCTCGGCGCAGCGGCGGGCCTTCTCCGAGGTCGACGACGGCGACAACATCGCCCAGTTCGACGTCTTCGTCGACCCGAGCGCGGAGCCGACCCCGACCCCGACGCCCAGCCCGACCGCCACGCCGACCGCCGAGCCGACCCCGAGCGGCAGCCCGACCGCGGTGCCGACCCCGAGCCCGACCACGGGCGGTGGCAACGGTGGTGGCTCCGGCGACGGCGGCCTGCCGGTGACCGGCATGCAGGTCGGCCTGATCGGCGGCATCGGCGCGGTCGTGCTCGCCGCCGGCGCGGCGCTGATGATGCTGTCCCGGCGTCGCAAGGTGGTCCTGGTCGCCCCGACCGAGGAGCGCACCGAGGACTGACCGGACCCGGACCGGACACGGTGAGGGCGGGGTGGGCGACCACCCCGCCCTCGCGCGTACCCGGGAGGACTCCCGGTCCGCGTGGCTGGCAGAGTGGAGGGGTGAGTAGTCGTTCCCCGCAGGGCCGGCGCGCCAGCCTGGAGAAGCAGCCGCACGAGGTCGCCGCCATGTTCGACGGCGTGGCGGCCCGTTACGACCTGACCAACACCGTGCTCTCCTTCGGGCAGGACCGGTCCTGGCGGCGGGCCACCCGGGCGGCGCTCGGGCTGCGTCCCGGCGAGCGGGTGCTGGACGTCGGCGCCGGCACCGGCGTCTCGACCGAGGAGCTGGCCCACTCCGGCGCGTACGCGGTCGGCGCCGACCTGTCGCTGGGCATGCTGCACGCCGGCAAGCGCACCCGCCCGTCGGTGCCGCTGCTGGCCGGGGACGCGTTGCGGCTGCCGTTCGCCGACGCCAGTTTCGACGCGGTGACCATCTCCTTCGCGCTGCGCAACGTGAACGACACCGACGCGGCCCTGCGTGAGCTGGCCCGGGTCACCCGGCCGGGCGGACGGCTGGTGGTGTGCGAGTTCAGCACCCCGGTCAACCCGGCGTTCCGGACGGTCTACCTGTCGTACCTGATGCGGTCGCTGCCGGCGGTGGCCCGAGCGGTGTCGAGCAACCCCGACGCCTACGTCTACCTCGCCGAGTCGATCCGGGCCTGGCCGGATCAGGCGGCCCTGGCCGCCCGGGTCGGTGCGGCCGGCTGGGGCCGGGTGGGGTGGCGCAACCTGACCGGGGGCGTGGTCGCCCTGCACCGCGCCGTCCGGAACTGATCGCTCGGCCGGTCCCGCCGGTCATTTCGTGAATGTCGGACTTTGCGCCACTTCGCACCGTAGGCTCGCGCCCATGACGGGATCCGACCACACCGCCACCGACGACGACGCCGCCGAGCTGATCGCGCAGCTGAGGGAGCTGGCCGGCGCGGATCCCGGGGAGGTCCGGCAGGTGGTGGCGGAGGTGCTGGCGGCGCTGGACCGCGCGGCCGGCGGCGCGCTGCGCGATCATCTGCCGGAGACGATCCGGCTCGACGCCGGTCTCGGGCCGCCCGCGCCGGCCCGCTCGTGACCGGTCTCCGTCCGCTTACCGGACGGTTTCCGGGAAGTTAGGCCCCCCTCAGCGCGTACTGGTGTAACGCCGGTCATAGACTCCAACCCGATCGGGCTTGTGAAGCATTTCACGAGCATGCGGGAGGAGGCGCGGATGACCGCGGTGGAGAACGACGCCGACGTCATCGTCGTGGGCGCCGGTCCCGGAGGATCGGCCACGGCGTACCACCTGGCGCGGCACGGCGTACGCGTGCTGCTGCTGGAGAAGACGGAGTTTCCCCGGGAGAAGGTCTGCGGCGACGGGCTCACGCCCCGCGCCGTGCGGCAGCTCATCCGGATGGGCGTGGACACGTCGCCCGAGGCCGGTTGGCTGCACAACAAGGGCCTGCGGGTGATCGGCGGCGGGGTCCGTCTGGAGCTGGACTGGCCCGACCTGGCCAGCTTCCCCAACTACGGCCTGGTCCGGACCCGGCTCGACTTCGACGACCTGCTCGCCCGGCGCGCCGTGGCCGCCGGGGCGGAGCTGCGCACCGGCGTCACCGTGGTGGGCCCGGTGCTCGACGCCGACGACCGGGTGACCGGCGTGCAGGCCGAGGTCGGCCCGGGCAAGCAGCCGGCCACCTTCCACGCGCCGCTCGTGGTCGCCGCCGACGGCGTCTCCGGCCGCTTCCCGATCGCGCTCGGCCTGGCCAAGCGGGAGGACCGGCCGATCGGCGTCGCGGTCCGCCGCTACTACCGCTCGCCCGCCAAGCACGACGACGACTACCTGGAGTCGTGGCTGGAGCTGCGGTCCAAGGGCAACGACGCGCTGCTGCCCGGCTACGGTTGGATCTTCGGCCTCGGCGACGGCCGGGTGAACGTCGGCCTGGGCGTGCTCAATTCCTCCTCGGCCTTCGGCAAGACGAACTACCGCAGGCTGCTCACCGACTGGTTGGCCAACACCCCGGAGGACTGGGGGATGACCGACGAGGCCAACGCGGAGGGGCCGATCCTCGGCGCCGCGCTGCCGATGGGCTTCAACCGGGTCCCGCACTACAGCCGCGGCGTGCTGCTCGTCGGCGACTCCGGCGGCATGGTCAACCCGTTCAACGGCGAGGGCATCGCGTACGCGATGGAGTCCGGTGAGCTGGCCGCGGAGGTCGCCGTGCAGGCGCTCGCCCGCCCGGCCGGCGCCGAGCGGGAGCGGGCGCTGATGGCCTACCCGCAGGAGTTGAAGGCCCGCTTCGGCGGCTACTACCGGCTCGGCGGGATCTTCGTGAAGCTGATCGGCCGCCCCGAGGTGATGCGGATGGCCACGAAGCACGGCATGCCGCACCCGATGCTGATGCGTTTCGTGCTGAAGCTGCTGGCGAACCTGACCGACCCGCGCGGCGGGGACGCGATGGACCGGGTCATCAACGCGATGACGAGGGTGGCGCCGGCCGTGTAGGAGACCACCGGCCCGGGGCCAACCGGCCACGGGTCGGACGGAGATCGACCCCGCCGACCGAGATCGTCAGGGACGTGAATAGTGTGATTTTGGCCAACCACCGAGGTCAGGGAAGGACGAGCAGGGGAAAACGATGACGCTCTCTCCTTATGCACCCATCATCGGGCTGTTCGCCCTCGCCGCGGGGTTCGCGCTGTTCTCCGTGGCCGCCGCCCGATTCGCCGGCCCCCGGCGTCTGAACAAGGCCAAGCTCGAGGCGTACGAGTGTGGCATCGAGCCGAGCCCGCAGCCGGTCGGCGGCGGCCGGTTCCCGATCAAGTTCTACCTGACGGCGATGCTCTTCATCGTCTTCGACATCGAGATCATCTTCCTCTACCCCTGGGCGGTCTCCTTCGACGCCCTGCCGATCTTCGGCTTCGTGGAGATGGTCATGTTCATCGTCGCGGTCTTCGTCGCCTACGCCTACGTGTGGCGGCGCGGCGGCCTGGACTGGGACTGAGGAGGTAGCAGATGGGCATCGAGGAGAAGCTTCCCTCCGGCGTCCTGCTCACCAGCGTCGAGAAGCTGGTCAACTGGTCGCGGAAGTCGTCCGTCTGGGGCGCCACGTTCGGCCTGGCCTGCTGCGCCATCGAGATGATGGCCGCGGGCGGCCCGCACTACGACATGGGCCGGTGGGGCATGGAGGTCTTCCGTGCCTCGCCCCGGCAGGCGGACCTGATGATCGTGGCCGGCCGGGTCAGCCAGAAGATGGCCCCGGTCCTGCGGCAGATCTACGACCAGATGGCCGAGCCCCGCTGGGTCATCTCGATGGGCGTCTGCGCCAGCAGCGGCGGCATGTTCAACAACTACGCCATCGTGCAGGGCGTCGACCACGTCGTCCCGGTCGACATGTACCTTCCCGGCTGCCCGCCCCGGCCGGAGATGCTCATCGACGCGGTGCTCAAGCTCCGCGAGAAGATCATGTACGAGCCGCTGGGTCCGAACGGCCGCAAGATGCTGGAGGCCCGCAAGGCGCGCGGTGACGTGCCGGTCGTGCCGTACGGCTCGATGCCGTCGTCCTACCGCAACGACAAGGCCCGGCGCGCCGAGTGGACGAAGGCCGTCCGCGAGGGGCGCGAGGAGCAGTTGCGGATCGAGAACTGGATGAAGGCGCAGAACCACCTCCAGACGCAGGGGGGACCCAAATGACCTCGCCCCACGACCGGAACAACGACGGCGGGGTGCCGGTGCCGACCACGCCGGCCGGCGCCAGCTCCACCGCGCCGGCCGAGTACCCGCCGGCCAGCCCGGCCGGTCGGGGGATGTTCGGCAACCAGGGCAGCGGCGACGTCTCCGGCTACGGCGGCCTGGTCCGCCAGCGCAAGCCCATCGAGGAAGCCACCCGCCCGTACGGGAGCTACTTCGACGAGGTGCGGGACGCGCTGGAGGAGGCGTACCCGCAGTTCGGCGACGCGATCGAGAAGGTCGTGGTCGACCGGGGTGAGCTGACCCTGCACGTGCGGCCGGAGCGCATCGCCGAGGTCTGCCAGGTGATGCGCGACGACATGTCGCTGCGCTTCGAGCTGTGCTCCTCGGTGTCCGGGGTGGACTATCTGGGCGCCGACGGACGTCGGCTGCACGTGGTCTACCAGCTCACCTCGATGACCTACCGGCGGCTGGTCCGGCTGGAGGCCGCGGTCTCCGCCGAGGACCCGCACCTGCCGAGCGTCACCTCCGTCTACCCGACCGCCGACTGGCAGGAGCGGGAGACGTACGACATGTTCGGCATCGTCTTCGACGGCCACCCCAACCTGACCCGGATCCTCATGCCGGACGACTGGGAGGGGCACCCGCAGCGCAAGGACTACCCGCTGGGCGGCATCCCGGTGGAGTACAAGGGCGCGGAAATTCCCCCGCCGGACCGGAGGAGGTCGTACCAGTGACGACGTCGAACTACGCGACCGAGCGCGAGACCACCGAGGGCAAGGTCTTCACCGTCACCGGTGGGGACTGGGACCAGGTCGTCTCCGGCACCGACCCGATCAACGACGAGCGGATCGTCGTCAACATGGGGCCGCAGCACCCGTCCACGCACGGCGTGCTCCGGCTGGTCCTGGAGCTGGAGGGCGAGACGGTCCGCGACGTCCGCTCGGTCGTCGGCTACCTGCACACCGGCATCGAGAAGAACCTGGAATACCGCAACTGGGTCCAGGGCTCGACGTTCGTGACCCGGATGGACTACCTCTCCCCGATCTTCAACGAGACGGCGTACGCGCTCGCGGTGGAGAAGCTGCTCGGCGTCACCGACGACGTCACCGAGCGGGCGACCACCATCCGGGTGCTGATGATGGAGCTGAACCGGATCTCCTCGCACCTGGTCTGGCTGGCCACCACCGGCATGGAGCTGGGCGCGATCAACATGATGTTGTACGGCTTCCGCGAGCGGGAGTACATCCTCGACATCTTCGAGACCATCACCGGCCTGCGGATGAACCACGCGTACGTGCGGCCGGGCGGGGTGGCGCAGGACGTGCCGGACGACGCGATCCGCAAGATCCGCGACTTCCTGGTGCTGATGCCGAAGAAGCTCAAGGAGTACGAGGACCTCCTCTCCGGGCAGCCGATCTGGATCCAGCGCACCACGAACGTCGCGGTGCTCGACACCACCGCCTGCGTGGCGCTCGGCATCACCGGGCCGGTGCTCCGCTCCGCCGGGCTCGCCTGGGACCTGCGCAAGACCATGCCGTACTGCGGCTACGAGACGTACGAGTTCGACGTGCCGACGCACACCGACGGCGACGTGTGGGGCCGCTACCTGGTCCGGCTGGCCGAGATCCGCGAGTCGCTGAAGCTGGTCGAGCAGGCGCTCGACCGGTTGAAGCCGGGGCCGGTGATGGTCGCCGACAAGAAGATCGCCTGGCCGGCGCAGCTCGCCATCGGCGTGGACGGCATGGGCAACTCGCTGGAGCACGTCGCCAAGATCATGGGTCAGTCGATGGAGTCGCTGATCCACCACTTCAAGCTCGTCACCGAGGGCTTCCGGGTCCCGCCGGGCCAGGTGTACGTCGGCATCGAGTCGCCCCGCGGCGAGCTGGGCGTGCACGCGGTGTCCGACGGCGGCACCCGGCCCTACCGGGTGCACTACCGGGAGCCGAGCTTCGTCAACCTCCAGGCCCTCCCGGCCATGGCCGAGGGTGGCCTGATCGCCGACGTGATCGCCGGCGGCGCCTCGCTGGACCCCGTGATGGGTGGTTGTGACCGATGAGTACGACGTTCACCGAAGAGACCCGGCTGCGGGCGCGGGAGATCATCGCCCGCTACCCGGCGGACCGGTCCCGCTCGGCCCTGCTGCCGCTGCTGCACCTGGTCCAGTCCGAGGAGGGTTACGTCTCCCCGGCCGGCGTCGAGTTCTGCGCCGAGGTGCTCGGGCTGAACAAGGCCCAGGTCGGCGCGGTCGCCACCTTCTACACCATGTACAAGCGCAAGCCGACCGGTGACTACCTGGTCAGCGTCTGCACCAACACGATGTGCGACGTGCTGGGCGGGCAGGCGGTCTACGACACGCTCGCCGAGCACCTGGGCGTCGGGCACGAGGAGACCACGGCCGACGGGAAGATCACCCTGGAGCACGCCGAGTGCCTGGCGGCGTGCGACTACGGCCCGGTGATGACCGTCAACTACGACTTCTTCGACAACGTCGAGCCGCAGGGCGCGCTCGGCGTGGTGGAGGAGCTGCGCGCCGGCGGCCGGCCGATGCCGACCCGCGGCGCCCGGCTCTGCACGCTGAAGGAGATGGCGGTCCAGCTCGCCGGTTTCGCCGACGAGCGGGACGGCGCGGTGGCCGACGGTGGGCCGGGTGAACCGAGCCTGCGCGGCCTGCGCCTGGCCGAGCGGCACGGCATCTCGGTGCCGGGCTACGACCCGAAGACGCCGATCCGCAGCAAGGCCGAGGCCGACCGGGCTGCCGCCGAGGCGAAGGCGAAGGCCGAGGCCGAGAAGCCGGCCCCCGCGCCGGAGCCGGCCAGGGCAGGCACCGCCGGCAACGCGGGCGTGGGCGAGCCGGCGACGCCCGCGGCGGCCAGCGGCAGCACCGCCCCGGACGTCAAGGCGCCGGACGACAAGTCACCGCAGGTGCGTACCGCCGAGACCCGGCAGCCGGACGCGCGGACCGCGGTGGCGGACGCGCCGGGCACCAAGCTCCCGGTGGACGGCCCGGCCCCGGCGCCCCGCGACGCGCGGGCGGCGGAGGCGGCCGGTGCGGCGGCCAACCCGCCGGCCGGCGACGGCAAGCCCGCCGGCGACGCGGCCGACGCGCAGGAACGCAACCTCAAGGACGCCGAGGCCGGTACGGACGCCGACGGCGCCGACCCGGCGGACGCGAGCGGAACGGGGGTCCGGAAGTGACCACGCCTCGGCCGGAAACGCTGGCCAAGCTCACGCCGGTGCTCACCAAGCGCTGGCTGTCGCCCGACGCCTGGCGGCTCGGCACCTACGAGAAGCTGGACGGCTACGCCGCGCTGCGCAAGGCGCTCAAGGCGCACCCGGACGACCTGATCCAGTTGATCAAGGACTCCGGGCTGCGCGGCCGGGGCGGCGCGGGCTTCCCGACCGGGCTCAAGTGGGGCTTCATCCCGCAGGGCGACGGGAAGCCGCACTACCTGGTGGTGAACGCCGACGAGGGTGAGCCGGGCACCTGCAAGGACCTGCCGCTGATGACCCACGACCCGCACGCGCTGGTCGAGGGCGTCATCATCGCCTCGTACGCGATCCGGGCCAACCGGGCCTACATCTACATCCGCGGTGAGGCGGTGCACGCCGCCCGCCGGCTGCGCAGCGCGGTCGCCGAGGCGTACGCCAAGGGCTACCTCGGCCGGAACATCCTCGGCTCGAAGTTCGACCTGGACCTGGTGGTGCACTCCGGCGCCGGGGCGTACATCTGCGGTGAGGAGACCGCGCTGCTGGACTCGCTGGAGGGCTTCCGGGGCCAGCCCCGGCTGCGCCCGCCGTTCCCGGCGACCCACGGCCTGTACGCCAGCCCGACGGTGGTCAACAACGTCGGCACCATCGCCAGCGTGCCGCACATCGTGCTGGGCGGCGCGGACTGGTGGAAGACGATGGGCACGGAGAAGTCGTCCGGGCCGATGATCTACTCGCTCTCCGGCCGGATCGCCGAACCGGGCCAGTACGAGGCCTCGATGGGCATCACGCTGCGCGAGCTGATCGAGCTGGCCGGCGGGATGAAGCCCGGGCACGAGCTGAGGTTCTGGACCCCGGGCGGCTCCTCGACGCCGCTGCTCACCGCCGAGCACCTGGACGTGCCGCTGGACTTCGAGGGGGTGGCGGCGGCCGGCTCGATCCTGGGCACCACGGCCACGCAGATCTTCTCCGACCAGGACTGCCCGGTGTACGCCACCTACCGGTGGCTGGAGTTCTATCACCACGAGTCGTGCGGCAAGTGCACCCCGTGCCGGGAGGGCAACTACTGGATGGTCCGGGTCTACCGGCGCATCCTCGCCGGCCAGGGCACCCACGAGGACCTCGACACCCTGCTCGACACCTGCGACAACATCCTCGGCCGTTCGTTCTGCGGCCTGGGTGACGGTGCGACCAGCTCGGTGACCTCGTCGCTGAAGTACTTCAAGCAGGACTACCTCGACTACATCGAGGGACGTACCGCGCCGAAGCTGTCGGACAAGCAGCTGGTGGGAGCCCACTAATGACCGACGTAGCCAAGCAGACCGAGACCGTCACGCTGACCATCGACGGCGTCGAGGTCACCGCGCCCAAGGGCACGCTGCTGATCCGGGTCGCCGAGCAGATGGGCACCGAGATCCCGCGCTTCTGCGACCACCCGCTGCTGGCCCCGGCCGGCGCCTGTCGGCAGTGCCTGGTGGAGGTGGAGGGCCAGCGCAAGCCGGTCGCCTCCTGCACCCAGACCGTCGCCGACGGGATGGTCGTGCGTACCCAGCTCACCTCGCCGGTCGCCAAGAAGGCCCAGGAGGGGGTGATGGAGCTGCTGCTCCTCAACCACCCCCTGGACTGCCCGATGTGCGACAAGGGCGGCGAGTGCCCGCTGCAGAACCAGGCGATGTCCACCGGCCGGACGGACTCGCGCTTCCACGAGCACAAGCGGGAGTACCCGAAGCCGCTGCCGATCAGCACCCAGGTGCTGCTCGACCGGGAGCGCTGCGTGCTCTGCCAGCGGTGCACCCGGTTCTCCGATGAGATCGCCGGCGACAAGTTCATCGACCTGATGGGACGCTCCTCGCACGAGGAGATCAACATCTACCGGGACGACGCGTACGGCGAGGAGGGGGACGAGGGGGATGTTCCGTTCAACTCCTACTTCTCCGGCAACACCGTGCAGATCTGCCCGGTGGGCGCGCTGACCGGCACCCAGTACCGGTTCCGCTCCCGCCCGTTCGACCTGGTCTCCTCGCCCAGCGTCTGCGAGCACTGCTCGGCCGGTTGCGCGCAGCGCACCGACTGGCGGCGGGGCAAGGTGCTGCGCCGGCTGGCCGGCGACGACCCGGCGGTGAACGAGGAGTGGAACTGCGACAAGGGCCGCTGGGGCTTCCAGTACGCTCGCGCGTTCGACCGGCTGACCACCCCGCTGGTGCGCGACGAGAAGACCGGTGAGCTGCGCGAGGCGTCGTGGAGCGAGGCGTTCACCCGGGCCGCCGAGGGGCTGCGCGCGGCCCGCGACGGCGCCACCGGCACGGCGGTGCTGACCGGTGGCCGGCTCACCGTCGAGGACGCCTACGCGTACGCGAAGTTCGCCCGGGTCGCGCTGCACACCAACGACATCGACTTCCGGGCCCGCCCGGTCTCCCGCGAGGAGGCCGACTTCCTGGCCAGCAACGTCGCCGGGACCACCGACGTGACCTACGCGGACGTGGAGAACGCGCCCGCCGTGGTGCTGGTCGGCCTGGAGCCGGAGGAGGAGTGCCCGATCCTCTTCCTGCGGCTGCGCAAGGCGTACCTGAAGAAGAAGCTCACGGTGTACGCGATCGCGCCGTTCGCGACCCGCGGCCTGGAGAAGCTCGGGGCGAAGCTGGCCCGGGTGGTGCCGGGCGAGGAGGCCAGCGTGCTGGCCGAGCACGCCACCGTGGCCGAGGCGCTGGGGCAGCCCGGCGCGATTCTGATCGTCGGCGAGCGGCTGGGCGCGGTGCCCGGCGGCCTGTCCGCCGCGGCGGACGTGGCCCGGCGTACCGGCGCCCGGCTGGCCTGGGTGCCGCGGCGCGCGGGTGACCGCGGCGCGGTCGACGCGGGTTGCCTGCCCAACCTCCTCCCCGGCGGCCGGGTGGTCACCGAGCCGGCCGCCCGCGCGGAGCTGGGCGAGGCGTGGGACCTGCCGGCCGGGGTGATCCCGAGCCAGGCCGGCCGCGACACCGACGGCATCCTCGCCGCGGCGGCCGACGGCAAGCTCGGCGCGCTGGTGGTGGCCGGCGTCGACCCGGCCGACCTGGCCGACCCGCGCCGGGCCGAGGCGGCCCTGGACGCGGTGCCGTTCCTGGTCAGCCTGGAACTGCGGATGAGCGCGGTGGCCCGCCGGGCCGACGTGGTCCTCCCGGTCGCCCCGGTGGTCGAGAAGGCCGGCAGCTTCCTCGACTGGGAGGGCCGGCTGCGCCCCTTCGAGCGGGTGCTGGACACCGGCGCGATGACCGACGGCCGGGTGCTCGACGCGATCGCCGCGCTGCTCGACGTGCGGCTCGGCACCGGTGACGTGACGAGCGTGCGCCGCGAGCTGGGCGCGCTGCCGCGCACCCGGACGTCTCGGCCGTCCGCGCCCTCGGTCGAGCCGGCCGCCGTGCCGCAGCCCGGCCCGGGCGAGGCCGTGCTGTCGACCTGGCACCAGCTCGTCGACCTGGGCAGCCTCACCGACGGTGACGAGCACCTCGCCGGCACCGCCCGTCCGCCGGTCGTCCGGCTGGGCAAGGGCACCGCCGAGGCGCTCGGCGTGGTCGACGGCGACCCGGTCACGGTCGGCACCGACCGCGGCGCGGTCACCCTGCCGGCGGCGATCAGCGAGATGCCGGACGGCGTCGTCTGGCTGCCGACCAACTCACCCGGCTCGACCGTACGGCGCAGCCTCGGCGCGACGTCCGGTCACCTCGTGAAGGTGACCGCGGCGCCCATCGCCGCGGACGCCGCCGCGCGTCCGGGTCCGCTCCTCAACGCAGGGGGTGTCTCCGAGTGAATACCGTCGTCCTCGCGGCGCAGGACCCGACGCTGGCCGACTTCGGCAAGGACCCGTGGTGGCTGGTCCTCGGGAAGATCGTCTTCGCGTTCGCGTTCGGCCTGCTGGCCACGCTGCTCGGCGTCTGGTTCGAGCGGCGGGTGGTCGGCCGGATGGCGGTCCGGCCCGGCCCGAACCAGGTCGGCCCGTTCGGCCTGCTGCAGACGCTCGCCGACGGTCTGAAGATGGCGTTCAAGGAGGACATCCTCCCGCGCGCCGCCGACAAGGTGGTCTTCTTCTTCGCGCCGACCATCTCGGTGATCTCCGCGGTCACCGCGCTGTCGGTGATCCCGTTCGGCCCGAGCGTGAGCATCTTCGGCCACTGGACGCCGCTTCAGGTCACCGACGTGCCGGTGGCGGTGCTGGTGATCCTGGCCTGTTCCTCGATGGGCGTCTACGGCGTCGTGCTCGGCGGCTGGGCCTCCGGCTCGACGTACCCGCTGCTCGGCGGCCTCCGCTCCACCGCCCAGATGATCTCCTACGAGGTCACCATGGGGCTGAGCATCGTGGCCGTGTTCATGACCGCCGGCACGATGTCGACGAGCGGCATCGTCGCCGCCCAGGGCGACGCCACCCGGCTGAGCGTCGGCGGGTTCGAGCTGCCCACCCCGGGCTGGTACGCGATCCTGCTGCTGCCCAGCTTCATCATCTTCTTCATCGCCATGGTCGGTGAGACCAACCGGGCGCCGTTCGACCTGCCGGAGGCGGAGTCGGAGCTGGTGGCCGGCTTCATGACGGAGTACAGCTCGCTGAAGTTCGCGCTCTTCATGCTCTCCGAGTACGTGGCCATGGTGAGCATGTCCGCGGTCACCACCACGCTGTTCCTCGGCGGCTGGCGGGCACCGTGGCCGATCACGCTGTGGTCGGGCGCCAACGAGGGTTGGTGGCCGATGCTGTGGTTCTTCGGCAAGGTGATCCTGCTGGTCTTCGTGTTCGTCTGGCTCCGCGGCACGCTGCCCCGGCTCCGCTACGACCAGTTCATGCGCTTCGGCTGGAAGGTGCTGCTGCCGATCAACCTGGTCTGGATCCTGGTGCTGGCCGGGCTCCGCTCGATCGAGGACTGGCAGACGAAGGACCGGCTGCTCGTCACCGCGATCGGCGCGGGCGTGCTGCTGCTGGCCACGCTCTTCTGGCCGAGCGGGAAGAAGGAGCCGAAGCCGTCGCCGCAGGAGCAGGCGGACAGCCGGCCGTACGGCAGCTTCCCGCTGCCACCGATGGATCTTCAGGTTCCGCCGAGCCCGCGTACCAAGCGCGTGGTCGCCGAGCGGGAGCCGGCCAACGTCGTCGCCGGCTCCGAATCCAGGGAGGTGTGACGTGGGCGCGATCACCGGAACGTTCAAGGGCTTCGGGGTCACCTTCTCGCACATGTTCAAGAAGGTCGTCACCACCGACTACCCGTTCAAGCCGCCGGTCTCGGCGCCGCGCTACCACGGGCGGCACATCCTCAACCGGCACCCGGACGGGCTGGAGAAGTGCATCGGCTGCGAGTTGTGCGCCTGGGCGTGCCCGGCCGACGCGATCTACGTGGAGGGTGGCGACAACACCGAGGAGCAGCGCTTCTCCCCGGGTGAGCGGTACGCCAGCAACTACCAGATCAACTACGCCCGGTGCATCTTCTGCGGGCTCTGCATCGAGGCATGCCCGACCCGTTCGCTCACCATGAGCAACGAGTACGAGCTGGCCCGGGACAACCGGCAGGACCTGATCTTCACGAAGGAGCAGTTGCTCGCGCCGCTGCTCGAGGGCATGGAGCAGCCGCCGCACCCGATGCGGCTGGGTGACAGCGAGAAGGACTACTACGTCGGCGCGCTGACCAACCCGGGCACCTCGGCCGGTGCCGAGCACTCGTCGATGGGCCCGGGCCGGTACCAGGTGGAGGAGCACCCCGGCGTGACCTTCCCCGGCGCCGAGCAGGCCGCGCAGCGCTCCGAGGCGGGCAAGGGAGCAGGGGTATGACCAGTTCTACGGTGCTCGCCGCGGCGGGCCAGGTCTCCGGGGGCGAGGAGGTCACCTTCTGGATCCTCGCCCCGCTGGCCCTGATCGGAGGGCTCGGCATGGTGTGGGCCCGCAACGCGGTGCACTCCGCGCTCTGGCTGGTGCTGACCATGCTCTGCCTGGGCGTGTTCTACGTGCTCCAGGCCGGGCCGTTCATCGGCATGGTGCAGATCATCGTCTACACCGGCGCGATCATGATGCTCTTCCTGTTCGTGCTGATGCTTGTCGGCCGGGACGCGTCCGACTCGCTGATCGAGACGCTGCGCGGCCAGCGGGTCGCCGCGGTGGTGCTCGGGCTCGGCTTCGCCGGCCTGGTCGGCACCGGGCTCTACCGCGCGCTCAACGGCGTGCAGGCGGTCGGGCTGGAGCAGGCGAACGCCGAGGGCAACGTGCAGGGCATCGCCCGGCTGCTCTTCACGAAGTACGTCTTCGCCTTCGAGCTGACCTCGGCGCTGCTGATCACGGCTGCGGTGGGCGCGATGGTGCTGGCGCACATCGAGCGGCGCAAGGAGGACCGGATGGACCAGGTCGCCACCATGAAGGCGCGGTTCCGTCCGGGCAACTACCCCGGCCCGAAGCCGGGCCCGGGCGTCTTCGCCACCTCCTCCTCCGTGGCCACGCCGGCCCGCCTGCCGGACGGCCGGCTGACCGACCGCGGCATCTCGGAGATCATGCCGGTCCGCGAGCTGACCGCTGAGGAGACCTCGTTGAAGGGCACTGACAAATGACGCCCGACTACTACCTGATCCTCGCGGCGGTGCTGTTCACCATCGGCGCCGTCGGCGTGCTGGTCCGGCGCAACGCGATCGTGCTGTTCATGTGCGTCGAGCTGATGCTCAACGCGGCCAACCTGACCCTGGTCACGTTCAGCCGGATCAACGGTGACCTGAACGGCCAGATCATGGCGTTCTTCGTGATGGTGGTGGCGGCGGCCGAGGTCGTGGTCGGGCTTGCGATCATCATGGCGATCTTCCGGACCCGGCGCTCGGCCAGCGTCGACGACGCCAACCTGCTGAAGTACTGAGGGGTCTGCGGTGGAACAGATTCTGACGCTCGCGTCGGCTGAGCCGACCGAGGCCGTCTCTTTCGCGACGGCGAGTGGCCTGCTGGGCAGCGTCTGGCTGCTGGTGGCGATCCCGCTGGTCAGCGCGGCGGTCCTGCTGCTGCTCGGCAAGCGGGCGGACCGCTGGGGCCACTGGCTGGGCGTGGCGTCCATCGGCGCCGCGTTCGTGCTCGGGCTGACCTACTTCTTCCAGCTGCGCGGCCTGGAGAACAAGCAGGTCCAGTCGAGCCTCTGGCAGTTCATCACGGTCGGCGACCTGAAGGTGGACTTCGGTCTGCTCTTCGACCCGCTGGCCGCGGTGTTCGTCCTGCTGATCACCGGGGTGGGCTTCCTGATCCACCTCTACGCCGTGGAGTACATGGCGCACGACGAGGGCCGGCGGCGGTTCTTCGGGTACTTCAACCTGTTCGTCGCCGCGATGCTGCTGCTGGTGCTCGGCAACAACTACGTGATGCTCTACTTCGGCTGGGAGGGCGTCGGCCTGGCGTCGTACCTGCTGATCTCCTTCTGGTACGGGCGGCCGAGCGCGGCCACGGCCGGCAAGAAGGCGTTCCTGATGAACCGGGTCGGCGACGCCGGCCTGGCCATCGGCATCTTCGTCATGTTCGCCATGCTCGGCACGACTCAGTACGACGAGGTGTTCAACGGCGTCGGCTCGCTGACCTCGACCACGGTGCTGGTGCTCGGCCTGCTGCTGCTCCTGGGCGCCGCCGGCAAGTCCGGCCAGTTCCCGCTCCAGGCGTGGTTGCCGGACGCGATGGAGGGTCCGACCCCGGTCTCCGCGCTCATCCACGCGGCCACCATGGTCACCGCCGGCGTCTACCTGATCGCCCGCTCCAGCCCGATCTTCTCGGCGAACGAGACGCTCCAGCTCGTGGTGGTCAGCGTCGGCGCGCTCACGCTGCTGATGGGCTGCGTCATCGGCGCGGCCAAGGACGACATCAAGCGGGTGCTGGCCTGGTCCACGGTCAGCCAGATCGGCTACATGTTCCTCGGCGTCGGCCTCGGCGGCGCGGCGTACGCGCTGGCCATCGTGCACCTGCTGGCGCACGGCTTCTTCAAGGCCAACATGTTCCTCGGCGCCGGCTCGGTCATGCACGGCATGAACGACCAGGTGGACATCCGCCGCTTCGGCGGGCTGTCCAAGTACATGAAGGTCACCTGGCTGACGTTCATGATGGGCTGGCTCGCCATCATCGGCATGTTCCCGTTCTCCGGCTACTTCTCCAAGGAGCCGATCATCGTGGCCGCGTTCGAGCGGGAGGGCTGGACGGCCTGGCTGTTCGGCATGGCCGCGCTGCTCGGCGCCGGGCTCACCGCGTTCTACATGACCCGGCTGTTCGTGCTCACGTTCCACGGCCCGAAGCGCTGGACCGAGGACATCGAGCACCCGCACGAGTCGCCGAAGCTGATGACCATCCCGCTGATCCTGCTGGCGATCGGCTCGGTCGGCGCGGGCTTCCTGCTCGCCACCTCCGTGCCGGACTGGCTCACCGCCACCAACGGTCTCGGCGCCGAGAGCGGGGAGCACGCGCCGGTGCTGGCGCACTGGCTGCTCACCGCGCTGTCGCTGCTGGTCACGGTGCTGGGCGCCGGGCTGGCCTGGTTCCTGTTCCGGGGCGGTACGGCCACCGAGCCGCAGCCGGCCGGCGTGGTGGTCACCGCCGCCCGCCGGAACCTCTACACGGACGCCTTCAACGAGACGGTCTTCGAGAAGCCGGGCATCTTCCTCACCCGGGCTCTGGTGTTCCTCGACAACCGGGGCGTCGACGGGCTGGTCAACGGCCTGGCCGCCGCCGTGGGCGGGGGCTCGGGCCGGCTCCGGCGGCTGCAGACCGGCTTCGTGCGGTCGTACGCGACCTCGATCCTGACCGGCGCGCTGCTCGTGGTGGCGGCGTTCCTGGCAGTGCAGGCGGGGTGGCTGGCGTGATCGACCTCAACGCGGCCGCCCCCGCCGGCGGGCCACGCAGTCACGACGGAGGTAAGGCCGAATAATGTCCAACTTCCCGTTCCTCTCGGTGCTGACCGTGGCGCCGCTGGTCGGCGCCCTGGTGGTGGCACTGCTGCCACGTAAGCGGCCGGACCTGGCCAAGCTGGTGGCGTTCGGCTGGTCGCTGCTGGTGCTGGTGCTCTCGGTGGTGATGTGGTTCACCTTCTCCGCCGGCGGCGACCGGTTCCAGTTCCGCGAGTCGTACGCGTGGATCCCGAACTGGGGCGTGCGGTTCACCTTCGAGGTGGACGGCATCGCGCTGGTCATGCTGATGCTGATCGCGATCCTGGTGCCGCTGGTGATCCTGGCGTCGTGGCACGACGCCGAGTCGTCGAAGCGCTCGGTGCCGGTCTACTTCGCCCTGCTGCTCGTCCTCGAGTGCACGATGATCGGCGTGTTCGCCGCCGCCGACGTCTTCCTGTTCTACGTGTTCTTCGAGGTCATGCTGGTGCCGATGTACTTCCTGATCGGCAGCTACGGCGGCCACCAGCGGCAGTACGCGGCGGTGAAGTTCTTCCTCTACTCGCTTGTCGGCGGCCTGTTCATGCTGGCCGCGGTGATCGGCCTCTGGGTGGTCGGCGGCAAGACCTTCGACTGGCAGACGCTGAGCCAGGCGGAGTTCGCCACCAACACCGCCCGCTGGCTGTTCCTCGGCTTCTTCCTCGCGTTCGCGATCAAGGCGCCGTTCTTCCCGTTCCACACCTGGCTGCCGGACGCCGGTGGCGCCGCCCCGGCCGGCGCGGCCGCGCTGCTGGTCGGCGTGCTGGACAAGGTCGGCACGTTCGGGATCCTGCGGTACTGCCTGCCGCTGTTCCCGGAGGCGTCCCGCTGGTTCGCGCCGTGGGCGCTGGCGCTCGGCGTGATCGGCATCATCTACGCCGCGTTGCTGGCGGTCGGGCAGAACGACCTGAAGCGGCTGGTGTCGTACACCTCGATCGCGCACTTCGGCTTCATCGGCGTGGGCATCTTCGCCTTCACCACCCAGGCCGGCACCGGCGCGGTGCTCTACATGCTCAACCACGGACTCGCGACCGGCCTGCTCTTCCTCGTGGTCGGCATGCTGATCGCCCGCCGCGGCTCGGCCCTGATCAGTGACTTCGGCGGCGCGGGCAAGCTGGTGCCGGTGCTGGCCGGTGTGTTCTTCTTCGCCGGTCTGGCCTCCCTGGCGCTGCCCGGCACCGCGCCGTTCGTGTCCGAGTTCCTGGTGCTGATCGGCACGTTCACCGTCAACAAGCCGGTCGCGGTGATCGCCACGCTCGGCATCATCCTGGCGGCGGCGTACGTGCTGTGGATGGTGCAGCGCACCACCCAGGGCACGTTGAACCCGGCGCTGACCGAGGTCGAGGGCATGCGTCGGGACCTCAGCCTGCGGGAGAAGGTCGTCGTCGCGCCGTTGATCGCGCTGATCGTGCTGCTCGGCTTCTATCCCAAGCCGGTCACCGATGTCATCAACCCCGCCGTCCAGGCGACCATGCAGGACGTCGGCAAGTCCGATCCCGCCCCTGAGGTCGGAAGCGTCCAGGAGGCCGCAAAATGACCGAGCTCAAGCTGCCGTCGATCGACTACGTGGCGCTCGCTCCGATCCTGATCATGCTGGGCGCCGCCCTGCTGGGCGTCCTGGTCGAGGCGTTCGTGCCGCGTCGCCTGCGCAACGCGGTGCAGCTCGGGCTCGCCCTGGTGGCGGTGCTCGCCGCGATCACCATGGTGATCCTGAAGTCCGAGCGCCGGGTGATCACCGCCGGTGGCGCCCTCGCGGTGGACGGGCCGACGCTCTTCCTCCAGGGCACCATCCTGGTCCTGGCCGCCATGGCGCTGCTGCTCGTCGGCGAGCGCACGGTGGAGCGGGGCGGCGCCTTCGTGGCGCACGCCGCGGTCACCGCCGAGTCGCCGGAGGACCGCAAGCAGGCCGAGGGCGTCGGCGGGGCCACCGAGGTCTACCCGCTGATGACGTTCGCGATCGGCGGCATGCTGATCTTCGTGGCGGCGAACGACCTGCTGACCATGTTCATCTCGCTCGAGGTCTTCTCGCTGCCGCTCTACCTGCTCTGCGCGCTGGCCCGCCGCCGGCGGCTGCTGAGCCAGGAGGCGGCGATGAAGTACTTCCTGCTCGGCGCGTACGCCTCGGCGTTCTTCCTGTTCGGCGTCGCCCTGATCTACGGCTTCACCTCGGGCATCCCGGGCCGTGGCGCCGGCGTCGACTTCGCCACCGTGCACGCCGCGGTCGGCGAGTCCTCGTCCAGCCAGGTGCTGCTCTTCGCCGGCATGGCGCTGGTCGCCATCGGCCTGCTCTTCAAGGCCGCCGCCGCCCCGTTCCACGTCTGGACGCCGGACGTCTACCAGGGCGCGCCGACGCCGGTGACCGGCTTCATGGCCGCCTGCACCAAGGTCGCCGCGTTCGGCGCGCTGCTGCGCGTGTTCCACGTCGCGTTCGCCGGCGCGTCCTGGGACTTCACCCCGGTGATCGGCGTGGTCGCGGTGCTGACCATGCTGGTCGGCGCGGTGCTGGCGGTCACCCAGACGGACATCAAGCGGCTTTTGGCATACTCGTCGATCGCGAACGCCGGCTACCTGCTGGTGGGTGTGCTGGCGCCCAGCAAGGAAGGGCTGTCGGGCACGATGTTCTACCTCGCCGCGTACGGCTTCTCGGTGCTCGCCGCGTTCGCCGTGGTGACGCTGGTGCGCGACGCCGACGGCGAGGCCACCCACCTGTCCCGCTGGGCCGGGCTGGGTCGCCGCTCGCCGTTCTTCGCGGCGATCTTCACGTTCATCCTGCTGGCCTTCGCCGGCATCCCGCTCACCAGCGGTTTCACCAGCAAGTTCGCGGTCTTCGGCCCGGCGCTGGAGGCGAACCAGATCTGGCTGGTGATCGCCGGCGTGCTGACCAGCATGGTGCTGGCGTTCCCGTACCTGCGGGTCGTGGTGATGATGTGGCTCTCCGAGCCGGGTGAGGCCACCCCGACCGTGACCGTGCCGGGCGCGCTCACCTCGGCGGCCCTGGTCATCGGCGTGCTCGCCACGCTGGTCCTCGGGGTGGTCCCCGGGCCCCTGCTCGACCTGACCACCGGTGCCGCCGAATTCGTTCGATGACGGAAGTGGTTCCACCCGGGGGCCGGTACGCCGTGGCGTGCCGGCCCCCGGCCCGTATCCCCCTCGCCGAGCAGGTCGAACGGGTGTGGCATGGTTGAAGACGTGGTGAATCCGGCTGGCGAGCGTTCAGGTCAGTTCGGCGCGCTCGGCCTGCACCTCGCCGACCCGCGCGTCGAAGCGTCCGTGCTGGGCGTCCTCGACCGCGTCGAGGTCCAACTGTGGTCCGGCGTGGCCAGCGCCGACCCGCTGGTCACCGAGGCGGCCCGGCACCTGATGGAGGCCGGCGGCAAGCGGTTCCGCCCGCTGCTGGTGGCGCTGGGCGCCCAGTTCGGCGATCCGGACGCCGCCCAGGTCGTGCCGGCGGCCGTGGTGATGGAGCTCACCCACCTGGCGACGCTCTACCACGACGACGTGATGGACGAGGCGGCCGTGCGGCGGGGCGCCCCGAGCGCCAACTCCCGCTGGGCCAACTCGGTGGCCATCCTGGTCGGCGACTTCCTCTTCGCCCGGGCCGCGGACATCGCGGCCGACCTGGGCCCGGAGGCCGTCCGGTTGCAGGCGCGCACGTTCGCCCGCCTGGTGCACGGCCAGATCGCCGAGACGGTCGGCCCGCGCGACACCGATCCGGTCGCGCACTATCTGCACGTCATCGCCGAGAAGACCGGTTCGCTGATCGCCACCTCGGCCCGCTTCGGGGGCATGTTCGGCGGCGCGTCCGCCGCGCACGTCGAGGCCCTGGCCGGGTACGGCGAGATCATCGGCGTCGCCTTCCAGCTCTCCGACGACCTGCTGGACATCGCCAGCGAGTCGGTGCAGTCCGGCAAGACACCCGGCACCGACCTGCGGGAGGGCGTGCCCACCCTGCCGGTGCTGTACGCGCTCGCCGGCGACGACTCGGACGCGGCCAGCGTCCGGCTGCGGGAGATCCTGGCCACCGGCCCACTGGTCGACGATGCGCTGCACGCGGAGGCGCTCACCCTGCTCCGCGAGTCGCCGGCGCTCAAGCGGGCCCGGGAGACGGTGCGCAGCTACGCCGAGGATGCCCGCGCCCGCCTCGCCCCGCTCCCCGAGGGCCCGGCCCGCCGCGCCCTG
This sequence comes from Micromonospora sp. NPDC049282, assembly GCF_043197045.1. Lineage (NCBI taxonomy): Bacteria > Bacillati > Actinomycetota > Actinomycetes > Micromonosporales > Micromonosporaceae > Micromonospora > Micromonospora sp. NPDC049282. Next base: position 39,781 of record NZ_JBICSL010000003.1, read on the forward strand.
GAATCCCTCTGCGACTACATCGCCGACCGCACCAGCTGACTCCCCGGGGCGGACGGGGATCAGGCGGTGCGGGCCAGGCGGTGGGCGCCCAGGAGCATGAGCAGGGCGGCCAGGAGCATGGCCAGGGCGGCGGTCAGCCACATCGCCGGGTAACCGGCGGCGTCGGCCAGCGCGCCGAGGCCGAGCGGGCCGAGGCAGCCGCCCGCGTACACGCCGGTCTGGGTGATCGAGGTGGCGGCGGCCGGGGCCTGCGGGTGGAGGCGGACCACCGCGAAGTTGAGCAGCCCGGGCCAGGACCAGCCGAGCCCGAAGCCGAGCACGACGCCCACGACCAGCGGCGCGGGACCGGCCACGGCGAGCAGGAGCAGCCCCACCGAACCTGCCAGCAGCAGCCCGGCGACGACGCCGACGTGTCCGCCCGCCCGGCGGTCGGCCAGCCAGCCGACGCCCACCCGGGCCAGCACGCACACCGCGCTGCCGAGGGTCAGGGTGAGGCCGGCGAGGGCGGGTGAGAGCCCTCGGCCGGCCGACGAGTCGACCAGGAACGTGGCCAGCGCGTTCGCCGCGCCGGCCGCCAGCGTCGCGGCCAGCCCGACCACCACCAGCGCGGCCGTCCCGCCGCCCCGGCCGGCGGAGCGGGACCGGGTCCGCCGGTCCCGACCGGCCCGGGGTACGGCGGCCAGCGCGGCCAGCGCGGCCCCGGCGGCCGCCACGAACGCCCAGCGCCAGCCGGCGGTCAACGCGACGGTCGGCACCGCCGCGCCGGCCAGCAGCGTGGAAACCGGGATGGCGGCCTGCTTCACACCGAAGGAGAGCCCTTGGCGGTGGGCGGGCACGTGCTCGGCGAGCGCGGCGTTGCTGGCGAGCTGGCCGAGGGCGTTGGCGGCGGCGCTGAGCGCGAGCAGCGTCACCAGCACCGGGTAGGACCGGGCCAGACCGGCCACGGCCAGCAGCGAACCGGCGGAGAGCCCGATGGCCGCCCGGGCGATCGGGGTCGGCCCGTACCGCTCGACCAGGGCGCCGGAGGGCACCGAGGCGAGCGCGCTGACCCCGAAGTAGACCGAGACGGCCAGGCCCAGCCCGGTCGGGCCGAAGCCCAGCTCGTCGCCGAGTTGCACGGCGAGGCCACCGACCAGGAACACCGGCAGGACACAGGCGATCGTGGTGATGGTGGCGCCCGCGCCGACCCGGACGGCCCGTCCGGTCGCCGGTGGACCGGTTCGTGAAATTGTTTCGGTCATCGTCGGCCAACCTACGCCGACCCCGTTTTCGCTGCCGATCGTGTCTGTCGGTGCACGGTCTGTGTCCGGTGCTCTGGCATCCTCGACCCGAACAGGCATTTCGCACTCGGCCTCTTTTTCATATGGTGTAAGTCCCCGGCGTCGGAGGTGGCTGTGCGCGACCCCCTGGCGGAACCTTCGGACCTGATCCGGAGCGTCTCCCGCGCGCTTCGAGTGCTCGAATCGGTCGGCCGTGCGCCGAGGGGCCTCACCGTCAAGCAGATCGCCCGCCGCTGCGAGCTGACCGTCGCCACCACCTACCACCTGGTGCGCACGCTGGCCTACGAGGGCTACGTGATCCGGCGTGAGGACGGGACGTACATCGTCGGCCTGGAGATCGCGGACCGCTACCGCGAGCTGGTCACCGCGTTCCGGGGGCCGCCTCCGGTCGGTGAGGCGCTGCGCCGGGCCGCGGCCGACACCGGCTGGAGCCACTACCTCGGCCGCTTCGTCGGCGGCCAGGTGGCGGTGACCGCGTGCGCCGAGGGCCCGCGCTCGCCCTACCTGGAGGAGCTGGTGCCGGGCTTCGACGAGGGTGCGCACGCCACCGCGCTCGGCAAGAGCCTGCTCGCCACGCTCACCGCCGAGCAGCGCTTCCGCTACCTGCGCGAATACGGCATGCGCCCGTTCACCACCGCCACCCTCACCACGGTCGAGGCGTTCGAGGCCGACCTGGCCGCCGGCGACCGGCGCGGCATGCAGCTGGAGCTGGGTCAGTTCCGGCAGGGCGTGGCGTGCGCCGCGGTGCTGGTCACCCCGGACAAGGACATCGAGCGGCGGGTGGTGCTGGCCTGCGCGTTGCCCGCCGGCGAGATGATGACGTCCGCGCGGGTGGTCCGGGCGAAGCTGCTCACCGCGGCGCGGGCGATCGCCGACGGGATCGCCACCGAGAACTGAGCGGGCCACCATCCTGGCGGGAAGGCGGCCCTCCAGCGGCCGGTCCGAGCGCCGGACCGCCCCCGGGGACGGCTCGGCTGCCGGACGGTGCGAGGGCGCGGTGAGCGCCGGTCGGCCCGGATCTGAACCGGGCGGGAACAGCTCCGGCTTGACCTGCGGCTGAACCGTTCGACGTCACGGCACGTATGGAAGGGCGAACGCAACGCCCGGACGGGCGGACGCATCGCCGGTCTCCCCGCCGCCGGAAGCGAGGTACCGCCATCAGTGACCACGACGCCCAACTGCTGCGCGCGCTGCACGACGAGCATGCCGACGCGCTGTTCGCGCACGCCCTGAGGCTGGTCAACGGCGATCGGCCGCGAGCCGAGGACCTGGTCCAGGAGACGCTGCTGCGGGCCTGGCGGCACCCCGAGTCGCTGGACCCGCGACGGGGCTCGGTCCGCGCCTGGCTCTTCACCACCGCCCGGAACCTGGCCATCGACGCGTGGCGTCGCCGCTCGGCCCGGGTCGGCGAGGTCTACACCGACGAACTGCCCGAAACCGCCGAGACGGTCGACGAGACGGAGCGCGCGGTGGAGGCGTGGACGGTGGCCGAGGCGCTCAACCGGCTGAGCCCGACCCACCGCGAGGTGCTGGTCGAGTGCTTCTACCAGGGGCGGTCGGTGGCGGAGGCCGCCGCCCGGTTGGGCGTGCCGCCGGGCACGGTGAAGTCGCGCACCCACTACGCGCTGCGCTCGCTGCGGTTGGTGCTGGCCGAGATGGGGGTGACCGGATGACCAGCTGCGAGTTCGCGCACGACGATGGGGCCTACGTGCTGGGCGCCCTCGCCCCGGCCGACCGGGCCGCCTACGAGCGGCACCTGGCCGGCTGCGCGCAGTGCCGGGAGGCGGTGGCCGAGATCGCCGTGCTGCCCGGGCTGCTGGGTCGGCTCGACCCGGCCGGGCTGGAGCAGTTCCTGGAGGTCGGGCCGGAGGCGTCGCGGGTGCCCGCGCTGCTCGACGCCGCGCGGGAGCGGCGGCGCCGTGACCGGTCCCGCTCCCGACGGCGGTACGCGCTGACCGCGCTCGCCGCCGCCGCGCTCGCGGTGCTGGCGGGCGTCGGGGTGGCCGTGGTCCGGCCGCCGGCGGAGCCGGCCACCCGACCGGTGGCGCTCACCTCCATGCGGCCGGTCGCCGGCACCGCGCCGGTGCACGCCGAGGTGGGGCTGACCGAGACGCCGTGGGGCACCGAGGTCACCATGCACTGCGGCTACGACCGGCGGGCCGGGCACCGCGAGGCGTACACGTTCCGGCTGGTGGCGCACGGCCCGGACGGTGCGACCGAGCAGATCGGCTCCTGGCTGGCGGCCCCGGGCGACGACCTGCGCTTCTCCGGCGTCACCCGCTTCACCCGGGGCGAGCTGGTCCGCCTGGAACTCCTGCGCGGCAACGAGACCCCCGTCCTGGCCTACGACCTCCGCTGACCCCCGCGGCGGTGGGAGTGGGAGTGGTGGAGGGCTTCGACGGTGAAGACCACGAGGGCCAGCCACACCAGGGCGAAGCCGGCCAGCCGGGCCGGCGGCATCGGTTCGTGGAAGAGCAGCACCCCGCAGCCGAGCTGGAGGATCGGGGCCAGGTACTGCAGCATGCCGACGGTGGACAGCGGCAGTCGGTTCGCCGCGCCGGCGAAGAGCAGCAGCGGGATCGCGGTGGCCGCCCCGGCCAGCACCAGCAGCGCGGTGTGCCCGGCGGAGACGTGCCCGAACATCAGGCCGCCGCGCGCGGACAACCAGGCCAGGTAGGCCAGGGCGGGCAGCGCCAGCACCGCCGACTCGACGAAGAGCCCCTCGGCGGCCGGTAGCGCGAGCCGCTTCTTGACCAGGCCGTAGCCGGCGAAGCTGAACGCGAGCGTCAACGCCAGCCAGGGCAACCGTCCGTAGTCGACGGCGAGCACCGCCACCGCGAGCGCGCCGACGCCGAGCGCCGCCCACTGCGCCGGGCGCAGCCGCTCCCGCAGCGCGACGACGCCGAACAGCACCGAGACCAGCGGGTTGATGAAGTAGCCGAGCGCGGTCTCCACCACCCGGTCGGAGTTCACGCCGTAGATGTAGGTGCCCCAGTTGACCGCGATCAGCACGGCGGCGAGCGCGATGCCGGCCAGCGCCCGGGGTCGCCGGGCCAGCGTCCGCAGGAAGCCGACGTGTCGCATCGCGGCCAGCAGCAGCGCCACGAACGCCACCGACCAGACGATCCGGTGCGCGAGGATCTCCACCGGCCCGGCCGGGCGGAGCAGCTTCAGATAGACCGGGAAGAAACCCCAGAGCAGGTACGCGCCGATGCCGTAGAGATAGCCGAGGCGGAGCTGGTTCACCGTTTTACCGTAAGTGGTGAATCCGGTTAGTGGTCCTTTCCGGTGACCGGGGTCACCCGCTGCTCCAGCTCCATGTAACGGTCCGCCGCCACCGGTTGGAAGCCGAGCTTCGCGTACACCCCGTGGGCGTCCAGCGTCGCCAGCAGGATCCGGCGTACGCCCAGCTCGGCCAGGTGGTCACGGACACCGGCGACCAGCCAGGTGCCCAGCCCGCGACCTCGCTCGGCCCGGTCCACGTAGACGTCGCAGAGCCAGGCGAACGTGGCCCGGTCGGTCACCACCCGGGCGATCGCCACCTGCCGGCCGTCACCCGGTCGGTAGACGCCGAAGCCGATCGAGCCGGCGAAGGCGCGCTCGACCGTCTCCCGATCCCGCCCGAGCGCCCAGTAGGCGTCGGTGGCGAGCCAGGCGTGCGCCCGGCGCAGGTCGAGCCGATCGGGGTCGGTGCTGAGCTGGTAGCCGTCGGCGCGGGTCATGGTGAACACCCGGCCGAGGGTAGTGCCGCGCCCGGGTCGTACGCCTGTGGGTTTCCCGCTTGCCGGACCGGCCGGTCGCCGGACGAGCGGCGACCGGCCGGAATTCGTCAGTCGCGGTCGAGGACGGCGCCGAGGATCCAGGTGACGATGCCGACGAAGAGCGCGCCCAGCACCGCGGCCGGCCAGAAGCCGTCCACGTGGAAGGGCAGCCCCGCCTCCCCGGCGATCCAGCTGGTGAGCAGGAAGAGCAGACCGTTGACCACCAGCGCGATCAGGCCGAGGGTGAGCAGGTAGAAGCCGCAGCCCACGGTCTTGATGATGGGCTGGAGCACCGCGTTCACCACGCCGAAGATCACCGTGACGAGTACCAGCGTGGTCACCGTCTCGGTGGCCGATCCGGAGTGCAGCGAGATGCCCGGGATGAGCAGCGTGGCGAGCCAGAAGGCCACCGCCGTCGTGGCCACCCGGATCAGAAGACCCTTCAGAAAATCCATGGCCGGGATCGTGCCACGCCGTGTCCGCCGGTGGAACCCGTGCCGCCGGCTCAGTGCCGGGTCGGGCGGCCGACCAGCTGCGACTCGACCGGAGTCGGCGAGAGCAGCGCCCACCGCAACGCCCGCCGGTTGACCACCGCCACCATGTCGTCCCGGATCCGGGTGAGCCAGTCTGCGGAGGCGCCGAGGCCGAGCGCCGTGCCGGCCAGCGCGGCCTCGGCCTGGTCGAGCGGCTGCAGGACGGCCAGGTCGGCGCGGGCCAACGCGGGCGCGTCCGCCGGCGTCAACTCGTCGCGCACCACCAGCACGGACTGCCAGGCCGCCGCCGGGCCGACCTCCGGCGGCACCGGGCCGGCGTCGACCACCAGCAGCAGTGGCCGCAACGGCGAACCGGGCGGGCCGCCGACCGGCCGCCCGGGCGGGAGCAACGGCACCGGGGCACCGACCCCCCGGACGAACGCCTCCCAGACCCGTGGCCGGGCGGTCTGCACCGCCACCCGCGCGCCGAGCGCCAGCGCCCGCAGCACGACCAACTGCGCGGCCGGGACCCCGCCGACCAGAAGCACCCGGGTCGTCGCCGGCCGGAACAGTCGGACGGTGAGCGGCCCGCCACGCCGGTCGGCGCCCACCATCAGGCCGGACCCGCCGACCGGCAGGTCCGGCGCGGCCGGCGGCGAGCCGGACGGGGGCGTGCCCGCCCCGGTCACCGCCAGCGGCAGGGTGGCGGCCAGCCCGGTCAGGTGCTCGCCGTCGAGGCGGTGAAACTCTCCGCCCGCGTCGGTGACCACCCGGCCCAACGCCCGCTCGGCCGCCGCCAGCTCCGCCGTGCTCCCGGCGGCCACCCGGACGGTCAGCTCGGCCGGAACCGGCGTGGAGTCGGCGCGGGGGCCGACGCAGAGCGCGACGGTGGTGGCGGTGGCCGGCACCGCCAGCAGGCGGGGCACCAGGCCCCGGACGGCCTCACCCCGCGGATCCGGCCACCGGCGCAGCCGCCAGGTGGCCTGCGGCAGCCCACCCACGGTGAGCAGCGACCACGTCTCCCGGGCCGGCGCGCCGCCGTCGTGGTGGGCCAGTTCGGTGATCACCCGCAGCGCCGCCGGAACGCCCAGCGGCCGGCCGGTGAGCGGGCCGAGCCGGCGGACGATCCGCCGGACCGTGCCGGAGAGCGCCCGCAGCAACTCCTCGTCCGGCCAGCCGTCGGCCCGGACAACCCGGACCGCGAGCACCACCCGGGCTCGCCCGGCCAGGCGGCCGTCGGTGAGCTGGCGGTAGGACGTCCCGGCCGGGCCGGCGGCGACGGCCGGCGCGGGCGCCGGGGACGCCGAGAAGAGCAGTTGGAGCCGGACCGGTGGGCTCTCCGGGCCAGCCGGGGGAAGCAGGTCAAGCGGCGCCGGCAGCGCCCGCGGGTGGTCACCGAGAAGATCGTCCGGATCGCCGAGCGCCAGCAGCGCGGTCAACCCGGCCGCGTCGTGCAGCACGACGGCCGGGCCGCCGGCCAGCTCCGCGGCGTGCACCACCGTGCCCGGCCCGACCAGCTCCAGCAACGCCGCCGGATCGGCCGCCGCGGGAAGGGCGCGGCGACGGCCGAGGTACGCCGCGGCGACGGTGAGCCACTCGTGCAACCAGCGGCCCCGGAACCGGACCCACGCGGCGGGCAGCAGCAGCGTCGCGGTCAGCAGCGCGGCGGCGGTGGGCACGACGCCCCGCCCGACGGCGGCCACGAGCACGGCGGCCGCGACCTGCGTCGTCACCACCTGGCCGGCGCGGACGCCCATGGCCGACCGCCGCCTCCACAGTGGTGTCGGGAGGGACGCGGGGGTGGACCGGTCGGTCGTGGTCGCGGTCACCACACCTCCTCGTCCGGCCCGTCGGGTGACGCCGCCGTGGCTCATCGTAGTGGCGTCGTCGTCCACAGGGGAGGCCCGGGGGGTAGCAGAACCGGACTGGGACGGCTACCGTCAGCGACGAAAATCGTCACGCGGGCGCCCGCCGCCTCCCCTCCCCTCCGGCGGCCGCGAGCGCCGCGTCGACGAGTCCACGGTGGTCACCCATCGGTGACCAGCCACGACCGAGGAGACGAGGTGACGTCCGGGATGTCCCAGACCCAGGCAGAAGCCGCAGTGATGCAGCAGACCGCCGCGAAGTTCGAGCAGGTCGACCAGTCGCTGCAGACCATGCTGAGCGGCCTGATGGCCGAGCTGGAGGTGCTGCAACAGGCCTGGCGGGGCGCCGGTGGGCGCTCGTTCACACAGGTCAAGCAGCAGTGGGCGCAGGACCAGACGGCCCTGCAGCGGGCGCTGCGCGAGACCGCCACCGCGATCCGCAGCGCCGGCCGACACTACGACGTCTCCGACACCGAGGCCGCCGGCCGGGTGGCGGGCACCAACCGCGGCATCCAGCTGCCGCTCTAGAGATCGGAAGGGACCGAACATGGAGCACGGTGTGCTGGTCGTCAACTTCGCCGCCCTGCAACAGGCCGGCGCGGACATCCAACGGGCGTTGACCACCCTCGAGAGCCAGCTCGGGCAGCTCGAACGCGATGCCGCGCCACTGGTGGCGAGCTGGAACGGTGAGGCGCGTGAGGCGTACGAGCAGCGGCAGTCCCGGTGGCGGGCCGCCTCCCAGGACATGCAGGCGATGCTGCGCGACATCAAGCTCGCCGTGGAGGACTCCGCGGCCGACTACCTCGACACCGAGAAGCGCAACGTCAATCTGTTCCACTGAGCGGCGCGCGGCCCGGGTACTCCACCCGGGCCGCCTCCGCCGGTCAGGCCGGGCCGGCCGGGCGCCAGCGCCGGCGTGCCCCCCGGGGCAGCACCACGGCCAACAGCGCCACGAGCCCCGCCGCGCCGCCGGTCGCGCCGGCCACCAGCAGCGCCCTTTCCCGGGCGGTGGCCCGGCGGGACCGGCGGGTCAGCGCGGCCGGGTCCGGCCGGTCGGCCGGGAGCGCCGCCCCGTCCCGAGGCCGGGCCTCCACTCCGCCCGGCGACTCGGTCACCGCGCGGTACGGGTTGAGCACCCCCGCGCCGTAGCCGTCGCCCCGGCCCGGCGCCGGGTCGGCCCCGGCCACGATCCGTGCGGCGACCTCGGCCGCGCTCAGTTCCGGGCGATACTGCCGCAGCAACGCCGCGGTGGCGGCCACGAAGGGCGTGGCATAGCTGGTCCCCTCCGCCCGGAGGTGGCCCTGCCGGGGCGCCGCCATCAGCACCTCGCCGCCCGGAGCGACCAGGTCGACGTACGCGCCGGTCTGGGAGAAGGCGGCCCGCACCCCGTCCCGCCCGATCGCGCCCACGCCGAGCACCCCGTCGTACGCCGCCGGATAGGGCCGCGGGTCACCGTTGTCGTGCAGGTTGCCGGCGGCAGCCACCACCACCACGTCCCGCCGCACCGCGTAGGCCACCGCGGCGCGCACGGCCGGGTCGTCCGCGTAGAGCACGACCGAGAGGTTGAGCACGTCCGCGTCGTGGTCCACGGCCCACCGGATCGCTCGGGCGAAGCCGGCCGCGTCGACCGTACGCCCCGACTCCCGCCCCTCGACCACCTGCTGCTCGCTCACCCGTACCGGCAGGATGCGCGCGCCCGGCGCGAGCCCGCGGAACGCGACGCCCGGTCGTGGCGTGGCGGCGACGATGCTCGCCACGCCGGTGCCGTGCCCGGCGCAGTCGCGGGTGCCGTCCCCGCCGGGGTCGAGGAAGTCCGCGCCCGTCAGCACCCGGCCGGCGAGTTGCGGATGGGACCGGTCCACCCCCGAGTCGACCACCGCCACCACCACGCCCGCGCCGGTCGCGAGCGGGGCGAGCCGGTCCGGCGCGTACCGTTGTTGGGGCCACGGCTGCTCGGCCACCGGACGGGCCGGCGCGGGCGGTGTGGCGCAGCCGGACGGCGCGCGGGCCGCCGCCGGAGCGGCCGGCAGGCCGGTGACGAGGAGGCTCACCAGGGCGGCCAGGGCCGGACGCGCGAAGGGCCGAGCCATCGACGACCTCCGTAACGTGTCGACTCCGGAACGGGATGTTAGCGCCTCGTCGACGCCCCGGCCGACCGTCGATGGCCAGGCATTGTGATCTTGTTACCACCTTGTAGGTTGTAGGCGATGCCTGTGGCCTGTTCACGGAAGGAGAGGTGGCCGTGACCGGATGGGAGCCGGCCACCGAGGCCGAGGTGGCGATGCGGGACGCGCTACGCGCGCAGGACCAGCAACAATACTTCCGCGTCCTGACCCGCGTCGATCTTGTGTTGCCGGTCGCCGGCGGGTCGACCCCGGGGTGGGGCACCTGGACCTCCGGCGGGCGGACGCACGTGCTGGCGTTCACCTCCGTCGCCGCGCTGCGGGCCAGCCTGGGCGAGAACGCCGGCGCCACGCGCCGCCTCCCGTACGCGGACCTGGCCGCCGGATGGCCCAACCAGGAGTGGTGGTTGGCGGTCAACCCGGGCCTGCCGGTCGAGGGCTACCTGCCTGCCTGGTACGTCGCGCAGCTCTCCCGGGGCGACGTCCGGCTGCCCGGTCGCACCATGGGCGCGCGGGCCCGCCTGGAGCGGGTGCAGAGCGCCGCCAGGGACGCCCGCAACGGCGCGACCGGGTCCGCCCGCGAGGACCCGTCCGTGCCGGTTCCCGCCGGTTCCGCACCCCCGCCCCCGCTCCCGCCGGACCGGGGCGGGTGGGTGGCGGAACCCGACGAGCCCGCCACCGTGCCGATGCGCACCGTTCCGGTCCTGGGCCGCCGCGTCCCGACCGCCTCGCCCCGCCGCCCGGAGCCGACCACCGGCGAGCGGGGCCGGGCCGGGCCGGGCGACCACTCCGACGCGGACGCGCTCGACGGCTGGCTCACCGACCTGCGCCGCCGTCCGGACGAGCCGGATCCGTTCACCTCCGGCCACACCGCACCGGTCGCGGAGACGCCGGTGGTGCCGCCGCCACCGCCGGCCCGGTCCTTCTTCGAACCCACCTCCGGCCGTTCGAGCCGGCGGTCCTCGTCGCGGGACGCGCCCCGACGGTCCGCCGAGCGGGCGACGCCGCCGTCCCGGTTCGCCGGCGGCCAGCCGTTCCCGCGGCGCCGGCCGCTCAACGAGCCGGTGCGCGAGGACCCGACCCGGGCGTTCGGGACGGGCCCGGACGAGCCGTCGCCGTCGTCTCGCCCGGTCGAGGCGGCCGCCCCGTTCCAGCCGGCCCGCCCGCCCGAGGACCCCACCCGGACGCTGCCCCGCCGGCACGCCGGCCCGGCCGTGTCCGGAGCGGACGAGTGGGCGCCGACCGTCCCGGAACGCGATGCCCCGGGCCGGCCGGCCCTCGACGAGCCGGCGGAGGCGGAGGAGCTGCCGCCGTCGATCGCCGAGCCGGTGTCCGGCCCGCCCGTGCCGCCGCGACGTGACTTCACGCCGATCGTCATCGAGGGCATCGTCATCGAGGCCCGCGACCTGACCGAGGCCGCGCCGGCCTGGTCGCCGCCGGCCCCGGACGGGTACGCCGATGCCGCCGCTGCTGCGGGCCCTGCCGCGGCCGGTCCGGCCCTCGGTGAGACGGGGCCCTGGGCGGCCTCCACCGAGTCGCTACCCGACCTGGCCGCGCCGGTCGAGTTGACGACGGCGCCGCTCCCGCCGGCGGCCGGGCCGGACGACGTGACGGTGCGACTCAGCCGGCCGGCCGCGCCCTCCGGTGAGCCGACGGTCTCGCTGTTCGAGCCGACCACCCCGCTGTTCGAGCCGTCGCCGGACGAGCCGTCTCCACTGCCGCCCTCCGCGGGAGACCCCACCACGTCGCTGTTCGAGCCCCGTTCGCCGGCGGAGCTGGCCTTCGAGCCGCCGTCCCCGGCCGAGTCGACCGTGTCGCTGTTCGCGCCGGTGTCGTCGGAGGAGGCGACGACGGCGTTGTTCGCGCCGGCGTCGTCGGAGGAGTCGACCACGGCGTTCGTGCCGCCGTCCCCGGCCGAGCCGACGGTGTCGTTGTTCGCGCCGGTGTCGTCGGAGGAGGCGACGACGGCGTTGTTCGCGCCGGGGCCGTCGGAGGAGTCGACGACGGCGTTCGCGCCGGGGCCGTCGGAGGAGTCGACGACGGCGTTCGTGCCGGCGGCCTCGGCCGAGCCGACCGTGTCGTTGTTCGCGCCGGGGCCGCCGGAGGAGTCGACGACAGCGCTGTTCGCGCCGGGGCCGTCGGAAGAGCCGGCCGGGCCGGACGAGGCGCGGGACACGACGTACGGTGGCGCCGCCGAGCCGGTGACCGCCGGTTCCTCGGCTCCGGCAGGCGAGCCGGACTTCGAGCCGGCCAACGAGGTGGAGGAGGAGTTGCTGGCCGCGGCCGGCAGCGGGAACACCGACGGCTTCCTCACCACGCTGCTGCTCGCCCGGGTGCTGCTGCCGGTCGCGTACGACTCGGCGGCGGGTAGCCGGCCCGGAGATTCGGGCTTTTCCTGGCGTACCGAGACGGTCGACGGGGTGCGGTACGTGGCGGTCTTCACGTCGCCGGAACGGCTCGCCGAGCACGCCGAGGGCCCAGTCGACACGATCCGGGTCAAGTTCGTCCAGCTCATCCGGCGGTGGCCGGACGAGAGCTGGTCGTTCCTGGTGAACCCGGGCAGCCCGGTGGGCGCGGCGTACCCGGGGGAGCAGGTCCTCGCGCTCGCCAACTGGGCCGCCGAGGTGGGGCTCGGCGACGACCCGGAGACCGAGCCGGAGCCGCCCGCCACCGGGCCGGCACCGGCGGCCCGGCCCCGACCGGACGCGCCGGCGGCGCAGCCGAACCGGCCGGTGACGATGCAGAAGGCGATCGCGGCGAGCCAGCTCGCCTACTACCTGGAGCGTGGCTACGACCGGGTCTCCGGCTTCGTGCACCGGGCCGGTGAGCTGGCCCACCTGCGTACCCCGGCGGAGCTGTACGAGGCCCTCGGCCTCGGCCATCCCGGCTCCCCGTTCTCCCGCGACGACGAGGAGCTCTACCTGCTGCGCTGGCCGGCCTACCGGCCGAGCCTCTACCGGATCCCGTACGGGGGCCAGAACGAGGCCGCGATGCGCGCGATGGAGGGCTGGGTGATCGAACGCCCTCCGTTCCGCGGCAACGGCTTCGCGCCCGGCGAGAGCAGCGACGTGGTCGCCGAGTTCAAGGTGGACAGTGCCCGGCTGCCGCACGGCGCGGAGCTGTGGCGGGTGGGCGCCGACGGTGACGCCCGGCTGGTCGCGGTCCTGGACACCGACGCGCTGCTCTGGCGGAAGGAGGCCGAGGCGTGACCCGCGACGGCTACGTGGCCCGCTGGCACGGCCGGGAGTACCAGGCCAGCCCGGACGGCGACGACGTCCGCCTCTACCAGCCGGAACCGGGCGAGGGCTTCACCGAGGTGCGCCCCGGACGGCACGTCCGGGTGGTGCCGGCGGCCGAGGTCGACGACCTGGCGTACGTGCGGACCACCTGCACCTGGCAGGGCCAGCCGTTCATCGTGCTGGCCGAGCACGAGGGCTGGTTGCGGGTGGAGTACACCGGCGGCCGCTGGCCGGTGGCCGAGGCGATGGGGCTGGAGGCCTTCGACTTCGGCGTCTATCAGGGCTGGGCGCCGGCCACCGAGGTGGCCGGGCTGGGTGAGCAGCGGGTCTGAGTCAGGACTTCGCCCACCGCAGGATCTCGCCGAGCACCAGGTCCCGGGCCTCCACGTGCGGGAAGTGGCCCACGCTGTCGAGCAGCCGCCACTCGTAGGGCGCGCTGACGTAGCGGCCGGAGCCCTGGGCGGTGCGGGGGAGCGACGCCTCGTCCAGCGCGCCGTGCAGTTGCAGCGTCGGTGTGACCAGCGGTTTCTGCATCAGCTTCACGAACCGGTAGCCGTGCAGCCGCAGCGCCGACCGGAACGCCCACCGGTAGCCCTCCAGCGCGCAGAACGCGGCCTGGGGGATCTGCATCGCCACCCGGCAGCACCGGGCGTAGTCGGCGAACTCCGGCCCGGTCACCCAGCGCGGCCCGCCCCACCGGCGCAGCATCTCCTCGACCTCGGCGGCGCCGTTGCGGGTCAGCACGTGCTCGTAGCGGGGGAGCTGGAACTTCAGCGTCGCGGTGGCCGAGGCGAACTGGCCGCGCGGGTCGGCGACGATGGCGGCCCGCAGCCGGAGCGGGTGCGGCGCGCCGAGCACCACGAGCCGGCGGACCAACGTGGGGTGGAACGAGGCGGCGGTCCAGGCGATCAGGCCGCCCGCGCCGGTGCCGACCACCGTGGCCGAGCGCTCACCGAGCGCCCGGATCAGGCCGGCCACGTCGGCGGCGAGGGTGTAGCCGTCGTACCCCCGGGGTGGCTTGTCGCTCGCGCCGTAACCGCGCAGGTCGACGGCGACCGCGCGGAAGCCGGCGTCGGCGACCGCCGGGAGCATCTCTTGCCAGGCGTACCAGTATTCCGGGAAGCCGTGCAGGAAGAGCACCATCGGGCCGGTGCCCGCCTCGACGACGTGGAACCTGCTGCCGTTGGCGCCGACGAACCGGTGCGTCCACGGCCCTTCGGGCATCACGCAGGACTCGTCGGCGGCCCCGCCGCGCTGGTCGCTCATGAGGCACAGCCTAGGGCCGGTGGTCGTGCGCCGGCCCCGCAGGTGCGCAGGATCAGGGGTTTCTCCGGGACGGCCCGACCGCCGGTCAGGCGACGCGTTCGATGCGCAGCAGACCGACCAGCCGGCCCGGTCCGCATTCGACGCCCTCGGGCGCCGGGCCCACGGTGACCCGGACCCAGGCGCCGGTGGGCCAGGCGCCCTTGTCCCGGCCGTACAGCGCGTGCTCCTGGCCGTCGTCGGTGACCAGCGTGTAGCAGGGGCCGCCGCCACCGTGGCTGATCCGGCCGGCGAGGACGTTCGGCTTCAGCTGGTCGGTCGGGTGCCGTGGCGGCCCGGTGGGTGGCCGGAGCGTCGGCAGGTCGGTCGCGGAGAGCGGGGGCCGGCCCGAGGAGGCGGCCGGGGTGGGCGCCGTCGCGGTGGGTGGGGTCTGCTCCGGTGCGGGTGCGGCGGACCCGGTGGGTCCGCCGGGTTCGGCGGGACGCTCGGACGTGGGCACGTCTGCTCCTTCTTCCGGGTCGGCGCAGCCGGTCAGGGTCAGGGCCAGGGGTAACGCGAGGACCGCGGCCAAGCGGCGGTCGAGGCTCCTGGTCACCTGCCTGGGACGCGTCGCCGGCCGCCACGGTTCCCACCGGCGCGAATGGGCGAGGCCCGGGCAGGTGACCTGCCCGGGCCTCGCCGTGGTGTCGCGTGGATCAGTGGCTCAGGAGAAGCGGACCTTCAGCGAGGTGCCGTTCTGCTCCAGGACCTTGATCTTGGTGCCGCTGGCGGGGAGCTTGACGCCGTGGTTCGGCAGCTCCGGGTACCAGTACTGCTTGGTGTCGTCGAACAGCGGCTGCGCGTCCTGACCGCGGACGTACTGCGGCTGGCTGTTGATGTGCAGCGTGAACGAGTCCGCCTTCTTCAGGCTGAACGGCGCGTCGTAGACCTGGACGCGGGCCCGCCAGGGGTTCCCGGTCAGGTTGTAGAGCGGCCGCGGGTGAGCGTCGATGATCATGTTGCGACCCTCGCCCGGGTGCGCGAACGTGTCGTTGTCCGCCCACCGGAGGTTCCAGTAGGAGATCAGCAGACCCTCCTGGTACGCGTAGTGGTCCACGTAGTCCGGGCGGGTGTTCGCGTAGCCGAAGTAGTACGGGCCGGTCTTGAGGTACTTGTCGTACGAGGTGTACGACCGGTTGCCGGCGATGTAGTAGTTGTCGAACTTGCGCTTGTAGGTCTCCTCGACGATGCTCCAGCCGCTGAGCGTCCAGCCGGCGGCACCGGTCTCGGCGCCGTCGCTGAGCAGCGTCTGACCGTCGGCGGTCACGGTGAGCGCGTCACCGTAGAAGCCACCGGCGGAGAGGCCGCCGTCGGTCTGGTAGCGGAGCCGGAACTGCACGACCTTGCCGGCGACCGAGTCCAGCGGAACGTTGACGTCGACCCACTTGTCGGCGGTCGAGCCGTCCAGGGCGTAACGCCCGGTCGAGATCTCCTTGAGCGCCTTGCCGTTGGCCGTACCCGGGAGCGAGACCCAGCTCTGGCCACCGTCGGTGGAGGCCTCGAAGAAGAGGTAGTCGTAGTCCTCTTCGATGTTGTAACGACCCTTCATCGACACCGAGGCGCTGGTCTTCCCCGTGAGGTCGATGGCCCGCGTCATGGTGTTGTTCAGGTCGTCGTCGTTGCCCGAGAAGAACTGCTTGGTCCCCTCGAACGGCTTGCCGTTCTGGAACGTGTACTCCCGCTGCGGAAGCACGACCACGGCGCCCTGGGCCTTGGCGGAGTTGTACTCCTGCGGGCCCAGCTCCAGCGTGCGCTTCTGACCGGCGACGACCGTCTCGTAGTCGAGCCAGCCGAGCTGGAGCTTGTTCCAGGCACCCAGGTCGCCACCGCGGTCGCCGATGCCGGCGTCGTTCTTGGCGCCGAGCCGGCTCTGGGCCATCAGGGTCCAGTGCTCGTTGTTGTTGTCCCCACCACTGGTGACGTTGTAGTCGTCCGGCAGACCGAGGTCGTGGCCGTACTCGTGGTAGAAGACGCTCCGGCCACCGTTCTCCGGCTGGATCGTGTAGTCGCCGATCCAGACCCCGGTGTTGCCGATCTGGGTGCCACCGGCCGGGAAGTTGGCCGGGCCGGTGTTGCCCTGGTCGCTGGCGAACGCGTACCAGCGGTGGCTCCAGATGGCGTCCTCACCCTGGATCGGGTCACCGTCGGCCTGGTCGCCGCCGGCGTGGACGATCTGGAAGTGGTCGATGTAACCGTCCGGCTCGTTGAAGTTGCCGTCGCCGTCGAAGTCGTAACGGTCCCACTCGTCCATCGACTTGACGTCGGCGGCGATCTGCGCGTCGGAGCGGCCCTGCGCCTTCTGGTCGGCGACCCACTCGTTGGCGGCGTCGCGAACCAGCGCCCAGGTGTTGGTGCAGACGTTCGAGGCGCACGGGTAGCCGTTGGAACGGCCGTAGCGAGCCTCGTTGTACTTGACCTTCACCCAGTTGGTGACCTCGCCGTCGACGCTGTATCGACCGGAGGACTGGGCCTCGTAGTACTGCTTCAGCGACTCGTCACCCGGCTTGGTGCCGAAGTACAGCTGCCGGAAGTGATCGGCGCTGTAGTCCGACTGCCAGACGGTGGAGTTGTCCACCGCGCGGTTGGGCTGCGGGATCTGGTTGACGCGCGGCCCGTCGAACCGGGTCGGACCCGCGACGGCCGGGTCGGTGTCCTGGTCCGGGTAGTTCGGGTGCCGCTCGTCGCCGAACTCCGCGAGGATGACGAAGATCTTGTCGGTCTTCTCGCGGGAGAGCTCGACGTACTGGTCCTCGGTCGGACCCTTGCCGGCCTTGGTGCTCTTGGCCGCCTTGCCCGCCGTGGCACCGGCGGCAGCCTTCTCGCCGACCTTGACGACAGTGCTGCCGTTGATCTTCTGGGCCTTCGCCCTGCCGGACAGGACCTCGCTGAGGCCTTCCTGGCGCAGCGCGCGCCGCTTGTCCTCGAGCGGGTTGGGCAGGTCGTGTTCAGCCTGCGCAGGCTCGGCCACCGACGGGGCGGTGGTCGGCAGCTTCGGCGTCGGCGCGGCGCTGGCGGACGTACCTGCCATCAGCCCCGTCGCGGTCAGCGAAAGCCCGAGCAGACCCACTGCGACTTTGCGCACGTGGTACCTCCGGTGTGAGGGAACCGGCCCCTTGGGGGTACGGGCCGGTGGAACGTCCCACTAGTGGGACCCCTGGTGAACATAGACACTGCTGGGACCGGTGGGAAGATGTGCGCGTCGATTTGTAGCAACTTTTTGTTGGGGACGTCTTTCCCCGTCACACCCCGGCCCGTCGTGATGCCACTGACCAGGGGCTGATGTCCGGCCGCCCGAACGCAACGACACCGGTGGATATGCGTAAGGGTCGGGAGCGCTGCCGCTCCCGACCCTTACCTCATCCGGCCCGTTCAGCCCATTTTCCGGTCATTCCGGTTCCGGTTCACCGCAGTTGATCAGCTCCTCGGCGGGACCACGTACACCGTGGCGTACGCGTTGTCCTTGGCGGCCCGCACGATGACGATCGAGGTGCCGTACGCCACCCCCGCGTCCCGCGGGTTGCCGGTGCCCAGCACGATCGCGCCGCCACCCAGCTCCGTGCCGTACCAGTCGGTCGCCGGGGTGCCGTCCGGGTTCACCACCCGGGTGGTGTACCGCTGGTTGCCCTTCGACGGGACGACCACCGAGGCGTCGTTGTCCCGCGCGTACGCCGAACCGTCGCGGATCTCGATGCCCGGGTACCAGCCCTTGGCGTCGGTGAAGCCGCGCACCGGCGCCTGGGCGCCGAACTTCGTGCAGTACTCGCTGTACGGCTCGTCCGCCGCCTCCAGGCACTCCTTGAACGGGTACGTCGGCTTCAACCCGAAGGTGGCGTTTGACGACTGCGGGCGGCTGGGCAGGTTGTCCAGCACCGACGGGTCCTTCGCCGCCGCCTCGCCCTTGCGGCGCAGCGGGTCGTTGTGCGAGTCGACGATCAGCAGCCCGCCCTTGGCGCCGTAGCTGGGCAGCGCGGTCATCTGCCCGGTGACGTGGTTGACGTCGCCGAGCTGGGTGTCCCGGTACCAGACCAGCATGCCGGGCGCGTTGTACGAGATCCGGTCGACTTTCCAGGCCTCGTGCGAGTAGACGGTGTCGTAGGTGTACTTCAGGCCGTTGTCGAAGCCGTCGAAGTTACGCCACTCGGCCAGGTAGTAGTGCGACTTGACCTGGGTGCCCGAGTCGATGTACCAACCCGCGCCGCTGGTGTCGGTGAAGGTGCCACCGGTCTGGGTCCAGCCCGCCGCGCCGCTCTCCACGTCGTCGCTCCACGTGGTCGCGCCGCCGCCGGTCACCGAGAAGTCGTCGGCGAACCAGCCGCGCTCGACGAACGCCTCGTCGGTGGCGTACCGCAGCCGCACCTGCACGGTCTGCCCGGCGAACGACGACAGGTCGACGTAGTCGTGCCGCCAGCCACCGGTGCTGCCGCTCAGGCCGTACTTCTTGTTGCCGAAGTCGACCATCCGGCCGTTCGGGTCGGCGTAGCCGTCGTTGGTGGAGACCAGCGCGCCGCCCTCGGCGTACACCTTCTGCTCGTTCCAGGTGGCGCCGCCGTCGGTGGAGACCTCGACGAAGCCGAAGTCCCAGTCCGCCTCGATGACGTAGTTGTTCCACATCCAGAACTTCGCGTCGGCGGCGTTCGGGACGGTCACCGTGCGGCTCAGCTTGACGTCGGCCCAGTTCTGGTCCGCGCCCGAATACCACATGTTGCCGCCGCTGTGCGGCGTCGCCAGCGAGATCACCTTGTCCGGCAGGTCGATCTTGATGCCGTCCTCGGTGCCGACCGGCGTACGCGACGTCTGCCCGAGCTTGACCAGCCTGCCCCGGTCACCCGTGCCGAAGGTCTTCGGCTCGGCCCAGCCGAGCACCCACTTGTCCCAGATGCCCATGTGGGTGGGGAGCGCCTGGAAGATCTCGCCGGAGTGCGAGCCGGACGCCATCAGATCCCAGAAGTCCACGTCCGAGTCGGCGTTGCCGGAGGTGTCGTAGAGGTCCGGCAGGCCCAGGTCGTGCCCGAACTCGTGGGCGAAGACGCCGACGCCGGCGTCCTCCGGCTGCACGATGTAGTTCGACACCTTCAGGTTGGTGCCGGGGATGGTGTAGCCGCCGGCCACGGTGGAGGAGTGCGCCCAGACCGAGTAGACGCCGACGGCGCCGCCACCGCGGGACTTGCCCTGGTTGGCGTGCACCAGCACCAGGTGGTCGATCACGCCGTCCGGCTCGTGGAAGTTGCCGTCACCGTCGCGGTCGCTCTGGTCCTCGATGTCGTAGTCGGCCCACGGGAAGTTCGGGTCGGCGGCGGCCAGCGCGTCGATCGCGTCGGTGGCGAGCCGGCCCGCGCCCTGCGGGTTGTCCGGGTGACCGTTCATCGCCTGCTCACGCCCGGCGACCCAGTTGCCGTTCTCGTCCTGGAAGCAGCGCGACGCCGCGTACCAGCCCTCCGAGTGCGGGACCGTGATCCACGGGCTCGCCTGCCCGTCCACGGTGTACGCGTTCTTGGACATCTCCAGGTACATGTTGTGCATGGTCCGGCCGGCCAGGCTGATGCCCGGCTTGCCGTCCGGTCCCTTGAGGTCCTTGCGGACCCGCTCGGTGATGCCCGTCTTGGTGTAGAGCATCTTGTCGTAGTGGGCCGGCGAGAAGTCCGGCACCCACATCGAGTTGTTGTCCTTGTGCGGCAGCGTGGCCGGGTTCGGGATGGTGTTGTGCCGCGGCCCGTTCTGCACCGTGCCGGGAACGCAGGTGCGGTCCTCGAAGACCGTCTTCGGGACCATCACGCCGGTGAAGTCGTCGTTGGCCTTGTCGTTGAACTCCACCAGCAGCGTGAGCAGCTTGGCGGTCTGGGTGTTCTTCGCCTTCTTGATCTTCCGCGGGCTCTGGCCGGTCCGGATCGACTTCGCCTCGAGCTTCGCCAGTTCCCGGGCGGTGACCGGGTTGCCGCCGGCGTACTTCCGGTCGTAGGCGCGTGCCTCGTCCACCGGCGACGAGAAGACCCCGTCCCTGCCCTTGGTCTCCCTGCCGCCGGTGTCCGGCTGCACCTCGGGCTCGGCGTAGTTGATGTAGTACTCGTCCGCCGCGATGGTGGCCGGTGCGGACCGGGACGGCTGTGCCGCCGCGCTGCCCGTCGCGGTCAGCGACGTGGCCGCGAGGGCGATCGCGGGCAGCGCGACGAGTAGCCGCCTGCCTGCCCGGGACTGCGAAATGGGGAGCATGCCACTCCGTTCGTAGGGAATGGTGAGAGACCGGTCGACTCAGCGACACCTGTCGAAATCCGCCGGTTGCGGCTGAAGGTAGTCGACCCGGCTCGCCATCGACAGGGGTGAACAGGCCAGTGCGCCTCCGCCGATCGACCGGCATGATCCCCGCGTACGACGAGAGGGCGGGCCGCCGCGCGACCCGCCCCCTCGTTCCGTCGTGGTCAGTCCTCGTCGGACTTGCCGCCACTCATCCCCGAGGAGATCAACTCCATCACCGAGGAGTCCTGGAGCGTGGTCACGTCGCCGAGCGACCGGTTCTCCGCCACGTCCCGCAGCAGCCGACGCATGATCTTGCCGGAGCGGGTCTTCGGCAGCTCCGGCACCAGCATGATCTGCCGCGGCTTGGCGATCGGGCCGAGCGTCTTCGCCACGTGGTTGCGCAGCTCGGCGATGAGCTTCTCGCCCGCGTCGCCGGAGATCTCCGCGCTGCCGCGCGGGATGGCGAACGCCACGATCGCCTGCCCGGTCGTCGGGTCGGTCGCGCCGACCACCGCCGCCTCGGCCACCGACGGGTGGCTGACCAGCGCCGACTCGACCTCGGTGGTGGAGATGTTGTGCCCGGACACCAGCATCACGTCGTCGACCCGACCGAGCAGCCAGATGTGCCCGTCGTCGTCCTTCTTCGCGCCGTCACCGGCGAAGTAGACCCACTCGTCGCCGGTGTTGGCGCCCGCGCCGAACCGCGACCAGTACGTCTCGAGGAACCGGTTGTCGTCGCCCCAGATGGTGCGCAGCATCGACGGCCACGGCTCGGTGAGCACCAGGTAGCCGCCCCCGCCGTTGGGCACCGACTGGCCCTGGTCGTCGACCACGTCGGCGACGATGCCGGGCAGCGGGGCCATCGCCGAACCGGGCTTCGCCTCGGTCACGCCCGGCAGCGGCGAGATCATCATGGCGCCGGTCTCGGTCTGCCACCAGGTGTCGACGACCGGCAGCTCACCACGGCCCACGTACTGCCGGTACCAGATCCACGCCTCCGGGTTGATCGGCTCGCCGACGCTGCCGAGCAGGCGCAGCGACGACAGGTCGTACCCGGCCGGGATGTCCTCGCCCCACTTCATCATGGTGCGGATCAGGGTCGGCGCCGTGTAGAGGATGCTGACCTTGTACCTGTCGACGATCTCCCAGAGCCGGCCCCGGTGCGGGGTGTCCGGGGTGCCCTCGTACATGACCTGGGTGGCGCCGTTGGAGAGCGGGCCGTAGACGATGTAGGAGTGCCCGGTCACCCAGCCGATGTCGGCCGTGCACCAGTAGACGTCCGTCTCCGGCTTCAGGTCGAAGACCGCGTGCGTGGTGTACGACGTCTGGGTCAGGTAGCCGCCGGTGGTGTGCAGGATCCCCTTCGGCCGGGCGGTGGTGCCGCTGGTGTAGAGGATGAACAGCGGGTGCTCGGCGTCGAACGGCTGCGCCTCGTGCTCCGGGGAGGCGTTCTCCACCGCGTCGTGCCACCAGTGGTCCTTCGCCGACCAGCCGACCTCCTCACCGGTACGGCGGACCACCAGCACGTGCTCCACCGACGGGCAGTTCGCCACCGCCTCGTCGACGGTCGGCTTGAGCGCCGACGGCTTGCCCCGGCGGAACCCGCCGTCCGCGGTGATCACCACCTTGGCGCTGGCGTCCTGGATCCGGTTGGTCAACGCGTCGGCGGAGAAGCCGCCGAACACCACGCTGTGGGTGGCGCCGATCCGGGCGCAGGCGAGCATCGCCACCGCGGCCTCCGGGATCATCGGCAGGTAGATCGCCACCCGGTCGCCGGCCGTCACGCCCAGCTCGGTCAGCGCGTTGGCCGCCTGGCAGGTGAGCCGGTGCAGGTCGGCGTAGGTGACGGTGCGGGTGTCGCCCGGCTCGCCCTCCCAGTGGATCGCCACCTTGTCGCCGTGCCCCGCCTCCACGTGCCGGTCCAGGCAGTTGTACGCCACGTTGAGCCGGCCGCCGGTGAACCACTTCGCGAACGGCGCGGTCGACCAGTCGAGCACCTGCTCCCACGGCTGCGCCCAGGCCAGCCGGCCGGCCTGGCGCTCCCAGAAGGCGAGGCGGTCACCGGCCGCCTCGTCGTACGCCGCCGCGGTCACGTTGGCGTTCGCGGCGAGTTCGGCCGGCGGCGGGAACTGGCGCGTCTCGTTCAGCAAGTTGGCCAATGCCTCGCTCATACGGTGACTCCTTCGTCGCGTGACCTGCGTCTCCCTACTCCCGGGAAGGTTAGCCCCGGCGTACCGCCCCCGCGACCGCCCGCCCCGCCACGCGCGCCCAGCGGCGCCCCCTCCGCGCTGAGGTGTAAGGAGGGGCCCCTGTCAACGCCTCCGGTACAGGAAGGGGCCCCGCTTAACACCCGCAGGGCTGTCGCTAGCGTGACGGGGTGACCACTGATCCGCTGGCCCCGCTGCTCGCGCTCGCCGACGTCGCGCCCGCCGTCGAACGGGCCCGCGACCGGGTCGACCAGGCCCACCGGCACCGGGCGCTGCGCCGCCAGGGCGGGCCGCTCGCCGCCGAGGTCAGCCTCCGCTCGGCGGTGGCCAGCGCCGCGCTGGAAGGGCGGGCCCACGACCGCGAGGAGGTACGCGCCGGCACGGTCACCGACCCGGTGCTACAGGGCGCGCTCCGGGTGGCCGGGGCGCTGCCCGGGCTCAGCGACCTGTGGCCGAAGGCCCCCCGCCAGGTGCTCGCCCGGCTGCACGTGCTCGCCGCCCGCGACGTGGTGACCGAGGAGGAACTGGGCCGGCCGGTGACCGACCCGGTGGTGGCGGCCCGGCTCGACGGCCTGTCCGGCCTGGTGGCCGGCGGCACGAAGGTGCCACCGCTGGTGCTGGCCGCCGTGGTGCACGGCGAACTGCTGAACCTGCGCCCGTTCCCGGGCCCCTCCGGCGTGGTGGCCCGGGCCGCCGCGCGGCTGGTGCTGATCTCCACCGGCTTCGACCCGCGCGGTCTGGTCGCCGTGGACGTCGGGCACCGCGAGCGGGAACCGGAGTACGTCGGCGCGGCCGGCGCCTTCGCCACCGGCACCCCGGACGGCCTGCGCTCCTGGCTACGGCACTACATGGCCGCGGTGGAGGTCGGCGCGGACCAGATCACGCTCATCGGCGACGAACTCCTCGCCGCCTCCTGAACCCGGGCCGCCCGCCGTCACACGGTGGTCGCGGTGGCGCGGGTGCGCCGGTGCCGGCCGTACCACGCGATGCCGATGGCCACACCGACACCCACACCGAGCGCCGCCGCCGCGACCGGCACGGCCGGCCGCTCGCGCAGCCGGCGACCCAGCGGGATCGGGTGCCGGAACTCCAGCACCGGCCAGCCGTTCTCCGCCGCCAACCTGCGCAGCGTCCGGTCCGGGTTGACCACGCTCGGGTGCCCCACGCACTCCAGCAACGGCCGATCGCTGTACGAGTCGGAGTACGCGTACGAGTCGGCCAGGTCGTAGTCGCGCTCACCGGCCAGCTCGCCCACGGCGTCGACCTTGCTCGGACCGGCCGCGTAGAACTCCACCTCGCCGCTGTAGCGGCCGTCGACGACCGCCATCCGGGTGGCGATCACGTCGGTCACGCCGAGCAGCTCGCCGATCGGTCGGACCATCTCCTCGCCCGAGGCGGAGACCAGCACCACGTCCCGGCCGGCGGCCTGGTGCTCCTCGATGAGGGCGGCCGCCTCGGCGTACACATAGGGGTTGATCAGCTCGTGCAGCGTCTCCGCGACGATCTGGCGGACCTGTTCCACCGGCCAGCCCTTGCAGAGCGTGGCCAGATAGTCCCGGGTGCGGGCCATGGTCTGCTCGTCGGTGCCGCCCAGCCGGAACATCAGCTGCGCGTACGCCGACTTGACCACGTCACGCCGAGTGATCAGCCCGTCCCGGTAGAACGGCCGACCGAACGCCAGGGCGCTCGACTTGGCGATCACGGTCTTGTCGAGATCGAAGAAAGCGGCACTACGGCCCACGGCGCGAAAGTCTAGCCGGACGGGCCGCCCGCGACCGCCCACCCCGGGTCCGAGGGCCGAGGTATGCCCAGCGGAGTGACGACGGTCACATCTCCGTGCGAGAAATTAGCTTTGCGTGGAGTGAACACCACTCGACGTATAAGGGTCGGCTGCGGCATGCTTGTCCTCGCGACGGGAGTTCACGTCCGGTCGCCGCACAGACCCTCGGCGGTTGCACCCCCCGTGACCGCTGAGTCGGTTCGGCTCGACCCCCCCGGAGCCGAACCACCCGACGACCCCCGTCTCCCCCCGACGGGGGTCGTCCCTTTGCGGGAAGCGCTCCCGCCCAGGTCGGAGTGCTTCTCGCCGCTGCCCGACCGGGTCGACCGGTCGCCTCCCTTCCTCGACACGACAGCAGGCGCCCCCCGGGTGGGGGAGCGCGCTCACCCGTGGCGGGGAGGTCCGGCATGTCCGGGCACTGGACTCTGGGGCGTGGGACTGACTCCTCGTACTACGCCCTCATCAGACCCCCGTGCCTGTGATGCCGGTCCTGGCCTGTCACATCTCGGCGCGCTACCTCGACCTGTCAGCGAAGGATCTCGCTGTCGAACGTCAAGAGGGAAGACTCGATGTTCATCGCGTACGTCACGGTCACCATCGTCGCCGCCGTCCTCACCGGGTCAGCGGCCGTGGCCTACCTGGCCGGCCACTCGTACCCCAGGGCCCAGTTGGACATGAAGCGTCTGCCCCGCTCGTGGGCGCCGGTGCTGGGCACCGTGCTCGCGGCGGGTTCGTCGGGGTTGCTGGCCGGGATCGCCGTGCCGCTGCTGGGCACGCTCGCCGCCGCCGGCCTCGTGGCCTACTTCGTCGGCGCGGTCGTCGCCCACCTGCGGGTGGGCTCCCGCCACCTTGTCGGACCGGCCGTGTTTCTCGCCGTCTCGGCGGCTGCCCTGGTCCTGAGCCTCGACCACCACGGTTGAGCGTGGCTGGCTGATCCGGCCCGTCGTCAGCGGATCACGGCGCGCATGGTCTGCGGTGCGGGTTCGAAGCAGACCAGAGCCCGGCCCCGGTCGTCGGTCACCACCCACGGGTGCCCCACGTACGTCTGCTGCCGGTAGGTCTGCCCCGGCCGCAGCACCGCGTACCGCTGGCGCCGGCCGCCGTAGTCCAGCCAGTTGACGACGACGGTCGCGGACCGGGCGTTGACGAATTCGACGAAGGTCTCCGGTCCCCCGCTGCGGGAACGCAGTGACGATTCCCGGGACGCCGGGAGCGGGGTGAGTTCGCCCGGCCGTGACGCCGGCGGCGTCGTGCGGCTGGCCGACGGCTTCGGCGCGGGCGGCCGGGCGGCCGGGGTGGTCCGGCGTGGCGGTGCGGGCCGGCGGGTCGGCAGCGCGGCGCGGGTGGAGAGCGACACCGGCGCCGGCGAGTACGACTCGGTCGCCAGGTCCGCCGCCGGCGTGGAGTTCCCGGGGGAGGCGAGGAACGGCTCGCCGCTGACGGGCGGCGGCAGGTCGGGTCGGCGGGGCATGGCGAAGAAGCTGAGTATGCCGACCAGCACGACGACCACGACCCCGATCGCCACCGAGGCGAGCGTGGCCGGTGACGGGTCGCGGAGCCAGGCCTCGCCGGCCGGGGGAGCGCCTCGGCCGTGGCGGCGGGCGGGTGGGGTTCCGGTGCCGTGCGGTGGATCGGTCATGGCCTCGATTCCGCGCGCCGGTGCCGTCCGTTCGCGGCAAGGGATCCGATTATGCGGGACGGACGATCCCCTCAGTCAATGGCCGGTGGTCTCACCGCGCCGACCGGTGGGTCCGGATGGATCCGACTCTTCGGAGGCTCGGCACGGCCGTGCCGCCAGGGAATTCCCGCCGATCCGGCGGCGCCGGCGCATAGCAGATCCACTCCTTCGCCGAGGTCCGTCCACATCGCGCCACTGTCCACAAGCGGGCTTCCCGCGTCCCCGTCCGACTCGGCCGACTTGGGCAGGCTGCACCGCGGCACGTCCGAGTCCGACCGATGGAGGCCGCCATGCCGCCCCGTACCCCGCTCCCGCCGTACCGCCGGCTGCCCCTGCTCGTCACGGCCGACGGCGACCTGCTCGACGAGCTGCTGCGGCTCGCCGCGGCCGGCGGCACCGAGGTCGAGCTGGCGGCCGATCCGGCCGCCGCCCGCGCCCGCTGGGCGCCGTCACCGCTGGTGCTGGTCGGCGCCGACCAGGCGGCGGCCTGCCTGCGGGCCCGCCTGCCACGGCGTCCCCGCACGGTCCTGGTCGGTCGCTCCGGCCAGCTCGATCCGGGTACGGAGTTGGCCGAGCTGATCGGCGCCGAGCACGTCGCGGCCCTGCCCGCGGCGGAGCCCTGGCTGGTCGACCGGTTCGCCGAGTGCGCGGTCGAGCCGGCGGGCGCGGGCCCGGCGCGGGTCGTGGCGGTGCTCGGCGGGCGTGGCGGCGCCGGGGCCAGCGTTCTCGCCGGCGGGCTCGCCGTCAGTGCGGCCCGGGCTCGGCTGCGCACGCTCCTGGTCGACGCCGATCCCCTGGGCGGCGGTCTCGACCTGGTGCTCGGCTGGGAGCAGCTCGACGGGTTGCGCTGGCCCGAGCTGGCCGGCGCGGACGGGCGCGTCGATCCACCGGCGCTGGTCCGAGCCCTGCCCAGCCGGGGTGACCTGGTCGTGCTCTCGTGGGACCGGGGGGACCTGCGGCACCTGCCGGCCGAGGCGATGGCCGCCACGGTCGACGCCGGCCGGCGCGGGCGGGACCTCGTCGTGCTCGACCTGCCCCGGCATCTCGACGACGCGGCCGTGATCGCCCTCCAGGCCGCCGACCGGGCGCTCCTCGTGGTGCCCGCGGAGCTGCGCGCCACCGCCGCCGCGGCCCGGGTGGCCGCCGTCGTGGCCCCGCACTGCGCCGACCTGTCGGTGATCGTGCGGGGCCCGGCGCCGGGTCGGCTCCGGGCGGCCGAGGTGTCCCGTGCGCTCGGCCTTCCGCTCGCCGGCACGCTCCGGCCCGAGCCCGGCCTGTGCCGAGGGCTGGAACGCGGCGAGGCGCCGGGCGCCACCGGCAAGGGCCCGCTCGCCGTGCTGTGCCAGCGGCTCGTCGACGAGCTGACCGGGCGGTCCGCGGCGGGTGCGGCGTGACCGGGCCGGCCGACCCGGAGGAGCTGGCCGTCCGTGTCCGGCACCGCCTCGCCGCCGAGGCCACGCCGGTCACGTCCGCCGCGGTCGTCTCCGCGGTACGCGCCGAACCGGCCGCCGGTGTGCTCGGCGACACCACCCTGCTGCGGATCGCCGACCGGGTGCACGACGACCTCGTCGGCGCCGGCCCACTCGCATCGTTCCTGGCGGACCCGCAGGTCACCGACGTGCTGGTGAACGGGGTCCGGGTCTGGGTCGACCGGGGACGGGGGCTGCACCAGGTGGCCGTGCCGCTCGGCACGGTCGACGACGTACGTCGGCTGGCGCAGCGGCTGACCGCGGCCGCAGGGCGCCGGCTCGACGACGCCTCGCCGTACGCCGACGCGCGGCTGCCCGACGGCACCCGGCTGCACGCCGTGCTGCCGCCGGTGGCGACCGACGGCCCTTATCTGTCGCTGCGCACCTTCCGGCAGCGACCGTTCACGTTGGACGAGCTGGTCGAGCACGGCACCGTGCCCCGGCCGGTCGCCCCGCTGCTCGACGCGGTGGTGGCCGCCCGGTTGGCCTACCTGGTGACCGGTGGCACCGGCTCCGGCAAGACCACCCTGCTCAACACGTTGCTCGGGCTGGTGCCCGGCAACGAGCGGATCGTGCTGGTGGAGGACGCCGCGGAGCTGCGCCCGGTGCATCCGCACGTGATCGGGTTGCAGGCGCGGACCGCGAACGTCGAGGGCGTCGGCGTGGTCGGGCTCGGCGACCTGGTCCGGCAGGCGCTCCGGATGCGACCGGACCGGCTGGTGGTGGGCGAGTGCCGGGGCGCCGAGGTGGTCGACCTGCTGGCCGCGCTGAACACCGGCCACGACGGTGGGGCGGGGACGTTGCACGCCAACGCCCCGACGGATGTCCCGGCCCGGCTGGAGGCGCTCGGGATGCTCGGCGGGCTGCCACGGGTCGCGCTGCACGCCCAGGTCGCCGCCGCGTTGCAGGTGGTCCTCCAACTCCGCCGGACCGGCACCGGCCGGGTGCTCGACTCGATCGGCCTGCTCCTGCCGGAAGGGCCCGACCGGGTGGTGACCGTGGTCCCGGCCTGGATACGTGGCCGTGGTCTGGGCCTGGCCGCCCGGTCGCTCGGCAACCTGCTGCGGGAGCGGGGCGTGCCCGTACCGCCGATCCTCCGGGTGGTCTGGCCCGGCTCGGCGGGTTCGTCGTGACCGGGCAGCTCTGGCTGGTGTTCGCGCTCCTCGCCGGTTGCGCCGTGGTGGTCGCCTGGCCGGTACGCACCGGTCGGGTCCGGCGGCGGGCGGTCCTGGACGCCCGAGCCGCTTCCGAGGGCTCCCGGCCTGTCGCCGGCAGGAGAGCCGGTGGCACCGGTGCCCACGGGCCGGTGCGTCCGCCGTCGGCGGGGCTCCGACGGTCGCCCGGCCGGTTCGACCGGTTGCGTCGACCGGGTGCCGGACCGGGTCGGGGAGGTCGCCGTCGGTCCGGCCTCGACGGCCACCTGGCCGGCCCGTGGCCCGAGCTGTCCGGCCGGTGGCCCGAGCTGGCCGGCCGACCGCCCACCGGGGAACCGCGCCTTCGTGCGGCGGTGTCCGCCCGGCGTGCCTTACCGGCGGCGGCGCTGCTCGGCGGCGGGACCGGTGCGCTCCTCGGCGGCCCGGTGGCCGCGCTGGTACTGGCCGCGTACGGCACGCTCGCGGCCCGCGCCGGTCTGCGCCGACGTGCGCAGCGGGAGGCCGATCTGGCCCACCGCCACGATCTCGACCGGCTCGGTGGCGCCGCCGCCGACCTGCGCGCCGGCCTGCCCGCCGGCGCGGTGCTCGACGGTGGCACGGGCCGGATCGCCCGACTGTGCCGGGCCGCGGTGCGGCTGGCCGACCGGACCGGGGCGCCGCTGGCCGACCTGCTGGAGCGGATCGAGGCGGACGCCCGTGCGGCCGACCGCGGGCTGGCGGCTGCCGCGGCGCAGGCCGCCGGCGCCCGGGCGACCGCCTGGCTGCTCGCCGCCCTGCCGCTCGGCGGGATCGGTCTGGGCTACGCCATCGGGGTCGACCCGGTGGCCGTGCTCCTGCACACGCCGGTCGGTGGCGGGAGCGCGGTGGCGGCAGTCGTCCTGCAGATCGGTGGGTTGCTCTGGGCGGAGCGGCTCGGTGCGGGGCCGGGGCGGGGCGCCTGATGTCCCGTCAGGTGGTGGTCGCCGCCTGCCTCGGCGGCGCCGCGACGCTCCTGGTCGCGGGCGCGCCGGGGGTTCGCCCGGCCCGGCGGTTACGAAGGCTCGCCTCCGCCCCTCGGCGGGGCCGTCCGACCTGGTGGCCGGACCGGATCCGGTTGGGCGCGGGCCTGGCCGGGATCGCCGTGGCGGTGGTCGTCGGCGGCTGGGCCGGCCTGTTCGCCGGGCCGCTGGCCGGCGTGGCGGCCGACCGTCTGCTCCGCCGGATCGAGCCGCGCGCCGTGCGGGAGCGGCGTCTGCGCGAGACTTCCGACCTGCCACTCGCCGCCGACCTGCTGGCCGCGGCGCTCCGGGCCGGCGCGCCGGTGGACCGCTCGGTGCTCGCGGTCGCGGAGGCGCTCGGCGGGCCCCTCGCGGGCCGGCTCGGCCGGGTGGGCCGCACGCTGAGCCTGGGCGGTACGCCGACGGAGGCCTGGGCCCACCTGCGACCCGTGCCCGGAGCGGGAAGCCTGGTCGGCGCCGCTATCCGCTCGTCGAACAGCGGCGCTGCGCTGGCCGGCGCGCTCACCCGGCTCGCCGACGAGCTACGGGCCGAACGCTCGACCGCGGCCGAGGCGTCCGCCCGGCGTGCGGGGGTGCTCATCGTGCTGCCGCTCGGGCTGTGCTTCCTGCCCGCCTTCATTCTCGCCGGTCTGGTGCCGGTGATCGTCGCCGTCCTCGGCGACGTGCTGTGAACCATCGAGAAGGGACGTACGACATGCGCAAGCTCCTCGCCCGCCTTCGGGGTGACGCCGGCATGAACACCGCCGAGTACGCCGTGGGCACCCTCGCCGCGGTCGCCTTCGCCGGGATCCTGCTGAAGGTGCTCACCTCCGGAAACGTGCAGTCCGCCCTGACCGCCGTGATCGACCGGGCGCTGAAGTGACCGGGCGCCGGTGGGCCGGCCGGCGGTCCGATGTCTCGAACGTCCCGGTGGTCGGTGTGGCGGTGCCGCCCGACGATCCGAGCGGTGCCGCGCGGCGTCGCCCGTGGGACGCCCGGGAGCGGGGGTCGTTCACCGCCGAGCTGGCGGCCGGCCTGCCGGCGCTGGTGCTTCTCCTCCTCGCCGGGCTCACCGCGGTCGACGCGGTGACCACCCGGGCGGGTTGTCTCGACGCGGCCCGGGAGGCGGCACTCGCCGCCGCCCGGGGCGAGTCCGGCGTCCCCGCCGGTGCCCGGTACGCCCCCGGCGGCGCGGAGGTGACGGTGACGGTGGCCGGCGACCGGGTGATCGCCACCGTCCGGGCGCCGGTGCGGACTGCCGGCGCGCGGCTGCCCCGGTTGACCGTGTCGGGCGTCGCGGTGGCCGCCGTGGAACCCGGTGCTCCCGGTCCGGCGCTGTGACGGCAGGGAAGTCGTCGCCGTGCGGCATCGGACTGCGGGCTCCCGGGCCGTTCGCCGACGGCGCAGTTCCCGGGCGGTTCGCCGACGGCGCAGCTCCCGGGCCGCTTGCTGAGGGCGCAGTTCCCGGGCGGTTCGCCGACGGGTCAGCTTCCGCGTCGTCCGCGGGCGGGGCAGCGGCGGACCGCGGTGGGGCGACGGTGTGCCTGCTCGCGCTCGGCCTGGTGTTCGTGCTCGTCGGACTGTTCGGCGCCGGCCTCGGGTCCGCCCGGTGCGCCCGCCACCAGGCGCGGGTGGCGGCCGACTTCGGCGCGCTCGCGGGCGCGGGCCGTGCGCTCGACGGAACGGACGCCGCGTGCGAGCGGGCCGCCGCGTTGGTGGCGGCCAACGGCGGCCGGCTGACCGGCTGTCGAACCGACGGACTCGACCTGATCGTCACGGCGCAGGTGCGGGTCGCGCCGCTGCCCGGGCTGACCCGCGTCGCCACCGCGTCGTCACGGGCCGGCCCGGCCCGGATCGCCGACTCCTGAGATCGGGTCGGGAGGATCCGCCGACCCGGGCGGCGATCCGTGAGGTCAGGACCGGAGTGGCAGCCGACCGCGCAGGGCGTCGGGCGTGGGGGCCCGACCCGGGACCTCGGTCGAAGGCCGGCCAGGCACGTGACGGAGGATCTCGGGTCCGGCCGGCGGAGCCCGCCGTGACGGGATTCGCCGGCCGGTGCCGGGGTCAGCGGGACTGGAGGGCGTCCAGGCCCACCGCCATGGCGATGACCAGCCGACGGTCGATGTGCGGGTGCTGGATGTCCACCACGTACCGGTCGCGGAGGCCCCACTTCTTGTCGACCGAGAACACCGGCTGACCGCCGGCCACGAAGTCGAAGTGGTAGGGCAGCCAGGAGAGCGAGTCGACGAAGCGGCGCAGCAGCGCCACCGGCAGGCTGCGCTCCTGCCCGGTCGCCGGCGGCAGGCCGGGCTGCTCGACGTGCCAGGTCGACCGCAGCAGCGACTGGGCGAAGTCCTTGCGGAAGAGGCCGATCGGGTTGCCGGCGTGGTCGGTCACGTCGTACGTGGCGCCGAGGTCGAGACGCTGGCGGGCCTTGAAGCCGAGGAGGGGGTACTGCTTGGTGTCATCGGTGTAGATGGTGACCTGCTCCTTGAAGGCGAGCCGCTTCTGCTGCGCGAACGCGAGCAGCCCGCCCTCGGAGCCGTCCGGTGCCACGGCGTGCACCTCGTACTGGTTGACCATCATCCGGATCCGCTGACGGACGATGAAACGGTGCTGCGCCTGCAGGCTGTCGAGCGACATCTGATCTCCTTCGAGGGGTCGCCGGAGTGTCGCACAGCGCCGCCACCAGCGCGCACCCGCACAACGCCGGCGCCGCTCCCGCCGCGGCCCGGTCGACGGCACCGATCGCACCCGGCAGGACGCGGCGGCCCGTGCGGTGACGGACGTCAGCGTCCGCCGTCGACCGTGGCCTTCATCGCCCACGTGTTGAGCACCTGGTGGATGCCGCGCAGGTGTTCGTTGATCTGTTCCAGCCGCTCCGCCTGGGCCAGGTTCGCCAGGGCCGTGCCCAGCGCGATCTGCTGGTCGGGCGTGAGACTTTCCTGGTCGATGGTATAGAGCAGCTCGACGGTCTCGGCGATCGTGTCGGCCACGGTGGCACCTCCGGCGGACGGGTCTCGGGTCGCGTCTGCGCTACCGGAATCATGCATGGAAGCGCTCCCATAGATCAATGCCCCGTGGCGCCCGACCTCATGCCACCGTCCCACCCACCAGACGTCGATCCCGCCGATCGAGCGCCGCGGCCGACGATCCAGGGCCGCCACTTCGGCGAAGTGGCGGGGTCCGCCGGCCGTCGACACCGCCACCTCCCCGAGCTGGCGGCCGGCCCTGCCGGGGCGGCACGGCCGGCACGCGGGGCGCGCGACACGGCCGGCACGCGGGGGGCGCGACACGGCCGGCACGCGGGGGGCGCGGCACGGCCGGCACGCGGAGGGCGCGGCACGGCCGGGTAGTCCGGTCAGTCCGGTGGGCTGCCGCCGGACGTCGACCGGCGGGGCGTCCGGTCGTCCTGCCGCGGCAACCTCCCACCGCGCCCCACGTCCGACGCCATCCCGGCCTCGGGCGGGCCGCCTGCCTCGTCAGGGTGGGGACGGCTGCGCGCCGGGCCGCCGGCGGGCGGGTCACCCGCGGGCGGGACGGGAGTCGCGGTGGCGAGATTGGTGAGCACCACGTCGAGGACCTTGACCGCCTCCGGCTTGGCCAGCGGGTTGTTGCCGTTCCCGCACTTCGGGGACTGGACGCAGGACGGGCACCCGGTGTCGCACCCGCACTCGACGATCGCGTCGCGGGTGGCGCGCAGCCAGGCGGCGGCCGTCCGGTACGCCCGCTCGGCGAAGCCCGCCCCGCCGGGATGACCGTCGTAGACGAAGACGGTCGGCGCCTCGGTGTCCGGGTGCAGGGCGGTCGACAGCCCGCCGATGTCCCACCTGTCGCACGTCGCCATCAGCGGCAGCAGGCCGATCGCGGCGTGCTCCGCGGCGTGCAGCGCCCCGGGGACGTCCGCCGCCTCCACCCCGGCGCGGGCCAGCGACCCGGGGGAGAGCGTGAACCACACCGCGACGGTGCGCAGCTCCCGCGCCGGCAGGTCCAGCGGGCGGGTGTCGATCACCTCGCCGGTGGCGATGCGGCGCCGCTGGTACGACACCACCTGGCTGGTCACATCCACCTCGCCGAGGAAGAGCCCGACCGGGCCGGCGTCGGTGTACGAGCGGACGGAAACCACGGAGAGCGAGGTGACGTCGCGGGCGTGGGTGGACCAGTCCGGCTCCTCGGCGTGCACCAGCGCGCACCCGTCGGCCAGGTCGAGCGAGTCGACCACGTACGAGACGCCCTGGTGCAGGTAGACCGCGCCGGTGTGCAGCAGGAAGTGCGCGGAGCCGCCGTCGACGGTGCCGAGCAGCCGGCCGGTGGACTCCTCCACCACGCAGACCGGCGCGCCGCCCTCGCCGCGCAGGTCGACCTCGGGGCGTTCCCGGTGCCGCCAGTACCAGCCGGTGGGTCGCTGTCGCAGCGCGCCCGCCTCGACCAGCGAGTCCACCGCCTCCTTCGCGCCCTCGCCGAAGAGGTCCAGGTCGGCGGGGGTGAGCGGGGCTTCGTGGGCGGCGCAGGCGAGTTGCGGCGCGAGCACGTACGGGTTGGCCGGGTCGAGGACGGTGGCCTCGACGGGACGCCCGAACAGCGCCTCCGGGTGGTGCACGAGGTAGGTGTCGAGCGGGTCGTCCCGGGCCACCAGCACCGCGAGGGCCTCGTCGCCGCTGCGCCCGGCGCGCCCGGCCTGCTGCCAGAGCGACGCCCGGGTGCCCGGCCAGCCGCAGATCAGCACCGCGTCCAGCCCGACCAGGTCGACGCCGAGTTCGAGCGCGTTGGTGGAGGCCAGGCCGAGCAGGTCGCCGTGCAGCAGCGCCCGTTCCAGCTCCCGGCGTTCCTCACGCAGGTAGCCGGCGCGGTAGGCGGCCACCCGACCGCCCAGCCCGGGCACCGCCTCGTCGAGCGACCGCCGGGCGGTCGCGGCGACCACCTCGGCGCCCTTGCGGGACCGGACGAACGCGAGCGTGCGTACCCCCTCGACCACGCTGTCGGTGAGCAGGTCGGCGGTCTCCCGCAGCGCGGAGCGCCGGACCTGGACGAGGTCGGCGCCGGGCGACGGGTCGGTGGGGGGCAGCAGCGGCGGCTCCCAGAGCGCGAACGTCACGCCGCCGCGCGGCGACGTGTCCTCGGTGACGGCGGTGACCGGCAGGCCGGTGAGCCGCCCGGCCGCCGTCGCCGGGTCGCCCGACGTGGCGGAGGCCAGCAGGAACACCGGGGTACGCCCGAAGCGGGCGCACTGCCGGCGCAGCCGCCGGAGCACGTGCGCGACGTGCGAGCCGAACACGCCCCGGTAGGTGTGGCACTCGTCGACCACCACGTACGCGAGGCGGCGCAGGAAGCCGGACCAGTGCGCGTGCCCGGGCAGGATGCCGTGGTGCAGCATGTCCGGGTTGGTCAGCACGAACCGGGCGTGCCGGCGGATCCACTCCCGCTCGGCGCGCGGCGTGTCCCCGTCGTAGGTGGCGGGGCG
The DNA here is from genome assembly GCF_043197045.1 of Micromonospora sp. NPDC049282. Classification (NCBI taxonomy): domain Bacteria; kingdom Bacillati; phylum Actinomycetota; class Actinomycetes; order Micromonosporales; family Micromonosporaceae; genus Micromonospora; species Micromonospora sp. NPDC049282. The sequence continues at coordinate 74,781 of NZ_JBICSL010000003.1, forward strand.
TACCCCGTCCAGCTCCAGGGCGGCGACGGCGCGGAGCTGGTCGGCGGCGAGCGCCTTGGTCGGGGCCAGGTAGAGCACGGTGGCGCGCGGGTCGGCGAGCAGGGTGCTCAGTGCCGGCAGCTGGTAGGCAAGTGACTTGCCGGACGCCGTGCCGGTGGCCACGACGACGTGCTTTCCCGCGTACGCCAGCTCGGCGGCCTCGTTCTGGTGCCGCCACGGGGCGGCCACGCCGCGTCGCGCGAACGCCGCCCGCAGTTCCTCCGGCGCCCAGCCGGGCCACGGCGCGGGCTCGCCGGCGCGGGCCGGCACCCGCTCGACGTGGGTGACCGGGTCGGTCGCGTGGCGCAGCCGGAACCGCCGCAGCAGCTCGCCCGGCGCGCGCCTCGGGCCGGGCCTGTCGTCGGTCACGTCCTGCACTCTCGCACTGGTGTTCGGAATTGGGAACCGCAGGGTGGGGGTATGGGGAGGGGCGGGCCGGTGACCCGAAGCGGTCGCACGGGGGATGGTTAGATGCCTAGGAGAGTTTACCGAGGAGGGGCCGATGGAGCTGTCGCTGGCGACCCACGCCGTGGGGGAGCACACGGTGCTCGAGGTCGGTGGTGAGGTGGATGTCTACACCGCCCCCCGCCTGCGGGAACGGCTCATCGAGCTGATCGACGGCGGGGCCCGCCACGTGGTGGTGGACCTGGGCCGGGTGGACTTCCTCGACTCGACCGGGCTCGGCGTGCTGGTCGGCGCGCTCAAGCGGCTCCGTTCGGCCGGCGGCTCCTTCGCCCTGGTCTGCGGCAAGGAGCCGCTGCTCAAGATCTTCCGGATCACCGCCCTGGACCAGGTCTTCCCGCTGCACCCGACGGTCGACGCGGCCATCGCCGCCGACTCCACCGGCGCGTGATGGCCACCGTCAAGCTCTCCTTCTCCCCGGCCCCGGTCCACGTCCGCACCGCCCGCCTGGTGGGCGTCGCGGTGGCCCGGCGGGCCGGCGTACGCGAGGAGCTGCTCGACGAGGTGCGTCTGGCCATCGGTGAGGCGTGCACGCGGGCGGTCGCGCTGCACCGGCAGTACGGGCTGGCGGAACCGGTGTACGTGGAGATGTCCGACGGCGGGCCGTACACGGTGCGGGTGGTGGACCGGGCCCCGATCGAGGCGGGTCTCGGGCTGGCCGCGCTCGGCCCGGACGAGCTGGCGAAGGAGTCGCTCAGCGAGGACGCGCTCACCACCGGCGTGGGCTTCGCCCTGCTCGCCGGTTTCGTGGAGGACCTGCAGGTCCGCCCGGTCGACGAGGGCGTCGGCACCGAGGTCCGGATGGCCTGGCCGGCCGGCCGCGCCTGACCCGTTCTTCCCGCAGGCCGCGTTCCCCGCACGGGGAGCGCGGCCTCGTCGTGCTGACCGCCCTATATATCAGATTTCCTCGCATAACACAGTTACGAAGATCATCGAGACACCGTGCCCCCTCGGTGTGACCCTCACCACGCCGGAGGGCTACAGTACCCGGGTTGTCAGCAAGTGATCGCTGCCCGCAGCCAGCGGGAACGGGCGGATGACGCGCGCTGGCGAGTTCGCATCCAGGCGTCGGCCGTGTGTCTCCACGAGCCGGCGCGAGTGTTCGGTACAGGAGGACACAGATGTCCGGGACCTTGGCCGCCGACGGCGGCGCACTGTCCCTTACCGGAGCCAACGTGACGTACGTCGTCATCGCCGCGGTCATCGCGCTGGTGGCCCTCGTCTTCGCGGCCGCCCTCACCAGGGCGGTCCTGGCGGCCGGTACGGGAACCACCAACATGCAGGAGATCTCCGGGGCGGTGCAGGAGGGCGCGTCGGCGTACCTGCTGCGGCAGTTCCGCACTCTGGCGATCTTCGTGGTGATCGCCGTCGTGCTGCTGTTCCTGCTGCCGGTGCACGACACCGACGGCAACCAGACCCTGGTGAAGATCGGCCGGTCGGCGTTCTTCGTGGTGGGTGCGCTGTTCAGCGCGTTCATCGGCGGCGCCGGCATGTGGCTGGCCACCCGCGCCAACCTGCGGGTCGCCGCCGCCGCGCGCGAGCGCGAAGGCGGGCGCGAGGGCGCCATGAAGATCGCCTTCCGCACCGGTGGCGTGGTCGGTTTCCTCACCGTCGGCCTCGGCCTGTTCGGCGCGGCGCTGGTCGTCATCCTGTTCAAGGGCGACGCCCCGACCGTGCTGGAGGGCTTCGGCTTCGGCGCCGCGCTGCTCGCCATGTTCATGCGGGTCGGCGGCGGCATCTTCACCAAGGCCGCCGACGTCGGCGCCGACCTGGTCGGCAAGGTCGAACAGGGCATCCCCGAGGACGACCCGCGCAATGCCGCCACCATCGCCGACAACGTGGGCGACAACGTCGGTGACTGCGCCGGCATGGCCGCCGACCTCTTCGAGTCGTACGCGGTCACGCTTGTCGCCGCGCTGATCCTGGGCCGGGCCGCGTTCGGCGAGGACGGCCTGGTCTTCCCGCTGATCATCTCCACCATCGGCGTGCTGGTCGCGATCGTCGGCGTGTTCATCACCCGGCTGCGCACCAGCGACCGCAACGGCCTCACCGCGATCAACCGGGCCTTCTACCTCTCCGCGGTGCTCTCCGCGGTGCTGGTGGCGGTCGCCGCGTTCGCCTACCTGCCGGCCACCTTCGGTGAGCTGGCGGGCGGGCTGACCGACGTGGACCGCAACCCGCGGCTGGTGGCCATCGGCGCGGTCGTGATCGGCATCGTGCTGGCCGCCGCGATCCAGGCGCTCACCGGCTACTTCACCGAGACCAACCGGCGCCCGGTGCAGGACATCGGCAAGAGCTCGCAGACCGGCGCGGCCACCGTCATCCTCGCCGGCATCAGCGTCGGCCTGGAGTCGGCGGTCTACTCGGCGCTGCTGATCGGCGCCGGCGTCTTCGGCGCGTTCCTGCTCGGCGGCAGCTCGATCACGCTGTCGCTGTTCGCGGTCGCGCTGGCCGGCACCGGCCTGCTCACCACCGTCGGCGTCATCGTCGCGATGGACACGTTCGGCCCGATCTCCGACAACGCGCAGGGCATCGCCGAGATGTCCGGTGACATCGACGAGCACGGCGCGCGGACGCTTACCGAGCTGGACGCGGTCGGCAACACCACCAAGGCGATCACCAAGGGCATCGCGATCGCCACCGCGGTGCTGGCCGCGACCGCGCTGTTCGGCTCGTACACCGACACGCTGCGTGCCTCCTACGAGGACGCGGGCGTGGGCGACGCCGCCGCCGAGATCCTCAACTCGCTGAACGTGGCCAACCCGCGCAACCTGGTCGGCCTGATCATCGGCGCGGCGGTGGTCTTCCTCTTCTCCGGTCTGGCCATCAACGCGGTCTCCCGCTCGGCCGGCGCCGTGGTGATGGAGGTACGCCGGCAGTTCCGCGAGCTGCCCGGCATCATGGACCGCACCCAGCGGCCCGAGTACGGCAAGGTCGTCGACATCTGCACCCGGGACGCGCAGCGCGAGCTGATGACCCCCGGCCTGCTGGCCATCCTGGCCCCGATCGCGGTCGGTTTCGGCCTCGGCCCGGGCGCGCTCGCCTCCTACCTGGCCGGCGCGATCGGCGCGGGCACGCTGATGGCCGTCTTCCTGGCCAACTCCGGTGGCGCGTGGGACAACGCCAAGAAGCTGGTCGAGGACGGCGCGTACGGCGGCAAGGGCTCCGAGTCGCACGCCGCGACGGTCATCGGCGACACCGTCGGCGACCCGTTCAAGGACACCGCCGGTCCGGCGATCAACCCGCTGCTCAAGGTGATGAACCTGGTCTCGCTGCTGATCGCCCCGGCCGTGGTGGCCTGGAGCGTGGGCGACGACAAGAACAACGCGCTGCGGATCACGATCGCCGTGGTGTCCGCGTTGATCATCGTGGCGGCGGTGGTGTTCAGCAAGCGCAAGGGCGTGGCGATGGACGACTCGGACAGCGGTGCCGGCACCCCGGACCAGCACCCGGAGACGGTCAACGCCTGATCTCCACGGGACGGTTCCCGGTCGGCCGCCGGCCGGCCGGGAACCGCACGAAACCTGACCGGTGGCAGTTCCACCCGGAGGTCGTACGCTGCAACGCATGCGTACGCGCCGGGCGGCAACCGCCGGAAAGCTCACGGTGGTCCTGGCCACGCTGGTCCTCGTCGTCGCCGGCTGCGGCGGCCCCAGCCCGCGGGCCTGGGCCGCCTCGGTCTGCCAGGCGCTCAGCCCGTGGCGCGCGGAGATCTCCAAGCTGACCAGCAGCACCCAGCAGCAGATGACCGCGCAGACCACGCCGGCGCAGGCCAAGGAGAACCTGGTGCGGCTCTTCGCCGGGGCCGAGGAGGCCAGCGAGACGGCCCGGCGCAAGGTCGAGGAGGCGGGCGTGCCGGAGGTCGAGCGCGGCACCGAGGTGTCGGCCGGGTTCCAGGGCTCGCTGGGCAAGATGCGGGACGCGTACGGGCGGGCCCGCGCCACCATCGACGGGCTCGACACCGCCCAGGCCGGCCCCTTCTACGACGGCGTGCGCGCCGCCGTGGACACGCTGAACAAGGAGTACGACGCGAGCGCGCTGGACACCAGCAGGCTCAACTCACCCGAACTCAAACAGGCCTTCGACGAGGTCCCGGAGTGTCGCTGACGCCACCTGCGAAGAATCCGGCCCGCCAGCCCTCGCTGTTCTCCACCGAGGCGGCCGATCCGACGCTGGCGGACCTCTCCGGCCTGCTCGCCGGGCCGGGGGAGGTGGTGCGGATGGGCGGCACGGCGCGGCTCTCCGTGGTGGTGGACGCGGCCTGGCGGGTGCACGTGCTGGTGGCCGAGATGGGCGCCCGGGGTGTGCCGGCGAGCTGGGAACCGACCGAGGACGGCCGGCACCGGGTGCGCACCGCGTACTCGACCACGCTGGCCCCGCTCGCCCGGGCCTGGCTGCGTGGCACGGCGAAGCGGCCACCGGCCCGGTTCCACCTCGACGGGCGGCGGCTGCGGCTCTGGGTCGCCGCCGCCGGGGCGGCCGAGCCGGGCGGGTTCCGGCTCCGGCTCGGCCCGGCCGACGAGCCGAGCTGGCCGGCGGTGCGCGCCGCGCTGGCCGCGGTGGGGCTGCCGGCCGCGTTCGTGGAGCCGGACGAGGGCGGGCCGGCGTACCGGATCGGTGGGCGGCGGGTGATCCGACTCGCCGAGCTGGTGGGGGACCGGCCGCCGACCGCGCCGGCCGCCGACTGGCCGCGCCCGCACGGCTGAAGCTCGGGCGCAATCCCGCCGGCTGTCCGATCACGGACAACCCGGGCGACGGTTTGCCCAGGAAAACGACCGGCGTCACCTCCACCGTGGGTCCGTCATCGTCACAGTCACCCGCTCGGCGCCCTACCCACGGTGTACGGTGGCGCCGTCCGGCAGGGTTCGGCCGGCGACCGCCCGGTTGGCGGCCCGTTTGCCGCCCACGAAACCCGGAACGTGGACGGCGCGTTACGTTGGACGTCCGGGCCACCGGTGGCCCGGACGGTGCAACAGGGCCCGAAGCGGGCATGGCGTAGGAGTGAGGTCGGGGAGAGACGTGCCGAGCAACGCTGGAACCACCCGTCTGGTCATCGTCGAGTCACCGGCGAAGGCCAAGACGATCTCGGGCTACCTCGGCCCGGGGTATGTCGTGGAGGCCAGCTTCGGCCACGTCCGGGACCTGCCCCGCAACGCCGCCGACGTGCCGGCGAAGTACAAGGGCGAGCCGTGGGCACGGCTCGGCGTCGACGTCGACAACGGCTTCCACGCGCTCTACGTGGTCTCCGCCGACCGCCGGCAGCAGATCAGCAAGCTGGTGAAGCTGGCCAAGGAGGTCGACGAGATCTTCCTGGCCACGGATGAGGACCGCGAGGGCGAGGCGATCGCCTGGCACCTGGTGGAGACGCTCAAGCCCAAGGTGCCGGTCAAGCGGATGGTCTTCCACGAGATCACCAAGCCGGCGATCCAGGCCGCGGTGGCCAACCCCCGGGAGATCGACCGCGACCTCGTCGACGCCCAGGAGGCCCGGCGCATCCTCGACCGGCTCTACGGCTACGAGGTCTCCCCGGTGCTGTGGAAGAAGGTCATGCCGAAGCTCTCGGCGGGCCGGGTGCAGTCCGTGGCGACCCGGATCGTGGTCGAGCGGGAGCGCCAGCGGATGGCGTTCCGCACCGCCGAATACTGGGACATCCTGGCCACCCTCGCGGTGGCGAAGCCGGGCGACGGCCCGCGTACGTTCAACGCCACGCTGGTCGCGCTCAACGGCGACCGGATCGCCACCGGCAAGGACTTCGAGCCGACCACGGGTCGCGTCAGGCCCGGCGCCGGGGTGGTCCACCTCGACGAGGGCGGCGCCAGGGGGCTTGCCGCCCGCCTGGCGGACCGGCCGTTCACGGTCACCCGGGTCGAGGAGAAGCCCTACCGCCGCCGCCCGTACGCGCCGTTCATCACCTCCACGCTCCAGCAGGAGGCGGCCCGCAAGATGCGGTTCTCGTCCCAGCAGACGATGCGCACCGCGCAGCGGCTCTACGAGAACGGCTACATCACCTACATGCGTACCGACTCGGTGAACCTGTCGGAGACCGCCATCGCCGCGGCCCGCCGCCAGATCGTCGAGCTGTACGGCGAGCGCAGCGTGCCGCCGGAGCCGCGCCGGTACACCGGCAAGGTGAAGAACGCGCAGGAGGCGCACGAGGCGATCCGCCCGGCGGGCGACAACTTCCGCACCCCGGGCGACGTGGCCAAGGAGCTGTCCGGCGAGGAGTTCAAGCTCTACGAGCTGATCTGGCGGCGCACCATCGCCTCGCAGATGACCGACGCGGTCGGCTCCAGCGTTTCGGTGCGCATCCGCGCCGTCTCGTCGGCGCAGGAGGAGGCCGACTTCGGCGCCACCGGCAAGACCATCACCGACCCGGGCTTCCTGCGCGCCTACGTCGAGTCGAGCGACGACGAGAACGCCGAGGCCGAGGACGCCGAGCGGCGGCTGCCCACGCTGGTCAAGGACCAGCCGCTGACCGCCGACGAGCTGGCCGCGCAGGGCCACCACACCCAGCCGCCGTCGCGCTACACCGAGGCGTCGCTGGTCAAGGCGCTGGAGGAGCTGGGCATCGGCCGCCCGTCCACGTACGCGTCGATCATGCAGACCATCCAGGACCGCGGGTACGTGACCAAGCGCGGCCAGGCCATGATCCCGACGTTCCTGGCGTTCGCGGTGATCGGGCTGATGGAGCGGCACTACCCGCGCCTGATCGACTACGACTTCACCGCCAGCATGGAGAACGAGCTGGACGAGATCGCCGGCGGTGACCACGCCGCGGTCGACTTCCTCACCTCCTTCTACTTCGGCAGCTCCAACGGCGCCGGCGACCAGGCCATCGCGCACGCCGGCGGGCTGAAGAAGCTGGTCACCGAGAACCTCACCGAGATCGACGCGCGCAGCGTCAACTCGATCCCGCTGCACACCGACGACGAGGGGCGCGAGGTCGTCGTCCGGGTCGGCCGGTACGGGCCGTACCTGCAGCGGACGGTGCCCGGCGAGCAGCAGCAGCCCACGCCGTCCGGCGAGGGCGAGGAGAGCGGCGGCCAGGGCGACCGGGCGCCGATCCCGGAGGGCCTGGCCCCCGACGAGCTGACCCCGGAGAAGGTGTACGAGCTGTTCCTCGGTGGCGGTGGCGAGCGCAAGCTCGGCGACGACCCGTCGACCGGTGAGCCGATCCTGCTGAAGTCCGGCCGCTTCGGTCCGTACGTGGCCAGCGGCGAGCGGAAGTCGTCGCTGCTGCGCTCGCAGTCGCCGGACAGCCTCACCCTGGACCAGGCGTTGCGGCTGCTCAGCCTGCCCCGGCTGGTGGGCGTGGCGCCGGACGGCGTCGAGGTCTTCGCCAACAACGGTCGCTACGGCCCGTACGTCAAGCGCGGTGACGAGTTCCGCTCGCTGGACTCGGAAGACAAGATGTTCACCGTCACGCTGGACGAGGCGCTCGCCCTGCTGGCCGCCCCGAAGACCCGGCAGCGCCGGGCCGCCGCGCCGCCGCTGCGGGAGATGGGCAACGACCCGGCCACCGAGAAGCCGTTGGTCATCAAGGACGGCCGGTTCGGCCCGTACGTCACGGACGGGGAGACCAACGCCTCGCTGCGGCGCGGGCAGACCCCGGAGGAGCTGACCCTCGAGGAGGCCTCCGAGATGCTCGCCGAGAAGCGGGCGAAGGGTCCGGCGCCGAAGAAGAAGGCAGCCAAGAAGGCCGCCCCCGCCAAGAAGACAACGGCCAAGAAGACCGCCGCCGCCAAGTCGACGGCCGCCAAGAAGACCACGACGGCGAAGACCACCACCGCCAAGAAGGCCCCGGCCAAGAAGGCGGCCCCAAAGAAGGCCACCACCTCTCCGGAGTAACTCGCGCTCGCCGAGATCTTGGAAGGAAAGGGCCCCTATGAGGGCCATTTCCTTCCAAGATCTTCAGGCGTCCAGCACCTGCCGGAGGTACGGGTTGGTGAAGCGGTTGTTTGGGTCCAGGCGGTTGCGGACGGTCAGGAAGTCGGTGAACTTCGGGTAGGCGGTCGACAGGGACTCCGCGGTTCGCCAGTGCAGCTTGCCCCAGTGGGGACGGCCGCCCAGTTCGGTGGCGACCTTCTCGAACGCCCGGAAGTACGGCTCGTAGGGCATCCCCACGTACTGGTGGATGGCGACGTACGCGGAGTCCCGCCCGTACCCGTGGGAGAGCCAGATGTCGTCGGCCGCGGTGAACCGCACCTCGACCGGGAACAGCACCTTGAACGGCAGCCGGTCTACGATCCGGCGCAGTTCGGCGAGTGCGGTGGGCAGCGCGTCGCGCGGCAGCCCGTACTCCATCTCCACGAACCGGACCCGGCGTGGGGTGCAGAAGACCCGGTCGGAGCGGCCGGTGTAGCTGCGTTCGGTGAGCGCCCGGGCGGAGACGGCGCTGATGCCCGGTGCGAGGGCGGGCACGGCGCGGCCGAGCCGGCAGGCGCCGGCGAAGACGGTGTTGGCGAGGAACTCGTCGTCGAGCCAGCCGCGCCAGCGGGGCAGCGGCCGGTCGTCGGCGGGTACCCGGTCGTTGGTCTTGACCTGCACCCGGTCGGTGTAGGGGAACCAGTAGAACTCGGCGTGGTCGTGCGACTCGTAGAGGCCGGGCAGGTCGTCGAGCACCTCGGCGAGCGCGGCCGGCCGCTCGTGCGCGCGCAGCACGAACGCGTCCACGCAGCGCAGGGTGACCTCGACCAGCACGCCGACCGCGCCGAGCCCGACCCTCGCGGCGTCGAAGACGTCGCGGTGCTCGTCGGCGGAGCAGCGCAGCACCTCGCCGGTGCCGGTGACCAGGGTCAGCGCGGCCACGAAGGTGGAGAGGCAGCCGAGCTCGGCGCCGGTGCCGTGGGTGCCGGTGGAGAGCGCGCCGGCGATGGTCTGCGCGTCGATGTCACCGAGGTTGGGCACCGCCAGCCCGTGCCCGGCGAGCAGATGGTTGAGCGTGTGCAGCGTCATCCCGGCCGGTACGGTAACCAGGCGGCGCGTCACGTCGACGGTGACGTCGGTCTCCAGTTCGGCGAGGTCGAGCCGGTGCCCGTCGGCGACGGCGGTGGCGGTGAAGGAGTGTCCGCTGCCGACGGCCCGGATGGTCCGGCCCGCCGCGCTCGCCCGGCGGACCGCCTCGGCCACCTCGGAGACGGTACGGGGACGCTCGGTGACCAGCGCCGTGCTGTGTTGGTTGCCGGCCCAGTTGGACCAGGCGGCGGGGGGACCGGCCATGGCGAACACTCCTCGACATGAATATGAAGTGAATTCATATCAGGAACGTTGTGCCTGGTAAATACCGCAATCGAGCCCGGCTCGTTGTACCGGTAGTCACAGACTCGTGACGTGCAGATATGTTCATCCGTCGAAGGGGGGTGGCGCCGAGTGTCCACACCAGCCGCCACGACCGGGCCGCTGCGTCGGGTACCGGTGCAGGGTCGAAGTGTCGCGCGGGTCCAGCGGATGCTGGACGCCTGCGCCGAGCTCGTCGACGAGGTGGGGTACGAGGGCTTGACCACGACCCTGCTCGCCGAGCGTGCCGAGGTGGCGATCGGGTCGGTCTACCAGTTCTTTCCGGACAAGCGGGCGATCGTGCAGGCGCTGACCCTGCGCACGATGGAGTCCTATCTCCAGCGGCTCGACGAGCGTTTCGCCTCGGACGACCTGACCCACTGGTGGGACGGGGTCGACGCGGCGATCGACGAGTACATCTCGATGCACCGCACGGTTCCCGGTTTCCGTACCCTGCACTTCGGCGACGTGGTCGACCTGCACCTGCTGGACGACCAGCGGGACAACAACGGGGTGATCGCGGAGCAGCTCGCCCGCGTGCTCACCGAGCGTTTCGGTCTGGCCGGGGTGCCCGACCTGCGGTTCCACCTGGAGGTCGCGGTCGAGGCCGCGGACGCCCTGATCAAGCTGGCGTTCCGTCGCCGCGCCGACGGCGACGAGCGGGTGCTGGTCGAGGCGAAGGCGCTGATCCGGGAATACCTGCACCGGCAGGTCAACGCCCCGGTGGAGGCCGTGCACCAGGGTTGAGCGGCATGCCGAGCGGCGGGTTCGGTGAGTGCGCCCGGACCCGCCGTCGTCAGGTCAGAGGAAGGCCCGGCCCTCGCCCCGGTAGGTGGGCACGGTCGCGACCACGGCGTCGCCCTCGACCAGGTGCACCTCGTTGACGTGCTCGCACACCTCACCCGCCTTCGCGTGCCGGAACCACACCCGGTCGCCGACCCGCAACGCGTCCGCGGCCTCGCCGGCGAGCGGGGTCTGCACCTCGCCCGCGCCCTCCGCACCGAGCAACTTCAGCCCGGCCGGCAGCCACGGCCGGGGCAGCCGGCTCTCCGCCGCCGGGCCGGAGGCGATCCAGCCGCCGCCGAGCACGGTGGCCAGCCCGGGCGCCGGCCGGCGGACCACCGCGCAGGCGAAGAACGCCGCCGGGGTCGGCCGCCAGGCACGGTACGCGTCGAACAGCGTCGGCCCGTAGAGCCCGGATCCGGCGGTGACCTCGGTGACCGCCGGGTCGGCGCTGGTGGCGGCCACGCTGCCGGTGCCGCCGCCGTTGACGAAATCCAGGTCGGCGTGTTCGCGGACCGCGGCGACCGCGGCCGACCGGCGGGCCAGCAGTTCGCGGTACGACCCGCGCTGGGCGACCCGGATCGCGGAGCCGACCATCGCCTGTCCGGGCGGGGCGTCGCCGAGGCCGGCGATCTGTGCCTCGTACGACATCAGGCCGACCAGCCGGAAGCCGGGCCGGCCGGCGACGGCGGCGGCGAGCGCGCCGGCGGCCCGGGCGCTGTGCACCGGCGAGCGGCGCACTCCGACGTGCACCCGGCCCCGCAGCGGCCGCCAGGAGGCGTCCAGGTCGAGGCAGACCCGCAGCGCGGGCCGGTTGCCGGGCGGGCAGACCCGGTCGATCAGGTCGAGCTGCCCGGCGTCGTCGATCATCAGGGTGACCGCCTCGGCGCGGGCCGGGTCGGCGGCCAGCTCGGCGAGCGCTTCCCGGTGGGCGGTCGGGTACGCGACCAGCACGTCGTCGGCGACGCCGCTGCGGGCGAGCCAGAGCGCCTCGGGCAGGGTGAAGGCCATCACGCCGTGCCAGCCGGGCCGCTTGAGCGCCCGGGTGAGCAGCTCGCGGACCCGCACGGACTTGCTGGCCACCCGCAGCGGCTTGCCGCCGGCCCGGCCGGCCAGCGCGTCGGCGTTGGCGTCGAACGCGGAGAGGTCGACCACCGCGTACGGCGGGTCGAGGTGGGCGGTCGCCCGGTCGAGACGATCGCGAATTTCGGCACGGTCGATGGCCACGTCTGCACGCTAACTGTCTGGACGGCAATGCGAAATACCCTCGCGTCTGTCCGGGCTGCGGGCGGTGGCTCCGGCGGCCTAGGCTCGGCGAGCAGGCGAATGTCGCGGGAGGCGGTGCCCTCCGCGCGACTAGAGTGTTCCACCGGGGATGCCCAGACCTGGGCCGGCACGTGGAGGTACGGCCATCGAAAGCCAGAAGAACGGCGAGTCGTCCGGCGTGTCGTCGCCCGGCACACCGGCCGACCGGTCCGGCGTCGCCGCGATCCGCTCGGTACTGCGCATCCGGCCGTTCCGCCGGCTGTGGATCGTGCTCAGCGCGGCCTCCTTCGGCGACTGGCTCGGCCTGCTCGCCACCGCCCTGTTCGCCGCCTCGCAGGTGTCCGGCAGCACCGCCCAGGGCGCGGCCTTCGGCGGCGTGACCGCGATCCGGCTGTTGCCGGCGCTGGTGCTCGGCCCGGTGGCGGGCGTCTTCGCCGACCGGTTCGACCGCCGGTGGACGATGGTCATCTGCGACCTGCTGCGCTTCGTGCTCTTCGCCTCGATCCCGCTCTACGCGCTGACCGGCGCCGCGGGTGGCCTGGTGGTCGGCTGGGCGCTGATCGCCACCTTCCTGATCGAGTCGATCACGTTGATGTGGATCCCGGCCAAGGAGGCGGCGGTCCCCAACCTGATCCCGCGCACCCGGCTGGAGGCGGCCAACCAGCTCACCCTGATCACCACCTACGGCCTGACCCCGGTGGCCGCCGCCGTCGCGCTGGCCGTGCTGGACCGAGGCGTGCGCGGGGCGGTCGGCGGCGACCTGCCCAACTGGGCCGAACCGGCCCAGCTCGCGCTCTGGTTCAACGCCTTCTCCCGGCTCGCCACCGCGCTCGTGGTGGCCTTCGGGATCAAGGAGATCAGCGAGGCGCAGCGCGGCGAGGGGGAGCGCGCCGAGCAGAGCATGTTCCGCCAGTTCGCCGACGGCTGGAAGTTCATCGGCCAGACGCCCCTGGTGCGCGGTCTGGTGCTGGGCATCTTCGGCGCGTTCGCCGGCGGCGGCATCGTGGTCGGCACGGCCAAGTTCTTCGCCAACTCGCTCGGCGCCGGTGACGCGGCGTTCTCGCTGCTCTTCGGCGCGATCTTCGTCGGTCTGGCGCTCGGCATCGGGCTCGGCCCGATGATCGTGCGGGACATGTCCCGGCGACGGTGGTTCGGCATGAGCATCGTGCTGGCCAGCGCCTCCGTGCTGGTGCTCGCGTTCGCCATCCACCTGTCCATGGCCATCGTCGGCGCGATTCTGGTCGGTGCCGGCGCCGGCATGGCCTTCCTGGCCGGCACCACGCTGCTCGGCGGCGAGGTCGCCGATGAGGTGCGCGGCCGCGTCTTCGCGGTGGTGCAGATCGGCACCCGGCTGGTGCTGATCCTGGCCATCGCGCTGAGCAGCCTCCTGGTCGGCGTCGGCGGCTCCCGCCAGCTCACCATCGCCGACCTGGGCATCTCCATCTCCTCGACCCGGCTGCTGCTGCTCGCGGCCGGCGCGGCCGGCATCTTCGCCGGGATCAGCGCGTTCGGCCAGATGGACGACAAGAAGGGCGTACCGGTCCTCGCCGACCTCTGGGGCTCGATCCGGGGCCGCCCGCTGATGCCGGCCGAGCCGTTCGTCTCCTCCGGTCTGTTCGTGGTCTTCGAGGGCGGCGAGGGCGCCGGCAAGTCCACCCAGCTCGCCGCGCTCGCCGAGCGGCTGCGCGGCGGCGGTCGGGACGTGGTCGTCACCCGCGAGCCGGGCGCCACCGGGGTCGGCGAGCGGATCCGCTCGCTGGTGCTGGGCACCGCCCACGACGACGCACCGTCGCCGCGCGCCGAGGCGCTGCTCTACGCCGCCGACCGGGCCCACCACGTGGCCACCGTGGTCCGCCCGGCGCTGATCCGAGGCGCCGTGGTGATCAGCGACCGCTACGTCGACTCGTCCCTGGCCTACCAGGGCGCCGGCCGGACGCTGCCGGTCGACGAGGTCTCCTGGCTCTCCTCCTGGGCGACCGGCGGGCTCAAGCCCGACCTGGTGGTCCTGCTCGACGTCGACCCGCGTACCGGGCTGGGCCGGGTGGCGGCCCGCAGCGAGGACGCCGACCGGCTGGAGGCCGAGTCGGTGACGTTCCACGAGCGGGTCCGCTACGCGTTCCTCGACCTGGCCGCCGGCGACCCGAAGCGTTACCTGGTCCTCGACGCGTCGCGTCCGGTCGAGGAGATCACCGACGCGGTCGCGCGCCGGGTGGACGAGTTCCTCGTCGACCCGGCCGGGATCGTGCACCCGCGCCCGGCGCAGGGCCCGGACACCTCGGTCCAGCCCGAGTTATCCGACGCGGAGCTGGTGACGATGGAGCAACGCCGAAGATGACGGACGTCTTCGCCGACCTGGTCGGGCAGGACGAGGCGGTGGTCACGCTGCGGCGGGCCGCCGCGTCGGCCGCCGCGCTGCTGCGGGCCGGCGCGCCGGTGGCGGCCCGCGTGGGCGTTCCGGCCGATGGGTACGACGACCTCGACGCGCTCGCCGAGCAGTTCGACGACCCCGGCGACCCGAGCGGGCCCGGCGCGTCCGGCTCGGGCGAGTCCGCCTGCGACCCCGGCGCTTCCGGCGACCCGGGCGGGGCGGCAGCCGCCGAGGCCGCCCCGGGTGCCGGGATGACGCACGCGTGGATCTTCACCGGGCCGCCCGGCTCCGGCCGGTCGGTGGCCGCCCGCGCGTTCGCCGCCGCCCTGCAGTGCGTGCACGGCACCGGCTGCGGCCGCTGCCCCGGCTGCCACACCACGCTGGCCGGCACCCACGCCGACGTGCGGCTCGTGGTGCCCGAGGGGCTCTCCATCTCGGTCGGCGAGATGCGCGCGCTGGTGCTGCGCGCGGCGAGCACGCCCTCCGGCGGTCGGTGGCAGATCGTGATCATCGAGGACGCCGACCGGCTCACCGAGGCCGCGGGCAACGCGCTGCTCAAGGCGATCGAGGAGCCGCCCCCGCGTACCGTCTTCCTGCTCTGCGCCCCGTCCACCCACCCGGACGACGTCTCGGTGACCATCCGGTCGCGGTGCCGGGTCGTGCCGCTGCGCCAGCCGCCGGCCGGCGCGGTGGCCGAGGTGCTGGTCCGCCGGGACGGCGTCGCCCCGGACGTGGCGCAGTGGGCCGCGGCGGCCGCGCAGGGGCACGTCGGCCGGGCCCGGCGGCTGGCCCGTGACCCGGAGGCCCGGCAGCGGCGGGAGGCCGTGCTCGCCGTGCCGCGCCGGCTCACCGGCGTGGGCGCGGCGTTCGACGCCGCCTCGGCGCTGATCGAGGCCGCGGAGGCGGAGGCCGCCGTCTCGGTCGCCGAGGCCGACGAGGCGGAGCGGGCGGCGTTGCAGACCGCGCTCGGCGCGGGCGGCACCGGCCGGGGCGCGGCCGGCGCCATGCGGGGCGCCGCCGGCCAGCTCAAGGATCTGGAGCGGCGGCAGAAGTCGCGGGCCACCCGGGCGCAGCGGGACGCGCTCGACCGGGCGCTGGTCGACCTGGCCGGTTTCTACCGGGACGCGCTCACCATGGCGCTGCGGGCGCCGGTCGCCCCGGTGCACACCGACACCGCGACGACGGCCGCGGCCGGTGCGCAGAAGTGGGACGCCGAGGGCTCGCTGCGCCGCCTGGAGGCGGTGCTGGAGTGCCGGGCGGCGATCGAGGCGAACGTCAAGCCACGGATCGCGGTCGAGGCGATGATGCTCTCCCTCTGGCGGGGCTGACCCGGCCGCCCGCACGCTGTCCACAGGGCATCGACACGCGCGATTGACGTGCGGTACGGTCCGGTGATGCCGTGGTGACCAAGGCGGCACGCTCAGTGAGGGTGGCGTCGGGGTGGGGCCGGCGGCGCCGACCGGCCGGGAGGAGTGCGCCGATGGCGCGGGGGGAGATCGACGAGGCCTGGATCGAGGAGGCGGTGCGGCGCTACCGCCGCATCGAAGCCCTGCAGGCCGAGTTCGACCAGGCGGTCGCCACGGTGGAGGTCACCGTCCGTTCGCCCGACGGCCTGGTCGAGGTGGTCGTCACGGCCGGCGGGCGGATCACCGACGTCCGCTTCCTCGGCCCGCTGCACCAGCGCAACCCGCGCGACGTGGCCGGCTCGGTGCAGGCCGCGGTGACCGCCGCCGCCGACGCGGCGCAGTGGGCCCGGGAGAAGCTGCACAACGAGACCTTCGCGGCCTACCGGCCGCTGGCGGGAGCCTGACATGGAATCGCTGCGCGCGCTGGCCGCCCGCCTCGACGATGCCGGCGCCACGCTCGCCACGCTGGCCCGCACGGTGACCGCCACCGACCCACCGCACCCGGCGTTCGGCGCCCACGCCGCCGGCCGGCCCGGCGACGTGGGGCGTGCCCTGCACCGGCAGTGGACCGCCGCCACCACCGACCGGGCCCGCGAGGCGCAGGCCGCCGCCAACCGGCTGGCCGCCGCCGCGGCGGCGCTGCGCAGCGCCGCCGAGCGCTACGCGGCGGCCGACGACGCGGTCGCGCGCCGGCTGGCCCGGGAGGCCTGATGGACGCGCTGGACCGCCTCGCCGAGCCGGGCCTCGACCTGCTCAGCCGGGTCGACACGCTGCTCGCCGCCGGCGCGCCCGAGGGGCACCGGCTCTGGCCGCTGCTGCGCCGGATGCAGGTGCTCCCCGGCGCGGCCGTGCGCGAGTTCCTCGAACTGCACCCCGCGCCGCTGACCGGCGCCGGCCACGCCGTGCGCCGGCTCGTCCGGGGATACGACGACGCCTCCGCCGTCCTCGCCGATCAGGTCGCCTGGTCCGGGTCGGCCGCCGCGGCCTACGACGACGCCCGCACCGCCCTGCTCCGGCACCTCGACGAGGGGCCGGAGAGCCTGGTCGGCCGATTGGAGTCGACCGCGGGCTACGCGGACGCGCTGGCCGGCTGGGTGGACAGCAGCCGGGCCGCGCTGGCGCGGGCGCTCGCCGAGGTGCTCGGCTCGGCCGAGGCGGTCACCGTGCACGCCGCCGTACGCCCCGGCGTCGAGGCCGGTCCGGTCGGCGCCGCGGCGGCGGCCGAGATCGCCACCCGGGTGCTGGGCGTGCTCGGGGTGGCCTACGACGGAGCCGAGACGCTGCTGCGCCAGTGGGGGCCGAGCCTGGCCGAGACGACCTGGCGGGACCGCGCCGTCTCCGCGCCGCGATACGGCGGCACCACCCGGATCGGCTACTGACGGTCCACGGCGTCGCACGCCGATCCGGCCGTGGCCGGGCACCGGCGTGCGACGCCGTGGCCTTCCCCTGCACCCCCCGCAGGTATGCCTTCACTCAACGCGGTCGGCAGGCGTTTGTCCCGGGGTCGGCCCAGGTTTCAACCGTCCGGGCGAGGCGTGGGGGTCGCTTCGGTCGGGTCGACCGGGATGGATCGCTGCGCGGTGTGACCGGACGGCGACCGGCAAGCCGTCCGGCCGCGCGGGTCCGCGTAGGGTGGGCGCATGGGCATGCTCTGCGCGGTCAGCTTCAACCGGTACGGGCGCCTCTACTACCTCGACCCGGGTGAGCTGCGCCCGCAGGTGGGCGACCGGGTGCTGGTGCCCACCGACGACGGACCCGAAGTGGCCGAGTGCGTGTGGGCCGCGCAGTGGGTCAGCGAGGACACCGACGGTTTCCCGAAGCTGGCCGGCCCGGCCGGCGACGACGACCTGCGCCGCGACGAGGCGCTGCGCCGGCGCAAGGCCGACGCGAAGGTGGCCGCCAAGCGGCTGATCCGGGAGCACGGCCTGCCGATGAAGGTGGTCGCGGTCGACCACGTGCTCGGCACGCCGGAGACCGGCAGCGACCGCACCACGATCTACTTCACCGCGCCGCACCGGGTGGACTTCCGCTCCCTCGTCCGCGACCTGGGGGCGACCCTGCACTGCCGGGTCGAGCTGCGGCAGCTCTCCGCCCGCGACTCGGCGCGGGTGCAGGGCGGCATCGGCTCCTGCGGGCGTGACCTGTGCTGCGCCACGTTCCTCACCGACTTCGAGCCGGTGACCATCCGGATGGCGAAGGACCAGGACCTGCCGCTCAACCCGCTGCGCATCTCCGGCGCCTGCGGGCGCCTGATGTGCTGCCTCAAGTATGAACATCCGCTGTATCAAAGATTCCAGGAGTCCGCCCCGGCGGTCGGCACCCGCGTCGACACGCCCCAGGGCGAGGGCAAGGTGGTGGGCCACAGCGTCCCGCGCGACGCCGTCACGGTGCGCCTCGACGCCGACGGCTCCCGCTGCCAGTGCAGCCGCGCCTCCGTCTGCGCCCCCCGCCAGTCCCACGACCAGCACTACAACCCCTCCTCCTGACCCCGCCCGCGCCCTCGGGGTCGACCAAGGAGTTCGGATCACCCTTCGCGCCCCCGCGCGACGCCAACTCCTTCGTCGACAGGATGGGGGCGGTCAGCGGAGGGTGATGGGGGGCTCGGCCAGGCGGGGGGTCAGCGGGGTTCGGGGGGTCAGCCAGGGGGCGGTGGGTGAGTCGTCCGGGTTCAGGCTCCAGGCGTGGGAAACCCTGTCCAGGGCGATCGGGTAGATCGTCAGGGTGCCGTCCGGATCGAACCGGAACCGGAGGAACGCCTTCGAGTCCTCGATGCCCTGGCCGGCGAAGAGCTCGTTCAGGTTCACCCCGAACGCGCCCGCCACCAACAGGTAGAGCGCCACCAACTGGCTGGCGACCAGCCCGCTGACCGGCCCGTAGAGCACCACCGCCGCGACCGCCGGCAGCGGCCACGGCCACTCGTAGAACGGCAGGTGCAGCCAGAGCCAGGTGCCCCCGGCGGCCAGCGCCACGTGGCCCAGCCCGTGCGCCACCCCGAGGATCCAGTGCCGGGCGTGTCGCTTCCCGCCCGCGCTGGGCGGCTTGGCGAAGAACGCCGCGCCCAGCAGCGTCACCACGAGCATCGCCACCAGCGGAACGCTGAACAGCCGCTGCGCGGTGGAGTCGGCCCGCTGCGCCGACACCCCGGCCATGGCCAGCATGAGCAACGTGTGCAGCGTGCCCAGCAGCGTGGCGAAGCCCGGGTTGCGATACGGCAGCCGGCCGAAGATGCCCCAGCCGTACCGGCGGGAGCGCGCCTTCTCCGGATAGCGGGCGGCCAGGTCGTACTCGCGGGTGCGGCTGGCCCGCCGGGTCAGCGTGTCCCGCGGCGGCACCTCCAGCCGCTCCGGCAGGCGGTGGGTGGGGTAAAGGTAGGCGCCACCGCCGCCGCACGTGATGAGCTGCCGCTCCGGGCTCGAGTACCGGGCGTAGTGGTGCAGGTCGCCGGAGACCAGCAGCCGGACCTGCGCCCCGGTGGGTGCCACGATGGTACGGATGAAGTAGTCGACCGAGTCGTACGCGTTGGGGTGCTCGGCGGCCTTCACCCACGTCGGCGCCGGCACCGCCACGATCACCCGGGACCGTGGGGTGAGCTTGCGGGCCACCTCGTCGAAGTAGGTGAGCTGCGGATCGTCCAGGTACGACCCGGACTGGTCGTCGAGGCCCAGCAGCCACCAGCCGGCCGGCAGCTCGACCGCGAAGTACGAGCGGGACTGACCGGTGCCCCAGCCGCCGAAGTGCCGGTCCCGGGAGCGCACGAACAGTCGCAGGAACGCGGTCAGGCCGTCGTACCAGTCGTGGTTGCCCGGCACCGCGAAGAGCGTCGGGCGCTCCGGCGGGGCGACCGGCAGCGCCGCCTGGTACGGGCCCTTGGTCCGGTCCTCGTACGCCTCGTAGCCGGCCGACGGGTAGACCTGGTCGCCGCCCATCACCAGCGTCTGGGCCCGGGGCAGCCGGTGCCCGTCCACGGTCAGCTCCGGCTGGGCGAGCAGGTAGGCGATCGAGTAGGTGGCGTCGAAGCCGTCGCCCAGGTCGGCCACGTAGTCCAACCAGAGCCCACCGTCCGGCCCCACCTGCCGGAACGTGTCGTCGCCGAAGGCGTTCTGCAGCTCCCGCTTGTCCAGGTACGCCCCGAACAGGATGGCCAGCAGTGTCCGCAGGCCGGTGCTGATCAGCAGCAGCGGCGCGAGCCAGGGGACCGGCCGGCGCGGGGTGAAACCCAGCTCCAGCGGGTCCAGGCTGTGCGGCCGACGGCTGGCCCGCTCGCCGGGGCGCGTCTCGGGGTCCGGCTGTCGCGGCGGTACGTGATCGTCGGTCACCCGCCGCAGGGTAGTCCGCGCCGGGCGGGAAGTCTCTCCCGTGCGGGGCTTCCCGTGCCCCGGTGTCCGGTTCCGGACGGGGGGATCCCGTTCGGCTCCCGGCCGGGCGTGCCGTACACTTGACCATCGTTGCCGCCTTAGCTCAGTCGGCTAGAGCGACGCACTCGTAATGCGTAGGTCGACGGTTCGATTCCGTCAGGCGGCTCCAGGTTGAGGCTCTGGCCAGCAAAAATGCTGGTCAGGGCCTCACGTTTATCGATGTAGATTTCAACCACCCCCCGGAAACCCCACAAACGCATCAGCGCGACCAGGTTGTCGTGACCCCCATAGCGGACAGGCGGCCCAGTGCTGCGCTGGAACGGCACCGGCCCGGCCGAACCCGTCAGCTGTCGAGGTGTCCCTGCAGCCGGCCGTAGACGGCGGGCTGTGGGGCGACGCCGTCCTCGGATACCTGGTGGATGCCGACGATGGCCAGGGAGATCTGCTCGTCGGTCCAGAGTCGTCCGCGTACGACGTAGCGACTACCTGCCTCGAACGGCTTCTTGAACAGGGCCGCCACCTTCTCGAAGGTGTGCCCGGCCACCGCCAAGCCGGCGTCGCCCACCAGGAGGGTGGCGTGGTCCTCCAGCAGGCGTAGCAGCTCGGCGGAGAACACATATTGGTTGGTGTCGGTGTGCTGGAGGCCGAACCAGCCCGCGGACTCGACGTTCGCGGGCGTGGCCTCGGTCAGGGCGCCGGGCACCGTGCTCAGCTCCTCGACCGTGGGGTGAGGCGGGTCGAGTGGATGTACCCGCAGGTGGGCGGTCTCCGGCAGTGGTTCCCGTACGAGACGGCGGGTGACCGGCCCGAACGGGCGGATCAGCGTGAGCACGAGCCGGCCGTGACCGCACGGTGACGGGGTTGGGTCGGCGATGTCGCGATAGCGCTTCGGATCACCGGACCCGATCGGCGAGCGAAGGTCGTAGCGGCACTCGAAGCCGAGCCGGGCCGCCAGGTCGCCGAGGCCCGCGCCGGAGAGCTCGCTGTGCCGGATCGCCAAGTCGACGTCCATCGGCGCGCCGACCGCGAGTGGTCCGCCGGTGCGCTCGTGCTCCGCGTAGGTCAGCACCGAACCGTTGCCGGCGGCGCGCAGGGCGGTCACGTCCACGTTCGCGCCGAACTGGCCGTACACCAAGGGAAAGGTGAGCGCGGTCGCGGTGCGGGACTTCAGCCGGAAGCCGCGGTCGAGGTCGGCGATGGTGAGGCTCACCCGCTCGCTGTGGCGCAGCTCGTCGGTCTGCTCGGGGGCGCTGATCTTAGGCATTTTCCTCGCTCCGGACGGTCGGGATGGCGAATGCTCGGGTCAGGACGGCGTCGATTCGGTCGGTGTAGCCCTGCGGGTCGACCAGGTGGTTGGTGAGGTGCCGCCCGCGGCGGACCCGCCAGACCTCGGTCTCCCCACCGCAGTTCTCCTCGAGGAAGCGGATGCTTTCCGCCACGTCGAAGAGGTTGTCCCGCTCGCCGACGATGTGCAGGACGACGGTGCCGGCCAGCTTGCCGACCGACCGGGTGGCGTGGTTGTAGAGCGGCGTCGCCCGCGTCCACAGTACGACGGCGCGCACGACGCACCAGTCGACGGCCGTCCGGACCCGCCGCCATCGTGCTCCCCGCCGTTCCCGGCGCAGCAGCGTGTCGAGCATGTCCTGCCAGCGCACCAGCGGCGTCGAGTCGAAGATCACCGCGGGGTAGTGGCGGGGGCCGTGTCCGGCGTGCGCGATCACCATGTTGCCGCCGAACGAGCAGCCGAGCAGGGCGATCCGCGTACGCAGGGAAGGAAGGTCAGCCAGCAGCCGGTCGACGGTGTGCTGTACCACCGCCTCCAGATCGTGGAGTGGATCCCAGAGGCTGCCCCACAGCCGCCGGGGCGGCGGCCCGCTTTTGCCGCAACCGCGGAAGTCGAACGCCACGACCAGGTAGCCCCGCCGGAAGAGCAGTTCGGCCTGACCGAGCACGCGAGACTTGTCGGTGCTGCGGGAATGGCAGAGGATCACTACCCCGCGCGGGCTCTCCGGCCGGAATGCCCAGCCGGCGATGCGGACGAGGTCCACCGTGACGATCTCGACCGGCGACGCCACCAGCCCGAAGTCGGCCGGCGAAAGGAAGTCGGGTCGCGGCTCGGGACGGGCGAAGCGGAGAAACTGCCGCACCGGGTACGCGAGCATCGTCAGGGCTGCCCTCCGCCTACGACCAGGTCCACCCGGGTGTCCTTGAGCAGCGGCTGCCACGTGTGCGGGTCGATGTTGTCGGAGCTGGTCAGAAAGTTGGGGTGGGTGTCCGCCTTGTCAGGGTGAAAGGTGAGGTAGAGGTGGCCGGCCGGCACGTCCGGGCTCACCTCGGCACGGCACTCGATCGCCCCGATCTCGTTGCGGAGGCCGACCCGCACGCCGCTGGTCACGCCGAGCCGGGCGGCGTCGGCGTCGTTGACGTAGACGCTGTTCTCGTCGGGCCAGTCGTCGGCGCCGGTCGCGGTGGACGAGTTGAACATGGCCACGTTGTGGCGCTTGGCCTTGTCGCCCATCACGCCCCGCCCGGTGATCAGCACGAAGCCGCCGCGGTTGCGCTCCTGGAAGGGCAGCAGTCGCTCCGGCGGCGGGACGAAGAACGTGGCCGCGCGGCGTTCGGCGCGGCGCACGGCGGAGGACAGCGGCGCCTCCCCGGACGGCTGGTAACGCCGCTCGCCGGCCCACTGCACGCCCTCGCCGGCCCGAATCTGATCCAGGGTGATCGGGGCGCCGGTCCCGTCGACGAACTCGTTGTAAAACCCGCGGGAGGCCGCCTGTACCTCGTTCCAGACGTATTCGCTGAGCGGTTCACCGAAGTCGTCGGTGGGATAGCTGAACGCCTTGTCGAGTGCCGCCGGATCGATGTCGCGGTTGCCGTCCGCCACCAGATCGTCGACCTCGGCCACAGTCAGCCGCGCGTCACCGCCGGCGGGGGGCCGCGCGTTCTCCTCCAGCCGGGCGGCCACCCGGCGCGCCACCTCGCAGACGATCCGCACGTCGCTCCATGCCTCGAACGCAGGCTCTTCGACCGGCTCCATGAACTGCAGGCGGCGTTCGCCGTTGAGGAAAATGCCGGCGGTCTCGTGCTTCGTGCGGCAGGGCAGCACGATGTCCGCGTACTCGAGAATCTCCGGGTTGTAATAGGAGTCGACGTAGACGATGCAGAGATCCATCATCTTCTCCCGCCACCGCCGCAGGTTGGGAAAGTTGCGGGCGGGGTTGGTGCCGAAGACGAAGAGCGTGCGCAGCCGTTCCGAGGTGGCGAAGGACGCCACCGGCAGCCCCGGCTCCGGGTTGATTCTCCAGGGCGGCAGCTCCCAGATGGCCGCCATCTCGGTTCGGTCGCGCTCCTCGGCGATCCGCATGCGGAAGGGCAGCAGCCGCCCGGAATAGCCCAGGGCCAGCTCGGCGGAGGCGTTCGACTGCCCTGCCATGCGCACGTGGCCGCGGCCGGGCTCGCCGATGTGCCCGGTGAGCAGGTGCAGGTTGAGGATGGACGCTACGCCCGCGCTGCCCACGGTCTGATTGATGCCCACCGAACTGGTGGTCACCACGCGGTCGCGGCGCCAAAGCTCGGCGGCGCGCACGATGCGCTCGCGCATCTCGTCCACCGGCATGCCGGTCGGCGTCAACCGCGGCACGGCCTCGTCCAGCCCGAACGGGCCGGTGCCGATGAACCTCAGGAACTCGTCCGCTAGGGCGGGGTCGGCATGGCGGGCGACGTACGCGCGATCCCATGCGCGGTGGTCCATCAGGTAGCGCGCGATGACGCAGTTGAGCAGCACGTCGCCGCCGCTGCGTACAGGCAGGTGGATGTTCTCCGGATTGTCCCGTTGCAGCTGCTCGACGGTGTCGGTGCGGCGCGGGTCGACCACCACCTTGACGGCGGCGCGATTCTGGCGCACGTAACGCTGGAACACGGTCGGATGGTTGATCGCCGGGTTGTGGCCGTAGAAGAAGATCGCCTCGGCGTGCCGGTAATCGTCGTAGCTGGAGAACGGACCCTCGTTGCCGAAGACCAGCTCGTGACCGCCGGCGTTGTTCGCCAGACACTGCTCGGCGTTCGAGCAGATGTTGTTGGTACCCAGGTGGCCCTGGAAGAACTTCTTGGCCACCCACAGCGCCTCGAACGTCATCTGGCCGACGCCGTAGAACCCGAGCGAATCCCGTCCGAACTCCTGCCGGTCGGCCAGGATGGTGTCGGCGGCCATGTCGATGGCGTAATCCCAGGAGACCCTCTCCCAGCCGTACGGTGAGCGCAGCATCGGACTGGTGAAGCGGGCCACCTCGCGAGGATCAGAGCCGAGGTGCTTCTGGAAGTAGTGCGCGCCTTTGACGCATACGCCCATCGAGCCGGTGCCGCGGACCTTGTCGTTCGGCGTGATCGTGACCTGATCGACCACCCCGCAGAACGTGCACAGCGTCTGGCGTGGGCTGTGCTGCTCAACCACGGTGCACCTCCACCAGATCGCGGGCGAGCGCGGCGGCGCCGAGCGACAGGCCGCCGTCGACCACGAACTCCTGTCCGGTGATGTAGGCAGCACCCGGCGACACGAGGAACGCCGCCATGGCGGCGACGTCGCCGGGATCGGCGAGCCGGCCGAGCGGCACGTGCCGGGCCACGGTCTCCTTCCACCGCTCGTCTCGCGTGGCGGTCGGCCCCGAGTCGACGAAGCCCGGCAGGATGGTGTTGCAGGTGATGCCGTACGGCGCCAGCTCAGCGGCGACGCTGCGCCCGTAGGCGGAGAGCGCGGCCTTCGCGGCGGAGTAGCCCGACAGGCCGGGCATGCCCATGCGCGACACCGCCGAGCCGATCGTCACGATCGTGCCCCCGCCGGCCTTCATGAGCCGGAAGGCGGCAGCCCGGCACAGGTTGGCCACGCCACCGAGGTTGATCTCGACCGAGCGGCGCAGGGCGGCATCGTCGCTGCGCAGCACGGGGCCTTCGGTCACCTCGCCGAAGCAGGTGACCAGGGCGCGGAACGGCCCGGCCGTACGCCACACCGCGCCCACGAAGTCCCGGCACGATGCCGGGTCGAGCACGTCGACCTGGAAGGGCCGAGCTGGCAGGTCGTCGAGCGCCTCCTTGGTGCCATGCCAGCCGACCACCACCTCGTGGCCCTCGGCGGCCAGGGTTCGCACGACGGCCCGGCCGATCCCGCCCGGGCCGACGACGACCACCCTCATACCATGCTCCGGCCGGTCGTCGCGAGCGCCTGCTCCCGCTCGACCTTCTTGCGTACGAGGTTCTTGTAGATGCCCTTGAAATGCCGGGTCTTCTTGAGCGAGAATTCGCGGTTGTAGAAGTCGCGGTAGACACTGAGCGTGCCGGCCTCCAGCTCGGCCGGAGTCATGTTCTTCGGCTCGTAGACGCAGTCGAAGACGGTGTAGTACGACCAGGGCTTCGAGAGATCGATTCGGCTTTCCCGCTCCATGTCGTCGCGCAGCGGCGTGCCGGGGAACGGCGTCACGCACGAGCATTGGATGCCGGCCAGATAGTTGTCCTTGACGAATTGAGACGTCGCCTCGAAGGAATCCTTGGTGTCAGTGTCCAGGCCCAGCGTGAACGCGCCGTAGACGCCGACGCCGTGATCCTGGATCGTCTTCGTCGCCTCGACGTACGTCTTCAGCGCGCGGTATTTCCAGTTACGCTCGTCGATGTTGTGCAGGCTGTCGGTGGAGACGCTCTCGAAGCCGATGAGCATCGTCATGCAGCCGCTCTCGTGCATCAGATCGAGAATGTCGGGGTCCTTGTAGAACGAGACGTCGGACTGGCCGCTCCACTTGATGCCCAGCGGGATGAGGCGCTTGAGAAGTTCCCGGGTGCGCTGCCGGTCCACGACGAAGTTGTCGTCGGAGAACAGGATGTATGGGCTGTCCCAGCGGTCCCGCACCATCTCGATCTCCCGGACCACCTGGTCGATGTCCTTGTAGCCGAGCTTGTCGCGGTAGCGGATCGTGGCCGCACAGAACCGGCAGGTGTGCGGGCAGCCGCGCGACGTCTCGATCCAGATGCTGGGGTAGTAGCGCTGCTGCGCCAGCTCGTAGCGCGGCCGGGGTGCGCGGGTCAGGTCGGCGCGGGCCGTCTGCCGGTACATGGGCTGGAGCTCGCCCTCTTCGAAGTCGCGCAGGACCTGCGGCCACAGCGCCTCCGCCTCGCCCACGCAGACCGCGTCGACGTACTGGGCGACCTCGTGCGGGAGCAGGTTGGCGTGCAGGCCGCCGGCCACCACGGGCACGTCCCGGGCGCGGAACTCGGTGGCGATCGCGTACATCCGGTCGGCCTGCGCGGTCATCCCGGTGAGGGCGACCAGGTCCGCCTCCTCGTCGAAGTCGACCGGCTCGATGTTCTCGTCGACGTAGTGCACATCCCACTCGGGCGGGGTGAGCGAGCCGACGATCATGAGGCCGGTGGCGAAGCCGGTCCAGGTGTAGTCGAAGAACTGGAACTCGCGGGACTCCCGCTTGAAACGCTGGTGCTCGGGGTTACGCCCGAAGAACGTCGCCTGCGGCGCGATCAGGAGCAGCTTGCGTCGTCGTGTCATCGTTGTCGCCCTTCTCGTCCTCGGCCAGTTGTTGTTCACAGGCGGTCACGAACTCGCCGACGGTGGCGATGCCGAACAGTGCTTCCTCGTCGATCTCGATGCCGAGCTCCATCTCGGTGCGCGCCACCACCTCGAGCAGCACGATGGAGTCCACGTTGGCCAGGCCGGTCACCGGATTCTCCGGTTTGATGTCGGCCTCCGGGATCTTCGCGACCGTGGCGATGACTCGCCGTACCTGATGGAAGACGTCAGTCATGGTCCTTCTCCTCCTTGCGCGTCCTCAGCGTGAGCGGCACCGGGTGCGACGTACGCGTCGGCGGCCGCTGCGCCGCGGACGGGCGTAGCTGGAACGACCGTCCGGCCGAGGCCCGGAAGCCGCCGACCCCGCCCGGCAGCGGGAGGTAGTCGGGTTCCGGGATGTCCAACTCCATCCCGGGTCGCAGCCGGGCCGGATTGAAATCCGGTAGGTCCCGGTTGTGCGCCACCAGCTCCACGTAGCGCCGCGCGTCGCCGTACGCGACGAACGCGATCTCGGTGATGGTGTCGCCCTGCTGAACCACGTATGGCTGACCGATGACGGGACCCGGTCGGGTCATGAATCCCTCCCTGGTGGGGTGGTGGCGGGTGCCACGGCGGCCAACCGGCCCTCGCGCAGCAGCTGGGCGGCGTGCCTCCGGCGGGCTTTGCCGGAGCTGGTACGGGGAAGCGCGCCGCGGCGGACCACGGTGACGTCGTCCACCGGGATGCGCAGGCCGCTGCGGACTGCCGTCGCGATCGCCTCGGTGAGGCCGGCGGCCGGCGGATAGCGCACCGCCTCGACGAGGACGTGGACGGCCTCCGTGTCGTCCCGGCTGGTGCCGAACGCGATCGCCCCGCCCGGCCGCACGCCGTCCACCCGCTCGGCGAGCAGCTCGATGTCGTGTGGCTGATAGTTGCGTCCATTGATGATCACGACGTCCTTGATCCGTCCTGTCACGTAGAGCTCGCCCTCGTGCAGGAAGCCGGTGTCGCCGGTGTGCATCCAGCCGTCGTGCCAGGTTCGGGCGGTGGCCGCCCGGTCGCCGAAGTAGCCGTCGGCGAGGTAGGGGCACCGGACGGCGATCTCGCCCTCGTGCCCGTCGGGCAGTCCGGCGCCGTTCTTCCCGACGATCCGCACCTGTACGCCGGGCAGCGGGGGGCCGGAGGAGACGAGCTCCATGGTCGATCCCTCGACCGCCCGGTGCTCGGTGGCGAACCGGTCGGCGTCCAGCCTGAGGGTGCGCATGCCCTCGCCCGGCAGGGTCGCGCACACGGCGAGGGTGCACTCGGCCAGGCCGTACGACGGCACCAGCTGGGCGGCGCGAAAGCCGGCCGGGGCGTACGCCCCGGCGAACGCGCGCAGCGTCTGGGCCCGGATCGGCTCGGCGCCGCAGCCCGCGATCCGCCAGGACGACAGGTCGAGGCCCTCCGGTGGCTCGGCCGCGGCCCGCCGGGCGAGCAGCCCGAACGCGAAGTTCGGCGCGAAGACGATGGTGCCGCGTACCCGGGAGATCAGCCGCAGGAAGCCGATCGGGTCACGGACGAAGCGCTGCGGCGTGACGTACCAGACCGGGGTCTGCGTCTGCACCGCGGCGAACACCTTGCCGATCAAGCCCATGTCGTGGAAGAGCGGCAGCCAGCTCACGCCCCGGTCCACCGTGCCGTCGATGCCGAGACCGGCGGCCAGCGCCCGGCCGTGCCCGACGAGCGCCCGGTGGCTGACCACGACGCCCTTGGGCGCGCCGGTGCTCCCGCTGGTGAACTGGATCAGCGCCGGGTCTGCCGGGTCCACCTCGCCGACCGCGCCGACCGGCGCGGCTGTCAGGCCGGCGAAGTCGATGACCGGACAGCCCACGTCGGACTCGCCGACCACCCGGCGCGCCGCGGCGCCGAGCAGCGCCAGTCGCGCGCCCGCGGCCCGGCATACGCGTCCCAGGCCGGTCCCGTAGGTCTCCTGCTGGGACAGCACGAACGGCGGCAGGTAGGGCACAGCCACGATGCCGGCCCTCAGCAGAGCGAGAATGGCCGGCACGAATTCGGCCGGGTCGTCGAGCACCAGGATCACCCGGTCGCCGTGCCGCAGCCCGAGACCGGCGCAGCGAGCGGCCAGCTCGGCCGTGCGCGCTGCGAGTTCGGTGTACGGCACGTACTGCTCGCCGGTCGTGCCGACGAACGTGAGGCCACGGTCGTCCGCGTCCAGGCCCGCCAGCACCTCGGAAAATGTGCGCGCGCCCGTATGAGGGTGATGGACCACGATTCCCCCGTCTTGGATCGTGTTCCGTGGCCCGCCCAATGTGTGGCCACGGATGTCAGGAACGAGTCTTGACGTCGGTCGCCAAGCTATCCACTGTCGGCAATGCTGTCATCGGTGATCTCACGATGTGGCTTCGTGGCCATCATTCGCTGATCAACCGAAAATTGATTCGCGCTACGCCTCGCCGGAATGAGCTGCGCGTTTACCCGAAGGCACCCCAATGCGCCCGCCCGGGTACCCGGAATGTCTGTCCGGGGACT
Source organism: Micromonospora sp. NPDC049282 (assembly GCF_043197045.1). NCBI lineage: Bacteria > Bacillati > Actinomycetota > Actinomycetes > Micromonosporales > Micromonosporaceae > Micromonospora > Micromonospora sp. NPDC049282. The sequence continues at coordinate 103,815 of NZ_JBICSL010000003.1, forward strand.
TCCCGGATTGGGTACAGTCGGCGGGTCATGGCATGGCGGCCTCTTCTCCTTGGGTGCCGCAGCGGAGCCTGATCACGGCTGACACTCCGCTGCGGCGTTCGGCCGCGTCGTGGCGCGGTGCGCGTCGGCCGGAAATTCGACTTCCGCACACCCACCTGGAGCTTTCTCATGAATCCGTTCACCACGCAGCAGCCCAGCGGCATGCCCACGCACCGCTACAAGTCCTTCGCCGAGCAGTTCCCCTACTCGCTCCCGGACCGACAGTGGCCCGCCAAGACCCTCACCAAGGCGCCGCGTTGGTGCGCCGTGGACCTGCGCGACGGCAACCAGGCGCTGGTCGACCCGATGTCGGTCGAGCGGAAGCGCCGCATGTTCAACCTGCTCGTGCAGATGGGCTTCAAGGAGATCGAGGTAGCCTTCCCGGCCGCCTCGCAGACCGACTTCGACTTCGTCCGTACGCTCATCGAGCAGGACCTGATTCCGGACGATGTGACCATCCAGGTCTGCGTGCAGTGCCGGGAGCACCTGATCGAGCGCACGTTCGAGTCGCTGCGCGGCGCCAAGCGCGCCATCGTGCACTTCTACAACTCGACCTCGGTACTGCAGCGGCGCGTCGTCTTCGGCCTGGACCGGGACGGCATCACCGACATCGCCACCAGCGCCGCCCGGATGTGCCAGAAGTACGCCGAGGCGATCACGCCGGACACCGAGATCTTCTACGAGTACTCCCCGGAGTCCTACACGGGCACCGAGCTGGAGTACGCGCTGGAGATCTGCTCCGCGGTGATCGACGTGATCGACCCCACCCCGGTCCGCCCGCTCATCGTCAACCTGCCGGCCACGGTGGAGGCGGCCACCCCGAACGTGTACGCCGACACGATCGAGTGGATGCTCGGCCGGTTGCCCCGCCGCGACTCCCTGGTGCTCAGCCTGCACCCGCACAACGACCGCGGCTGCGCCGTCGCCGCGGCCGAGCTCGGGCTGCTGGCCGGCGCTGACCGGGTCGAAGGCTGCCTGTTCGGCAACGGCGAGCGCACCGGCAATGTGGACCTCGTCACCCTCGGGGCGAACCTGTTCTCCCAGGGCGTCGACCCGATGATCGACTTTTCCGACATCGATGCGATCCGGCGCACTGTGGAGTACTGCAACCAGCTGCCGGTGCACCCGCGCCACCCGTACGCGGGGGAGCTGGTCTACACCGCCTTCTCCGGCTCCCACCAGGACGCCATCAACAAGGGCTTCGACGCGCTGCGCGCCGACGCGGACGCATCCGGGGTGCAGGTGGACGCGTTCACCTGGGCGGTGCCCTACCTGCCGATCGACCCCAAGGACGTGGGCCGCAGCTACGAGGCGGTTATCCGGGTCAACTCGCAGTCCGGCAAGGGCGGCGTGGCCTATCTGATGAAGACCGAGCACCAGCTGGACCTGCCGCGCCCGCTGCAGATCGAGTTCTCCGGCGTGGTGCAGCAGCACACCGACGACGAGGGCGGCGAGATCAGCCCCGCCGAGCTGTGGGATCTGTTCGAGCAGACCTACCTGGGCGCCGGTCGGGTCGCGCTGGGCGACTACCAGCTGGCGCCGGTCGAGGGCACAGCCGGCGAGCTGCAGCTGACCGCCGAGATCACGGTGGACGGCGTACCGCGCACGGTGACCGGCGTCGGGCACGGACCGATCGAGGCGTTCGTCAACGCGCTCACCGGCTCGGTACTGGAGGTCAGCGTCCTGGACTTCGCCGAGCACGCGATGGGCAGCGGCCAAACGGCCCGCGCGGCGGCGTACGTGCACTGCGCCGTCGGCGGCGGGCGCCGGTGGGGTGTCGGCATGGATTCCAACATCACGACCGCCTCGCTGAAGGCCGTGCTGAGCGCGGCCAACCGGGCGTGAAGGGCGGCCGGCCTACCACTCCACGGGCATCCGCTCGGGGCCCCGGGTGATCAGGCCGGCCTTCCACTCCACCTGCTCGGGCGGCAGTGCCGGCCGCAGGCCCGGCAGCCGCCGCAGCAGCGTCTCGTAGGCGATCGTCAGCTCGGCCCGCGCCAGCGCCGCACCGATGCAGTGGTGCGGGCCGAGCCCGAACGCCAGGTGCGGGATCTCCGGCCGGGTGATGTCGAACCGGTCGGGCTCGGGCAGCAGGTCCTCGTCGCGATGCGCCGAATACTTCAGCGTGATGACGGTGGAGCCCGCCGGCACGGTCACGCCGCCCAGCTCCACGTCGCGCACCGCCACCCGCTCCAGGCCGGCCTGCGAGATGCGGACGTAGCGCAGGATCTCCTCCACGGCCTGCGGGATCAGCTCGGGACGCGTCCGCATCAGCTCACGCTGGTCGGGGTGGGCGTCGAGGGTGAACAGCGAGTTGGCCAGCAGTGACGCCGTGGTCTCGTAGCCGCCGATCAGGATGATGTAGACGTTGTGTGCGAGTTCGACCTCGGAAAGGCGGTCCTCCTCGTCCCGGGCCGCGATCAGGTCGCTGAGCAGGTCGTCGCCGGGCTCTCGGCGACGCCGCTCGATCTCCGCGCCGAGGTAGTCGAGCATGTCGCGGCTGGCCTGCCGCATCTCGTCCCGGCTATGCGCGGTGATCGACATCAGGACGTCCATCCAGCCCTGCAGCTGCCGGTGGTCCTCGGGTGGGACGCCGAGCATCTCGGACACCGAGATGGCCGGCAGCGGTGCGGCGAACGCACTCACGAAATCGACCGGCGGCCCGGCGGCCACCATGTCGTCGACCAGCTGCTCGGCTATCTCCCGCAGCCGCGGCCGGAGCCGGTTCACGGCCCGCGGGGTGAAGGCGCGGTTGACCAGCCCGCGAATCCGGGTGTGGTTGGGGGGATCCATGCTCAGCATGATGTGCGGGCTCATCGGCGCCGGCCGCAGGGTCGCCACGCCGGGCCGGGTGGCCGCCGCGCGGCTGAACGCCCTGTCCAGGAACACCTGGCGCACGTCGCTGTACCGGCTCACGACGTACGCCTCGCCGCCGGATGCGAGCGGCATCCGCGCGACCGGGCAGGTGCGGCGCAGCTCGGCGTGCAGAGGCTCGTCGTCGCGTTCGGGCGGAGAGGGGAACGGGAACGTGGCGGACTGCGGCATGCGCATCTCCTTCCGTGCGTGAGTCGCAAGGCCGACTCGGCAGTACACAGTAGACTTACCGACCTTCGGGGCCGGCTACGCCGGGCGGGCGTCGTCCGCTCCGCGGCGGGGCTCCGGCGTGGGACCGGATGGCGCAACGGTTTCCGGAAGCAACCCCAGCAGGGCGGCTTTCGCGCCGGCCTGGAAGCGGCTTTCCACGCCGAGATCCTGCATCACGAGCGCGATGTACCGGCGGCAGGTGCGGGTCGCCATGCCGAGCCGACGGGCGATCACCTCGTCCTTGAGGCCGAGCGCCATCAGCCGCAGGACGTCGAGACGTACGTCGTTCATCTCGGGCGTCACGTCGGTGTCGCTGTCGAACGGGACCGAGGTGAGCCACGCCTTATCGAACTGGGCCGCCAGGAAGCGGACGCAAGCCGGCACCGAGATGCGGATACCTCCCGGCAGGCGATTGCCCTCGTCGTCGTAGCGAGAGACGAAGGCCACCGCGCGATCGAAGATGACCATGCGCTCGACCGGGTCGTCGGTGGTGCGGACGACACCGCCGGCGTCCTGGATCCGGCTCACGTAGGCGCGGGTCGCGAGGCTGGTTCGCGCGGTGTGCTGATAGATGACGCGCATCCCGACGCCACGCTCCAGCGCCGCCAGGTCACGTGGCAGCGCATCGGCGAGGGTGGACGCTCCTCGCCCGCCACCCGGCTGCGCACTGAGCACCTCGCGGACGCACCGCCGTGACGACGCGGCGATCTCGTTCACCGTCTCGTCTGTGTTGGTGAGTTCGCGAAAACCGGCCCCCGCCGCGGTGGTGTCGCGCCGGAGTTGGTCGTAGATCGGGCGGAGCGCCTTCAGCTCGTCACGGATCCGCTGGACGGCCATCTGGCGTTCGAGGATCTCGCGTTCCAGCGGACCGTTGAGCGCCATGTCGGCGACGTCGGGATCGACCGGTTCCCGGATCTCGTCCTCGCCCCGCGTCAGCAGACCGAGCGACTCCATCCGGTCGGCGAGGTCGCCGGCCTCGGCTTCGGTGATCTGAAGCACAGAAGCCACGGTCGCGGCCTCGAACGAGCCGCTGTTCAGGCAGCACCGGTACGCAGCGAGCAGGGAGTCGTCGGGGCGCTCCGACTCCTCGTCTTTCCCCGTGATCAGCTTCAACGCGACTTCTCCTATTGGCATGGCCGGATGAGGCCAGCGGGCGGGGGTTGAGTACGAGGTCCGTCCGTGCGACCGTTCTGTCGTCGACCGACGACACGGTTTACGGGGGAGTGAGCCACATTGATCACGTGTCAATCATTGTATCGACATCTTGACCTGGCGAACGGGGCCGGCGCCGACTCCTGGCCGACTGCATTCGCGCGGCGGGGGGACACGGGATGGGATTGACCTGCGGTTAAGCTTGCGCCTGCTCCCACTTTCTGGGAAGCGCCGTCGGGACGGCCTGACGGTTCGCCGGGTCCCACGTATATTTACGTCCCGTGAGTTCAACGGAAACCAGCAATCCCACAGCCGACTCGCAGGAAGCCGGCATTCGCACGGTTATCGTGCTCAATCGCAAATTGGATGTCGGACGCCTCCTCAACGTGGCGGGGCATCTGGCCGTCGGCCTAGCGGCCGGAGCGCCTGACCATAGGCTCTTCGACCTGCAGACATACCGCGACGCCGACGGCGACACGCATCCTGACATCAGCGCCCATCCGGTGATCATCCTGAAGGCCGACAACTCCAACCGGATTGCCCGGCTGCGTGTCGAGCTGAGCGAAGCCGGTGTTCGCAGCGTCGACTTCGTCAACACCATGGCCGACGGCGGCACCGCCCGGCAGCTGCTCGATACGGCAGCCACCGCGGCGGCCGACCTGGAGTATTACGGAATCGCCTTCATTGGCGAACGCGCGATTCTGGACCCGCTGACGAAGAGGTTCAGCTTGTTCAAGTAGGCACGCCCTCCGGCGGCGTGTGACATGGGGGAACAATGTATTATCGCCTGTTCCAGAACCAGGACAAGATAAGCCGCGAGTTGATCCGCAGCTTTGCCGACCTGCCTCCGGACAACTACCTGCAGGGCACGGACAGATTCCGATTCCGCGCCTTCGGTCAGGCCGAGGTCAAGGGCGACGAGGTCCACTGGGCCGAGAGCACCACGTTCTTTCAGGAAACGGAAATCAACGGCTATGCGGGCGGCATGACGCGCAGCTTCGCGCCGCTTCCGCAGCCGGCCCAGCAATTCGCCGAGGAGTTGGTGCGCGACCCGCGGATACGCCGCGTACTGCGCCAGGAGGAATTCTTTATCGGCTGCCATCAGATCCGGATCGTCGCGGACGACTCGTTCAACGGATATCCGGCGCCCGAGGGCTTCCACCACGACGGTTTCGATTACGTGGCGGTCACCAGCATCGCTCACGACAACGTGAGCGGTGGCGTCTCGCTCGTCTCGGTCGCGGACTCGGCCGAGGACGACGAAATCATCTTGGACCGGGCCCTCCCGCCGGGTGAGACCGTGCTCCTCGACGATCGCCTGGTGCGCCACTACGTCAGTCCGGTCACGCCGAAGGTGCCCGGCACCGCGACCCGCGACGTCATCGTGATCACCTTTGCGGTGAGCGAGCCTTTCACGCGGGAGAACGCGGCCTGATGATCGAGGTCTACTCCATTCAGCAGTGGTTGTTCGACACCGCACACGGGCGGTACGACATCGACCTCGCCGAGAGCGGGGTTCAGTTCCAGCGCGTGGCCGACATCACGATCGACCCCGGCTGGGAACTGGACTACAGCCCGGACCGCGGTGAGGCGGCCACCCGTGAGGCGATTGCGTCGCTCTACGGCCGCACCTCGGCCGACGGCGTGGTCGTCTCGCACGGCGCTCAAGAAGCGTTGTATCTGCTCTACCGATCCCTCCTGCGACCTGGCGACCACGTCGTGACGACTACACCGGGCTGGCAGCAGGCCTGGGAGGTGCCGGCCGCGATCGGCTGCCAGGTCAGCAAGTTCACCTGGCGGCCCGGTACGCCGTTCGACGTCGATGCGCTGATCGCCGCGACCACGCCGGCGACCACCATGATCACCCTGAACAGCCCGAACAACCCGGGCGGCAGGCTGATCGACCCGCAGGCGTGGCGCCGGCTGACCGACTTCGCTCGCACACGCGGGATCTGGCTGGTCAACGACGAGGAGTACCTGCTCGACTTCGGCGCCTCGGTGGCGCAGCAATACGAGCGGGGCATCTCGGTCTCCAGTCTGTCCAAGGTGTATGGCCTGCCCTCCCTGCGCTTCGGCTGGGTCGTCTGCACGCCGGAGGTCGCCGAGCAGATCGTGAACTACAAGCGGTACACGACGGTGTCGAACTCGCTGCTCTGCGAGCGAATCGGCACTCGGGTCCTGACCGATCGGCAGCGGCACATCGATCGCTACCAGCGACTCGTCGACGCCGGCCGGGGAATCCTCGACAGCTTCGCCCGGGACCACGCCGAGCAGCTCGAGCTGGTAGAACCGCAGGGCACCCCGTTCGCCTGGTGCCACCTGCGCGCCGGGCGGTCCGACGAGGTCGCCGAGCGGCTTCTGGCCGAGGAACGGGTACTGGTGATGCCCGCCGAGGTCTTCGGCGCCACCGCCGGCCTACGTATCAGCTTTGCACGGCCACCGGCGCTCCTCGAGGAGGGGCTGGCCCGGGTCGGACGGCAGGTGAAGAAGCTGGCCACCCCGTGAGCACCGCGTCTTCGACCGCCCTGCGTACGGCCCTGCGCGAGACGTTCCCGGTCGCGATGGGGTACATCCCGCTCGGAATGGCGTACGGCGTGTTGCTCGTCCAGACCGGACTGCCGTGGTGGCTCGCCCCGCTGTCGGGTGTGATGATCTTCGCCGGGGCGATGCAGTTCCTGTCGGTCGGGCTGCTCGCCGCGCACACGCCACTGCCGGCCATCGCGTTCGCCACGTTCGCGGTGAACTTCCGGCACGTGTTCTACGGGTTGTCGTTTCCCTATCAGCGACTGGAAAGCCGGTGGCGGCGTGCCTACGGCGTCTTCGCCCTGACCGACGAGACCTACTCGCTGCTGGCCGGGCGGCCCGCGGAGGAGTTGCCGGGCGACCGGATTCACCTAATCCAGCTGCTCAGCCAGGGATACTGGGTGGCCGGTGGCACGGTCGGCGCGATCGCCTCGGTGGCGCTGCCGCGCGGCATCGACGGCATCGAATTCGCGCTCACGGCACTGTTCGTGGTGCTCGCGCTCGGGCACTGCGTCCGGCCCGCGAACCTGGTCCCGGTGCTCAACGGCGTGGCCGCCAGCGCGGTGGGCCTGCTGGTCGACCGCGGGCAGTTCCTTTCGGTGGCGATGGGTGTCTTCCTCGTCCTCACTATTGCCGGGTTCCTGCTACGTCGTAAGGAGGTGACCGATGACGACGGCGTATCTGCTCGCCGCGGTGGCGGTGATCGCGATAGTGACCTTCGCCCTGCGGGCGGCGCCGTTTCTGGCGCTGCGTAGGGTCGCCGCCGCGCCGATCGTGCGGTACCTCGGCGTCGCCATGCCGCCCGGCATCATGATCATTTTGGTCGTCTACTCCGTCTCGTCCGTCTCGTTCACCACGCGCCCGTACGGCCTGCCCACTTTGATTGCCATCGCCGCGACCGCGAGCGCGCACCTGTGGCGCCGCAACGCCCTGCTGAGCATCGTCGCCGGCACCGGCGTCTACATCGCGATGCTGCACCTGTTCCGCTGATCCGCCGGGCCTGAGCCCGCCGTCTCCACCCGCCCCGGACCGGGAGAACCCCGGTCCGTCGGTGGCGGCTGCCCGAAACCCGCGAACCACTCCGCGCCGACCGTCGAAAGGAAGTGAATGGCGTGCCGCTCGAACTGCTGCGCCGGTACCGCGCCGCTCGGCCCTGGGAAGTCAGCGACCCGCGGCGCGCGGCATACCGGGTCCCTCCGCCCGAGAACGGTGGGCCACGATGAGCGCAACGCCGCGCCCCGTGGGCACGCTCGAGCGCCTGAGGACGATCCGGCGTGCGTTGCACCAGGTGCCCGAACTCGGGCTGCATCTGCCGCAGACGCAACGGCTGGTTCTCGACGCCCTGACGCCGCTGCCGCTGGAAACGCGCACCGGTGAAGGCCTGTCGTCGGTCGTGGCAGTCCTGCGCGGCGGCGCGCCGGCCGCCGGCGAACGGCGCGCGGTCCTGCTGCGGGCGGACATGGACGCGTTGCCGATCGAGGAGAAGACCGGCCTGCCGTACGCGTCGGCACAACCCGGCGCCATGCACGCCTGCGGACATGACCTGCACACCGCGATGCTGATCGGCGCGGCGGGGCTGCTCGCCGAGCGAGCGGCAAGCCTGCCGGGCGACGTCGTGTTCATGTTCCAGCCGGGCGAGGAGGGTGACGCCGGCGCACGCCACATGATCGAGGAGGGCGTGCTGGACGCGGCCGGCGAACGGGTATGTGCGGCGCTGGCGCTGCACGTGTTCGCCGGCGTCGCCCCGTTCGGCACGGTGCTGACCCGACCCGGCGCGATCATGGCGGCCTCGGATGCCCTGCGGGTCACCGTCCGCGGTCGGGGCGGCCACGCCTCGATGCCGCACACCGCCCGCGATCCGATCACCGCGGCCGCGGAGATGGTCCTCGGGCTGCAGACCGCTGTGACACGCCGGATCGACGCGCTCGACCCGGTCGTCTGCACGGTCGGCATCATGCGGGCGGGAACGCGACGCAACGTGATCCCCGACACGGCGTACTTCGAGGCCACGATCCGCACGTTCAGTCACGCCCGGCGCGAGTCGGTCCGGAAGCTTTTCCCGCAGGTCATCCACGGTATCGCGGCGGCACATGACGTCACCGCCGAGGTGACGATCGAGCCGTTCTACCCGCCGACCGTCAGTGACGCGGCCGAGGCCGGCCTGCTCCGCGACGTCGCCGCCGGCCTGCCCGGCGCGCGGTACGCGGAGCTTCCGGCGCCGCTGACCACGGCGGAAGACTTCGCGTACGTGCTCGAGCAGGTGCCCGGAGTAATGGCGCTGCTCGGTGCGGGGCCGCGCGGCACGGATGTCGACCGGCAGATACCCAACCACAGCGCGACGGTCCTGTTCGACGACGACGTCCTGCCCATCGGCGCGCGGCTCTACGCCGAGTGGGCCGCACGGCGCCTGCGCGACGCCGCGCCCGCCTCGAGCCACTCGCGTTCAGCGGAAGGTGCCGTACATGCATCAATCCTGTGAAACCCTCGTCGTCGGCGCGGGAATCGTCGGTACCGCGGTCGCGCTATCGCTCGGCCACGAAGGTCTCCGCGTCATCGATGCCGCTGGGCCCGAACTCGCGGGAGCCACCGGTCACTCGCCGGGCTACATCAGCGAACTCGGCTACCACCCTGTGCTGACCGCGATGGCCGTCGAGACGACTGCGCTCTGCGAGCGTCTGACGGGCGGCGACACGCGGGTGTTCGACCGTGTCGGCAGCATCGAGGTCGCGACGACGCCGCGGGGCGCCGAGGCCCAGGAGGCGCGTCGCGCGCTGGCCGCGGAGTCCGGCGTCACCGTCCGCTGGCTGCGGCCGGCGCAGGCACAGGCTCTCGCACCGCAGTGCGTCGACGCGCGTAAGGCACTCGGCGCGTTGCACTTCCCGGACGACGCCGTCGTCGACGCGCCGCGGCTCACCGCGCTGCTGCGCGGGCACGCCGAAGCGGCGGGCGCCCGTTTCCATTGGCACGAGCCGGCGCTCAAGCTCGCGCAGCACACCGGCCGCGTCGAGGTGACCACGCCGTCGGGGACGTTCACGGCGGCCCGGGTCGTGCTGGCCACCAGCATGTGGACGCCTGCCCTGACCGCCCCGCTCGGCGTGCGCCTCCCCATCGTCTCGATCAGGCACCCGTTCGTCTACGGGCCCACCGGTCACACCGCGCCCCCGCGCCAGCCGTTCGTTCGGTTCCTGGAGCAGGCCGTATACGGGCGCTGGCACGGTGACCGGTGGGGCTTCGGCACCCGCGCGCACCCCGACCACCTGGCCGACATGGCCGGGAGACAACGCGCCGACCTGCCGTGGGACGGTACGTTCGAGGAGACCATGCAGCTGCTCAGCCGGCAGTTCAAGGAATGGCGACTCTTCACTCCCCTGCAACGGCTCGACGGGGTGTTCCCCGCCACGCCGGACGCGCTGCCGATGGTCGGTCACCTCACGGGCGACGTGTGGATCGCGGCCGGGATCCTGGTGACGCATGCGCTCGCCGCCGGACGGATCCTCGCTGATCTGATCCGCGGGAGTGCCGATGTCGCGGCCGAGGCGAGCCAGGCGCTCGCGCCGGCTCGCTTCGCCGACCTGGACGAGGAGGCCGCCAAGGCCCAGGCCATCGACGCCTATCACGGCCGCATCGCGGTCCGGCGGGCCCAGCATGCCTGAGCCGTCACTGTGGCAGGAGCTCACCGCCCGCGATCCGGGTCATGCCCCCGCGTACGTCGAACGGTTCCGCGCCTGGGAACGCGATGATGGCGTCGACCTCGGCGGCGAGGCGCGCCTGGTGGACGCCCTGGCACCGCGCGGCGCCCGGATCCTGGACGCCGGCTGCGGCACCGGGCGGGTCGGCGCGCGCTTGCACCGGCTGGGCCACACCGTCGTCGGTGTCGACTCCGACGCACAACTGCTCGACGCCGCCCGAACGGATCATCCCGGCCCGACCTGGGTCCGTGCGGACCTGGCGGAACTCGAAACCGTGCCGGAGGCGTCCGAGCCGTTCGACGTGATCGTCGCCGCCGGCAACGTCATGGTGTTCCTGAGCCCGCCGACCCGCCGGCCGGTCCTGACCCACCTGCGCCGCCGGCTGACGCCGGACGGGCGGCTGATCACGGGGTTCGACCTCGACCGGGGCTATGGACGACCGGAGTTCGAAGAGGACGCCCGGCACGCGGGTTTCGTCGTGGAGCACACGTTCCGCACCTGGGATCTGCGTCCAGCCGGGGCCGACCCGGCGTATGTGGTCTACCTTTTGACGCCCGGGACAGCCGTGTGAGCGCGTTCGAGCCCAGTATCGACCGGCTGTGGGAGCGCGGCTCCCTGCGCTGGCAACGCCGGTCCGCCCCGGATGCGATCCCGCTGACCATCGCGGAACTGGACGTGCGCACGCCGCCCTTCGTCCTGGACGCCGTCATGGGCCGGCTGACCGGAACCGGCGTCGGCTACTTCGACCCGGCGGCGTTGCGCGAGCGGTGCGCGGAGTTCGGCGAGCGGGTGTTCGGGATCACCGGCTTCGCCTGGTCGCGAACGTGCTCGGACACCCTGCAGGCGTGCCGGACGGTGGTGGACGCGCTCGTAGCGACCGACGGCACGGTCGTCGTGGAGGAGCCGCTCTACCCCGACCTACGGCGACTGGCGCGCTATCCGCGCCGGCGGCTGCTGACCGTGCCGGCTCCGCCCGTGCCCGGCGCGCCGGCCGACTGGGAGCTGATCGCCACGACGCTGAAGGCCGCCGACTGCGCCCTGCTGTGCCACCCGCACAATCCGCTCGCGACGGCGTGGTCGGCCGGCGGCATCGACCGGTTCCTAGAGCTTGCCGCGCGTGCACGGTGCGCGGTGGTCGTCGACGAAGTGCACCTGCCGCTCTCGGGCCGCCCGTCGTTCATGTCCCGGGCGGCCTGTCACGACGCCCCGGTGGTCGTGTGCACGTCGCTCTCCAAGTCGATCGGATCCAGCGGCACGAAAACCGGATTCGCCTACGCCAACGCCGCGGCCGCCGAGCGCATCGGCGGTGTACCCGACGAGGCCTTCCCGTCGCCGGACACGTTCGGTGCCGCCATATCGCTGGCCTTCCTCGACCACGGGGCCGGTTGGCTGCCGCGGGTGCGCGCCGAGCTGGACGCGAACCGCGCGGCCCTGGCGTCCTTCCTGCCCGAACTCGGCATCGGGGTGGCGCTCGCACCGGGCGTGACCGGCCTCATCGGATGGATCGAGGACGAGTCGGATCACCTGTCCCGCCTGCTGTCGATGGCCCGCGTCGACCTGCTGCCCGCCAGTCATTACGGGTCGGGGCCCGGTTCGGGCTGGCGCATCAGCTACGGGGTCCACCATGACATCCTGGACCTGGTGTTCGACCGCCTTCGGCAGGCCCGGCACGCTTTGACCCCGGTTGCCGCGTCGTCTCCGAGGTCCACGACCGTGCGCCTTACGGACGAAATGCGACCCGATGAAGGAATTGCGCGTACGCTGCGTACGCCGTATCTAGCGGTTAGCGGAGAGACTGGGCCAAGCTGATGCTGCCGTGTACTCCGATGTCACCGCCGTCCTAACGCTTGAGGGACGCAACATAGTCGCCCTGAGGGAGCGGAAGTGGTCATCCGGCCGCCGTTTACCCCTCGAAAACCCGCGCCAACGGGTGACGATTGGTGGCAGATGTTGATCATCGAGCAGGCATGTCTGTGCAGGTCAGCGTTTTTTGTGACGACGATTGACAAGCTAGGGAGCGCGATGGTCGGGGAGCGTAGGTCGACGGTTCGATTTCGTCAGGCGGCTCGGTGAAGAAGCCCAGGTCAGGAGACCTGGGCTTCGCCGTTTCCGGAGAACGAGTGGGGATCTGAGAAAAATCTGGTCGGGCGGCAACCTGCGGGCGGTGGATCGCATGTACCCGGATGTGAGCAAGGATCGCCGCGATCCATAGGGGCCCGGAAATGTCCGCACGTCGTCTTCTGTCGCTGCCCGCTGTCACCGTGCTGCTGGCATTTACCGCCTGTGGCGCCACGACGCTATCCAGTCCTGACCCAACCCCAACTGCTCCGGCCTCGGCTGCTCCGGCGGACCGCACCTCCGGTGCTACGCCCACCGTGACCACCCAGGCGTCCGGGGGGATCGAAGTGCCGACTGTCCGTCGGGGGCGACCCTGGAGAAGCTGGTTGGGCTGCCGAAGGGCGTGACCTTCGGCCGTGTCGAGTGCGTTAAGAGGACTGGGCCGGAGCCGACCCGCAGGGCCCGAAGGGCGGTGACGGCGTCTACCTGTTCCACTACACCGCCGGTACGGGATGGAAGTACTACGGCGAGGGCAGCGGATACGACTGCCAGGACCTCGGTCGTTCTGCACCTCCTGACCGCCTGCCGCCCATACCGTCGGGACATGCGCGCCGGGGCAACCCCCGCATCGGGTCAACGCGTAGATGAGGTGCAGGCCCGACGGAGGAGGACGGTTGGCCGACCGCACCGAGTACGACCAGTTCGTGGTCGACCGATCACCCCGGTTGCTACGCGTCGCCTATCTGCTGACCGGCGACTGGGCAGCGGCCGAGGACCTGCTGCAGACTGCCCTGGTCAAGGTCTGGTTCGCGTGGCCCCGGGTGCGGGGCGACGCCGAAGCGTACGTCCGGCGGACCATCGTCAACACCTTCCTGTCGTGGCGTCGCCGTCGCTGGACCGGTGAGATCCCGCAGGCGGTGCCCGAGCGCATCGAAGCGGCCGACCGGGTCACGCAGTACGTCGAGCGGGACGCGCTGTGGCGGATGCTCGCCGAGATCCCCCGGCGGCAGCGAGCGGTCCTCGTGCTGCGCTACTTCGAGGACCTCACCGAGGCGCAGATCGCCGAGACGCTCGGCATCAGCGTCGGCACCGTCAAGAGCCAGGCCAGCAAAGGGTTGGCGAACTTGCGCAAGCACCCTGCGCTGGTCGACAGGCGGGACGAGAAGGAGCTCATCCATTGACCGTCGAAGAGGAGCGCCTGCGCCGTCTTCTGACGACGTGCAGCGCGGAGGTTCCGACCACCGAGGACCGCCTGGTGGTGTTGCATCGTCGCATCGCCCGGCAGCGGCGGGTCCGTGCCGTAGGCGTCGCCGCCGCCGTCGTGTTGGCGAGCACCGTGGCGTCGGTCGGTCTGGTCGCGCGTCAGCCCGCCGACCCGCCGCCGTCGCCTCTGGCCAGCATGTCCTCGGCAGCCCCGCCTACCGAGGTCACGCCGGGTCCGACGCCGACGTCCGACGGTGAACTGCTCCCCGAGTACTTCCGTGGGCATCGCCGGGTTCTGGCGCGCGAGACGGTCCTGCCACGGAACCCGACCGTCACCTTCACCTTCACGCCGGATGACGTGGACTTCCAGTTGGGTATCGGATGCGACGACCGGCTGGGCGCCAACGCTGCCAACGGCCGAGCCGATCACCTGATCCAGGTCACGGTCGGCAGGACGGTGATCGGCACCACCGATTGTGGATCTCCGACGATGCTGGCCGAGGCCGAGATGAACGGACATTTCCGGCAGTGGGGTGACCTGGGAGTCCGCGCGGGGAAGCCGGTGACGGTCACGGTGAAGATCGGCAAGCCGCTGGCGACCGACGACGGGGAACCGCGGCCCGGTGGCGCGGCCCACCTCGCCGGCACGATGGCGGTCGGTGTCTACACGCCGGTGCCGTTCGAGAGCTTCCCGATGCCGCCCCGCCCGGCCGAACCGGTCGACCTGGACACGGTCACGAAGTCGGCGACGGGAAATCCCGGTCAGCCCTTCCCGAACGAACTCGGTGAGATCGACGCCCGCACCACGGCGTCACCGAACGGATCCCACCGCCTCGACCTGGCCATGCCGCTGCAGTTGAACATCTACATCTGCGCCGTGGCGCCCGGCCGGATCCGCGTCCTGGTCGACGGGAAGGAGGTCGAGCGCCGGGCGTTCTACGACTGGAACGGTGAGTGCTGGACAGGTAGCGCGCTCGCGTCCGAATACGATCTGCCGCCCAGGTTCAAGGTGCCGGCCCGGACCGGCCAGCGGGTGACCGTCACGATCGTCGCCGACAGCTTCGCCGTGCCCGGCTGGCGGATCGGCCTCGCGCCCGGCGGGGGTGGCTGATCGGTCGGGGCCAGGGCAGGTGTGACCGATGAGTTCCGATCGACCGGCCGGTCCACCCGGATGACAGTTCCTCCCCCGACAGACCCGGAGTTGCCACCATGGCCGATTCGACCGTGACCGTCAGCCTGCCGATCGCCGACCGCGTGACGTCGCACCGCTTCTACGTCGAGGCCCTCGGCTGGGCGGCGATCGGCGAACCG
This sequence comes from Micromonospora sp. NPDC049282, assembly GCF_043197045.1. Lineage (NCBI taxonomy): Bacteria > Bacillati > Actinomycetota > Actinomycetes > Micromonosporales > Micromonosporaceae > Micromonospora > Micromonospora sp. NPDC049282. The sequence goes on from NZ_JBICSL010000003.1 coordinate 118,874, forward strand.
GCGGCGGACGGTGTGCCCGAGCCGCTGCAGTTCGCCGTGAACGACGGCCTGCGGTTGATGCTGGTGCCGAGTGGGGGTTTCGGCTGGGTCATCGGCGACCACGAGGTCGCCGACCGGGGCCGCAGCGAGTGCGTGCTGAGTTGGGTCGCCGGCGGTCCCGCCGAGGTCCGGCGGATCGTCGACCGGGCCCGAGCCGCGGGCGCCCGAGTGGTGACGCCGCCGGCCGAGCAGCCGTGGGGTTACACCGCCACGTTCGCCGACCCGGACGGTCACCTGTGGATGGTGACGGCCTGAGTCAGTTGGCGGACCGGACATCTCCGACGAGAAGTGACGAAGGGAGCCCGGCGGGCACGGCCGCATCGGCCGGCCCACCGGGCCCACTCCGGCAGGGCGGCAGAAGGTCTATCGGGTCGGGTCGGGCGGGAAGCCGCCCGTCGGCGCGTACTCGGGTTCGGTGTCCGGCGGCGGCGGTTCCTCGTCGGTGTCGGCGCGGTGCCGGGCCGCCGGGTCCGGCAGTTCGACCTCGTCGGACGAGTCGGGAATGCCGCCGGGGGCGATCGTCCCGCGCCAGCCACCCGACTCCGCCTGCCGACTCTCGATGTATTCCTTGAACCGCTCCAGGTCGGACTGGGCCTGCCGGTCCACCATGTGCAACCGTTCGCCGGCCTGCTCGACCAGGCCCTCCGGCTCGTACTCCAGAAGGAGCTGGACCTGGGTGCGGTCGGCGTCGATCGACGCGAACCGGACCATGCCGGCGTTGGCCTTGCCGCCGGTGGCCGCCCACGCCACCGTCCGGTCCGGCACCTGCTCGACGATGGTGGCGTCCCACTCGCGTTGCACGCCGGCGATCTCGGCCACCCAGTGCATCCGCCGGTCGTCGAGCTGGCGCACCTCCCGCACGCCGCCCATGAACCGCGGGAAGTCCTCGAACTGGGTCCACTGGTTGTAGGCGGTGCTGACCGGCACGTCGACGTCGATGGATTTCTCGACCTTCCTGGTCATGAGCACTCCTTGTCGTCCGTCGTCTACACCGGATCCGGTACCCCGGCGGGGCCGGCCTAACCGGCCGGCGGTCAGACGTAGAGCTTCCTCGCGTAGTCCGGGCCGTAGTGCCGTTCCAGGTCGGCCAGGCTCTCCGCCGGCGCCTCCACCTCCTTGATCAGCCGGGGCCGGGACGGCAGCACGTCCGGCTGCCAGCTCTCCGGCCGCCACAGCTCGGAGCGGAGGAACGCCTTCGCGCAGTGGTAGAAGATCTGCTCGACGGCCACCTCGACGGCGAGCACCGGGCGGTGACCCTCGACCTCCATGTCGGCGAACCAGGGCGCGTCGCGGACCAGCCGGGCCCGGCCGTTGATCCGCAGCGTGTCGGTGCGCCCGGGGATCAGGAAGATCAGCCCGACGTGCGGGTTCTCCAGGATGTTGCGGTAGCCGTCGGCGCGCCGGTTGCCGGGCCGCTCCGGGATGGCGACGGTGGTGTCGTCCAGCACCAGCGCGAAGCCGGGCGGGTCACCCTTCGGGGAGACGTCGCAGGTGCCGTCCGCGCCCGCGGTGGCGACCAGGCAGAACGGCGAGGCGGCCAGCCACTCCCGGTCCCGTTGGTGCAGCGTGCGGCGTTCCTTCGCGAGCACCCGCGGAATCGGCGAACCCAGCAGGTCGCGTAGTTCCTCCGGGCTGGTGATCTCCTGCGTCGTCACGTCTTCCTCCCCCGTCCGTTGACCTCGACGACGGTTCCGGCCCGCGACGGGCCGGGATCCGCCATGGTCAGTCTAGGACCCGTCGGGCGCCGGGTTTGCCCCCGACGCCGACGGGTAGGGACCGGACCGCAGCGCGTGTCCGGACGCGACGGATGGAGACCGAGATGGAGAGCCGACTCAAGGTGCTCGGCCACCCCGTGCACCCGATGCTGGTGATGTTCCCGGTGGCGCTCCTGGTGACCGCGGTGATCTTCGACCTGATCGACACCGTCGGCGGGCCGCACTTCCTGGGCGAGGTGGCCTACTGGAACATCACGGTCGGGCTGATCGGCGGCCTGCTGGCCGCCGCGGCCGGCGCCGTCGACCTGCTCGCCCTGCCGGCCGGCACCCGCGCCAAGCGGGTCGGGGTCACCCACGCCGGCGCCAACGTCGCGGTGATCCTGCTCTTCGCCGCCGTCTGGGTGGTCCGGCTCAACGCCGAGTACCGGACGGCCGGCGGCGCCCTGATCGCCATCGAGGTGGTCGCCGTGGCGATCCTCGGGGTCAGCGCCTGGCTGGGCGGCGAGTTGGTGGACCGGCTCGGCGTCGGCGTCGACCCGGAGCACGACCTCAACGCGTCCAGCTCGCTGCGACCCACCTCGACGAACCGGCGGATCGGAGACGCGCGATGACGGAACAGGAGGGCGGTCGGGGCTGGCGGGGCCGCCAGCAGGGCTGGGACCCGATGGGCGAGCTGCAGTCGCTGCGCTCCGAGCTGAGCCGCCTGGTCGGCGGCCGCTCCGGCACCCCGGACGTGGACGTCACCGAGACGGCCGACGGCTGGGAGGTGGTGGTCCGGCTGCCCGGTGTGGCGCCCGAGGAGGTGGCCGTCGAGCTGGACGACCGGGAGCTGTGCGTACGGGCCCGGTCGGAGGCCGAGGTCAACGCCGACCAGGGCATCCCCGGCGGGTTCACCACCCGGGGCTTCGAGTACCGCGTCGACCTGCCGTCGCGCGTCGACCCCGAGCGGATCGACGCGGTGATGGACCACGGCCTGCTCCGGGTGCGGCTGCCCCGGGCGGCCCGGCCCGCGCCGCGCACCATCACCGTCGGCCGCACCGGCCCGCGCGTCGCCACCGGTGGTACGCCGAGCCAGGCCGACCCGGCCGCGGACCGGGAGCTGCACCACCCGGACACCACGGTCGACGAGATCGACCGTCCGTAGGTTGGCCGTGGCCACCCCGCCCGACGACTCCAGCTCGGCGCGTCTGTCGCCGCGCCGCGACCCGGAGCCGTCGGCGTTGCTCGGCCCGACCGGCGAGCGCGTGGCGGACGTCGAGCGGATCGCCGTGCTGCGGGCCAACGCGCTCGGCGACTTCATCTTCGTGCTCCCCGCGCTGGAGGCGTTGCGGGCCGCGTACCCGTCGGCGGAGATCGTGCTGCTCGGCGCGCCGTGGCACGCGGCGCTCTGGCGCGACCGGCCCGGCCCGGTGGACCGGGTGCTGGTGGTGCCGCCGGGGCCCGGCATCCGCGAACCCGGCCCGGACGAGTCGCCGGTCGAGCCGGCCGACTTCCTGGCCGCCGCCCGCGCCGAACGGTTCGACCTCGCGTTGCAGGTGCACGGCGGCGGCGCCAACTCCAACCCGTTCGTCGCCGGCCTCGGCGCCCGAGTCACCGCCGGGCTGCGGGCCGACGACGCGCCGCCGCTGGACCGCTGGCTGCGCTACGTCTACTACCAGCACGAGGTGATTCGCTACCTGGAGGTGGCCGCCCTGGTCGGGGCGCCGGCCACCACGATCGCCCCGGCGCTGGCGGTGACCGAAGCCGACCGGGCCGAGGCCGTCGGGGTGCTCGGCGCGCCCACCCGGCCCCGGGTGGCGCTGCACCCGGGCGCCACCGACACCCGGCGGCGCTGGCCGGCGGAGTGCTTCGCCGAGGTCGCCCGGGCGCTGGCCGCAGACGGGTACGAGGTGCTGGTCACCGGTACGCCCGTCGAGCGGGAGACGGTCGACGCGGTGGTCGCGGCGGCCGGTGTGCCGGTCCGCCCGCAGGTCGGCACGCTGGGCCTCGGCGCGCTCGCCGCCGCGTACGCGGACTGTGCGCTGGTGGTCTCCAACGACACCGGGCCGCTGCACCTGGCCGCCGCGGTGGGCACCCCCACGGTCGGGATCTTCTGGGTCGGCAACCTGATCAACGGGGCGTCGCCGCTGCGCGGCCGGCACCGCCCGATCGCCTCCTGGACCACCCGGTGCCCGGTCTGCGGGGTCGACTGCACGCCCGGGATCTACCCGCACCGCCCGGGCGACGGCGACTGCCCGCACCGGGTGTCGTTCGTGGCCGACGTGCCGGCCGTCGAGGTGGTCGAGGCGGCCCGCGAGCTGCTCACACCTCCGCGTTCGACTCGGTGAGCACGACCTCCCACGCCTCCACGTCGCGCTCGGTGACCGTGGTGGGCGACTCCAGGTGGTAGGCCCCGCTGGGCAGCACGCCGGCGCCGCCGTGCCGCTCCAGCACCGCGAGCTGGGCGGCGACGTCCTCGCCCTGGTGCCCCTCGGGCAGCCGCTGCCAGAAGTCGAAACCGCCGGCGTCGACCAGCTTGGCCCGGTCGTAGAGCACGCAGCCGCCGATCCAGGACACCTTGTACGCCCGCCAGGCGCCCGCCGGCAGCGCCAGCTTCTCGGTGACGTGCAGCAGGTTCGCCGCCGGGTGGATCGACGACCGGTGCCACTCCGGCGTGCCCGGCCGGATCCGCTCCGGCTCCGGCCGGCCCGGCCACTCCTCGTAGTGCCGGTGCGCGTCGGGCCGTACGTCGTCGGCGTAGGAGAGCCCGTGCACCGCGTTGCCGACGAACCCGCAGCCCAGCTCGTCCAGCGCGCCGACCAGCCGGGACAGGCTCCCCGGCTCCAGCCACACGTCGTCGTCGAGGCAGAGCACGAGGTCGGCGGCCGACTGCGCCAGCAGGTAGGAGCGGTGCTCGGCCAGCCCGCGCCGGGGCAGCCGCCGGGTCAGCAGCACCGGGTGTCCCCGGTGGCGCAGGGCCCGGACCATGGTGGCCGCCGCGGGGTGCGCGTACGCGGGGTCGCCGTCGGACTGGTCGCTGACCACCACCCCGAACCCGGGCACGCCCTCCTGAGCGGCCAGCCCGGAGAGGGTGACCGCCAGCTCGGCCGGCCGGTTGCGGGTCGGGATCAGCACGTCGACCCGCCGGGGGTGGCGGAACTGCTCGGGCGTGCCCGGGTCGAGCGGTCGGGTCACGCGGGCCTGCCCTCGCCGACGGCGGGGCTGTGCTGGCCGGGCATGGCCTCACGGCCCTCGCTTCGCTCGGTGCGTTCGCTCATGCTGTGCTGGCCGGGCATGGCCTCACGGCCCTCGCTTCGCTCGGTGCGTTCGCTCATGCTGTGCGACTGGGCGCGGATCCGGTCGATGATCGCCGAGGTGGAGCGGTCCGGCACGTAGCCGAGCGTGCGCACCTGCCCGCCGAGGCGGCGCACCAGCGGCGCCTCCGGCACCATCTCCGGCGGGTAGTCGCCGCCCTTGACGTAGACGTCCGGGTGGACCGCCTCGATCAGCCGGGCCGGCGAGTCCTCCTCGAAGATCACCACGTGGTCGACGCAGGCCAGCGCCGCCAGCAGGGCGATGCGGTCCTCGACCGGGTTGACCGGCCGGTCCGGGCCCTTGAGTCGGCGTACGCTGCCGTCCGAGTTGACCGCCACGATCAGCAGGTCGCCGAGCGCGCGGGCCTGGGTCAGGTACCGGACGTGCCCCGGGTGCAGCACGTCGAAGCAGCCGTTGGTGAACACCACCGACCGGCCCGCCGCGCGGTGCTCGGCGACCAGCGCGGTCAGCTCCTCGGCGGCGACCAGGGCCGGGTGCCCGGCCTCCTCGCCGCCGGTGCCCAGCGCGGCGAGCAGGTCCTCCCGCCGGCACACGCAGGTGCCGGTGTCGGCGACGGTGATGGTGGCGGCGAGCTGGGCGAGCTGCGCCGCGGTCGGCAGGCCCGCCTCGGCGGCGAGCGCCAGCGTCATCGCCGCCAGGTAGGCGTCGCCGGCGCCGACGGCGTGGCTGGCCGGGACCGGGGTGCTGTGGCTGCGCCGGGGCGAGCCGTCGGCGCCGCCGACCACCGCGCCCTCGGTGTCCAGGGTCACCGCCACCACGTCCGCGCCGGTGTGCGCGCGCAGCTCGGACAGGCGCGACTCGGCCAGCACAGCCCGGTCCACGCCCTCGCCGGCCGACGCGCTCACGGTCACCCCGGTGCCGGTGACGCTGAGCCCGTTCCCGGTGAGCGCCACCCGCTCCTCGCCCGGGGTCGGCTCGCCGGTCGGCCCGGACGGACCGCCGGTGGCGTCGGTGGCGGGCGTGCCGGAGGTCGGGTGCGGGCTGCCCGGGATCCGCTCGCCCGCCCCGCCGGGCGCGGCGCCGACCACCAGCTCGGACGGGCCGTCGGCATCCGTCGGATGGTCCAGGTGCAGGTCGCCGCCGCTGCGGGCGGCTCCCCGTTCGGCGTGGGCGAAGCCGGCGGCGGCGCGGGCCAGCAGCCGGGTCGCCTCGGCGAAGCTCGGGGTCACCACGGTCGGGTTGAGGCCGCGCCAGTCCGCCAGGTCGTGCGCGTCCAGCGCCACCGTGCCGTACCGGTCGCGGTTGGCGACCAGCCAGGCGCGTACCGTCGAGGGCAGCGCGCCCAGCCCGTAGTCGCAGACCACGAGCGTGATCGGCGCCCCGGTGGCCACGGCTCGCAGCTCCTCGGTGGCGCAGTGCAGGGCGGTCAGCAGGCGGGCGACCCCGTCGTCGTCGAGCGCGTCCTCCGGGCCGCCCGAGTCCTCCCGGAGCAGGATCTGGTTGCCGGCGAGCATCCGCCGCTTGACCGGGGTGGGCCGGCCGGGCTGGCTCACCGTGCGGTCCCAGACCGCGGCCCGGTCGAGGCAGTCGTGCAGCTCGTCGCCGGCGACGTCGGCGCCGACCGGGGCGATCAACGCGGCCCGGCCGCCGAGCGCGGCGACGTTGACCGCGGTGTTCGCGGCGCCCCCGGCGGCGGAGATCCGGCGGCGCAGGGTGAGGACCGGCGCGGGCGCCTCCCGGCAGAGCCGCTCCGACTCGGCGAACCGCCACTCGTCCAGCATGGCGTCGCCGACGACCAGCACGGGACGCTCCTGCCAGCTGGCCACCACGGTGGCCAGCCGGCGCTCTTCCGCCGCTGCTCCTGCCATGTCCCTCCGGGTCCCCCGGCGCCGACCAGCCAAACCTGGCCGACCGGCGGCCGGCTGCGACGGGGGCCACCCGTTCGTCCCGGTTTCGCGGCATCGGCGGGGGGAACCGTCCAGACACACCTCGGAGAGGAGAAGCAGCATGGCAGCGACACTTCAGGGCAAGCGGATCGCCTTCCTGGCCGCCGACGGCGTCGAGGAGGTCGAGTACACCAAGCCTCGCGAGGCGGTGGAGAACGCCGGCGCCCAGGTCGAGCTGGTTTCCATCGAGTCCGGCACGATCCAGGCGTTCAACCACCTGGACCACGGCAAGCAGTACCAGGTCGACGTCACCACCAAGGAGGCGGACGCCGGGGCGTACGACGGGCTGGTGCTGCCCGGCGGGGTGGCGAACCCGGACTTCCTGCGGGCCGACCCGGACGCGGTCCGGTTCGTGAAGTCGTTCTTCGACGCCGGCAAGCCGGTCGGCGTGATCTGCCACGGCCCGTGGACGCTGGTCGAGGCGGACGTGGTGCGCGGTCGGACGATCACCTCCTGGCCGAGCCTGCGCACCGACCTCACCAACGCCGGCGCCAACTGGGTGGACCAGGAGGTCGTCACCGACAACGGGCTGGTCAGCAGCCGCAAGCCGGACGACCTGCCGGCCTTCTGCGCGAAGATCGTGGAGGAGTTCGCCGAGGGCCGGCACAGCGCGAGCTGAAACTCGACGTCCCACCGGGGGCATGATCCGCCCTCGGTGGGATAGGAAGCGGGATGACCGCCCAGGCCGCCCGCCCCGCCCTGCCCGCCCGCCAGATCCGCCTGTTGATGTTCGGTCTGATGACCGGCATGCTGCTGGCCGCGCTCGACCAGACCATCGTCGGCACCGCGTTGCCCACCATCGTCGGTGAGCTGGGCGGGATCGACCACTACTCGTGGGTGGTCACCGCCTACCTGCTGGCGTCGACCGCCTCGACGCCGCTCTACGGCAAGATGGCCGACCTGTACGGGCGCCGGCCGGTCTTCCTCTTCTCGATCGGCGCGTTCCTGCTCGGCTCGCTGCTGGCCGGGCTCTCGCAGGACATGACCCAGCTGATCGTCACCCGGGGCGTGCAGGGCCTCGGCGCGGGTGGCCTGATGACGCTGGCGTTCGTCATCATCTCGGACGTGGTGCCGCCCCGGGAGCGGGGTCGCTACCAGGGCCTGTTCGGCGCGGTGTTCGGCCTGTCGTCGGTGGCCGGTCCGCTTGTCGGTGGCTACTTCGCGGAGACCAACTGGCGGTGGATCTTCTATATCAACGTGCCGCTGGCGATCCTCGCCATCGTGGTCTGCTGGCACGTCATGCGGCTGGTGCCGTTCCAGCGCCGCGAGCACACGGTGGACTGGATCGGCGCCGCGCTGCTGGTCGTCGGCGTGAGCTGCCTGCTGCTGGCGCTGAGCTGGGGCGGCAACTCGTACGCCTGGGGCTCCGCGGTGATCGTCGGGCTGTTCGTGGCCGGTGCGGTGCTGGGCGTGGCGTTCCTGCTCCAGGAGGCCCGCACCCGGGAGCCGATCCTGCCGCTGCGGCTGTTCCGCAGCGCCACGTTCGCGCTGGCCAACTCCGCCGGCTTCGTGCTCGGCCTGGTGATGTTCGGTTCGATCATCTTCATCCCGCTCTACCTGCAGATCGTCAAGGGCGCCTCGCCGACCCGCAGCGGTCTGCTGATGCTGCCGATGATGGCCGGCATCATCGTCACGTCGATCCTGACCGGTCGGGCGATGAGCCGGATCGGCCGCTACAAGTGGTTCCCGGTGGCGGGCTCGGCGGTGCTGGTGGCCGGCATGCTGTTGTTCCGCCTGCTCCAGGTGGACACGTCGCTCTGGGTCGCGTTCGGCTCCATGGTGGTGATCGGTGTCGGGCTGGGCCTGTGCATGCAGTCGCTGATCCTGGCCGTGCAGAACGCGGTGGACGTCCGCGACCTGGGCGCGGGCACCTCCTCGGCCACGTTCTTCCGGTCGCTGGGCGGCTCGTTCGGGGTGGCGATCCTGGGGGCGGTGCTGTCGACGCGGCTCAGCTCCGCGCTGGCGGACCGGTTGCCGGGCGCGATCGCCCAGCTCCCGCCGCAGCAGCGGGCGGCGGTGGCGGCCGGCGGCACGGAGAACATCTCGATCAACGACCCGGCGACCATCCTCGCGCTGCCCGGGCCGGTGCGCGCCGCGATCCAGGCCTCGTTCGTCGAGTCGCTGCACCTGGTCTTCCTGACCACCGGGCTGGTCGCGGTGCTGGCGGTGCTGGTCACCCTGGCCATGCCGAACCACCAGTTGCGGGGCGCCGGCCCGCAGGGCGCGACCGGCGGCGCCGACCCGCTGGGCGGGGAGGCCGCCGCGCCGGGCGGCAAGCCGTTGCCCAAGGAGTCGAAGGAGGAGGCCGCCGCCGAGATGGAGGCGAAGTCGCAGACGATGCTGTGAGCCGCCGGCCCGGCTACTTGAGGATCAGGCGGTTGATCTGTTCGAAGACGTCCAGGTCGGCGAGCGTCTCGTGCACGCTGGACGAGAGCGGGGTGGGGAACTCCTCCGGGTGGAAGAAACCCGCGTCGGTGGTCTCGTCGGTGAACCGGGACAGCTCGCCGTCCCACTCGTCGACCCGGAACGCGGTGGTGAAGACCTGGTAGGTGTGCCCGTACATGTTGGTGTGGGTGCGGTCCGGGCCGGTGTAGAGCGCGAACGCGCTGACCCGCAGCGCGCGCAGGCCGGTCTCCTCGTTGACCTCCCGGACCGCGCAGTCGGCGATCGACTCGCCGAGTTCCATGGCGCCGGCCGGCAGGGCCCACTGACCGTTGTCGGAGCGCTGGATCAGCAACACCCGGGCGGCGTTGTCGCGCACCACGGCACGGGCGCCGACGAACATGAGGGTGCGGTCACCGGCCAGCGCGCGGAGCTGCCCGACGTACGAGTCGGCCCACGAGATGCTCACCCGGACAATCTACGCAGCATTCCCGGCCGTCTCGGCCATTCCGGGGGTTCCGTTCGTGTGAATGGCGACACTACGTTGTTACCCATGCGTAGCACGATGATGGACGCCCCCCTCCAGGTCGCCCGGATCCTCGAACACGGCGCCACCGTGCACGGCGAGGCGGAGGTGGTCACCTGGACCGGCGCCGAGCCCCGCCGGATGACCTACGCCGAGGTGGGCCGCGCCGCCGCCCGGCTGGCGCACGCGCTGCGCGACGAGTGCGGCGTGACCGGCGACGAGCGGGTCGCCACGTTCATGTGGAACAACAACGAGCACCTGGTGGCCTACTTCGCCGTGCCGAGCATGGGCGCGGTCCTGCACACGCTCAACCTCCGGCTCTTCCCCGACCAGGTCGCCTACATCGCCAACCATGCCGAGGACCGGGTGGTGCTTGTCGACGGCACGCTCATCCCGCTGCTCGCCCGGGTGATCGGCGAGCTGTCCACGGTGCGGCACGTGGTGGTGGTCGGCGGCGGCGATCCGGCCCCGCTGGTGGCGGCGGCGGGCGACCGGATCGCGGTGCACCACTGGGATGCGCTGCTGGCCGGCCGGCCGGACCACTTCGACTGGCCGGAGGTGGACGAGCGGGACGCGGCGGCGCTCTGCTACACCTCCGGGACCACCGGCAACCCCAAGGGCGTGGCCTACTCGCACCGGTCGATCTATCTGCACTCGCTCCAGGTCTGTATGCCGGAGGGCTTCGGCCTCGGCCCGGGCGACCGCGAGTTGGCCATCGTGCCGATGTTCCACGCCATGTCCTGGGGTCTGCCCTACGCGGCGTTCCTCTCCGGCGCCTCGCTGATCATGCCGGACCGCTTCCTCCAGGCCGAGCCGATCGCCGCGATGATCGCCGCCGAGCGGCCCACCCTGGCCGGCGCGGTGCCGACCATCTGGACCGACCTGCTGGCCTACCTGGACAGCCACGACGTGGACACCTCCTCGCTGACCGAGGTGATCGTCGGCGGTTCGGCCTGCCCGCCGGCGCTGATGCACGCGTTCCACGAGCGGCACGGCATCGAGGTCATCCACGCCTGGGGGATGACCGAGATGTCCCCGCTCGGCTCGGTGTCCCGCGCCCCGGCCGGCGCCACCGGCGACGCCGCCTGGCGCTACCGCTACACCCAGGGCCGCGTCCCGGCCGGGGTGGCGGCGCGGATCGTCGGCCCGCTGGGCGAGCCGCTGCCCGCCGACGGGACGTCCGTGGGTGAGCTGGAGGTCCGCGGGCCCTGGGTGACCGCCCGGTACGTCGGGGACGAGGAGCCGGACTCCGAGAAGTTCCGCGACGGCTGGCTGCGGACCGGGGACGTCGGCACGCTCTCGCCGGACGGCTACATCACGCTCACCGACCGCGCCAAGGACGTGATCAAGTCGGGCGGGGAGTGGATCTCCTCGGTCGAGCTGGAGAACGCCCTGATGGCGCATCCGGCGGTGCTGGAGGCGTGCGTGGTGGGTGTGCCGGACGAGCGGTGGGACGAGCGGCCGCTGGCCACCGTGGTGGTCCGTGAGGGTGCCTCGGTTACCGCCGAGGAGCTGCGGGACTTCCTGGCCGGCTCGGTGGCCCGCTGGCAACTGCCGGAACGCTGGGCGTTCATCGACGCGGTGCCGAAGACCAGCGTCGGTAAGTTCGACAAGAAGGTGGTGCGCTCGCGCTACGCCGACGGCGGGCTGGAGGTGCGGGAACTGACCGCGCCGTAACACTTTCCGGCGTACCGTCGCCAACACGGGTAGGAACACGTTCCCAACGGACATTCCTCCCAGAGGGCGGCCCCGGCGTTCGCACCGCGCCGGGGCCGCCCGTCCGTTACGGGGTGACCCGCACCGTCATTGTTGCGAAACTTGTTCGCCTCTGTCCCGGTGTCGGGAAAATCCGATTCCCGTTCCTACTCGTCGGCGGTGGTGACGAGCACCTTGCCCACCGCGCCGTCCCGCACCGCCTGCTGCGCCGCCGCGGTCTCGGCCAACGCATGGCGGTGCAGCGGCAGGCCGGCCTCCTCTCCGACCCGGATCGCGCCCTGAGCCACCGCCGCCGCGATGTCCGTGACCGCCTGCGCCTTGGCCACCTTCGGCGCGGTGTAGACCAGCACGAACTGCCAGCGCGCGTTCGGGCCCATCAGCGGCCGGATCGGCAGCGTCACCTCGTCGCCGCCGTCGTCGGCGTAGACGCAGACCGCGCCCCCCGTACGCAGGATCCGCACGTCGGCGGCGGCGTTGCGGGCGGCGGAGACCTCGACGATCGTGTGCACCCCGTCGGGCGCGACCTTGCGGACCTCCTCCACCACGTCCTGCTCGCGATAGTTGATCACGAAATCGGCCCCGGCCGCGGCGGCGAGCTGTGCCTTCTCCGGCGTGCTCACCGTGGTTATCACGCAGGCGTCGGCCCAGCGGGCGAGCTGGATCGCCGCGTTGCCCACCGCGCCCGCGCCGCCCTGCACCAGCACCACGTGGTCGCTCAACGCGCCGGCGTGCAGCTTGTCCGGCATGAACTCGCCGGCGGTGAGACAGCGGTGCGCGGTCATGAACGGGATGCCCAGCGCCGCGCCCAGGTCGAACGAGGCCGAGCCGAGCGACACCGCGTGCCGGACCGGGACCACGGTGTATTCGGCGGCGGTGCCCCAGGGACGCTGCCAGGCCGCCTCCCACAACCAGACCCGCTCGCCGATCAGGATCCGGTCGACGCCCTCGCCGACCGCCTCGACCACCCCGGCGCCGTCCTGGTGCGGAATCTGCCAGCCGGCCGGCAGCGGCCACGCCTCGCGGGCCTTCCAGTCGGTCGGGTTCACCCCCGAGACGGCCATCCGCACCAGCACCTCGCCGGGGCCGGGCTCCGGCACCTGCCGCTCCACCAGCTGGAGCACCGAGGCGTCTCCGGTGCGCTCGTACACGATCGCCCTCATCGCCGTCCCTCCGCCGTCGTTACCCCCACCGTAAGGCGGGGCCCCCGCTTAACGCTTCCGGTAGAGGAAGGGGCCCCGCTCAACACCCCAACGTTTCGACCAGCTGGGGGGTGAGCGCGTCGATCGAGGGGAGCAGCACCGCCGCGAGCGCCTCGGCGTCCGGATCCAACGGGTACGACCCGTGCGGCACCGCCACCACCCGGCACCCGGCGGCCGCCGCCGAGCGGACGCCGTTCGACGAGTCCTCCACCGCCACGCACCGGGCCGGGTCGACGCCCAGCCGCGCCGCCACCGCCAGCCACACGTCCGGCGCCGGCTTGCCCCGGGCGGTCTCCTCGGTCGACAGCGTCGCCCCGAACGCGCCGGCCAGGCCCGTCGCGTCCAGCGCCGCCGCGATCAGCCGGGTCGGCGACGAACTGGCCAGCCCCAGCGGCCACCGCGCGGCCACGCCGCGCACCACCGCGTCGGCCCCGTCGATCAGCGGTACGCGCTCCGCGTAGCGCCTGATCATCTCGGCCACCACCTCGGTGGCGACCTGCTGCGCCGACCTGCCGACGCCCAGCTCCCCGCTCAGGTAGTCGGCCCACTCGCCGGTGCTCATGCCCATCAGCCGGCGCTGCGTGTCGGGCTGCCAGGTGCCCCCGTGCGCGGCCACGTACGCCCGCCGGACCTCCTCCCAGACCGGTTCCGAGTCCACGATCACGCCGTCCAGGTCGAAGAGCACCGCGTCCACCATGCCGCCATCCTGCCTCAGTCGACCCGGCTCAGCTGGGCAGCGTCGCCTCGGCGGAACGCTGGGCCGGCAGGCCGATCGGGGCCTTCGGCGGGATGATGGTGCGGCATCGGTTCGCGATCGGTTCGAGCAGTTCCCGCAGCCGCGCGGTCCGCTCCGCGCCAAGCGCTCGCCACGGGCCCGACGCGGCTCGGTCGGTGGCCTCCTCGACGGCCCGGAACGCGGCGGTGGAGTGCTCGGTCGGGCTGCGGTCCTCGGTCAGCCAGCCCTTGTCCACCAGCCGCTCCTCGGCGGCGGACCACTCCTCGTCGGTCCAGCCCCGGGCCGGCTGGTGGAACTCGCGGAACTGGTCCACCCGGCACCGCCACGCCACCACCTCGACCGGGTCCAGGCCGGTGCCGACGAGCGCCGCGACGTGCCCGTCGCCCCGGTGCTCGCGCAGCGTGGCGGCGGCCTGCCAGAGGCGGGCCAGCGGGTATTCGCCGCGGGGCAGGGCGGCGTTGACGGCGCCGAGCACCCGGCCGGCCGTGTCCACCCGCCCGGCCGCCTCCTCCAGCAGGCCGGCGGCCTCGACGAGGTGCGACTCGGGCAGCTCGTAGGTGAACTCGGCGAGCGCCTGCACGCCCCCGGTGAGCCGGGCGCGCAGCGCCTCCTCCGGGGAGGTCAGCCGCCACACCGACGGCAACGCCCGGGCCACCATCGGCGGCGCGAAGCTGAAGAACGCCGCGGTCACCGTCGGCGCGTCGACCGGCCCGAGCGGCGCGGCCCGGCCGGCGAAGTAGCCACGCCAGTAGCCGCGCAGCCCGACCGCCTCGAACGCGGCCCGGGCACGCGGGTGGAAGTAGGTCACCGCGTGGACCGGCTCGAAGAGCGTCCACATCTGCCGGGCCACCCCGGGGTCGTCCAGCGCCGCCACGTGCACCTCCGCGTCGGTATGCAGGTCACCGCGAGCGGTCGGGCCGCCCGCGGTGACCATGAACCTACTGCCGGTGGGTGACCGGACGGAAGCCTGGAGTGATCTACTGCGCAGCCAGCACGTCGACGACGAAGCGCAGCGGGCCGGCCGGGCCGCCACCCTCGGCCTTGTCGCCGTACGCCAGCGCGGCCGGCAGGTCCAGCTGAACCCGGCTGCCCACCGGCACGCCGACCAGGCCCTGGTCCCAGCCCTTGATGACCCGGCCCACACCGATCGGGAAGGTGGCCGGCTGGCCGTTGTCCCAGGACGCGTCGAACTGCTTGCCGTCCTTGTAGAAGACGCCCACGTAGTTCGTGGTGATGGTCTGCCCGGCCTTCACCGCCGGCCCGGTGCCCTTGACCAGGGTGGTGACGGTGAGCTTCTTCAGCTCGCCCGTGCCGGCCTTCACGGTCGGCTTGGTCTTCAGCGCCGGGTCGATGTTGGCGGGCAGCTCCGGGGCGGGCGGTGCGCTCGGCTCGACCGGAGCGCTGGGGCTGGCCGGGGCCGCGGTGGAGGCCGGCTTGTCGTCGTCCCCGCCGTTCAGCCAGACGAGGCCGCCGACCAGGGCCACCACGGCGAGCACACCGGCCGCCGCGCCCAGCATCGACTGCCGGCGCCGTCGCGCCTCGGCGGCCTTCTTCTCGGCCAGCTGGGCGGCCAACCGGCGCCCTGCCTTGGTGGCCGGGGCGGCCTGGTCCTCCGACCGGTTCTCCACACGCTCGCTCACGTCGACTCCCTGCAGGTGGGTGGATGCGCGCAAACGGTACCCGCCCACACCCCCGCAGTGATGAAAGGCGGGGGCCCTTCTTAACGCATTCGGTATAGGCGGGCCCCCTTGCAACAACTCAGCCCTCGGCGGGACCGGCTCAGCCCTCGACGGGCACAACCATGAAATCGGTGACGAACCTCGCGATCCGGCCGTCCGCGCCGCGGCCCACCCAGGTGCCGTAGCAGCCGTCCCCCCAACCCGACCAGACCGTCACCACGTTCGCGCCGGTCACCTCGTCCACGACCACGTCGACCAGGCCGGGAACCGGACCGCGGCCGGAGTCGCCGTCCTCGGCGAGGAAGACCTCCTCGATCCGGTCCTCGTCCCAACCCTCGACGACGGCGAGAGCGTCCCGGTCGGCGAGCGTGCCGGTGCCCGCGTCCACGCCGTACCCGAAGAAGTCGTTCGATCCCAGCTCGCCGACGTCCTGGCCGTCCACGACGGCCATCTCCCACCGCGTGACCGGCTCGTCCCGGACGACGATCTCCAGCGCCGCCACCCGCCGGTCGGTCCCGCCGCCGTCGTAGCGCACGGACGACACCCAGGCACGCGCCGGGTACCGGCCGGGCGCGACCGAGACGGTGTACGGGTCGCTCTCCGGGCAGACCAGCGGGTCGCACCCCACCAGATGTCCGCTCGGCAGCACCACCTCACCGGTCGGGTGCACCTCGATCACGTGCTCGGCTGTCCCGTCCGCGAACCGCGCGCCCGGGGTGAGCAGCCGCGCGAAATCTGGGGTGTACGGCATGGGAACGTCCTCTCGCTGGCCGACGGCCGGCGCAGCGTACCGGCGGCGGCCGACAACCGATCGAGGTACTTCTCGACCACGGCGATCCGGATCGAAGAAGACCCGGTCCGGCGCCGCCCGGGCGAGGAGCGCGTCATCGGTCGCGTCACGCCGACCGAGAAGCTCGGCCACGGGTGATGAGAGGGGGCCCCTCCTATGCCGGAGACGTTAAGCGGGGGCCCTTCCTTACACCTCAGGCGGTCTTCTTCTTGGCGGGGGTCTTCTTCGCCGCGGTCTTCTTGGCGGCCGTCTTCTTCGCCGGCTCGGTCTTCTTCGCGGCGGTCTTCCTGGCGGGGGTCTTCTTCGCCGGCTCGGTCTTCTTTGCGGCGGTCTTCTTCGCCGAGCGGGCCGACGAGATCGGCGTCGGCTCCGCCCCGCCGCCGGACGGCGCCTCGCCCCGGGCCGCCCGGGCCCGCTCGACCGACGCCTTCAGCGCGGCCATCAGGTCGACCGCGGCGGCCGGCGCGGCCTCTTCCTCCTCCGGCTGCACCACCTCGCGGCCCTCGACCTTCGCGTCGATGACCTCCTGCAACGCGGCCCGGTAGTCGTCGGTGAAGGCGTCCGGCTCGAACTCGCCGGCCATCGAGTCGATCAGCGAGCTGGCCATGGCCAGCTCCGGCGGGCGGACCTTCAGGTCCTCGTCGAGGAAGCCGAAGTCGGGCCGGCGGATCTCGTCCGGCCAGAGCATGGTGTTGAGCAGCAGCACCCCCTCGCGGACCCGCAGGGTGGCCAACTGCTCCCGCTGGCGCAGCGCCACCTTGACGATCGCCACCCGCTCCGAGTCGGTCAGCGCGTCGCGCAGCAGCACGTACGGCTTGGTGGCGGTGCCCTCCGGCTCCAGGAAGTAGGCCTTGTTGTAGAGGATCGGGTCGACCTGCTCGGCCGGCACGAACTCCAGCACGTCGATCGCGTGCGAGGTGCTCAGCGGCAGTTCGGCGAAGTCCTCGTCGGTCAGGATGACCATCTCGCCGCCGCCGAGGTCGTAGCCCTTGGCGATGTCGTCGTAGGTGACCTCCTCGCCGCAGACCGAGCAGGTGCGCTTGTAGCGGATCCGGCCGCCGTCCTCGCGGTGCACCTGATGGAACCGGATGTCCTTCTCCTCGGTGGCCGAGTAGACCTTCACCCCGATCGACACCAGGCCGAACGACACCGCTCCCTTCCAGATGGCCCGCATCCCCGCGCTCCTCTCCCCGGCTGAACACCAGAATCGCAAATGATCGAACGGGGCGCACGCCCTTCGGCGTGCAACTACAGTCAGGAGGTGCCCGGCGCGCCGCTGAAGCCGATGCTCGCGATGACCGGGCAGCTCCCGGCCGGTGCCGCGTGGGCGTACGAGTTCAAGTGGGACGGGGTCCGCGCGCTCGCCGACATCTCCCACGGCGACCGGCACTTCTACGCCCGGTCCGGGGTCGAGATCACCACCGCCTACCCGGAGCTGCTGAACCTGGCCGAGCAGGTCGACGACGCGCTGCTCGACGGCGAGGTGGTGCTCTTCACCGACGGGCAGCCCTCGTTCACCGCGCTGGCCGAGCGGATGCACGTGCGCAACCCGGCCAAGGCGGCACGGCTCGCGGCGACCGTGCCCGTCACGTACATGATCTTCGACCTGTTGCGGCTCGACGGCGTGGACCTGACCGCCCGGCCCTGGCGGGCGCGGCGGGCGGCGCTGGAGTCGCTCGGGCTCGGCGCCGCCCGGTGGGCGGTGCCCCCGGTCTTCACCGACGGCCCGGCCACCTACGCGGCGGCCGGCGAGCACGGGTTGGAGGGGGTGATGGCCAAGCGGGCCGACTCGCTCTACCGGCCCGGGGTGCGCTCGCCGGACTGGGTGAAGGTCAAGTTGGAGGTCACCGGCGACTTCGTGGTCGGCGGTTGGCGGCCCGGCGCGCGCCGCGTCGGCGGGCTGCTGGTCGGCGTGCCCGGGCCGGACGGCCGGCTCGTCTACCGGGGGCGGGTCGGCGGTGGCATCGGCGCGGCGATCGAGCGGGAGCTGCTGCGCGAGCTGGAGCCGCTGCGCGCGGCCACGTCGCCGTTCGCCGACGGCGTGCCGCGCGAGGATGCCCGGGGCGCGATCTGGGTATCACCCCGGGTCGTGGTGGAGGTCAAGTACGGCCAGCGCACGCCGGACGGCCGGCTGCGCTTCCCGCGGATCCTGCGCCTGCGCCCGGACAAGCCGCCCGAGGAGGTCTCCGATGCCGGCTGACCGGCTCAAGGTCGAGGTCGAGGGGCGCGCGCTGGAGCTGTCCAACCTGGACAAGGTGCTCTTCCCGCAGGCCGGCTTCACCAAGGGCGAGGTGATCGACTACTACACCCGGATCGCCCCGGTGCTGCTTCCGCACCTGACCGACCGCGCGCTCACCCGGATCCGCTTTCCCAACGGCGTCGACGGCGGCTCGTTCTTCGAGAAGAACGCACCCGCCGCGACCCCCGGTTGGGTACGCACCGAGAAGCTGCCCGCCCCCGGGTCGAGCAAGGGGCGGGAGACGATCGACTACGTGGTCTGCGACGAACTGCCCACGCTGGTCTGGCTGGCCAACCTGGCCGCGCTGGAGCTGCACACGCCGCAGTGGAAGATCGGCGCGCACCCCGACCTGATGGTGGTCGACCTGGACCCGGGCGCGCCGGCGTCGCTGAGGCAGTGCTGCCAGGTGGCGCTGCTGATGCGCGACCGGCTGGCCGGTGACGGCGTGGCGGCGTACCCCAAGACGTCCGGCAAGAAGGGCATGCAGCTCTGCTGCCCGATCGCCGGCACGCAGGACGCGGAGCTCGTCTCCGGCTACGCCCGGCGGATCGCGCGGGAGCTGGAACAGGCGCACCCGAAGCTGATCGTGTCGAAGATGGCGAAGAACCTGCGCCCCGGCAAGGTCTTCATCGACTGGAGCCAGAACAACGCGGCGAAGACGACGGTGGCGCCCTACTCGCTGCGAGCCCAGCCGGCGCCGGCCGTGTCCACGCCGCTGACCTGGGACGAGGTGGAGGCGGGCGCGGCCGGCAAGCGGCCGTCGACCCGCCCCTACACCGCGACCGAGGTGCTCAGGCGGGTGGCGAAGCAGGGTGACCTGCTGGCCCCGCTGCTCGACGGCGGTCCCGAGCTGCCCGCCCGCTGACCCGCCACCACGCGCCGCCGACGAGGAGCGCCACGATCACGCTGATCGCCACGTCACCCGCCAGGTCCGCCGCCGGGCTCGACGGGGAGTACGTCGGCACGTCGTACGCGGAGACGGCCGCGGCGAGCACGCTGGCCGAGCCGGCCGCGAGCACGTGCGGCTGCCCCCAGCCGACCCGCCGGGACCAGCGCGTGAGCAGGACGGCCGTGCCCGCGGCGAGCACGAGCGCCAACCCGACGCCGGCCCAACCCGGCACGATCGCGGCGCCCAGGTAGGCGACCAGCACCACCGCCCCCGGCCAGGCCGGCCACGGCGCGGCAGGCACCTTACCGGCCACCGCCGGCCCCGACCCGGTACCGGCCGGCCGCGGCGGGTCGACGCGCGGGCCGGCCGCGCGGGTCCGTTCGGGGTGCGGCCCGGCGGCAGTCCGGTCGGTGGGTCGCCGGGCACGCAGCAGGGCGACGGCGATCAGGGCCAGCGCCACTCCGGCGGCGAACCCGAGCTGGACCGGCGAGGCCAGGAAGCCCTTGCGCCCGCCCGGGTCGGCGAAGACCAGCAGGCTGCCGCCGAGCCAGAGCAACGCGGTCCCGGCCAGCCCCGGACGGCCCAGCCAGGGCCGCGACCGGCGGCCCGCGCCGAGGTACGACTCGACCAGCGCGATCGCCGCGCAGATGGTCAACGCCACGTGGTTGCCCACGTAGTCGACCGCCTGCCGGGCGCTGAACCCGAGGCCGGGCACCAGCGTCGCCTCGGCGGTGGCGCGGGTGTCGGCGAACTGGGTGTCGTCGAGGTAGTCCGGGTTGAACAGCGACTGGTCGACCAGGCCGGCCTGGACCACGCCGAAGGCGGCGGCGAACAGGACGATCCCCGGCCAGCCCAGCCCGAGGCGACGGGCGGTCTCCCGGATCAGCAGCGCGGCCCCGCCGTACATCGGGGCGAGCGCGAGCACCACGAACGGCATGCCGGTGAGGGTGAAGCCGCCCCAGACGCACTCCGCGGTCCAGGGCGCGAGCAGCAGCAACGCGACCGCCGGTACGAGCCGGCGACGCAGGGGTTCGGTCGTCATGCCCGAACCGTGCCGTAGCCGTCCGGCCCGTCGATACGGCCGTCGGCCGCCGGAGCCCGCGACCAAAGTCGACGGTCGCGGGCCCGGACGGCGGGGCCTCTAGAGGGCGAACAGCAGGGCGGCGTCGAGGAGCACGACCACGGCGGTGGCGAAGTGGATGCCGAACGCGGTGGCCCGGGTCCCGCCGTGCCGGAGCACGATGACGGTGTCGCCCAGCGGGGCCAGCGCGACGACCAGCATGAACCAGGCGACCGCGTGGGCGCTGGTGAAGGCGATCAGGGCGAGGCCGACCAGGCCGTAGGTGAGGTCGCGGACGCCCTTGATCGTCAGGTAGGCGGGATCTCCTCCGCTCGGCGCCGCCGGGACGCCGTAGCCGGCGGCGGAGGCTCGCGGCGCCACGAGGAAGCGGACGCCGATGAAGGCGATGAAGAGGCTGAGGACGATGGCGAGCCCGTAGGCGAGGGGGCTGAGCATGGTCGACTCCAAAAGCTAGCGCTGCTAGATGTAAAGGCGACGCTATCAGAGCGTCGGCAGTCTGGCTAGCGGTGCTAGGATCAGGCTCATGTCGATTCAGGCGCGCCGGGAGCGGGAGCGGGCGGAACGAGAGCGGGCCATCGTCGCCACGGCCCGCGAGCTGGCCGAGTCGGAGGGCTGGGACGCGGTCACCACCCGCCGCCTCGCCGCCGAGATCGAATACAGCCAGCCCGTTCTCTACAGCCACTTCAAGGGCAAGGACGCCATCATGGCGGCGGTCGCCGTGGAAGGCTTCGGTGACCTGGCCGACGACCTCACCGCCGTCCGGACCGCCGCGACCGACCCGCGCCGCGCGGTTGCCGATGTCGCCACGGCGTACGTCTCGTTCGCCGAGCGTCGGCCCGCCCTCTACGACGCGATGTTCACCCTCGCCGTCGAGCTGCCCTTCGCCAGCCAGGACGTCCCGGTCGACCTGGCCCGGGGCTTCGCCCAACTGGCCGAGGCGCTGCGCCCGTTCGCCGGTGACAACGACCTCGAGACGTTCACCGAGACGTTCTGGAGCGGGCTGCACGGCCTGATCACGCTGATGCGCAACGAGCGGCTGCGAAGGGCCGGACACGAACGCCGACTTGCCCTCCTGGTGGACCGTTTCGCCCGGCTAGGGTGAGCTGACCGCCAGACAGGAGCACACCGGATGGCCGCACCCGCACCCACCGCCGTGACGACCGACCAGCCGCTGTTCAGCTACCGCGACGACGCGACCGGCGAGCGCACCGACCTGAGCGCGGCACAGCTCGGGGCGTGGGCGGCCCGCAGCGCCGGGCTGCTCCGCGACGGTTGCGGACTGCGCCCCGGCGACCGGGTGGCGGTCCTGTTGCCGCCGCACTGGCGCACCGCGGCGGTGCTGCTCGGAGCCTGGTCGGTCGGGTTGACGGTCTCCTTCCGGCCCCGGGCGCTGGCCGGGCTGCCGGTGCTGGAGCCGGGGGCGGACCGGCCGTACGACGCGGTGTTCGTGACCCCGGAACGCCTCGACGACTGGCTGGAGGACGTGCCGGACGGGACCCACCGCTACCTGGTCGGCGCCGGGTCGGGCCCGCTCGACGAGGTGCCGCCGGGCTGGCTGGACTGGTCGGCCGAGGTGCTGCGGCACCCCGCCGACCCGCCGGACTACACCGCCGTGGACCCGGCCGGTCCGGCGACACCGGACGGCACCAGCTTCGGCGCCTGGCGGCGGCTGGCCGCGGCGGTCGCCACGCAGCTCGACCTGCGCGCCGGCGACCGGCTGCTGGTCGATCCGGCCGAGCACGAACAGCCCCTGAAGTGGCTGCTGGCCCCACTCGCCGCCGGCGCCTCGATCGTCGTGCACGCCAACCTCGACCGCGCCCGGCTGGACGCCCACCGCGCCGCCGACCAGGTGACCCGCATCCTCTGAGCGGGGTCCCGCTCCGCCGTTCCACGCGCCCGTCGCGGGCACCCCGTCGCGTGGTGATTCGCCTACGATGCCCGAGGAACGCACCGGGAGGGCAGCATGGCCGATTTCACCGTGGACCCGGACGACGTCCGTATCCATGGGCGGACGCTGGGCAGCACCGTCGCCGAGGACTACGCGCAGCAGGCGCAGGAGATCGCCCGGGACAGCGTCATCGATCCGCCCGGGTTCGGCGTCGCCCTGTCGCCGGTCGAGGCGCTCTACATCCAGCGCGTCGAGTTCCTGGTCAACGACGTGCGGGGCGCGGCCGACGTGTGCCGGCAGATCGGCGCGAAACTCGGCACCGTCGCCGACCAGTACGAGCGCGCGGAAGACCTGCACGTCGGCGGGTTCGGTGGCACGCCCGCGCCGACCGGCGGCTTCGGCGACGCGTACGGCCGGACGGGCGTGGCGCAACTCGTCACCGACCCGACCACGCTCGGCGCCGCCGCCACCATCGGCGCCTCGATCACGCTGGCCGAGATCGGCGGGATCCTGGGCGGCATGGCGGCCTGCGCCGCGCTCTGCCCCACCTTCATCATCGGCCTGGCCGGCGCCGCGCTCTTCGTGGCAAACCCGGTCGGCATCGCGCAGGCCGGCGCCGACCTGATGCGCCACGGCGACCAGCTCCAGAAGGCGTTGAACGCCAACTTCGACAAGATCTGCTCGGCCGCCACCGGCACCTGGAAGGGCGAGGGCAAGGACAGCTTCGTCATCATGGCCACCAAGCTCAAGGCGCACCTGGACGAACTCGGCGCGTACATCCGGGTTCTCGGCGAGGCGCTGCACTCCCTGGAGATCGCCCTCGGCGGCCTGTGGATCGCCCTGGGCGCGATGACCGTGCCGTTCCTGACCTGGCTGATCGCCATGCGCGCCGCCGAGTTGGTGCCCGGCGCCGCCGTCGTCCTCGAACCGATCATCGAGGCGACGGGGGCGGTCGTGGCCGGCTCGGTCACCACCATGGTGGCGGCGGTGAGCGCGCTGGGCGGGCTGGCGCTGGCGCTGATCAACGGCCTCGCCAAGGATTTCCTCAAGCTGATGACGCTGCCGGACGACGGCGCGGCCGGCACGCCGGACCTGACCGAGTTCCGCGTCGGCGAGAACTTCGCCTGAGCCGTGGGAGAGGAGACGTCGTGATCGACCCGGACGCCCGGCGCCGCATCGAGGGCATGGCCGAGCAGGCCAACCAGTTCGCCGCCACCATCTCGGACCTCACCGGCGAGGGCAGCGACGACGCGGGGCTGGTGCGGGCGACGTGCGCCGCCAGCGGCCGCCTCGTCGACATCGAGCTGGCCGCGGAGACCCGACGGATGCAGACGTACGAGCTGCGTGAGGCGATCCTGGCCGCCACCGGCCGGGCCGCCGACTCGGCCGCCGCCAAGCTGGCCGAGGTGGTGGCGCAGATGACCGGCAGCGCCGACGTCTACGGCAGCGACGCCGTCCGTCAGGCCCGCGAGCAGATGGCCCAGTACCAGCGGCTCGTCGACGCGCAGCGGGACAAGTTCGAACAGCTCCGCGGCAACCTCGGCCGGTCATGAGCCCCGCGGTCGCGGAACTGCGCCTGCGTCGCCCCCTGCTGCGGGTGCTCGGCACGCTGCGCCCGCTCAGCGCCGGCTACCGGATGCGTCCGGCCACCCTGGTGGCGCTCCTCGTCCTCGCCGCCGTCGCGTTCGTGCTGCTCGTCGTCGCCGCGCCGCTGGGCTCGCGCGGCTCGACCCTGCCGTACGTCCTCGCGTTCGTCGTGGCCGCGGCCATCGCGCTGCCGTATCCGGTCCTGACCTTCGGGGCCGCCACCTGGTACGCGTGCGGCGCCGGACACCCGATGCTCTCGATCGTCGACGGGGAGGTCCGGGGCCGGTTGCGCGGCGTGTGGGCCGACGAGGTCGCCGCCGCCGACCCGACCGATCCGTCCTGGTGGGACCTGCGGCTGCCGGCCGGCGCGCTCACCGGGGTGCGGGTGGAACGCGACCGCCCCGGCAGCCCGATCCTCGTCCTCGACCTGCCGCCCGAGGCGGCGGCGGCGCTGCTCGCCGACGAGGACACCGGCAAGCTGGCCGAGCACTGGCGTGACCGGGTGGGCAGTCCCGCCGCCTGGCAGGTCGGCCTCTACGCCGGCCGCCTCCGCCGCGAACGCCAGCTCCGCACGCTGCTCGCCGCGCTCGGGGTGCAAGGAGGGGCCCCCGCTTAACGCCTCCGGTAGAGAAGGGGCCCCTCCAACACCGAGGAGAACAGTGGACGGGTTGATCTGGCGGGGGGTGGGCGAGGCTGACCTGCCGGCGCTGACCGGGCTGGCCGAGGCAGCCCTCGCCGCCGACGGCGGGCTGCCGCTGCTCACCACCGCGCCGCTGCTGCGGGCGCGACTGCTGCAGCCGCGTACCCTCGGCGCCTGGCACGGCCGCGACCTCATCGCGGCCGTGAGCGTCGGCGCGGACCGCACGCCGGTCACCGCCACCGGGCTGGTGCATCCGGCATGGCGCGGGCGGGGCATCGGCTCCCGGCTGCTGGACCGGGCCGAGGAACAGGCGGCCGGCGCGGACCTGCTGCTCACCACCGAGACGTGGACCGCCGGCGCGGAGGCGCTGTTCACCGCGCGCGGCTACACCCGGACGTTCCTGGAATGGGTGCTGCGACACGATCTGGACGCGCCGCCCGACGTGGCCGCGCCGGACGGCGTGACGGTGGCGCCGGCCACGCTCGGGCCGGAGCTGTTCGGCACCTACCGCGCGTCCTTCGCCGACCGGCCCGGGTTCGTCGAGCCGGCGGCGGACGAGTGGCTGGGCGAGCTGCGCGACGACGAGGACCACCGGCCGGAGCTGTCACTGATCGCGCGCGGCCCGGACGGCGACGCGGCCGGATTCGTCACCGTGCTCGGCGACTGGATCGACCAGGTCGGCGTGGTGCCCGGCTGGCGTGGCCGGCGGATCGGCGCGTACCTGGTGGCGCGCGTGCTGCGCGGGCTCGCCGAGGCGGGCGCGGACGCCGCGTGGCTCTGCGTCAACGACGACAACCCGGCGGCCGGGCTGTACCGCCGGCTCGGGTTCGCCGACGCCGGCCGCCGCGCCCGCTACCTGCGCCGCTGACCGGCGGCCATCGAACCATCCCCCTCGACCTGGTCGAGACGACGGGGCGGGTGCTTCCTTTCTGTCCCCGCACCTCCACCCGAGGCCGCCTACAAACGTGATGACGTGAACGGATCAGCGGCGTCGGAGCCAGGGCGCGCGACGGGCGCACGCCGAGACGTGATCCACCGGCAGCGCACACCGCCCGGCCCCGTCCGGCAACGGCCGATCGCAGAAGACCCAATGGCGTACGCACTGCGCGTCCTCCGCCGACACGGTCACCCCGCCCGGCTCCACCCGCGCGCTGAGCTGGGCCAGCACCCGGGCGGCGGTACGCGCGAAGATGCGCGCCCGGTGCAGGTCCGGCGCGGTCACCGGCAGGTGGATCACCCAACGCTCGGTCATCGGGGGTAGCGGTGCTGCGCCGGCTGGGCGCTCTGCCAGGCGCGGAGCGCGTTCTTGACGCGTACGTTCTCCTCCCGCAACGCGACCAGCGTGCTCTGCGCGACGGCCAGTTCGTCGGCGACGCGGTGCAGGAAGGCGCGGGTCTCGGCCGGGTCGAGGCCGTGCCGGCGCACGGTGAAGCAGCGTTCCCGCACCTGCGCGGGACGCAGCGGGGAGCGGTACGGAGGTGGGGGCTCGTCGGGCCGGCGGGTCAGCCGACGGAACGGATTGCGCACGGGGTGACCACCCTTCGGGAGGGTCGCGGATGCGTGGGTCTCGACGGCGATGCGAGACCGGTACGAGAGGCGCCAACCGACCGCAGCAGCACCGCATCACCGAGAGCGACGGTATTGCTACCGAGTCACCTATGTCAAGCACGTCTTTGAGTCAGCTACCCACCTCGGTCACCCGTGCTACATGCGTTGCCTCTGTCGAAGTCGTTGATCGATACTGGGCGGGCCAACCGACTGCAAGGGGCCTGACGTGCCTATCCCGCCCACGATGGACGAACTGCTGGCCGACCTGTCAGAGAAGATCAAGGACGGCACCTATCCGCCGGGTTCTCAGCTTCCCTCCGGACGGAAGCTCGCGGACGACTACGACGTGTCGCAGTCCACGATCAGCCGCGCGGTGGCGCGGCTGCGGGAGCGGGGCGTGCTGGTGGGCCGGCCCGGCCGAGGCGTCTTCGTCGCCGAGTCCGATCGCCGCTGATCGTTTGAGATCTGACCGGTTAACAGACCGGTCTTGCACGTGTTACCCCGCTTTCACACCTGCGCGGCGCCCCGGGAGGCCGGGTGCCGGGGCCGACCGGGTGTCCGGACGCCAGCTCGGCGAAGTGGCGTTATCCGGCCGGTCGGGATGCCACCACTTCACCGAACTGGTGTCGATCATTGACCGAAATTCGCCACCCGCCCTGCCTTGCACGAGATCCGACCGAAAAAAAAAGACCCGCCTTGCGCCTAGATGCCCCGTTTTCACGCCTGCCCGGCAGTCGAAGGGCCGGGTGGCTTGGAAGGAATGGCCCCTCCAGGGGCCATTCCTTACCAAGATCGATCTTTTCGGTGTCCGTGAGCTGGAGCGCGAATCTCCCTTGGTGGGAGGGTTGTGGCTGGAAAGCGAGCGGGCGGCGGCATCACTCCGAGCGCCGATACCCGCTGAGTCATCCACGCCATCAAGTTTGTAGGCAGCTGGAGGTCGCCACCGTGCCGAGCGTCCGGGGCTGTTGTGAACGCCGCTGACGTGGTCTTATGTCGGGACGACGACGTCATCGATCCGCAGCTTTGACAACCCCGCGTCGGTGTTCCTTCCTGCCTCTCGAAAGGTGCAGCGATGCACAGGAAACCGACCATCCACCTGGCAGTGCTCGCCGCTGCCGCCGCCACGTTCCTCACCGCCGGAGGAGCGCCCGCCACGGCGTCCGCGGCCCCGACGACGGCGGCGACCTGCCAGCCCGGTGCCGACACGCACAGCGCCGCCCGGGTCCGCGAGGGCGCCACCGCCCAGGAGCCGGCGCTCTACTCGACGAACGAGGCCAAGGCGTACGGCGTGATCAAGGACGTGCCGCGCCTGGCCGACGGCAGCGTCACCGTGCCGACGATCTTCCACATGGTCTCCGACCACGCGCTCAGCGCGGCCGAGAAGGCCCGCTGGAACACGCTGATCGCGGCGCAGATGACCGTGCTCAACGACTCGTTCGCGGGCCGCACCGCGGCCGACGCCTCCAACACGCCGTTCCGGTTCTCGCTGGTCGACACCACGTGGACCGTGAACAGCGCCTGGTACGCGGTGGTGCCGGGCAAGAACGAGCGGGACATGAAGAAGGCGCTCTACCAGGGTGACTCCCGCACGCTCAACGTCTACGCGGCGAACATCGGCGACGGACTGCTCGGCTGGGCGTACTTCCCGAAGGGCTACAACAACGGCCGCGACTACATCGACGGCGTGGTGATGCTCGACGAGTCGATGCCGGGCGGCACGGCCGGCAAGTACGCGCTCGGCGACACGCTCACCCACGAGGTGGGGCACTGGCTGATGCTGGAGCACACGTTCGCGCACGGCTGCTCCGCCTCCGGCGACTTCGTCGCCGACACTCCGCGTGAGGCGGCGCCGCAGTTCAACTGCCCGATCGGCGCGGACACCTGCACCGCGCCCGGGCTCGACCCGATCCACAACTTCATGGACTACACGCAGGACTCCTGCATGAACATGTTCACCCCGGGCCAGGCCGACCGGATGAGCGACGCCTGGGTCGCGTTCCGCGCCAGCGGCAAGGGCTGACCGGAGGACCGGGCGGGCCGCGACACAGCGGACCGCCCGGCCGGACAACCGAGAGACCAATCAGTCGACCGTCGGCAGCTTCGGGCCGAGGACGTCGTCGGCGTCCACGATGCTGTACGCGTACCCCTGCTCGGCGAGGAAGCGCTGCCGGTGCGCGGCGTACTCGGTGTCGATCGTGTCCCGGGACACCACCGTGTAGAAGTGCGCCTGCCGGCCGTCGGCCTTCGGCCGCAGCACCCGGCCCAGCCGCTGCGCCTCCTCCTGCCGCGACCCGAACGTGCCGGACACCTGGATCGCCACCGCCGCCTCCGGCAGGTCGATGGAGAAGTTCCCCACCTTCGAAATCACCAGCGTGCGGACCTCGCCGGACCGGAACGCGTCGAACAGCCGCTCCCGCTCCTTGTTCGTGGTGGAGCCCTGCACGATCGGCGCGTCCAGATGTTCACCGAGCTGGTGCAACTGGTCGAGGAAGCCACCGATCACCAGCACCTGCTCGTTCGGGTGCCGCTCCACCAGCGCACGGACCACCGGCAGCTTGGTGCGGGCGGTCGCCGCCATCCGGTAACGCTCCTCCGCCTCCGCGGTCGCGTACGTCAACCGCTCCGCGTCGGTCAACGTCACCCGTACCTCGGTGCACTCGGCCGGGGCGATCCAGCCCTGCTGCTCGATGTCCTTCCACGGCGCGTCGTACCGCTTCGGGCCGATCAGGCTGAACACGTCGCCCTCCCGGCCGTCCTCGCGTACCAACGTCGCGGTGAGGCCGAGCCGGCGGCGGGCCTGGAGGTCCGCCGTGAAGCGGAAGATCGGCGCGGGCAGCAGGTGCACCTCGTCGTAGACGACCAGACCCCAGTCGCGGGCGCCGAACAGGTCCAGGTGGGTGAACGCGCCGCCGCGCCGCGAGGTGAGCACCTGGTACGTGGCGATGGTGACCGGGCGGATCTCCTTGCGCTCACCCGAGTACTCGCCGATCTCCTCCTCGGTCAGCGACGTGCGGGCGATCAGCTCCCGCTTCCACTGCCGGCCGGCCACCGTGTTGGTCACCAGGATCAGCGTGGTCGCCTTCGCCTCCGCCATCGCCGCGGCGCCGACCAGCGTCTTGCCGGCGCCGCAGGGCAGCACCACCACGCCGGAGCCGCCGGCCCAGAACGCCTCGACCGCCTCCCGCTGGTACGACCGCAGCGTCCACGGCCTGCCACCGTCCTTGCCGGACTCGGCCAGCTCGATCGGGTGCGCCTCGCCGTCCACGTAACCGGCCAGGTCCTCCGCCGGCCAGCCGAGCTTCAGCAGCGCCTGCTTGAGTCGGCCCCGTTCGGACGGGTGCACCGCGATGGTGTCGTCGTCGAGCTTCGCGCCGAGCATGCCGGCGAGCTTCTTGCTCTTCGCCACCTCGATCAGCACCAGCCGGTCCAGGGCGCGCAGCACCAGCCCGTGCGCCGGGTCGTTGGCGAGCTGGAGGCGGCCGTACCGGTCCATCGTCTCGGCGATGTCCACCAGCAGGCCGTGCGGCACCGGGTAGCGGGAGTACTTGATCAGGGAGTCGACCACGCCCTCGGCGTCGTGGCCGGCGGCCCGCGCGTTCCACAGGCCCAGCGGGGTGAGCCGGTAGGTGTGCACGTGCTCGGGCGAGCGCTCCAGCTCGGCGAAGGGCGCGACGGCCATCCGGCAGGCCTGCGCGTCCGGGTGGTCGATCTCCAGCAGCAGCGTCTTGTCCGACTGCACGATCAGTGGTCCACCGCTCACGCCGCGTCCTCCTCGCATCGTCCGGGATCCCTGCCCGCACGGCGGCTGACCTGCCGAAGGCGGACCATCAAGTGTTGCACGCCGGCGAACACCGGAAAAAAGTCTCGCTGGACAGGCAACGCCATACTCCTCCCACACGTCTAGCAAGCGGGACAACCGACCAGGGAGGGCCCATGCAGCGTGTCCGGTTATTCGCCCGGGTCGCCGGCCTGGTGGTGGTCGTGCTGGTCGGCGTCGGCGCGTGCGCGCTCGATCCGCAGACGGAGGGCGCCGGGGTCACCACCCCCGCGCCGGTCGGGCTGACGGAGGGAGCATCGGGGGCGAGCGCGCCGCCCACGCCCGAGCGGTCGGCGACGTCCCCGTCGGCGCAGCCGAGCCGGACGGCTACGCCGAAACCCTCCCGGTCGCCGTCGGCGACCGCCTCTCCGGAGCCCACGCCGAAGCCGTCCCGGTCCACCGGGTGCCCGCAGGGGGAGCACCAGCGGGCCGTGGAGAGCTACCTGAGCCGGCTGGGTGGGTTCGGGACGCTGACCGTGGACGGCGCGCAGTCCGCCGCCGACTGCTCCGCGATCAAGAAGTTCCAGATCCGGTACGGCATCAGCCCGGCCACCGGGCGCGCCGGCCCGACCACGTACGACGTGGCGAAGCGGCTGGCCGGCACGAACGTGTCGCGCTGCGGGGCCGGCTCCCACCTCACGTTCTGCGTCGACCTGACCCGGCAGACCGTGTGGGCGATGCGCGGCGGCAAGGTGGTGCTCGGCCCGACGGTCACCCGCACCGGCATGTCCGGCTACGCCACCCCGGCCGGCACCTACTCCGTCGGCGGCCGGAACCCGCGCGAGTGGTCCAACCCGTACGAGGTGTGGCTGCCCTACTGGCAGCGGTTCAACGGCGGGATCGGCTTCCACGAAACCACCACCTACCTGCACAACGGCGCGATCGGCTCGCACGGCTGCGTCAACCTGCTGCACCGCGACGCGGTACGCCTCTGGGAGCTGGGATCGATCGGCACCCGCGTGGTGGTGATCGGCCGCCGTCCCGGCACCTGAGCCCGCCCGTGCCTGTGACCGGGCCGCCCGAATCAGGGTTTTAACCCCTGTCCGCGCGGTTCGGTCGGTGCCACTCTGGAAGCCGGGTCCACCACGGGGCGGGGAGGGGCTGGCATGACCGTCGATCAGGACGTGCTTCCCGAGGACGAGCGGACACAGCAGCAGGTCTCCACGGCGGCGATGGTCGGTTACGCGGTCGCCGCCGTGGGCGTGTTCGGTTGGTTCCTGTTCGGGCTGCTGGTGCAGCGGCAGGGCTTCGTCGACTCGGTCGGCGAGTCCGCCGGCGCGGCGTTCG
This sequence comes from Micromonospora sp. NPDC049282, assembly GCF_043197045.1. Taxonomy (NCBI): domain Bacteria; kingdom Bacillati; phylum Actinomycetota; class Actinomycetes; order Micromonosporales; family Micromonosporaceae; genus Micromonospora; species Micromonospora sp. NPDC049282. The sequence continues at coordinate 149,833 of NZ_JBICSL010000003.1, forward strand.
CGCTGCTGCTGGCCGTCTCGGTGATCGGCACGCTGCGGCGCAACGGGGAATAGGCAGTCACTCCTCCAGCACGGCGGCCGTGATCCGGTGCAACGCGAACGTGTGCAGCATCTCGGTGCGGTCGTCCTCGGCGCGCAGGTAGCCGGCGCCGATCGAGACCGGCCGGACCAGCCGGGACGCGGTCGCCCCGTGCGCGTCGACGTAACCCACCCAGACCAGCGCCTTGTCGCGTACCGCCTGCTGGAGCACGGCAAGCGCGTCGCCGTGCCCGGTGGCCGGCGCCGGGCCGGTGGCCGCCGCCGCGCCGCGGACCACCGCCGGGGCCCGCCGCGCCACCCGGGCCGCCATGTCGCCCCGGCGCATGTGCTCCACCACGCCGAGCAGGCGGGGCATCGGCAGCTTCGGGGTGGCCAGCGGATCCACCGCGCGGCCGGTGACCGGCGTCCGGGCCGGCGCCCGCCGGGTCTTCGGCCGGGCCAGCACCGTCGCGCCGCTGGCGTCCTCGGGCACCGGCGCGTACCCGGCGTCGCGCAACGCGAGCAGCATCCGGTTCACCTGGTACGGCGTGACCAGCACCGTCGGGGCCAGCCGGCGGAACGCCAGCGACTCCAGCCGCCGGTCCGCCTGCACCTCGGTGAGCAGCGCCTCGTCGTCGCTGCGCACGTACCCGCCGGCCGAACCGACCCGCAGCCCGCCGTGCTTTCGGGCCACGTCGTCCACCAGGTAGCTCAGCCCCTGCGGCACCGGGGTCCGGGACCGGCGGCGGAACAGCGCGTGCAGGTCGTCGGCGGTGTAGCCGGCGTCCAGGGCCCGCCGGATGCTCGCCGTGGTGACCCGGTGCACGCTCGCGCCGCCCGCCGACTCGTGCTCGGCGACCACGTCCAGCTCGGCGGCGAGCGCCGGGTCGGGCGGGCCGGGCACCACCACGCTCAGGTCGGCCTGCACGAGCACGTGGTCGACCGGGGCGGGCAGCAGCCCGTCCAGTGCGCGTACCGCCGTGGACGGGTCGCCCGACTCGGCGTCGGAGCGCAGCCCGAGCGGGTCGTCGCCCCGCTCGTCGGCCTCGGTCAGCTCGGCCAGCAGCAGCCGCCCGTACGAGGTGAGCGCGCCCAGCCCGGTCACCCCGAGCCGGGCCGCCTCGGCCAGCACCTCGCGGTGCGCCGTCTCCCGCCCCCGGGCCCGGCGGGGGGCCCGCCAGTCCAGCAGATCCAGCACCTCGTCCGGGGTCGGCGCGGTGGCCTGCGGCAGGTCGGCCAGCACGGCGAGGACCGCCCGGCGGGCGGCGGGCGCGCCGGCGCGTTCCGCCTCGGGCGAGAGCACCGAGATCGGCCGGTCCCGGTCGTCCCGCTGGCCGACCAGGCCCACCTGGCGGGGCATCGCCAGCCACGCCCGAGCGAGCTGCTCCCAGCGCTGGGCGAGCGACGCCGCGCGCCACACCTCGTACCCGCCGGTGGGCAGGATCTGCTGGTCGCCGCCGTAGCGGGTGGTGGCCGCCCCGGTCAGCTCCAGCTCGCCGGTCAGCCCCGCCGCGTACGCCACCTCGAAGATCAGCGCGGTGGTCGGCTCGTCCAGCCCGAGACCACGGGCGAGCCGGCGCAGGTCCCGCACCCCGACGCCGCCGGACCGCAGCACCGGGGCCGGTTCGACGACAAGCGTCTCCAGCAGCGCCTCGGTGTGCCGGACCACCTCCATGGTCTGCCCGGCGCCGGCCGAGTCGACGGCCTTGACCTCCCGGGGCGGGCCGGACACCACCGGCGGGCCGGTGCGCAGCGGGCCGAGCGGTCCGGCGTCGCGACGCAGCACCAGCCCCACCTCGCGGGGCAGTTCGACCGTGCCGTGCGGGCCGCCGGACATCCGCACCAGCAGTCGGTGCTCGACCAGCCAGCGGATCGGGGAGCCGGTGGGGGCGCCGCCGTTGACCAGGTCGGGCGGGAGCACGTCCTCGACGCCGGTGGCGGGCGCCTCCAGCGCGCCCGGGGCCACGGTGCCGACCGGCGGGCCGGCGGCGAGCCGGTCCAGGACCGCCCGGGCCGAGGGCGGCGCGGCGAGCAGCGTCCGCCGCAGCTTCGCCGGGTCCGCGCACAGGGCCGCCGCGCGCGGGTCCAGCTCCGCCGCCGGCCGGCCCAGCCCCGCCGGGTACGGGGAGACCTCGTCGACGCCGCCGACCACGTACAGGTCGTGCTCGGGGCCGTACAGCAGGAACCGGGCCCGGAGCCGGTCGATCGCGGCGCGGATCGCGGTCGGTGCGGGCGGGTGCGGCCCGGTGGTGGCCATGGCGAGGATCTGGTCGGTGGAGGTGGCGCCCTCGGGGCCGCGGGTGAGCCGGGCGGCGTCGAGGATCTGCAGGGTGAACTGGTCGAGTCCGTCGAGCGCCCGGGCCACGGAGACCCGGGACTGGGCGCGCAGGGCGAGGGCGGACACGTCGGCCGGCACCGGCACGACGAGATCCGGCCGCAGCTGGAGCAGCGCGGCCAGGGACTCGTCGGGGAGGGCCCGCAGGTGGTCGGCGAGTGAGGTGGTCATCGTCGTACCACGCTAGCCCGCTGGGTAGGTTCTCGGCATGTCTCCGCTGATGGTCGGCTTCGACCTCGACATGACTCTGGTCGACTCGCGCCCCGGCATCGCCGCCGCCTACCGGGCGTTGACCGAGCGTACGGGTGTGCCGGTGGACGCGGAACTGGCCGTGTCCCGGCTGGGCCCGCCGCTGCGTACCGAGCTGGCGCACTGGTTTCCGCCGGAGCGGATCGAGGAGGCGGTGACGCTCTACCGGGAGCTCTATCCCGCGTACGCGATCACTCCGACGGTGCCGATGCCGGGCGCGGAGGCCGCGGTGCGCGCGGTGCACGAGCGCGGCGGACGGGTGATGGTGGTGACCTCCAAGATCGGGCGGTTGGCGAAACTGCACCTGGACCACCTGAGGCTGGCCGTCGACGAGCTGGCGGGTGACCTGTTCGCCGAGCAGAAGGCGACCGCGTTGCGGGAGCACGGCGCCACGCTCTACGTGGGCGACCACGTGGCCGACATGGCCGCGGCGCGGGCGGCGGGAATCCCGGGCGTGGGAGTGGCGACCGGCCCCTGCCCGGTGGCGGAGTTGAGCGCGGCGGGCGCGTACCTGGTGCTCGACGACCTTGTCGAATTCCCGAAGGCGGTCGACCGGATCATCGGGCTAGCCTTGGAGGGGTAGACGGTTCGAGTGGAGCGGGGTTCGACAGGTGCCGACGGGTCGAGTGAAGTGGTACGACGCGGCCAAGGGATACGGGTTCGTCACCAGTGACGAGGGTGGCGACGTGTTCCTGCCGAAGGGCGCGCTACCGGCGGGTGTCACCGACCTCAAGGGTGGCCAGCGGGTTGATTTCAGCGTGGTGGACAGCCGGCGGGGCGCCCAGGCCATGGGGGTCAAGCTGCTGGAGGCGCCGCCGTCCGTGGCGGAGCTGCGTCGCCGGCCGGCCGAGGAACTGCACGGCCTGGTCGAAGACATGATCAAGGTGCTGGAGGCGAAGGTGCAGCCGGACCTGCGCCGGGGTCGCTTCCCGGATCGCAAGGCCGCGCAGAAGATCGCTCAGCTGGTCCACGCGGTGGCGCGCGAGCTGGAGGTCTGAGGGACGAGCCCGGCGTCGGCGGCCCGGCCCAGCAGTGCCTCCACGGCGGCGAAGCCGGCCTCACCCAGGTCGGCGGTGAACTCGTTGACGTAGAGGCCGATGTGTCGGTCCACCACGTCGGGCTCCATCTCCTGCGCGTGCGCGAGCACGTACCCGCGGCTGGCCTCCGGGTCGGCCCAGGCCTGCCGCACCGACTCGCGGACCCACGCGGCGGCCTCGACCGGGTCGACCGCGCCGCGGCGGGCCAGGATCGCGCCGAGCGGGATCGGCAGCCCAGTGTCGCCCTCCCACCACTCGCCCAGGTCCACCAGGGCGGTCAGTCCATGCCGCGGGTAGGTGAAGCGGGCCTCGTGGATCACCAGACCGGCGTCGTACCGGCCGGCTGCGACGCCGGGCATGATCTCGTGGAACGGCACCACCTCGATCCGCTCCGGCGCCTGCCCGGCAGCCCACAGCCGGAACAGCAGGTACGCCGTGGTCCGCTCGCCGGGCACCGCCACGGTCGCGCCGGACAGGTCGGCGCGGTCGCCCCGGGTCAGCACCAGCGGGCCGCAGCCCCGGCCCAGCGCGCCGCCGCAGGGCAGCAGGTGGTAGTCGTCGAGCAGCCAGGGCAGCGCCGCGTAGCTGACCTTCACCAGGTCGAACGCGCCCCGCTCGGCGGCGGTGTTGGTGACGTCCACGTCCGCGTAGGTCACCTCGACCGGCGGGGCGCCCGGCACCCGCCCGTGCACTAGGGCGTCGAAGACGAACGTGTCGTTGGGGCAGGGGGAGATCGCCAGGGAGAGCGTCACGTCCCCACCGTAACTCCGCCCGCTCCACCGCCCGCCACCCCGGCTTTCGGGATGTGAGCTGTCACTGGCGGGGGTGGGTCTGGCCCGCCCCCGCCGAAGTCGGTCCCTCCGCCGCCAGGCCCGGCACGACGGCTGGTGCTGGTTGCCTTTAGAGCTGACGTCAGAAACGACTCAGGCTTGCCCCACCCCCGCCGCGACTGCCCGCCGCATGCCCCCGCCCTGCGGCTCCCGCCTTGCACGGCCGTTTCCGCCTCGGTCCGCTCCGGCCTGCTGCTCCGCCTTCCTGTCCCACCGTGCCCTGCCGCTCTCGTCCGGTCCTGCCCCGGCCCTTGGCCGCTTTCGTCCGGTCGGGTCCCACCCGGCCCTGCCGCCCGCCGCTGCGCCTCGCCCGCACCGGCCGTCGCACCCGGACGAGCCGCTCCCGCCCTGCTCGACCGGTTGCTATGCCGGCGGCACGAGCCCGGTCGGCCGGATTCGGCTCGCCTCACTGCTCGGGCCGGGTCGCCTCACTGCTCGGACCGGGTCGCCTCACTGCTCGGGCCGGGTCACTGCTCGGGCCGGCTCGCCTCGCTGCTCGGACCGGTGCGCCGCTCGGCCGGGCTCGCTGTCCAGCGCTGCCAGGTCGCGGCGATATCACCAACGACTCAGCTCTAAAGGGTTCCGGCTGTCCACACCTCTGTCCCGCGACAACCTCGTCGTCCACAGGGTTATCCACAGGCGGGCGCGCCCTGTTGAGAACGCGGCGCACCGTCGGGACCATGACGTGGTGGCTGATCCGAAATCACCTGTCGACCCGGGGGGCGACCTGGGTGACCTGCTCCGACGGCTGCGGCGGAGAGCCGATCTGAGCCAGCGGGAGCTGGCCGGCAAAGCTGGAGTCCCGCAGGCCGCGGTCGCCCGGATCGAGTCCGGTCGGGCGACGGATCCGCGCTACCGCACCGTAGAGCGGCTGGTGCGGGCGGCGGGTGGCGAGATCAGCGTTGAACTCGAACCGGCCTGCGACATGCAGGCGACGGGGTCGGCCGAACCGGGGCCGATACCCCATGACGACATGCGCGACCAGGCGGGCCGTCGCTATCCCGCCCACCTCGACGTCTGGGAGGTGCGCGAGCCTCGGGACTGGCCGGGCGCGTGGTGGGCCGAGTGGTACACGTTGCCGCCGAGTTCGTGGCCGCTGCCCCTGCCGCCGGCGAGCTACCGCCTGAATCGGAGCTACCGGGACGAGCGCCGGGCCCGTGCGCGGGTCCGGCGGTCGGCGACCGTGCGGCGGGTGACCGGTCCGACCGTGCCGGCCACGGCTTGGCGGTTCGTGGCCGAGTTGCCCGGCGGCGAGCTGATCGGTGAGCTGCGGGCGCACGACGAGAGCCCGCATCTGCGGTGGGGTGACGGTTTCCTGCCGACGGAGCGGGAGACCGTGCTCGACGGGGTGCTGATCGTGGCTGCGTACCGGCGGTTGGGGATCGGTCGGCGTCTGGTCGAGGCGTTGATCGCCGCGATCGCCGGGAATCGCGGCCCGGTCTGCGTGCGGGCGTTGACCGAGCAGGCGGGAATCGACTTCCTGTGCGCGTGCGGCTTCGTTATCGAGCCGAGCCGGCCGGCGGCGATGCGGTTCGACCAGACGGTCAGCGGAGCGCGGCAGCGGCGGTGGTGAGCGCGGCGAACGCCTCGCGCATGCGCCACGCGTCGCGGTCGCGGGGGCCGATCGGGTTCGAGATCGTGCGCAGCTCGCCGAAGGGCACGTCGGCCAGGGCGGCGGCCACGGCCACGCCGTACCCCTCCATCGCCTCGGCCACGGCGTCCGGGTGCCGGTCGGCGAGCGCCGCCGCGCTCGCGGCGGCGCCGGTCACCGTGCTGACCGTCAGCACCGTGCCGACGGTGGCCGCCGGCAGGGCGGCGCGCAGGGCGACCAGCAGGGTCGGGTCGCTCGGCACGGTCCGGCCGACGCCCAGCAGCTCGGGGGGCATGCCCAGCTCCTCGACCGGGATGAAGCCGGCCGGTGACTCGGCGCCCAGGTCGGCGGCGACGCTGCGGTCGGCCAGCACGGTGCCGCCGACCGCGACCCGGCCGACGAAGCCGCCCGCGATGCCGGCGCTCACCACCGCCCGGTACGGCCGGCCGGCCACCTCGGCCAGCGCCAGCAGCCGGGCCGTGGCGGCGGCGGCGACGGCCGGGCCGACCCCGACGGGTCGCACCGTCACGCTCGGGTCGGTGAGGCCGGCGCGGACCGCCTCGGCCTCGGCGGGCACCGCCGTGACCACCAGCAGGCCGCTCACGCCACCGGCCCCCGGGGGTCGCGCCGGTTCTCGTCCTCGGTCGCGCCGGGACCGCCGACCGACGAGGAGGGACGATAGATGTGGAAGCCGGGCGGCGCGAGCCCGTCGTCGTCCGGCGGGGGCGCGTCGACCCGCTGCGGTGCCGGCGAGGTGGGCGCCGGGTCGTCGAACGAGGTGACCGGTGGGTCGGTCCGCGGCACGGTCAGCTCGTCGTCGCCCAACGGGCGGCCGAGCAGGTGCTCGCCGCGCAGGCGGCTGGCGACCAGGACCCCGCGCAGGGCCACCAGCACGGCCACGCCGGCGGCGACCGCCACGCCGATCAGGCCCGTGAACGGCACCAGCCCGAGCCCGCCGCCGGCCACGAACGCGAGCATCAGGGCGGTCTCCGAGTGCGCGAAGGAGCTGGCCCGCAGCCGCTCCGGAATCCGCTCCTGGATCGAGGCGTCCACCGCCAGCTTGGCGATCCCGCTCATCAGCGCGGCCACCAGGCAGAGCAGCGCCACCATCGGCAGCGAGAACTTGAGCGCGGCGAGTAGGGCCACGCCGGCCACGATGATCGTGCCGCTGGACTGGATCGCGGTCGGCCGGTGGATCCGTAGGCGGGTGCCGAGCGCGGTGGCCAGGAATGTGCCCACCGCCAGCGCGCCGCCGACCAGGCCCAGCGCGGCCTGGTCGCTCAGCTCGCGGCCGAAGAAGTCGGTGGTCAGGTCGCCGGCCTTGATGGCGAAGGCGAGGAAGAGCAGCAGGAAGCCGTAGAGCCCGCGCAGCGCCGCGGCGCCGACCAGGGTGGCGATCACCACGCGACCGGCGGGGCGACCCCGGCCCAGCGGGCGTTCGCCGTCGCGGCGGCGCATCGCGCGCAGCGGGTGCGGCATCCGCTCCGGCGGCTCCGAGTCGGCCTTCGGCGGCAGCCGGAGCGAGATCACCATGCCGAGCAGGAAGATCACCGAGGCGACCCGCAGCGGCCACTGCGGCCCGAGCCAGAACGCGGCCAGCCCGATCGGGGCGACCAGCGCGCCGGCCACCGTGCCGTAGACGCTGGCCCGCGCGCCCACCTGGGACAGCCCCAGCCCTTCGGGGAGCAGCCGGGGCACCGCCGCCGACCGGGCCACACCGTAGGCGCGGGAGAGCGCGAGCACCCCGAACGCCGCCGGGTAGAGCCCGAGGCCACCCATGTAGTCGGAGATCAGCCAGGCCAGGAAGGCCCGGCCGAGCATGGTGGTGGCCAGCGCGTACCGGCGGCCGTGGCGGAAGTGGTCGAGCAGCGGGCCGACCACCGGGGCGAGCATGGCGAACGGGACCATGGTCACCAGCAGGTAGAGCGCGACCTTGTTGCGCGCCTCGCCCAGCGGCACGTCGAAGAAGATCGTCCCGGCCAGGCCGATGGCGATCAGCGTGTCCCCGGCGCAGGAGAGCGCGTGCAGGTCGAACAGGCGGACCATGCCCACCTCGTTGCCGGCGCTGCGGGCCCGGGCGGTGCCGGCCCGGCGGGTCATCCAGCGCCCGCCGTGCAGCGATCCCCGCAGCAGCAGCCGGGTGGCGCGGATGCCGGTGCCCACGGTCCGCCCGAGGAAGGAGCGGCCGGAGCGGGAGGACAGCGCCATGTGTCCCATCCTCGCCCATCCGTTCCGCGCGCGCCGCATCACCCGCGGAGAACGACTCCGGGGAGTGCCTGTCGCCCGCCGAGGGGCATGGGGAACAATGGACGGGTGACCAGGCCCGCCTCCGCCCGCGCTCCCCGGCTCGACCAGGTCTGCGCCGCCGCCGTCGAGGTGGCCCGCGACGCCATCACCGAGGTGGAGCCGACCGACATCGGTGATCACCTCCAGGCCGTCGCCGAGGGCGACCGGGTCGTCACCCACTACTTCGAGTGCCGGATGGCCGGCTACCGCGGCTGGCGCTGGGCCGTCACGGTGACCCGGGTGCCGCGCAGCAAGCACGTCACCATCTGCGAAACCGTGCTGCTGCCCGGCCCCGACGCGCTGCTCGCCCCGGGCTGGCTGCCCTGGCAGGAGCGGCTCCAGCCGGGCGACCTGGGCCCCGGCGACCTGCTGACCACCTCGGCCGACGACGAACGGCTCGCCCCGGGCTACCTGCTCTCCGACGACCCGGCCGTGGAGGAGACCGCCTGGGAGTTGGGCCTCGGCCGGGCCCGGGTGCTGTCCCGGGAGGGTCGCGCCGAGACCGCCCAGCGCTGGTACGACGGCGACCACGGGCCCGACGCCGCCATCTCGGCCGCCGCGCCGGCCGCCGCCCGCTGCGGCACCTGCGGCTTCTACCTGCCGCTGGCCGGCTCGCTCCGGCAGTCCTTCGGGGCGTGCGGAAACTTCTTCGCCCCCGACGACGGCCGGGTGGTGAGCGCCGACCACGGCTGCGGCGCGCACTCCGAGACGCTTGTCGGTGCGGTCGAGACGCCGGTCGACGAGCTGCCCACGGTCTACGACGACAGCGCGGTCGAGGCGATGTCGGTCAGCCGCGCGCCCGGTTCGGTGGAAGCGGCCGAGCCGGCGGAGCCGTACGGCCACTCCTGACCGGTCAGCGCTGACGCTCGGCGGCGGCCTGTCGGCGACGCCGGTTGGCGTCGTGCCGCATCATCGTGGCCAGGCCGGGAAAGCCCCACAGGAAACCGGCGAGGCAGGTCCAGAGCCAGTTCTGGTGACCGTGCGCGGTGAGCCAGCCACGGAAGAAGACCAGCAGCACCAGGCCGGCCACCGCCCAGGCGATCAGCCCGGCGACGGCGATCGGCACCATCGGCGGGTCGAGCGGCTCGGGCCGCGGCTGTTGCTCCTGGGGCACCGGCCCAGCGTACGTGATCGTCCTTCCCTGTCCGCCGGGTGATCTGGCACGATGCGCGCGACGAAACCGGCTGATCGACAAGATGAGGACCCGATGGCCATTGCCCCGCCGGCGGACCACGGCACACCGCCCGATCCCGCGCACCCGCGCAACGCCTTCGACCGATACTTCGAGATCTCCGCCCGCCGGTCGACACCGGGGCGGGAGATCCGCGGTGGCTTCGCCACCTTCTTCACGATGGCGTACATCGTGGTGTTGAACCCGCTGATCCTCGGCGGCGCGGAGGACGGCGACGGCCGTACCCTGGCCATCCCCGCGCTGGCGGCGGCGACCGCCCTGGTCGCGGGCCTGATGACCATCCTGATGGGGGTGGTGGCCCGGTTCCCGATCGCGCTGGCCGCCGGGCTGGGCGTGAACGCGCTCGTCGCGTTCGAGATCGCGCCGCAGATGACCTGGGCGGACGCGATGGGCCTGGTGGTCATCGAGGGTGTGCTGATCGGCATCCTGGTGCTCACCGGGCTGCGTACCGCGGTGTTCCGTTCGGTGCCGACGCAGCTCAAGACCGCGATCGGTGTCGGCATCGGGCTGTTCCTGACCATCATCGGGCTGGTCGACGCCGGGTTCGTCCGGCGGGTGCCGGACGCGGCGAACAGCACCGTGCCGGTCGGGCTGGGCATCAACGGCAAGATCGTCAGCTGGCCGATGCTGGTGTTCGTGGTGGGCCTGCTGGTCACCGTGGTGCTGGTGGTACGCCGGGTCCGTGGCGCGATCCTGATCGGCATCCTGTCCTCCACGGTGCTGGCCATCGTGGTCGAGGCGATCGGCAACATCGGGCCGTCCTTCGTCGACGGCAAGGTGAACCCCAAGGGCTGGGCGCTGAACGTGCCCGAGCTGCCGAAGCAGGTGGTGGACCTGCCGGACCTGTCGCTGCTGGGCAACTTCAACGTGCTCGACTCGTGGACGCGGGTGGGCTGGCTGGTCCCGCTGATGTTCGTCTTCACGCTGCTGATCACGGACTTCTTCGACACCATGGGCACGATGGTCGCGATCGGCCAGGAGGGGGACATGCTCGACGAGCAGGGCACCCCGCCGCGGGCCAAGGAGATCCTGCTGGTCGACTCGATCGCCGCCGCCGCGGGTGGCGCGGCCTCGGTGTCGAGCAACACGTCGTACATCGAGAGTGCGGCAGGTGTCGGTGAGGGTGCCCGGACCGGGGTGGCCAACCTGGTCACCGGCGTGCTGTTCCTGCTGGCCATGTTCCTGGCGCCGCTGTCGGCGATCGTGCCGTTCGAGGCCGCGTCGACGGCGCTGGTGGTGGTCGGCTTCCTGATGATGACGGCGGTCCGGACCATCGACTGGACCGACTACGAGATCGCCATCCCGGCGTTCCTCACCATCGTGCTGATGCCGTTCACCTACTCGATCTCGAACGGCATCGGGGCCGGCATCATCAGCTACGTGCTGGTGAAGTTGGCCAAGGGCAAGGCCCGGGAGGTCCACCCCCTGCTGTACGGCGTGGCCGCGCTCTTCGTCCTCTACTTCCTGCGCGGGCCGATCGAGTCCGTGCTGCTCTGACGCTGGTGAGCCTGGTCATAACGCACGTCGTTAGCCAGGCTCATTAGTTAGGCTAACTAGTGTGACGGAGCGGACGGTGACGGCGAAGCGCGTGCCACCGGCGCAGCTGGCCCCCCAGCTGCGAGATGCGATCACCCGGCTGAACCGGCGGGTACGGCAAGCCCGACCGGTCGGCGACCTCACGGTCACCCAGCTGTCGGCGCTCACCAGCCTCAAACTGGCGGGCGCCCTCACGCCACGGGAACTGGCCGACGTGGAACGGGTGCAGCCACCGACGATGACCAAGATCGTCGCGAAGTTGGAGGAGCGCGGCCTGGTGCAGCGCACCCCCCACCCGACCGACGGACGGCAGGTCATCCTGGCGGCGACCGAAGGGGGACGGGCGGTGCTCGACCAGTTCGAGCGGGCCCGCAACGGATGGCTGGCCAGCCGGCTGGCCGCGCTCACCGAGGAGGAACGCGACACGCTACGGCGGGCCGCCGACATCCTCCAGGGAATCGCTCGCGCCTGACCCCGGGTCGCACGGTCCGCTTCGTCCGTTGTGGATGAGGCGTACCCGACGCGAGGAGGCGCACCTAGAGTGCAGGCCACGCTGAGCACGATGTTCCAGTCCCTACGAGTCCGCAACTACCGACTCTTCGCCACCGGACAGCTGATCAAACTGATCGGCGTCTGGATGATGTTCATCGCCCAGGACTGGCTCGTCCTCGAGCTGAGCGACAACTCGGCGACCGCGCTCGGCGTGGTCACCGCGCTGCAGTTCACCCCCGTACTCCTGCTCACCCTGCTCTCCGGCCGCCTCGCCGACCGGTACGACAAGCGGATGCTGCTCTTCGTCGCCAACGCGTTCTGGACCGTGCTGGCGCTGGGCATGAGCCTGCTGGTCGTCACCGGCATGGTGCAGCTCTGGCACGTCTTCGCGTTCGCCGCCCTGCTCGGCGTCGCCAACGCGGTGGAGACCCCGGTGCGGCAGGCGTTCGTCTCCGAGCTGGTCGGCATGCCGCTGCTGCCGAACGCGCTCTCGCTCAACGCGGCCGTGTTCAACTCCGCCCGGATCGTCGGCCCCGCCGTCGCCGGCCTCGCCATCGCCGCCTTCGACGTCGGCCCGGTCTTCATGTTCACCGCGCTCAGCTCGATCGCCCCGCTGGTGAACGTGGTCCGGATGCGTCCGGCCGAACTGCACCGCAAGGACCTGCTGCCGGCCGGCGAACGGGACCAGGCCCGGGTGGTGGACGGCCTCCGCTACGTCGCCCGCCGCCCCGACCTGCTGCTGCCCATGGTCGTCATGTCGGTGATCGGGATGAGCCTGTTCAACTTCCAACTCACCCTCGCCGCGCTGGCCAAGACCGTGTTCCAGACCGGCGCCGCCTCGTTCGGCCTGTTCAGCACCGCGTTGGCGGTCGGCGCGCTGGTCGGCGCGCTCGCCGGCACCGGCCGGCGCAGCCGGCCCTCGGTCTGGCTGGTGCTCGGCTCGGCGATCGGCTGCGCCAGCTTCGGCACGCTGGTCGGGCTCGCCTCCGCGTACTGGATGGTGGTGACGCTGCTGCTGCCCACCGGGTTCTTCATGGTCTTCTTCGCCCAGGCCGCCAACCAGCGGGTACAGCTCGGCGTCGACGCCTCCTTCCGGGGGCGGGTGATGGCGCTGTGGGTGCTGGTGTTCCTGGGTACCAACCCGGTCGGCGCGCCGATCATCGGGTGGGTGGCCGAGCGGTTCGGCGCCAGCGCGAGCATCTGGATCGGTGGCCTGATCTCACTGGCCGCCGCGCTGCTGGCGCTCACCTGGCAGCTGCGCCGCTCCGGCGCCCGACTGCGGATGCGGATGCTGCCGATGCCCCGCTTCTACGTGGTGTCCGCCGGAGCCGAGTGAAAGGAGGGGCACCCTCTTAACATTTTCTGCGTAGGAGGGGGCCCCGCTCAACACCTGCGTACCCGTACCTGCCGGTTTCGGCAAACGGGTGGCGGGTGCGTCCGGCAGGGCTTAGCGTCGATGTGTGGGATTGGGGCAAGGGCTGCTGCTGGCGTTGGCGATCCTCGCCGTCTGCTGCCTGCCCGCCCTCTTCGCGCTGATCTTCTGCGCCGACGAGATCATCGACCGGGTCGCCTGCGGCTGGGCCGAGTGGCGGGAGCAGCGCCGCGAGCGCCGCACCATCGCCCGGCTCGACCGGGCCATCGAGGCCGAGGCGCTGACCCGCGACATCGACCTCACCGAGTTCGACCGGGACGGCCGCCGCCCGCTGGAGCAGCTCGCCGTCGACCTGCGCCGGCTCGGCGGCCACCGGCTGGCCGCCGCCGACCGCTCGGTGGTGTGGCACGGCGCGGTCATCGAGGCGTACGACGAGCGGCTGCGCGCCGCCTGCCAGGCCCTCGGCATCGCCGAGCACCTGACCGAGCTGGACGGTGTCGACCGGGAGATCGAACGGGTACGCGTCGAAGGGTTGCTGCACGCCGCCGGGCTGACCCTGCCGGCCGCCCGTGCGGCGCACCACCAGCGGCACCGCTGACCGGGTGCGGCTCTTCACGGCGATCCACCCGCCTCCGGCGGCGGTCACCGACCTGGCGGCGCGGGTCGCCGAGCTTCGGGTCGGCGTCGCCGCCGCGAACGGCGTGGACGTCCGACTCGCCGACCCGGTCCACCTCCACCTCACGCTGGCCTTCCTCGGCGACGTGCCGGACGAGCGGCTGGTCCAGGTGGAGAGCGCGCTGGGGCTGGCCGCGGAGTCGTTCCGGGACGGCCGGGGCAGCTCGCCCCGGCTGCGCCTCGGCGGTGGAGGCAGCTTCGGTGCGGGCCGGTCGACCGTGCTCTGGGTGGACGTTCGGGGTGAGACCGACGCGCTGGACACGCTCGCCCGCCTGGTCCGCCACGCGTTGCGCCGGGCCGAGCTGCCGCACGACGACAAGCCGTTCCGGGCCCACCTGACCATCGCGCGTCCCGGCGACCGTCTGCACCGCGCCGACGTGCGGACCGACCGGGAGACACTGCACGGGTACGCCGGCCCGGAGTGGCCGGCCGACGAGTTGGTGCTGGTCCGCAGCCACCTCGGCCGTCATCCGCGCTACACCCGTCTCGCCGCCTGGCCGCTCTGACCCCCCGCCGCTTGTTAAAAGGGGCCCCCGCCCATACCGAATGCGTCAAGAGGGGGCCCCGCCTTACACCTACCAGGCCCAGGCCTCGGGGCCGGGGCCGCCGTTGCCGATCGGCGGGAACAGCTCGTCGAGGCGGGTCAGCGTGGCCTCGTCCAGCTGGACGTCCAGCGCGCCGAGGTTGCGGTCGAGCTGGTCCATGGTGCGCGGGCCGACGATCGGGGCGGTCACGCCCGGCCGGGAGAGCAGCCACGCCAGCGCCACGTCCGCCGGGTCGTGGCCCAGGTCGGCGCAGAGCTTCTCGTACGCCTCGATGGTGTTCCGGTGCTCGGCCAGCGCGTCGGCCGAGCGGCCGGTGGTGCCCCGCGCCGCGCTGCCGTCGGCCATCTTCCGGATGATCCCGGAGAGCAGCCCGCCGTGCAGCGGCGACCAGGGGATGATGCCCAGCCCGTAGTGCTGTGCGGCCGGGATCACCTCCAGCTCCACGTGTCGGGTCAGCAGGTTGTAGATGGACTGCTCGGAGACGAGGCCGAGGAAGTTGCGCCTGCCGGCCGCCGCCTGCGCCTGGGCGATGTGCCAGCCGGCGAAGTTGGACGACCCGACGTAGAGCACCTTGCCCTGGGCGACGAGCGTCTCCATCGCCTGCCAGATCTCCTCCCACGGCGTGGTCCGGGAGACGTGGTGCATCTGGTAGAGGTCGATGGTGTCGGTCTGCAGCCGGCGCAGCGAGTCCTCGCAGGCCCGGATGATGTGCCGGGCGCTCAGGCCCTGGTCGTTGGGCCATTCGCTCATCTTGCCGTACACCTTGGTGGCCAGGACGACCTTGTCGCGCCGCCCGTCGCCCTGGGCGAACCAGCGGCCGACGATCTGCTCGGTGACGCCCTCGCCGAGCTTCCAGCCGTAGACGTTCGCGGTGTCGAAGAAGTTGATCCCGTGTTCCAGCGCCCGGTCCATGATGCCGAAGCTGTCCGGCTCGTTCGTCTGCGGCCCGAAGTTCATGGTGCCGAGGCAGAGCCGGCTCACCGACAGGCCGGTGCGTCCCAGGTTCGTGTACTCCATGGGTCCACCCTGGCACGCGGGCACTTCGAGTGCCTCACTTCACGTGTGCGTCCCAGGGTGAACCGGTGGATCAGGAGGACTCGCGGGCCGCCGGGGCGCTGCCGAAGAGGACATCGTCCCAGCTCGGCAGCCGCTTGCGCGGCTTACCGCCGGCCTCGCCCGACTCGTTGCCGGAACCGCCGGACGCCGGCGGGTTGCCGGTGCGCCGGGGCCGCAGCACCGCCAGCGAAGGGACGGCCGGGATCTCCTTCGGCGCGTCCGAGTCGTCGTCGAACGCCGAGCCCTGGCCACCACCGAGCAGCGCGGCGGCGCCACCGGCGACCGCTCGCTGCCGGGGCCCGTCCGAACCGGCCAGCGCGGCCGGGGAACGGGTGTCGAGCCCGCGGCCGGACGTGCCGCCGAGCGGCCGGTCCAGCGAGGCGAGCAGCGCGTCCCGGCCGGCGCGGATCGGGTCCCGCCCCGGGCGGGCCTGCTCCACCCCGGACGGCAGGCCGTGCCCGCCCCGGCTCGGCTCGCCGCGCGACGGGCCGGGCAGCGCGTGGCCACCCCGCTCGGGCGCCGGCTCCTGGCCGAGGATCGGGGTGGGACGCTCGGCGCACAGGTATTGCGCCATGTCGTCGTGCGCGACGACGTTCTGCCGGGACTTGTCGAGATCCCACACCGCCTGGGCGGTGGCCTTGCCGGACGGCCAGGTGGCGATGATCCGCCAGGTGCCGTCGTCGCGGCGGTAGGCGTCCCAGGAGATCTTCTCGGTGTCGATGCCGTGCTGGGCCAGCCGGCCGTTGACGACCTCGGCCAGCGGGGTCGGCTTCTCGGCGCCCTTGAGCCGGGTGCGGCGGGCGTGCTGGGCCAGCATGGCCCGCTCCTGGAGCACCGGGCCGGCGTAGCGCAGCACCCGGTCGACCGGGACGCCGGCGATGCGGGCGACGTCCTCCGCGGACTCGCCGGAGCGGATCCGGGCCTGGATGTCGCGCGGGGACAGTGACGGCGTGGGATCGGTGGAGGCGGGCACCACCGCGAGCGGGGTCGCGCCCGGCTCGGCGTGCAGCACCGAGGCCACGCGCTCGTCGATGGGCAGCGCGAGCAGCCGGCCCACCTCGTCGGTGAGCACCAGGGCCTGGCCGTCCTCGGAGAGAGCGACGAAGCGTACTGGGCGCATCGGCTTGCCTCCGTCCCGCTTCGCTGGCCGTCACGCCACGAGCCGGCCACCCGGGCGTCTCGAACCACCGTACGCTCATCTTCCCAGCCGTGGGGAGAGCGACACCCCGGCATGTCGCGACTGAGCTGCGGCGATGATCACGGTGGGTGGCCGCCGGAGCCCCGGCGACCACCCAGCGTCACGGCGTGATCAGAGTCGCTCCACCACATGGTCGACGCACGCGGTGAGCGCCTCGACGTCGGCCGGCTCGACGGCCGGGAAGAGCGCCACCCGTAGCTGGTTGCGGCCGAGCTTGCGGTAGGGCTCGGTGTCGACGATGCCGTTGGCGCGCAGCACCTTGGCGATCACGGTCGCGTCCACCCCGTCGGCGAAGTCGACGGTGGCCACCACGTTGGAGCGCAGCGCCGGGTCCGACACGAACGGGCTGGCGTACGACGAGCGCTCGGCCCAGCCGTACACGGCGGCGGCGCTCTCGGCGGTGCGCTTGGCCGCCCAGGCCAGCCCGCCCTGCGCGTTCATCCAGTCGGTCTGCTCGGCGGCCAGGAAGATGGTGGCCAGCGCCGGCGTGTTGTAGGTCTGCTCCAGCCGCGAGTTGTCGATCGCGGTGACCAGGTCGAGGAAGGCCGGGATGTAGCGGCCCGACTCCTTGACCTCGGTGGCCCGGGCCAGCGCGGCCGGCGACATCAGGGCCAGCCAGAGGCCGCCGTCGGAGCCGAAGCACTTCTGCGGGGCGAAGTAGTAGACGTCGGTCTCGGCGACGTCGACGTCCAGCCCGCCGGCGCCGGAGGTGGCGTCGACCAGCAGCAGCGAGCCCTCGTCCGCGCCGGGCACCCGGCTGATCGGCACCGCCACGCCGGTGGAGGTCTCGTTGTGCGGGGTGGCGTAGACGTCCACGCCGGCCTCGGCGACCAGGGACGGCGCGCTGCCCGCCTCGGACTTGCGGACGGTCGGCTCGCCCAGGAACGGCGCGTCCTTGACCGACTTGGCGAACTTCGCCCCGAACTCGCCGAAGCTGGCGAACTGGGCCCGGTCCCGGATCAGGCCGAACGTGGCGACCTCCCAGAACGCGGTGGTGCCGCCGTTGCCGATCACCACCTCGTAGCCCTCGGGCAGGGAGAAGAACTCGGCGAGCCCGCGGCGCAGCCGGGCGACCTGGTCGCGGACCGTCTTCTGCCGGTGCGACGTGCCCAGGTAGCTGGTGGCGACGTCGGCGAGCGCGGAGACCGCCGCCGGACGGACCTTGGACGGGCCGCAGCCGAAACGTCCGTCGGCGGGCCTGAGGTCGTCGGGAATCCGGATGGTCGGTGCGTCAGCCACGGTTTTCTCGATCCTTCCGCATGGGCGAGGGCGGGCCCTTCCTGCGGGCGCGGACCGACCGGCTCGTGCGCCGGGCGCACGGGGACGGCCGGGATCCGAACCCGGCCGGCAGCGCTGCCGGCCTTCATCCTCGCACCCACCCGACCCCACCAGGCCGCTGGTCCCACGCCGAGCCCTGAGGCGTACGACACAGGGCGGGCGTTGAGAAGGGGCCCCCGCCTATACCGAATGCGTCAAGCGGGGGCCCCTCCTTACCTCTCAGACGCCGTGCGGGATGGCGTCCCAGCCCTCGACCTGCTGCGGCTTGCGGGTGCCCGGGCCGACGTAGGTGGCGGACGGGCGGACCAGCCGCTGGAGCTTCTTCTGCTCCAGGATGTGCGCGGACCAGCCGCCCATCCGGGCGCAGGTGAACATCGAGGTGAACATGTGCGCGGGCACCTCGGCGAAGTCCAGCACCACGGCCGACCAGAACTCGACGTTCGTGGCGAGCACGCGGTCCGGGCGGCGGGCCTGGAGCTCGGCCAGGGCGGCCTTCTCCAGCGCCTCGGCGACCTCGAAGCGCGGCGCGCCCAGCTCCTTGGCGGTGCGCCGGAGCACGCGGGCACGCGGGTCCTCGGCCCGGTAGACCCGGTGCCCGAAGCCCATCAGGCGCTCGCCCCGGTCGAGAACGCCCTTGACGTAACCCTCGGCGTCGCCGCTGCGCTCGACCGCCTCCAGCATGCTGAGCACCCGGGACGGCGCGCCGCCGTGCAGCGGGCCGGAGAGGGCGCCGATGCCGGAGGAGATGCAGGCCGCGGCGTCCGCGCCGGTGGAGGCGACGATCCGGGCGGTGAAGGTGGAGGCGTTCAGGCCGTGCTCGGCGGCCGAGATGAAGTACGCGTCGACGGCCTTGACGTGCCGCGGGTCGGGCTCGCCCCGCCAGCGCTTCATGAACCGCTCGACGATGGTCTCCGCCTTGTCGATCTCCTTCTGCGGCACGGCCGGCAGGCCCAGCCCGCGGGCCGACTGGGCGACGAAGGAGAGCGCGGTCACCGACACCCGGGCCAGGTCCTCGCGGGCCTGCTCGTCGGAGATGTCCAGCATCTGGTTGAGACCCCAGTAGGGGGCCAACATGGCGACCGCGGACTGCACGTCGACGCGGATGTCGCCGGAGTGCACCGGCACCGGGAACGGCTCGGCCGGCGGCAGGCCCGGGCCGAACCGGCCGTCCACCAGCAGCGCCCAGACATTGCCGAAGGAGACCTGGCCGATCAGATCCTCGATGTCCACGCCCCGGTAGCGCAGCGAACCGCCCGCGCGGTCGGGTTCGGCGATCTGGGTCTCGAAGGCTACGACGCCCTCCAGGCCCGGCTTGAAATCGGACATGTCGTCTCCTGGCTTCCGGCTCGGTGCGCCCGGTGGGGCCGATCCGGCCCCGCAGCTCAGGCGACCATCAGGGATGTGGTTCGTGACATCTTGCCCGGTGGGTAACCAGATGCGCGACCCGCAGCCACTGTGCGCCACGCGACATCCCCGCCGGTGGACGCCGGTGCGGGTAGGAGAAGACTGGGCGGCGGGGTCTGGCCAGCGTCGGGGGACGCGGGCGAGCCCGGGAGAGGAACGGCGAGAGTGACAGGCGACACACCCGCCCCGGCCGGCATGCGTAACGAGTACGCCGCCGACCTGGGCCTGACCGAGACGGACCTGGCCGCGGACTGGCACACCCAGTTCACCCGCTGGTTCGCCGACGCGGTGGCCCACCCGCTGCCCGAGCCGAACGCGATGGTGGTCGGCACCGCCGACGCCCGGGGGCGACCCACCGGCCGCACCGTGCTGCTCAAGGGGTACGACGCGGAGGGCTTCGTCTTCTACACCAACCACCTGTCGCGCAAGGGCGCCGAGCTGACCGCCAACCCGTGGGCCAGCCTGGTCTTCCCGTGGTTCCCGATGCAGCGGCAGGTGACCGTCACCGGCCGGGTCGAGCAGGTCACCCGGGCGGAGACCGAGGCATACTTCGCGGTCCGGCCGCGCGGCTCGCAGCTCGGGGCGTGGGCCAGCACCCAGTCCGCGGTGGTGCCGGACCGGGCCGCGCTGGACGCGGAGTACCGGGCGGCGGCCGAGCGGTTCGCCGGCGTCGAGCCGATCCCCGCGCCGCCGCACTGGGGCGGGTTCCGGGTCCGCCCGGAGACGGTGGAGTTCTGGCAGGGCCGGTCCGGCCGGCTGCACGACCGGCTGCGGTTCCGGCTGGCGGAGGACGGGGTCTGGGTCGTCGAGCGGCTCGCCCCGTGACGCAGGTCAAGCAGGCCCGGGCGGGTGGACCGCGCCGCTGGGCGATCGACCTGCGTCCGCTGGGCGTGCCCGCGTACCGGCGGGTGTGGCTCGGCAACGCGGTGGCGATGTTCGGCTTCCAGTTCACCGCCGTGGCGGTGCCGGTGGAGATGTTCGACCTCACCGGCGGCTCGTTCTGGGTCGGGTTGCTCGGCCTCGCCGGGTTCGTGCCGCTGCTGGTATTCGGGCTCTGGGGCGGCGCGGTCGCCGACGCCCGGGACCGGCGGCGGGTGCTGCTCGCGGCCGGCACGCTGCTCTGGGCCGCGACGCTCGGGCTGCTGGTGCAGTCGCTGGCCGGGGCGCGCAGCCCGGTGCTGCTCCTGCTGCTGGTGGGCGTGCAGGCGGTGGCGTTCGCGATCACCTCGCCGGCCCGCAGCGCGATCCTGCCCCGGCTGGTGCCGGCCGAGCTGGTGCCGGCGGCCACCACGCTGAACTACACCACGTTCACCGCCGCGGCCGTCTTCGGCCCGCTGGCCGCCGGGCTGATCTTCGCCGGTTGGCCCGTCGACACGGCGTTGCCCGTCGCGTACGGGCTGGACGCGCTGCTGTTCACCGTCTCGCTCTGGGCGACGCTGCGGCTGCCGGCGATGCCGCCCGAGCCGGACCCGGGCGGCGGCGTACGCAAGGCGGGGCTGGGCAGCATCGTCGACGGCTTCCGCTACCTGGCCACCACGCCGGTGCTGCTGCTCTCCTTCGCGATCGACCTGATCGCGATGATCCTGGCCATGCCGCGGGCGCTCTTCCCGGAGCTGGCGCAGGAGCGCTTCGGCGGCGGCGCGGCGGTCGGCTGGCTCTACAGCTCGATCGCCATCGGCGCGATGCTGGGCGGTCTCACCTCCGGCTGGATCGGCCGGGTCCGCCGGCAGGGGCTGGCGCTCGCCGTGGCGGTGGTCGGCTGGGGCGTGGCGATCGCGCTCGCCGGGCTGGCCGGCCGGCTCTGGCTGGCGGTGCTGCTGCTCGGCGTGGCCGGCGCCGCCGACCTGGTCAGCGCGACGCTGCGGCAGTCGATGCTGCTGGTCTACGCGCCGGACCGGATGCGCGGCCGGCTCCAGGGCGTGAACACGGTGGTGGTGGCCGGCGGTCCGCGCCTGGGCGACCTGCGGGCCGGCGCGACGGCCGCCGGCTTCGGCACCGGCGTCGCCATGGTGGGCGGTGGTATCGCCGCCGCCGTGCTGGCGACGTTGCTGGTGGTGGCGTTCCCCGCGCTGGTCCGATATCGCGCCTCCACCCCCGCCGAGGACCGCCGCTGACGGTAGGGTCGCCGAATGGGGAAAGACGTGCGGGCAGCCTCCGGGGCACAGTGGACCATCTCCGCCGACGGCCACGAGGCCGTCGTGGTGGAGGTCGGCGGCGGGCTGCGGGCCTACCGGCACGACGGCGTGGACTACCTCGACGGGTACGCCGAGGACGAACTGACTCCCGGCTGCGCCGGGCAGGTGCTGGCACCGTGGCCGAACCGGATCCGCGACGGCGCGTACACGTTCGGCGACCGTTCGCTCCAGCTCGACCTGACCGAGCCGGAGCGGCACAACGCCCTGCACGGCCTGGTCAACTGGGTCCGGTGGGAGCTGGTCGAGCAGTCGCCTGCGAGCGTGACGATCGGCTACGACCTGCCGCCCACCCCCGGCTACCCGTGGTCGTTGCGGTTGCGCAGCCGGTGGAGCGTCGGCCCGGACGGCCTGCGCGCCGAGCACGAGGTGACGAACCTGGCCGCCGAGCCGGCGCCGTTCGGCTTCTCCGTGCACCCCTACTTCCAGCTGCCCAAGGTCGCCGTGGACGACCTGCTGCTGCGCGTGCCGGGGCGGAACCGGGTGCTGGTGGACGGCCGGCTGCTGCCGGTGGCGGCGACCGACGTGACCGGGACGGAGTACGACTTCACCGCGCCCCGCCCGATCGGCGACCTGGTGCTCGACCTGGCCTTCGGCGACGTGGTGCGGGACGCCGACGGCGGTTCGGCGGTGACGCTCGGCGCGCCGGACGGCGCGTCCGGGCTGCGGATCTGGGCCGATCGCGAGTTCGGCTGGTGGCAGGTGTTCACCGGGGACACGCTCGGCGGGGAGCGGCACCGTCGGTCGGTCGCGGTGGAGCCGATGACCTGCCCGCCGGACGCGTTCCGGTCCGGCAAGGACCTGATCACGCTCGACCCGGAGCAGACCTGGCGGGGTGCCTGGGGCGTCCGGCCGGAGGTCTGAGCGTGGAGTTCGCCGACGTCGTCCGGCGTCGCCGGATGGTCCGCAACTACGACCCCGACCGGCCGGTGCCGCCGGAGACGGTGGACCGGCTGCTGGAGCACGCGGTGCGGGCCCCCTCGGCCGGGTTCGCGCAGGGTTGGGGCTTCCTGGTGCTGGAGGAGCCGGCCGACCGGGAGCGGTTCTGGGCCGCGACCACGCCGGGCGGCGGCGGCCGGGAACGCTGGCTGGCCGGGATGCGCCGGGCCCCGCTGGTCGTGGTGCCGCACGCCAACCGCGACGCCTACCTGGACCGCTACGCCGAGCCGGACAAGGGCTGGGCGGACCGCGCCGAGGAGCGCTGGCCGGTGCCCTACTGGTACGTGGACACCGGCTTCGCCGCGCTGCTGATGCTGCTCACCGCAGTGGACGAAGGGCTGGGCGCCTGCTTCTTCGGCATCCCGCCGCAGCGCATCGGGGACTACCGGGACGCGTTCGGGGTACCGCCGGAACTGCACCCGATCGGTGCCATCACCATCGGTTACCGGGCCGTCGACCACAAGTCACCGTCGCTGCGCCGGGGGCGGCGTCCGGTGGATGATGTGGTGCGGCGGGGGCGGTGGAGCTGAGCCGCTAGGCTGGCAGCCACATCGTCAGCCGGGCCTGGGGGAGGAGAGCGTGCTGTGATCTTCAGGGCGGTCCGGGACGGGCGTCCCTACCCGGAGCACAACTTCACGCTGAAGCAGTGGGCCGAGATCCCACCGCGTCCACTGCGGCTGGCCGAGCTCATCACCACCAAGCGGGAACTGGCGCTGGACAAGCTGCTCGCGGAGGACTCCACCTTCTACGGCGACCTCTTTCCGCACGTGGTGCAGTGGCACGGCGGCCTCTACCTGGAGGACGGCCTGCACCGGGCGCTGCGCGCCGCGTTGCAGCAGCGCAACCAGATCCATGCCCGGGTGCTGGTCCTCGGCGAACAGGGCGAGTGACGCCCTCCTGAGTCTTGGTTAAGGTGACGCCATGACTCCTCTCGACCTGCTCGACCTCGACGCGTCGCTGAGCGAGGAGGAGCGCCAGATCCGCGCCGTCGTGCGCCAGCTCGTGACCGACCGGGTCCGTCCGCACGTCGCCGGCTGGTACGAGGACGGCGAGGTGCCGGCCCGCGAACTGGCCCGCGAGTTCGGCAAGCTGGGCCTGCTCGGCATGCACCTGACCGGCTACGGCTGCGCCGGGGCGTCCGCCGTCGCGTACGGGCTGGCCTGCCTGGAGCTGGAGGCCGGCGACTCCGGCGTCCGATCGCTGGTCTCGGTGCAGGGCTCGCTGGCCATGTACGCCATCTGGCGCTTCGGCAGCGAGGAGCAGAAGCAGCGCTGGCTGCCGGCGATGGCGACCGGCGACGCGATCGGCTGCTTCGGGCTGACCGAGCCGGACCACGGCTCCGACCCGGCGTCGATGGCCACCCGGGCCCGTCGAGACGGCGACGACTGGATCCTCACCGGCGGCAAGATGTGGATCACCAACGCGCCGATCGCCGACGTCGCGGTGATCTGGGCCCGCACCGACTCCGGCGTACGCGGCTTCGCCGTACCCATGGACACGCCGGGCGTGACGGCGCGCGAGATCCGGCGCAAGATGTCGCTGCGCGCGTCGCTCACCGGCGAGATCGCGCTCGACGACGTGCGTCTGCCGGCGGACGCCCAGCTGCCCGAGGCGGTCGGGCTGAAGGCGCCGCTGAGCTGCCTGACCGAGGCCCGGCACGGCATCGTCTGGGGCGCGCTCGGCGCGGCCCGGGACTGCCTGGAGACCGCCCTGGAGTACGCGACCACCCGCACCCAGTTCGGCCGGCCGCTGGCCGGCTTCCAGCTCACCCAGGCGAAGCTCGCCGACATGGCGGTCGAGTGGAACAAGGGGCTGCTGCTGGCGCTGCACCTGGGCCGGCTCGCCGACGCCGGCACGCTGCGCCCCGAGCAGGTGAGCGTGGGCAAGCTGAACAACGTCCGGGAGGCGCTCGCGATCGCCCGGCAGTGCCGCACCATCCTCGGCGCGAACGGTGTCTCCGGCGACTATCCGGTGATGCGGCACGCCAACAACCTGGAGAGCGTGCTCACCTACGAGGGCACCTCGGAAATCCACCAGCTCGTCATCGGGCAGCGGCTGACCGGGCTCTCCGCGTTCGCCTGACCTGCGCCTTCACCCGATCGTGGCACTCGGCGAGCGAGTGTCGCACGGTGCCCGTACCGTCATTGTCAGTCGATGTGTCGGACGAGGACGGTGAGGGGCGATGGCCCGCGACGGTGACACCCAGCAGCCCACCAGGGAGTTCCCCGAATACCCGACCAGCGAGTCCCTGCACGATCGGGCGGATTACCCGCCCGCCCCGGAGCCCGGCGCCCCCGCGCCGGCCGGCGGGCCCGCCCGCGGCCTGCTCTGGGTGCTCGGCGCGGCCGCGCTGGCGGTGGTGGTGCTGCTCGGCGTGCAGGCGAGCGGCCTGCTGCCCGACTTCCGCAACCCGTTCGCCAAGGAGCAGACCGACCGCAGTCAGCCGCCGCTGCTCATGTCGATCCGCGACCTGAGCCGCTACGTCGCGGCGGAAGGCAACTTCCAGGTGGTGGTCGACGTGCAGAACGACCGGCGCAACGTGCCCGACTTCCTGCTCAACGAGCGCACGCTCTTCGTCGGGGCGGGCCGGGTCGAGGCGTACGTCGACTTCGCGAAGATCGGCGACGGGGCGGTGGTGGTCTCCGAGGACGGCAAGTCCGTCGAGATCAAACTGCCCGCGCCGCAGCTCGGCGAGACCGACCTGGACATGGACAAGAGCTACGTCTTCGCCGAGAAGCGAGGTCTGATCAACCGGCTCAACGACCTGGTGGCCGGTGACCCCAACCGGCAGCAGCAGATCTACAAGCTGGCCGAGGACCGGATCACCGCGGCGGCCCGGGACAGCGGCGTCGCCGCCCGGGCGGAGGAGAACACCCGCAAGATGCTGGAGGGGCTGCTGCGCTCCCTCGGCTACCAGAAGGTGACCATCACCTACACGGCACCCTGACCCTGCACGACGCGCCCCGCCCCGGAGGTCCCGGAGCGGGGCGCGTCGCCGTGTCGGCCGCCGTCCGCTCCCGGCCGCCCCCGGGCCGGGGGAGGGACCGCGTCCGGTCAGCGGGTGGCGAGGTAGCGGTCCTCGTTCGGCATCAGCACCCACAGGATCAGGTAGACGATCACCTGGGTGCCGGGCAGCAGCAGCGACAGCAGGAACAGCAGCCGGACCATGCCGGCCGACATGCCGAACCGCTGCGCCAGGCCGGCGCAGACACCGGCGAGCATGCGCCCCTCACGGGGCCGGACCAGTTTGCGACTCATCGTCGTCTCCCACTTCTGCGGCGATCCGCCGCGCTGATTCCACGGTAGAGAGGGGTGCGCGCCGCGCCCTCGGCCCCGAGGAGGATCGGCGACCCGGGCACCCTTAGTTGCTTACCCCGGAGCACCCCCGCCGACGCGTACACCGACGTCTCCCGCACCGTCCCCGGCCGTCCGACGCTGTTCACCCACCGACTCCGGTCACCACCAGCGCAGAACTCCGCGTCGTCTCGTCGTCGCGCCCCACCGTCGGAAGGTGGGGCGGTGGCGACTGGGCTTTGGGTGCATCTGTGGTTGCCAGGGTGACAACAAACGCACCCAAAGCTGAGCGGATCTTTTTCAGCCTGCAGCATCTTCCACCACTGGCCGCCTTTCACATGTTGGGAGCGGTGCAGATCTTGGTACGGGAACCGCCCACCGGAGGGCGGTTCCCGTACCAAGATCTCGGGGTCGAGGGGTCGAGGGGTCGAGGGGGTCGAGGGGATGGGGAGCGGGGAGCCGGGGTGCGGGGGCTTGTGGCGGGGCGGGGGCGGGTATTGAGCTGGGCGGGTAGGCTCGCCGGTCGGCGCCTCCACCCTTGGCGCCGGCCGTTCCGACCCTGGACAGGGGGGCGCGGCACGCACCGGTTCGGAACCGCACAACGGGGACGACGGCGAGGAAAGTGCAGCCATGATCAGTGTTTTCGACCTCTTCAGTGTCGGTATCGGGCCGTCCAGCTCGCACACCGTCGGGCCGATGCGGGCCGCCCGTACGTTCGTGGGTGGTCTGAAGGCCGACGGGCGGCTCGCCGACGTGGTCCGGGTGCAGGCGGAGCTGTTCGGCTCGCTGGGCGCCACCGGGCACGGCCACGGCAGTGACCGGGCGGTGCTGCTGGGGCTGGAGGGCGAGGCCCCGGAGACGGTCGACACCGACGGTGTCGGGCCGCGGGTGGCGCGGATCCGGGACGAGCGGCGGCTCCGCCTGCTCGGCAGCCAGGAGATCGACTTCGACCCGGACCGGGACCTGGTGCTGCACCGCCGCCGCTCGTTGCCGTACCACCCGAACGGGATGACGTTCGCGGCCTACGACGCGGCCGGGAACGAGGTGCGGTCCCGCACCTACTACTCGGTCGGTGGCGGGTTCGTGGTGGACGAGGCGGCCGCCGGGGCGGACCGGATCAAGGCGGACAGCACCCGGGTGCGGCACCCGTTCCTCACCGGCGCGGAGCTACTCAAGGTGACCACGGAGACCGGCCTGTCGATCAGCGAGGTGATGCTCGCCAACGAGCTGTCCTGGCGCAGCGAGGCGGACGTACGCGCCGGGCTGCTGCACATCTGGCGGGTGATGCGGGAGTGCGTGGAGAACGGCTGTGCCCGCGACGGCGTACTCCCGGGTGGGTTGAAGGTCCGCCGCCGCGCGGCCGAGCTGCGGCGCGCCCTGGAGGCGGAGAACGGCGCGGACGACCCGCTGCGCGCGATGGACTGGGTGACGCTGTTCGCGCTCGCGGTCAACGAGGAGAACGCGGCCGGCGGCCGGGTGGTCACCGCGCCTACCAACGGCGCCGCCGGGATCATCCCGGCCGTGCTGCACTACTACACGCGCTTCGTGCCGGGCGCCTCCGACGAGGGGGTGGTCCGGTTCCTGCTGGCGGCGGGCGCGATCGGGGTGCTGTTCAAGGAGAACGCCTCGATCTCCGGGGCCGAGGTCGGCTGCCAGGGCGAGGTCGGCTCGGCGTGCTCGATGGCGGCGGCGGGGCTGGCGGAGGCGCTGGGCGGCACGCCGGAGCAGGTGGAGAACGCCGCCGAGATCGGCATGGAGCACAACCTGGGGCTCACCTGCGACCCGGTCGGCGGGCTGGTGCAGATCCCGTGCATCGAGCGGAACGCGGTGGCCAGCATCAAGGCGATCACCGCGGCCCGGTTGGCGTTGCGCGGCGACGGGGTGCACCACGTGTCGCTGGACAAGGTCATCAAGACCATGCGGGAGACCGGCGCGGACATGAAGGTCAAGTACAAGGAGACGGCGCGGGGCGGGCTCGCGGTCAACGTGATCGAGTGCTGACTCCGTTGGGGTGATCCGGCGCGTCCGAAGCCCGGGGCAGCCTGAGATCAAGCGACGATGGTGCGGTGACGTCCGGCGTCGCGGCGCTCTGGTCCGCCCGCACCTCGCTGCGCATCCTGGTCCGGCGGGATCTCGCGGTGAAGTACCAGCAGTCGGTGCTGGGCTACCTCTGGTCGCTCATCGAACCCCTCGGCATGGGCCTGATCTACTGGTTCGTCTTCGGGGTGCTCTATTCCGGGGCGACCCGGCGGCACCTGGGCGAGGCGGCCGGCTCGTACCCGCTGTTCCTGATCACCGGGATCTTCGCCTGGATGTGGGCCAGTTCGGCGTTGACCGAGGCGGCCGGCGCGCTCACCGGGCAGGCCCGGCTGATCACCACGATGAACCTGCCCCGGCCCATCTTCCCGATCGGCCGGGTCGCCGGCCGCTTCGCCGAGTATCTGGCCGGCCTGCCGATCCTGGTCGCCATCGCGGCGCTCTACGCGGCCCAGGGGAAGATCCACCCGGGCTGGAGCCTGCTCGCTCTGCCGCTGGCCGTGGCCGTGCAGTTCGTGCTGCTGGTGGGCCTCGCCCTGCTGTTGTCGGCGGGCAACGTGCTGATGCGCGACATCGAGCGGATCATGCGGTTGGCGATCCGGCTGCTGTTCTACGCCACCCCGATCATCTATCCGTTCGACCTGGTGCGGGACTCCGGCATGCCGGGCTGGCTCAAGGTCGCGTACGAGCTGAACCCGCTGGTGGGGATCTTCCAGTTGCACCACGCGGTCTGGTATCCGGACGAGTTCCCGGACGCCCGGCTGCTCACCGTGACGGTGGCGGGCAGCGTGCTGGTGCTGGCGCTCGGCTGGTGGGCGTTCCGCCGCCTCGAACCGGCCGTGCTGAAGGAGCTCTGAGTGGCGCCGATCATCGAGGCGGACGGGCTGGGCATCCGGTTCGTCCGTAACCGGCGTCGCCAACTCCGGCTGCGGGAGCTGATCGTGCACCGGGGGGCCCGCGACCCGGACGCCGGCCGGTTCTGGCCGCTGCGGGACCTGTCGTTCCGGATCGAGCCGGGCGAGACGGTAGGCGTGGTGGGGCGCAACGGCACCGGGAAGAGCACGCTGCTGCGGTTGATCGCCGGCGTGCTCATCCCGGACGAGGGCGCGATCCGGGTGCACGGCCGGGTGGCGCCGCTGCTGGAGCTGTCCGCCGGGTTCACCGGCGACCTCACCGGACGGGAGAACCTGTACCTGGTGGGCGGGCTGCACGGGCTCTCCTCGGCCTACCTGCGCCAGCACTTCGACGAGATCGTCTCGTTCGCCGGTGAGCAGGTGGAACGCGCCATCGACACGTCGGTGCGGCACTACTCGTCGGGGATGAAGGTGCGGTTGGGTTTCGCGGTGATCGCGCACCTGCCGCACCCGGTGTTGTTGGTGGACGAGGTGACCGCGGTCGGGGACGCGGAGTTCCGCGCGAAGTGTTATGCGACCATCGAGCGACTTCTCGCGGAAGGGCGCACGCTGGTGCTGGTGTCACACAACGACAAGGACCTCACCCGGTTCTGCCGTCGGGGGCTCTACCTCGACGCCGGACGGTTGACCGTCGACGGGACGATCGACGAGGCGCTGCGGGCCTACGCCGACGCGACGCAGCGGTGACGCTCGCGATCGTGCTCGCCGCCGGGCCGGCGGCGGGCGGAGCCGTCGAGGGCGGGGAACCGCCGGCCGACCGGCTGGCCGCGCAGTGGCGGCGGGCCGGGGCGGGCGAGGTGCGGGTCGCCGCCGACCTGGCCGAGCTGGCCGACATGGTGGCCGGCGCGACCGGCCCGGTGCTGGTCAGCGGCGCCGACCTGGTGGCGCACACGGCCGTACTCAAGCATCTCGCGACCAGCCCGGTCGGGCCGACGGTGGCGCTGGTCCGCACCGATCCGCCGGCCGCCGGGCAGGCGACGGTGCGGGAGGAGCGCGGCCAGGTGGTCGCGGTCGGCGACGACGCGGACGCGACAGGCGTGTTCGGTGGCGCGCTGCGGGTCGGCGCGGCCGACCTGCCCGCGCTCGCCGACGCCGCCCGCGCCGCGTCGGGTGGGCCGCTCGCCGCGGTGGACCGGCTGGTGGCCGGACTCGCCGCCCGGGGCGTCCTGATCTTCGCCCATCGGGTACGCCTGCTCGTGGCGCACCGGGTCGGCGACGCGGCGCAGCGGGCCGCCGCCGAGGCGGCGGTGGCGGCGGTCGACGAGGACCGGGCCGAGTTGACGCTGTCGGTGAAGGAGCGGGACGACTTCTTCACCACGTTCTTCGTCAGCACCTGGTCCCCGCACGTCACCAAGGCCGCCGCCCGGGTCGGGCTGGGCCCGAGCGGGGTCACCCTGCTCTCGGTGCTGTTCGCGGTGGCGGCGGCGGTGCTGTTCGGTGTCGGCGGCCGGCCCGCGCTGGTGGCCGGCGCGGTGCTGCTCTACCTGGGCTTCGTGCTCGACTGCGTGGACGGGCAGTTGGCCCGCTACACCCGGCACTTCAGCGCCTGGGGCGGCTGGCTGGACACGATGGCGGACCGGTTCAAGGAGTACGTGGTCTACGCCGGGCTCGGCTTCGGGGCCACGCACGCCGGGTTCCGCTACGGCTGGGCGTTGGCGCTTGCCGCGATGACGTTGCAGACCGTGCGGCACATGACCGACACCTGGTACGGCGCGCTGCACGACGAGGCGGCGCGCCGACCGAAGGTGGTGGCCGGCGACGCCGGCGGGCTGGGCGGGAAGCTGAACGCCGCGTCGACCCGGGTGCAGGCGGACACCGGCTCGGTGTCGTACTGGCTGAAGCGGACCGTGGTGTTCCCGATCGGCGAGCGGTGGGCGCTTATCGCGTTGGCCGCCGCGCTGTTCGGGCCGCTGGTGGCGCTCTGCGCGGTGCTGGTCTGGGGCACGTTGGCGTTCGCGTACACCGGGGCGTTGCGGACGCTGCGGGCGCGCTGGATGCGGGTGCCGGTGCTGACCACGGTCGACACCGGCCTGCACCGCGACGACGGCCCGCTGACCCGGACGCTGCCGACCGCGCGCCGGCCGCTGGTGGTGGCGGTGGTGGCCGCGCTCGGCGCGGCGGCGCTGCTGGTCTGGGCGTTGTGGGCGGTGCACGGTGGGCGCGACCTGCCGAGCTGGGGGGTCGTTCTCGCGCTGGTGCTGCTGCTGGGCGCGAATTCGCGGGCGCCGCACGCCGGGGCGCTGGACTGGCTGGTGCCGGCCGCGTTGCGGGCCGCCGAGTATCTGTTCGCCATCGCGGTCGGGGTGGCCGGGCGGGCGCCGGCCTGGCTGATCTTCGGGTACGTGCTGGTGCTCACGCTGCACCACTACGACCTGACCGCCCGGCTGGAGAAGCGGCAGTCGGCCCCGCCGCTGCACGCCGCCACGCTGGGCTGGACGGGGCGGTCGTTGTTGCTGGCAGCCGCCGCAACTGCCGGAACTGTGAGCTTCGCTCTGGCTACAATGACTGCGTACCTCTTTGTGGTTTTTGTCGCGAGCGTGGTCCTCGCCTGGGTGGTCCTGCCGGCCCGCGCCCGTGGGGGTGACCCCTCGCCGGGCTGACGGAGGGCGGGCCGGGATGACGCTTGTCAGCTTCGTCGTGCCGGCCTACAAGGTGCAGGGCTACCTGCGGGAATGCCTCGACTCGATCCTCGACCAGCCGTTCGGCGACATCGAGGTGATCGGGGTGGACGACGCCTCGCCGGACGACAGCGGCGAGATCCTGGCCGAGTACGCGGCGCGCGACCCCCGGGTCTGCCCGGTCCGGCTCACCGGGAACGTCGGGCTCGGTCCGGCCCGCAACATCGGGCTGGACCGGTCCGTCGGCGAGTACGTGTGGTTCGTCGACGGGGACGACTGGCTGGTGGCCGGCTGCCTGCCGCACGTCGCCGACCGGCTCCGGGACACCCGCCCGGACGTGCTGATCGTGGACCACGTCCGGGCGCACTGGAACAACGTCGGCACCCGCAGCGCCATGCGGGACGTCTTCCCCGACCCGCCCGGCCCGGAGACGTTCGCGCTGCGGGACCGGCCGGAGACGCTGAAGCTGCTGCACACCGCCTGGAACCGGTTGGTCCGGCGGGAGTTCCTGGTCGAGCGCGGGCTCCGCTTCGAACCGGGCTGGTACGAGGACGTCTCGTTCAGCTATCCGGCGCTGATGGCGGCCGACCGGATCGGCGTCCTGAACCGGGTCTGCCTGAACTACCGGCAGCGCCGTACCGGGGCGATCACCCGGACTCGGGGCGACCGGCACTTCGAGGTCTTCGCCCAGTGGCACCGGGTGTTCCGGCTGATGGACCGGTGGGGCACGGACGGGCTGCGACCGGCGGTCTTCGAGCGGATGATCTGGCACTACCTGACCGTGCTCGGCAACGGCGAGCGGATCGCGCCGGAACTGCGGGCGCCGTTCTTCGCCCAGATGCACGCCGACTACGTCCACTTCCTGCCGCCCGGTGGCTACCCGGTGCCGCCCGGCCCGGAAGGGTTGAAGCACCGGCTGGTGGCGGCCGGCCGGTGGCGGACGTTCAGCGCGTTGCGCGAGGTCCACCAGGCGCGGGACGCGGCGCGGGAGACGGCCGGCCGGGCCCGGCGGCGGGTGGGTCCGGTGGTGCGGCGTACCGCCCGGCGGGCCCGGGACATCGCGCTGCGCGAGTACTACCGGGCCGAGCTGCGTCGTCCGATCGACCCGACGCTGGCGGTGTACGCGGCCTACTGGTACCGGGGGTACTCGTGCAACCCGGCGGCGGTCTACGAGGCCGCCCGCCGGCTCGCCCCGCAGGTGCGCGGCGTCTGGATCGTCCGGCGCGACCGGGTGGCCACGCTGCCGCCGGGCGTCGAGTACGTCGTCGCCGGCACCCGCGAGTACCACCGGGTGCTGGCCCGGGCCCACTGGCTGGTCAACAACGTCAACTTCCCGGACTTCGTGCGCAAGCGCCCCGGCTCGGTGCACGTGCAGACCCACCACGGCACGCCGGTGAAGGTGATGGGGCTGGATCAGCAGCGCTTCCCGGTGGGCGCGACGGGCATGAACTTCGCCGCCCTGCTGCGCCGGGTGGACCGCTGGGACTACAGCATCACCTCGAACAGCTTCTCCACCCAGATGTGGGAGCGGGCGTACCCGGCCGACTACACCGCGCTGGAGGTCGGTTACCCGCGCAACGACCGGCTGGCCCGGGCCACCGCCGACGAGTGCCGCCAGGTCCGCGCCGCGCTGGGTGTCGGGCCCGACGAGTACGTGGTGCTCTACGCGCCGACCCACCGTGAGCACCTGCCGGGCTGGCGGCCCCCGTTCGACCCGGACCGGATGCGCGACGTGTTGGGCCCGGCCGGACGGCTGCTGATGCGCAGCCACTACTTCCACGACCGGGATCGACGGCCGCGCGGGCCGGCGGCGGGCGGGGTGCTGGACGTCAGCGCGTACGGCCCGGTGGAGGATCTGTACCTGGCCGCGGACGTGCTGGTCACCGACTACTCGTCGGCGATGTTCGACTACGCCGTGCTGGACCGGCCGATCGTCGTCTACGCGCCGGACTGGGAGGCGTACCGGGTGGCCCGGGGCGTCTACTTCGACCTGTTGGCCGAGCCGCCGGGCGCGGTCGCGGTGGACTTCCCCGGGCTGCTCGACCTGTTCCGCTCGGGCGCGGTGCGCGGCGGGGCGGCGGACCGGGCCCGGGCGGCGTTCCGGGCCCGTTTCTGCGCGCTTGACGACGGGCACGCCGCCGAGCGGGTGGTCCGCCGGATATTCCTCGGCGAAACCCCCTGAAAATGGTTACTGGCTGGTCACTTAGCCGTCGAGCCCGGCGAATACCGCTTAATAGGACTGTCACGAGCCGAACATGGCACGTTTACCCGATGTGCGAATCCGATGATCCTGGTCACAGTCATTGCCGGGTTCGGGCGAGGGACTGGGGGAGGTGACGGTGACCACCGTCGCGCTCAAGGATGTCACCAAGGTGTTCCAGGACGGAACGATCGCGGTCGACACCATAAATCTAGACGTCAACGACGGCGAGTTCATGGTGCTGCTGGGCCCGTCGGGCTGCGGTAAGTCAACCGTGCTGCGGATGGTGGCCGGGCTGGAGGATCCGACCTCGGGCGCGGTCATGCTCGGCGGCGAGCTGGCCAACGACCTGCCGCCGAGGGACCGGAAGATCGCCATGGTCTTCCAGGACTTCGCGCTCTATCCGCACATGACAGTGGGCGACAACATCGGCTTTCCGCTGCGGCTCTCCGGCATCGAGCCCGGGCCCCGTGGCGAACGGATCCAGGACGTGGCGGGCGCGCTCGGGATCGGTGACGTGCTCGGGCGCAAGCCGAGCCAGCTCTCCGGCGGCCAGCGGCAGCGGGTGGCCATGGGCCGGGCGATAGTTCGCCGTCCCGGCCTGTTCCTGATGGACGAGCCACTCTCCAACCTGGACAGCGGGCTTCGCGCCGAGCTGCGGGCGGAGATCTCCGGGCTCACCCGTGAACTGGGCGTCACCACCATCTACGTCACCCACGACCAGGCCGAGGCGCTCACCATGGCCGACCGGGTGGCCATCATGCGCAAGGGCGTGCTCCAGGACGTGGGCACCCCCACCCAGGTGTACGGGCGGCCGGCGACGCTCTACGTCGCCGCTTTCCTGGGCAGCCCCCGGATGAACCTGCTGGAGGCGTCGGTCTACGTCCACCTCGACCGCTACGTCACGTTGAACCTCGGTGAGCAGGCGCTGTACCTGCCCTGGGACGACATCCGCAGCCGCGCCGTGGCGCACTACCACGGTGAGCGGATCGTGGTCGGGCTGCGCGCCGAGGCGCTCACCCCGGTCGCCCCGGACACCGCCGGCGACGTGCTGCACGGCCGGATCCGCTACCTGGAGCACCACGGCCACGAGTCGCTGGCCTTCCTCGACGTCGGCGCCACCGCGATCGTGGTCGACGAGATGGGCACCCCGGTCGAGCGGGCCGCCCCCGGCCAGCGCAGCCTGCGCCGGTTCGGTCAGGTGATGCAGCGGCTCACCGGCCGGGCCGCGGAGACGTCGGCGGAGCCCAGCTCGAACGGCGGTGGTGGCGGCGGCGGCAACCGCACCAGCGTGCTGCCCGACCCGGGCCGGCACCACCGCCGCCCGGCCGAGCTGGCGGTACGGCTGGCGCCCTACCCGCAGGTGTCGTCCGGGCACCCGCTCGCGGTGCAGGTGCGGATGGACGCGCTGCACTTCTTCGACGAGCGCGGCGACCGCATCGACGTCGGCTGGCGCTGAGCTGTAAGGAGGGGCCCCCTGTCAACGCATTCCGCATGGGAGGGGGCCCCGCTCAACACCCGCCGCCAGGCTCGACGATCGGGCGGCGGTGCGGGCCCCAGGCGACGAAGCGGGTGAACATGTCGGTGGGGGACGGCGCGCCCGCCGGGTTCAGCCGGTAGAGGTCGCGCGTGGCCTCGTAGAGCAGCCCGCACAGGTAGATGGACAGGCTGATCGGGTTGTCCTCGTACTCGCTCCGGAGCAGCAGGCGGGCCATCGGGCAGGGCCACGGTTGGCCGCACGCCCGGCAGCACCACATCGGCCGCAGCGGTGTGTGCGGCGCGGCGTGCCGGGGGTACGGCCGAGGGCGTTCCGCCGCCGGTCCGTCCGGCGGTTGGCCGAGCTGATGGCTCATCACGGGCGCTCCTTTCGTTGGCGGGTAACGGACGAATTCGGCTTCGCTACGTGACAGTCTCGTCACCGCGTGGCTAGGGTCGGAAGGCGTTCCACCCCCACCTTCCGGGCCGTCCGAACGGCCGTCTTCCGTGTGCAGCCGTGTGCAGAGGTGTGCAGATGATCCGTGTGCCGTTGTGGGAACTCTTCGCCGGCGAGCTGCGCCGGCTCCGCACCGAGGCCGAACTGACCCAGGAGGCGCTTGCCGAGCGGGTGAGCTATTCGGCCTCGCTGGTGGCGGCCGTCGAGCAGTGCCGCCGCGCGCCGCGCGCCGAGTTCACCGAGCGCTGCGACGAGGTGTTGAACGGTGGCGGCCTGCTGGTCCGCATCCGGGACGCGCTGGTGCAGGAGGCGTTGATGCCGTGGTTCCGGGAGTGGGTGGGCATCGAGCAGGAGGCGACCGCGCTGCGCAGCTTCGAGCCGTTGGTGGTCCCCGGTCTGTTGCAGACCGAGGAGTACGTCCGCGCGCTGCACGAGGGCGCGAGCCCGCTCGTCGGCGAGGCGCTGGAGCAGCAGGTGGCCGCCCGGGTAGCCCGGCAGGCCGTGCTGGACCGGCCCGCTCCGCCGCAGTTCGTGGCGGTGCTCGACCACTCCGTGCTGGCCCGCCCGGTCGGCGGGCCGAAGGTGATGCGGGAGCAGTTGGCGCACCTGATCGAGATGGGGCGGCGCCCTCGGGTGCACCTGCACCTGGTGCCGGAGACGGTCGGCGCCTACCCGGGGCTCAACGGCGCGTTCGTGCTCGCCACCCCGGCCGACGGCGACGACGTCGGCTACCTGGATAACCAGTTGCACGGCTCCATCGTGGAGCGGACGGTGGACGTAAACTCGCTGCGGCAGACCTGGGAGTCCGTCCGCGCGGAGGCGATGCCGCACGGGGCGACCCTGGCGGCGATCTCGGAGGCGGCGAAACGATGGAGCTGACCGGCGCGACCTGGCGCACGAGCACCCGCAGCAGCGGCAACTCCGGCAACTGCGTCGAGGTGGCGGACAACCTGCCCGGCGTGGTCGGGGTCCGCGACAGCAAGGACCGGCAGGGGCCGGCGCTGACGTTCACGCCGGCGAGCTGGGCGGCGTTCGTCGCCCACACCAAGCGCGCCTGACCGCCCGGCCGCACCTCGGTGCCGGCCCGGCGCGCCCGATGCCCAGCGGACCGCCACCCGACGCCCCCGGCGTGCATGATCGACTCCAGCTCGGCGAGGTGGTGGTATCGCTGGCTCGGAATACCGCCACCTCGCCGAGGTGGCGTGGCCACCACGGACGGCCGAGCGCCGCGAAGTCGAAGCCCTTGGTGGCGAGATGGCACCGGCCAGAAGTCGCTCCGCGTCGTGCTCGGTACTCCGGCCCATCTCGCGACCTAATGGCGCCGGAGATGAATCGTCGGGGGCGGAATCCGAGCGTGGTGAGCGAGTCGCCTACGCTACGGCTGGTCACCGGGCTCGGCCACCGTGGCCGCCTCGGCCGCGAGAGCGACCGGCATCTCCGGGTAGGGATCCCTGATCGGTGCACGTCCGGTGCGTGCCCTCTCCCGGACCTCCGCCAGCATGGGACCGGCGATGTAGTGCCTTCCTCGTCGCTCACCGCGTGCTTCCAGCAAGCCCTGCTCAGCAAGGTTGGTGAGGTCGCGGGTTGCCGTCCTCTCCTCGACGTCAGCGAGCTTGACGTATCCGGAACGGCGGACGCGGTATCCAAGGACCGCCTCGTAGAGCAGGCCGGTCACACGCTCGGGGAGCTTCGTCTCGGCGACGATGGAATCAAGCTCCGACCAGATCGCGGAGGCCTCCCGGAACCGGCGGGCGACGGTCTGCGCCTGTATGTGATGGGCGCGCAGGTTGAAGGAAACCCAGAGGTGCGCCGACCCTTCGGGATTCCAGTGCCCCCGGCCGGTGGCTGCCAACACTCGGTAATAGTCCTCGGTGTTGCTGCCCAGCCACTCTTCGATGCTGGAGAAGGCAGGCTCGACGATGGCCCGTCGCGAGAGCACGAGGGTCTGAAGCGCGCGGGCCATCCGCCCGTTGCCGTCTCGAAACGGATGGATCATCACGAGGTTCAGGTGGGCCATGGCCGCCTTGACAAGGGGAGAGGCGGTGGCGTCCGACCGTAGGTCCTCGGCCAACTCCTCCATGAGGTGCGGTACGTCGTCGGCGTCCGCGCCCTCGTACACCCGGCGGTCGGTCCGCTCGTCGTGCACGTAGATCGGCCCCCGGCGGTATTGGCCAGGGCTTTTCGCCAGGTCGTGCGAGAGCATCATGTAGTGCATGCTTCGGATCGTCGACGTCTCAAAGCTGAAGTACGGATCACCGGCGGTTTGCAGCACGTAACCCAAGGCCTGTCGATACCCTCGGATTTCGGCGAAGGTGCGATCGTCGGCGCTGAGCGGCTCCTCGTCGTCCAGTGCGGCGGCGGCGTCGTCTTCGGCGACAACGTAGCCCTCAATGCTGTTGGAGCCGAGGATCGCCCGCGCCAGCATGGTGCGCCGCAGCCCGCCGGTCCACCGGCGAGGTGTGCGCAGGACATCGGCAAGCGTGCGGCGCATGTCGTGCACTTCGGCCAGGACGGTTCGGTCGTGGACGTCAAGTTCGGGGGTGGCGTAGATCATCTCATGTCCTAATGTCTCTTAGTAGAAGACAAGTCTAGTGATTTCCCGCCACGGTGTCGCTTAGAAAGAGACATTAGGCGCCCATGCCTCTTGCCGGCATAGTTACCGGCGAGTAGCGTTCGGGCATGTCCATCGACTCTCGGCAGGTGGCGGCCGGTCTCCTCGAAGCGGTGCCGTTCGCCCGTACCCTCGGCATCGACGTCGTGGAGGTCGCACCGGAGGCCGACGGCGGGGTTCGGGCCGTCGTCCGGCTCCCCGACGACCCGGCGCACCACAACCACGTGGGCGGGCCGCACGCCGGCGCCATGTTCACGCTGGGGGAGACCGCCTCCGGCGCGGTGGTCCTGGCCGCCTTCGGGCAGGTGCTCGACCGGGCCGTACCGCTGGCCGTGACCGCGACCATCGGCTACCGCAAGGTGGCGATGGGCCCGGTGCTGGCCACCGCGCGGCTCGGACGCCCGCCGGCCGACGTGCTGGCCGAGCTGGACGCCGGGCAGCGGCCCGAGTTCCCGGTCGAGGTGGAGATCGGCACCGAGGACGGCGTTATCACCTCGACACTCACCGTCACCTGGACGCTGCGCCCGAACCGCTGACACGCGAATCGGGTTTGCCCGTTGACCCGCCTGGATAGATTCAGGCAATGCTGGGCCTACCCACGCACGTGACCGCGTGTCTCTTCGACCTGGACGGCGTGCTGACGCAGACCGCCAAGGTGCACAACGCCGCCTGGGCCGCGACGTTCGACGCGTTCCTGCGCCGCCGGTCGGCCGAGACCGGCGAGCCGTTCCGCCCGTTCGACCCCGGACCGGACTACAACCGGTACGTGGACGGAAAGCCACGCGCCGACGGGGTGCGGTCGTTCCTGGCCTCGCGCGGCATCACGCTGCCCGAAGGCTCCCGCGACGACCCGCCGGAAGCGGACACCGTCAACGGCGTCGGCAACCGCAAGAACGTCGTCCTGCTTCAACGGATCGAGCACGACGGGGTCGAGGCCTACGACGGCTCGGTGCGCTACCTGGAGGCCGCCACCCGGGCCGGCCTGCGCCGGGCGGTCGTCTCGGCCAGCGCCAACTGCGAAGCCGTGGTGCACGCCGCCGGGCTGGACCGCTGGCTGGAAGCACGGGTCGACGGCGTGGTCGCCCGCCGACGCGGACTACAGGGCAAACCCCACCCGGACACGTTCCTGGAAGGCGCGCGGATGCTCGGCGTCGAACCGGCGCAGGCCGCCGTCTTCGAGGACGCGCTCGCCGGGGTGGCCGCCGGGCGGGCCGGCGGCTTCGGGTACGTGATCGGCGTCGACCGGGTCGGTCAGGCCGACGAGCTGCGCGCGCACGGCGCCGACGTGGTGGTCTCCGACCTCGACGACCTGCTGACCACGGAGCCGACCGCATGATCCGGGAAGGGTCCTACCCGGTCGAGCCCTGGCACATCCGCGAGGTGCGGCTCGACATGGACGTGCTGGCCCAGTCCGAGTCGGTCTTCGCGCTCTCCAACGGCCACATCGGGCTGCGCGGCAACCTCGACGAGGGCGAGCCGCACGGCCTGCCCGGCACCTACCTGAACTCGTTCTACGAACTGCGCCCGCTGCCGTACGCGGAGGCCGGCTTCGGCTTCCCCGAGTCCGGGCAGACCATCGTCAACGTCACCAACGGCAAGCTCATCCGGCTGCTCGTCGACGACGAACCGCTCGACGTCCGCTACGGCGAGCTGCTCGACCACGAGCGGGTCCTCGACCTGCGCGCCGGCACGCTCCAGCGGGAACTGCACTGGCGTTCCCCGGCCGGCCGGGAGGTCAAGGTCCGCAGCACCCGGCTGGTGTCGTTCACCCATCGCTCGGTCGCAATGATCAACTATGAGGTGGAGGCGGTCGACGGGCCGCTGCGGCTGATCCTCCAGTCCGAGCTGGTGGCGAACGAGTCGCTGCCGCCGCAGAGCCGCGACCCCCGGGTGGCCGCCGTACTCGAATCGCCGTTGCAGACGGAGGAGGAGCTGACCACCGCCGACGGCGGCCTGCTCATCCACCGCACCAAGGTCAGCGGCCTGCGGGTCGCCGCCGCGATGGGCCACGACGTGCACGGCCCGGAACGCACCACCATCGAATCCGAGGGATACCAGGACTGGGTCCGCACCACCATCGGCTGCGTGCTCAAGCCCGGCGAGAAGCTGCGGGTGGTCAAGTACCTGACGTACGGCTGGTCCAGCCGGCGGTCCCTGCCGGCGCTGCGCGACCAGGTCGGCGCCGCGCTGTCCTCCGCCCGCCTCGACGGCTGGGACGGGCTGCGCCGCGCCCAGCGCGAATACCTCGACGAGTTCTGGGACGCCGCCGACGTGCGCGTCGAGGGCGACCCGGAGGTGCAGCAGGCGGTCCGGTTCGGCCTCTACCACGTGCTCCAGGCCGGCGCCCGCGCGGAACGGCGGCCGATCTCGGCCAAGGGCCTCACCGGCCCGGGGTACGACGGGCACGCGTTCTGGGACACCGAGATGTTCGTGCTGCCGGTGCTCACCTACACCCAGCCCGGCGCGGTGAAGGACACGCTGCAGTGGCGCTACGACACCATGGCCCAGGCGCAGGAACGGGCCCGCACGTTGAACCTCGAAGGCGCGGCGTTCCCGTGGCGCACCATCGAAGGACCCGAGTCGTCGGCGTACTGGCCGGCCGGGACCGCCGCGTTCCACATCGCCGCCGACGTCGCCGACGCGCTGCGCCGCTACGTGCTGGTCACCGGCGACGAGGCGCTGGAGCGGGAGATCGGGCTGGAACTGCTGGTCGAGACCGCCCGGCTGTGGCACTCCCTCGGCCACCACGACCGCGCCGGCCGGTTCCACATCGACGGGGTGACCGGCCCGGACGAGTACACGGCGGTGAAGAACGACAACGTCTACACCAACCTGATGGCGCAACGGAACCTGCTCACCGCCGCCGACTGCGCCATGCGCTACCGCGACCAGGCGCTCGACCTCGGCGTCACCGAGGAGGAGGCGGCCGCCTGGCGGGACGCCGCGCAGGACATGCACGTCCCGTACGACTCGGAGATCGACGTGCACGAGCAGGTGGAGGGCTTCACCCGGTTGCAGGAGTGGGACTTCGAGCACACGCCGCCGGAGAAGTACCCGCTGCTGCTGCACTATCCGTACTTCGACCTGTACCGCAAGCAGGTGGTGAAGCAGGCCGACCTGGTGCTGGCCATGCACTGGCGGGGTGACGCGTTCAGCGCCGCCGAGAAGCTGCGCAACTTCACCTACTACGAGCGGCGCACCGTACGCGACTCGTCGCTGAGCGCCTGCACCCAGGCGGTGCTGGCGGCCGAGGTGGGCTTCCCCGAACTGGCCCACCGCTATCTGCGCGAGGCCGCGCTGATGGACCTGCACGACCTCAACGAGAACACTCGCGACGGCGTGCACATGGCGTCCCTGGCCGGCGCCTGGATCGCGTTGGTCGCCGGCTTCGGCGGGCTGCGCGACCACGACGGGAAGCTGTCCTTCGCGCCCCGGCTCTCCAGCCGGCTCAGCCGCCTGGAGTTCTCGTTGCAGTGGCGGTCGATGCGGCTGCGCGTCGACGTCCGGGCGCACCAGACGACGTACTCGCTGCGCAACGGCGGTCCGGACACGGTGCTGGACCTGCTGCATCACGGCGAGCCGCTGCGGATCTCCTCCGCCCAGCCGGTCACCGTGCCGGTGCCGCAGGCGCACGCGCCCGGGTCGCAACCGGAGCAGCCGCTGGGCCGGGCGCCGCTGATGCACCTGCCGGAGCACATCGGCTGAGCGGCCCGCGCGGCCCCGCCCCGGAGGGCGGGACCGCGCTGTCCGCGTACCTCAGAACTGGCGGCCGTTGGACGGACGCCCGCCGGCGTCGCGCGGCGCCACCGCCCGCGGGTCCTCCGGGGTACGCGCCGACGCGGCGCGGTCGGCCCACTCCGGCGAGCCTTCCAGCTCCTGTTCGCGACGTTTCTGGTCGGTGAGTTCCTGGTCCCGGGACCTGTCCTGTTTCGCCATGACGATCCTCGCGATCGGTCGGGGTCCGTGGTCACCCCGCGCGTTCCCGCCCGGCGCCGGCTCAACCGTCCAGGTGGCCGGCGAAGCTCTGCCGCAGGTGGTTCTTGGGCCGGGACCCGACGATCGAGCCGACCACCTCGCCGCCGCGGAACACCAGCAGCGTCGGGGCGGACATCACCTGGTAGGCCCGGGTGGTTGCCGGGTTCTCGTCGGTGTTCAGCGCGACGAAGCGCATCGCGTCGCCGAACTCCTCGGCCAGCTCGGTCAGGTGCTTCGACACCACCCGGCAGGGTGGGCACCACTCGGCCCAGAAGTCGACCACGACCGGCCGGTCGGCGGCCAGCACGTCGGCGGTGAACGTGGCGTCGGTGACCGGGCTCAGCCGGCCGGTCCGCGTGTCCTGAGGCATGTTTCCTCCCGATGGGCGATCGCGTGGGCGAGTTGGTCGTGCAGCCGGCGACGGACCGCGCCGAGCCGGTCGAGGTAGTCGTCCACCTCGGCGAGCTTGCGGCGCAGCACCGCCACCGAGTCCGGGCAGACGTCGCCGGACTCGTGCCCGGCGCGGAGGCAGGCGACGAATGGCCGGATGTCGTCCAGCCCGAAGCCGATCGCCAGCAGGGAGCGGATCTCACGCACGACGCGCAGCTCCGCCTCGTCGTAGACCCGGTAGCCGTTGGCGGACCGGCCCGGCCGGACCAGCCCGTGGGTCTCGTAGTAGCGCAGCGTGCGGGTGCTCGTACCGGCCCGTTCCGCCAACTCCCCGATCCGCATTCCGCGCCCCCTTCTGTCCGCCAGCCCGACGCTAGACCTTGCCGCCGACGTCAACGCAACCCCGCACGCGCCGCCCCGCCCCCCGCGAGCCTGACGGGTGAGGGAACGCTCCCTTGGCGGTCATCTTCATGATCGCGAGGGCTGCGGGTATGTGGGGTCGGGGGTGAGGGAGATGCGTGAGGTCTCGGTGCCGGTGGTGGAGGCTGGGCTGGTCGGGGACGTGGTCGTGCCCGCGCGGGCGGCCGGGGTGGTGTTGTTCGCCCACGGGAGCGGCAGCTCGCGGCACAGCCCGCGCAACGTGGCGGTGGGGCGGACCCTCAACGCGCGAGGGCTGGGCACGATGCTCGTCGACCTGCTGACGGTCGACGAGGAGGCCCGCGACGAGGTCACCGCCGAGCTGCGCTTCGACATCGGGATGCTCGCCGAGCGGCTGGCCGGCATCGTCGACTGGATGGGCGCCGACCCGGAGCTGGGACGGTTGCCGGTCGGGCTCTTCGGCGCCAGCACCGGCGCGGCCGCCGCCCTGGTCGCCGCCGCGGCCCGACCGGAGCGGGTGGGCGCGGTGGTCTCCCGGGGCGGGCGTCCGGACCTGGCCGGCAGCTCACTGACGGCGGTACGCGCACCGACGCTGCTGCTCGTCGGCGGGCTGGACGAGCAGGTGATCACGCTGAACGAGCAGGCCCGGGACGAGCTGGGCGAGGTGGCGGAGCTGCGGATCGTGCCGGGCGCCACCCACCTCTTCGAGGAGCCGGGCACGCTGGAGCAGGTGGCCGACCAGGCGGGCGGCTG
Source organism: Micromonospora sp. NPDC049282 (assembly GCF_043197045.1). NCBI lineage: Bacteria > Bacillati > Actinomycetota > Actinomycetes > Micromonosporales > Micromonosporaceae > Micromonospora > Micromonospora sp. NPDC049282. Next base: position 193,160 of record NZ_JBICSL010000003.1, read on the forward strand.
GTTCGTCACCCACCTGCGCCAGCCGCACCCGGCCTGAACGCGGGCGGCTCAGCCTGCGGCTTCGGCGGCTGCGGCGGGCGCGGCGGTCCGGTGCCGCTGCACGGTGTCGAGCACCCGCCAGAGCACCGCGGCGATCGGCACCGAGACGAACGCGCCGGCCACCCCGGCCACCAGCGTGCCGGCGGTGACCACCACCAGGATGACCGCCGGGTGCAGCTGGACCTGACGGCGCATCACGAGCGGCTCCAGCAGGTTGCCCTCGATCTGCTGCACGGCGATCACCGCGGCCAGCGTGAGCAGGGCGGTGGTGGGACCGTTGGCGGCCAGCGCGACGAGCACCGCCACCGCGCCGGCGACGGTGGCGCCGATGATCGGCACGAACCCGCCGAGGAACGTGATCAGGGCGAGCGGCAGGGCCAGCGGTACGCGCAGCACGACAAGCGCCAACCCGATGCCGAGGGCGTCGATCGCCGCGATGATCATCGTGCCCCGGCTGTACGCGCCGAGCGTCCGCCAGCCCGCCCGGCCCGCCGCGGCGGTCACCTCGCGCCGCGGCCCGGTCAGCCGCCGCAGCACCCAGTGCCACATCGACCGGCCGTCCTTGAGTAGGAAGAAGAGCAGGACCAGGCCGAGCAGGAGCGCGCCGGCCACCTCGGCGGCCTTGCGCGCGCCGGCCACCGGATCGGGGGCGCTGCCGCTGACACCCTGGCGGATCTGCTCGACCAGCCGGTCGAGCTGCTGGTCGGTGACCGGCAGGGTGGAGGTGACGAACTCGCGGCTGCGTTGCAGGCCCTCGTCGAGCTGCTGGCTCAGCTCGGCGAACTGGCTCGCGGTGAGGTTCCAGACCAGGACCCCGGCGCCGACCAGGACGCCGAGCAGCAGCAGGACGGTGAGCAGCGCGGCGAGCGCGGCCGGCACCCGGAGCCGGCGCAACCGCACCAGCACCGGGTCGAGCAGCGCGGCGAGGAAGAGCGTGCCGGCCAGCGCCACAGCCAGCGGGGCCAGCAACACCGCGACCTGCCCGAGCAGCCACAGCCCGGCCGCCACCACCAGCAGGCACGCGCTCCAGGTCACCGCCGTCCGCACCGGCCAGGGCAGGCCCACCCAGGTCTGCCGCGGCCCGGGCCGCGTCTCGTCGGGCCGCACGGCATCCGGCCGCGCCTTGTCCGGCCGCACGGCGTCCCGCCGCACGGCGTCCCGCCGCACGGCGTCCCGCCGCGCCTCGTCGGGCCGGGCCGGGTCAGGTCGGGCCGGGTCGGGCCTACCAGCGTCCACGTCGCCTCCTCGATCGAGGCCGTTGTTACCCGACGCGGGTGAATCCGACACCCGGGCCGTGATCGCCCGCCCGGTGTTTGCGCCCCCGGCCGCAGGGAAGGCTTTCAACGTACCGAAGGGAGATGCGACATGGGTGACTTCATGGACAAGGCCAAGGACTTCGCCGACAAGCACGACGAGCAGGTCGACAAGGGCCTCGACAAGGGCGGCGACATGGCCGACAAGCGCACCGGCGGCAAGCACGACGAGCAGATCGACAAGGGCGTCGACATGGCGCAGCAGCGCACCGGAGAGGGCGACACCGCACGCTGACCACCCTTCGGATCCCGGGCCACCCGCGCGGTGGCTCGGGATCCGTCATGTCCGGCGCGACGCGTACCACCCGGCCCGTGACACACCGCCGCGGCCGGGCCCCGGAGCGGAGCCCGGCCGCCGGCGGCGTCGGATCAGGACTTCTCGCGAAGTTCCGCCATTGTGGTGGGCCGGCCGGAGAGCGCGTCGCGCATCCGGTCGACCAGGCCGGTGCCGGGAGCCAGCAGCCGGTTCGCCGGCGGGCGGTCCGGGGCGGCCGGGTGCGGGCGGGTCGGCGCCGACTTCTTGGCGGCCTCCACCTTGCCGGCCAGCTCGACCAGCTCCTCCCGGGCACAGGCCGCGCGCAGGCGGGGGAACAGGTCCGACTCCTCGTCCTGCACGTGGTGGCGGATGGTCGAGGTGAGATGCGCCAGCAGCTCGTCGAAGCGCGCCTCGGACGGGTCCAGGGACTCCAGCTCCTTCATGGTCCGCTCGGCGTCGGAGTGCTCGGCGATCTCGTGCTCGGCGATCTGGTCACCGTCGGGCAGGGCCTTGCGGGCGGCCGGATAGACGTACGCCTCCTCGGCGATCGCGTGGCGCACCAGCTCGGCGATCACCACGTCGGCGAGCTGCCGGCGGTGCTCGGGCGTGCCCTGCCGGCTCTCCAGCTCGACGAAGATCGCCTCGACCTCCCGGTGATCGGCGGTCAGGACGTCGACGACGTCCCGGTCCATTGTGACGTCGGTCATCTCGGTGGCCTCCAGGGGTGGATTGCGGAACGGCTTGACCCGTCCCTACCCCCACGCCGGGCACCGAACCATGCGGGTCGGCCTCCCACAGGGAGGCCGGCCCGTCCGGGTCGGTTGGTCAGGAGCTGTAGCCGCGACCGGCGATCCAGTTGGCCAGGTCGGTCACGCTCATCCAGTACGTCGGCTCGTCCGGCCGGGCCGGATCGGCGATCAACACGGTGTTCCCGTCGTCCTTGTACCGCACCACGGTCAGGTAGTGGCCGGGGTAGCTGTGCTCCACCCCGTCGACGTCCAGGGCGCCGCCCAGGATGTTCGCCACCACCGGCCGGTCGGCGTCGACGGCCGCGCGGATGTCCGCCCGCAGCCGCTCGACCTGCTCGCGGGTGGCCACGTCGTCGCGGATCTCGGTGGTCCGGTACTTGCCGCCGGTGTACTCGTTGAGCACCCGGGTGACGTCGATGGCCGAGTCGGTGCCGCGCTCGGTGGTGCCCAGCTTGGCGGCCAGCTCGTCCTGGCTGACATCCTTGCCCTCGGCCGAGAGCGCGATCCGGGCCGAGGCCGGCCCGCAGTAGAAGAAGTTCGGCTGCGCCTGGTACTCGTAGTTGGCGCTGCGGTCACCCTTGCCCTTGACCGGGGTCGGGGCGGCGTGCGCGGCCACGGCCGGGCCGGCGACCGCGCTGCCGGCCGCGGCCAGGCCGGCGACGGAGAGCAGGCACCTACGGACGATCGGGTTCATGCGGGGCTCCGTTCGGGGGTCGACGCTCCGTGGGAGACGCGGCACCGTGAGTGGCGCTCGGCGTCCGGAGAGTGCAACGGCCCTGGTGGTGGCCCCATTCCGACGGTGACCGGGGCCACCGGGAAACCGGACGGACGGCTCAGCCGGGCAGGGTTCCCAGCAGACGGGTCACCGCGATCTCCAGGACCACCCGCTCCGGATTCGGGCGCGGCGGGCGGTAGCGGGCGGCATACCGCCGCTCGGCCTCGGCCACCGACTCCGGGTCGCGACGCACCACCGCCCGGCCCTCCACGGTCAGCCACCAGCGGCCGTCGACCTGACACACCGCGACCGGCGTGCCCGCCGGCCCGGCGGCGGCCACGTGCCGGGCCTTGGCCGACCCACCCGACGTGATCACCCGGGCCAGCCCGGCGTCCGGGTCGAAGGTCACCCCGACCGGTACGACGTGCGGGGTGCCGTCGGCGCGCAACGTGGTAAGCGTGGCGAGGTGCCGGTCGGCGAAGAAGCGGGCGACCCTCCCGTCGTGCGGGTCCAACCGGTGATCGCCGGGCATGCCGTCTCCTCGCTCGCCGCGTGCCTGTCGAGCCGATGATGGGTCATCGACGCGGTGCGCCACCCGGCGGGGCGGCGGGCAGCGAGGTGGTCGGGGCGTCCCCGGTGACCCGTTGCGCCGCCCGGTGCTTGGCGGCCAGCCGGCCCAGGTAGAACAACGCGCCGGCCAGCACGCCCATGTCGTCCAGGTAGATCGGGTCGGGCAGCAGGTCCACCGGCAGGATCGTGTAGATCAGCGCGCCGTAGAACGCGACCTTGCCGCCGGCGCCGAGCGCCCCGAGCATGCGGCGGGTGCGGACCACCCGGATCGCGAGCAACACCGCCCCGACCAGCGTCGCCGCCGCGACGACGACGGCGAGGCCGACAAGCAACCAGGATTCACGGGACACGGCATCACGCTAGCCGAGCCGGGCCATCGCCGCCGGACGATCAGTAGGCCGCCACGGCGGCCCGGCCCCGGGCCACCGGAGCCAGCTCGCGGGTGATCTCGGCGTTCGGCAGCTCCCGGGTGTTCTCCGGGCCCGCGAAGCCCACGATGGAGAGCGCCGCCTGCGGCTCCGCCACCGGGTGCAGCGCCGCGAACACCTCCTCGCGCAGGCTCCGCGCCGCGGCCGCGGCCGTCTCGGCGGCCCGCCACGCGGCCTGCTCCCGCTCCGACGCGGCGTGCTGACGGGCCCGGAGGTTGTCCCGCACCAGCCGACGCAGCAGCAGCTCCTGCTCCACCGGGTGCCGGCTCGGGTTCCAACCGCGCCCACCGAGGATGTCACTGAGCTGCTGCACCGTGATCTCCTTGCGCCACTGGGCGTCCAACGCCGCCCGGTGCAGCCAGCGCTCCCGGTCCGCGTACTCGGCCGGAGTCCGGGCGGTCCGGGGCAACGGCAGCGCCGCGGCGGCGGCCAGCCGCCGGACGTCCTCCTCCGCCGCCTGGTAGGCCAGCCAGGCCGCCTCGGCCTCGTCCTGGGCGGCCGACCAGTCGGCCCGGCTCCGCTCGGCGGTCACCGCCGCGCGGGACGCGGCCACGGCGACCTCGTCCGCGTACCGGCTGCGTTCCCGGGCCCGCTCCCGGGACTGCTCGGCCAGATCGATGCTGCTCGGCCGGGCGGCCTCGCTGATCCGTTCGCCGAACACCGAGCGGAACCGGGTCGGGCGGACGACCAGCGCGGCGACCACGACCGCCGCCAGGGCGAGCAGGGCCAGCCAGATCACGGCGGCGGCGGGAACGTCCGGCAGGACGGTGGAGAAGACGGTCTGCATCTAGGGCACCTCATGGTGGAGCGGTTGTCGATCGACGATTCGGCCCGGGGTGTCGGGCGGTGTGCGCGGCAGGGCGCGCCGGGATGCGCGGCAAGGCGGCGACGGTGGGGTCGCGCCGGGGCGTACCGGAAAGGTGGCCCGTCAGGCGCGCGGAGGTCCGCGGCGGGCGATGGCGGCCCGGCCCGGATCGGTGACCGCCACCTCGACGGCCAGGACCGGCGCGGCGTCGGCGTCGCCGGTCGGACCGGCGACGGCCGGACCCGTGGCCGGGTGGCTGACGGCCCAGTGGGGGATCTCGTCGGCGGACCCGGGAGCGGTCACGACGGCCGGGGCCGCTCCGTGGCCGACCTCGACGGTCGCCGTCGGACGGACGTCGGCCACCGTGATGCCGGCGGGACGCGTCGTGGCACCGGCGTCGGCCGGCGTGGCGGCCATGCCCTGCAGGCCGGCGATCAACGCCAGGGTGGTCACGGCCGTGCGGGCGATTCGGCGCAGCATCGCCGTCCAGGTGGACGAGGCGAACGCTACGGGCAGCACCACATCAACCTATCGGTCAAAGCCCGATCGCGCAGCTCGACGATCTTGCGGGTTGCGTGAGCCGTCCCACGGATCGCTGTGGACGGACGCCCTTCGGCACGCCCCGGAAAGCGATGACGAACGGCGCGGCACCCGTCCGGGGCGCCGCGCCGTTCGGTCGAACCGGGTCAGTTGCCGCCGAGCACCGGCGGCGGGGCGGCGCTGCCGTCGCCCCAGACCATCTCGTCCTCGGTGAGCCAGGTCAGCCGGTCCTCCGACTCGTCGTCGCCGTTGCCGCGCGCCCCCAGCACGCCGTTGCGGCCGGCCATCGCGGGCCGCCCGGTGGCGCCGGAGCGAGCGGTCGACCTGCTCTCCGTCTCGCCGGTCAGGCCACGGCCCGAGGTGAGCCGCCCGGTGCCGGCCGCCGACCGGCTCTCCGCACCGGGCACGCCGCCGAGCCGGGCCGAGGACGCCGCGTTGGGCCCGGTGCCGGCGAGCGAACCGGTGCTGAGCACGCCGGGGCCGCCGAACAGCCCGCCGCCGCCCCCACCGGCCGTCAGGGTCGAGGGGTTGCCGGTGCCCGGACCGAAGCCCGGGCCGCCACCGATCGTCGGACCGCCCGTGACGCTGGTCAGCGGGCCGGCGCCGGCCAGCGAGGTGCCGGTCGGGTCGGCCGTGCCGCCGGTGGTGACCGAGCCCGGGGCGCCCGCGCCGGTCTGGCTGCCCGGGTTGCCGCCGCCCGGACCGCCGTCGCCCGGCGTGCCGCTGGTGGGGGCCGTGTGGTGCACGCCCGACGTGGTCGCGGTGCCGTTCGCCCCGGGACCGAAGCTGCCCAGGCTCGGGCCGGAGGACGGCGTCCTGACCGACGGACCGTCGTGCAGCGTCGGGCCGTTCCGGTCGTTGTGGCCGGGAAGCTCGCTCTCGGGCGGCTCCGGCACGACGATCCGGCCGTACGCCGAGAAGTCGTAGCCCTCGGCCAGCTTCGCCACCACCTGCACCATCCGCTGGTGCGCCTTCTCCTGCTCGGCCTCGTCCTGCTGGTGGCCGATGATGCCGCCGATCACCGCGCCCGGCGCGCCGCCGAGCAGGAAACCCTTGCCGGCGCCGGAGAGCGCCTTGTCGTTGTCGTCGGTCTTCTCCGGGCTCTCCGCCTTGGTCTGGGCGGCGCGCAGGTCGCCGGCCATCATGTCGAGCGCCTGCCGGATGCCGGTCATGCCCTCGGCCAGGTTGCCGGAGTAGCCGGAAACCATGGTGAGCCGGCGCTGGAACTCGCGTGCGGCGTCGCCGGTCCAGGTCTTCGTCAGCCCGTCCAGGTCGGCGGTGAGGTCACGGGTGAGGTCGTCGAGCGTGCCCTTGAGGGACGTCCACTGGGCGCTCAGCCCTTCGATCTGGGTCGGGTCGCCGGCGTTGACGCCCTGGTAGAGCTCCTCGTGGCTGACGTGCTGGTAGCGCTGGGTGTATTCAGACACGAGGATCCTCCTTCGGCTGCTTCATCGCCTCGTTCAGCCCGGAGAGGGCGGCTGCGATGTCGGCCGCCGCAGCGGCGTTGCGGGCCTCGGCGGTCTTGTAGTTCGTCATGATCGTTCCGGTCGCCTCGCGGGCGGCCAGGATCGCCCGGCGCAGCCGGTCGACGTGGTCGACGTAGCTCTGGTGGATCTCGGCGTAGCGACGCGAGTTGTCGGTCGCGTCGGTGAACGTGCCGAGCGCGGGCGGCCGGCACTGCATCTCGGTGTTGAGCTTGCGCAGCACCGACTCCGCCTCGTGCAGACGCCGCTCAAGCCGCAGGTGGAAGTCCTCCAAGGACAGTACGTCCACTGTCGTGCGCCCGGTCATGGCTGTATCCCCGTTGTCGTCGCGAGCCGTTGGAGCCACGCTCAGGTTAGTCGAATCGCGCCAGCCCGGGCGACCCGTGACCGTAGTGCTCCACTTCGGACGTACCGCCGGTGGGTCAACCGCCCTGGACCTGGGCCGCCTCGCCACCGGCCGGGGGTGAGGCGGTGCCCGCCGGCACCGCCCCCGCATCGAAGTAGGTCAGGGCGCCCGCCCGGGCCAGGGTCGGCCCGGTCGGCACCAGCGCCAGCAGCGAGGCGGGCACCGCCACCGGCGTCACGTCGCCGTAGCCGAGCGCGCTCCGCGCGTCGCCGCCGTCGGTCCCGAGCGGGTAACGGATCCCCTGCGCGGTGATCAGATAGACCGTGGAACCGGCCGCGGGCTTGCCACTCTCGCCGGCCGTGGCCTGCACCAGCACGCCCTTGCCGCCGGGCAGCAGCACGCTCTCGGCGGTGCGGACCGCGTCCCGGGCGCCCTGCCGGGCCGGCACCGCGGCCGACGCGGTCAGCTCCGCCGGCGGGGAGTCGAAGACCTCCAGCGTGGTGGTCGGCGGCTGGCCGGCCGGACCGGACCGGTAGGTGGCGCAGAGCACCGTGCGCCCCGGCCGCACCTCGTGCAGCGTGGGCATCCGGACCGGCAGCCCCTCCGGCTCCAGCCGCTGGTCGGTGTAGAGCCGCCCGGCCTCGTCCGGGGTGATCTCGGTCACCCCGCCACCGCCGCCCTGCAGCAGCAGCGCGGTCACCTCGCGGACCGTGGCCAGACCCTGCCGGGTGAGTACGTAGTACTGACCGGCGGACTGGTAGACCTGCCCGATCCGGGCCGGCCGATCGGCCACGGTGAGCCCGCTCGGGCGGCCGTCCCCGTCGATCGTGGGCTTGCGCAGCACCGGGCCCACCGGCACCGCGTTCAGCAGCTGCTGCCCGACGCCGAGGTTCGTCGCACCGGCCATCTTCAACGCGACAAGCGCCTGCTCGTCACCGGCGACGCGCAGCCGGGCGCCGCCGGTGAGCAGGTAGCGGGCGTCGCTGGTGCGGACCAGCACGGCCTGGTCGGTGAGCGGCGTGCCGCCGGGCAGCGGCCGGTCGATCACCAGCCGGGTGGTCGAGCGCTGCGGATCGCTCGGGTCCGGCACGTCGCAGACCGACCAGGGGAGCCCGACCATCGACCTGCGGTCCGGCAGGTCGTCCGGCGCGCCCACGATGCCGACCATCCGGCCACGTGGCCGGTCCTTGATCGACGCCTGCGACATGGTGCGCACCTCGGCCGAGGCGTCGTTGACCACGAGCCGGGCCGAGGCGTAGTTGAGCGTCGGGTGCAGCACCTGGTCGTCGCCGAAGTAGTAGGTGGCGCCGGTCTCCCGCTCGATCACCACGGTGTTCGCCGCGAGCGGCGCGGAGTTGCTGGTGAGCTGCCCGTACGCGCCCACGCCGCCGAGCACCACGGCCGCCGCGATGACGCTGCCGAACACCGCCATGCCGAGGCGCCGCATCGGCAGTTCGTTGGTCTCCGGGTCGCCGGAGAGCAGCGCGGAGACGATGCGGCGGGTGACGAAGCGGTACGCCTGCACCTGATCGCGGCGGGTCCGCATGACTAACCTCCGGCAGGGGTGGGTCCGCGACGATCAGGTCCGAACAGCGCCGCGGGCTTCCCTACGATAAGGGTCCGTCGGGGGTGCGCCGGACCCCGTCCGCCACCCGAGGACGCACCCACCGGCGGATGCCCAGGATGTCCAGAAGGGACGCTCACCGATGACGCAGCTCCAGGCGCCACCCGGTCGTACGGCCACCGCGCCCGTCGCGACGCCGGCGGACCGGCCGGTCACCCCGGCCGACAAGCGTCGGCGGGGCCGGCTCGGCCCGGTCGTCGTCGGCCAGCTCGTCGTGGTCGAGTGCGCGGCGCTCGCCGTCTGGTTCGCCACCGCCGGCCCGGTCTGGCTGCTCGCCACCGTCGCCGCGGCGGCGCTGCTGGCCGTGGTGGCCGCGTTCGTCCGGCGGGGCGGCCGCTGGTGGTACGAGGACCTGATGCTCCGCCGCCGGCTGCGCCGCCGCCGCGAGCGGGCCCGGGGCGTACTGCCCGGCGGCGACCCCCGGCTGGCCGCGCTCGCCCCCGAGCTGACCGTGGTGGAGCTGACCGACCGCGGCACCCGGCTCGGCATCGGCCAGGACGATCGCGGCTGGTTCGCCGCGGTGGCGCTGACCGGCCGGCCCGGCGCGCCGGCCGGGTCGATCGAGGCGGCGACCGTGGACCGGGCGCTCGCGGTGCTCGCCGACTTCGCCGGCCCGGTCACCCAGACCCAGGTCGTCTCGCACACCCTGGTCTGGTACCCCGCGCCGGGCGCGCCGCCCGCGGCGCACCGCACGGTGTGGGTGGCGCTGCGCCTGTCGGTGAGCGATGCCCGGTCCGAGACCGTGAGCCGCGGCGGCGGCCTGCGCGGCGTGCACCGGACGGTGGCGGCCGGGATCGGCCGGCTCGGCAAGGCGCTCCACGCCGCCGGGCTCGGCCACCGGGTGCTCGGCCGCGACGAGCTGCACGCGGCGGTGGTCTCCGGCGCCGGGCTCGACCTGGCCCCGGAGTCCCCGGTCGAGTCCTGGACCAGCCTGCGCGGGGGTGGCTGGACCCAGCGTTGCCTGGCGCTGCGGGTCCGCCCCAACGGCTCGCTGGGCGCGCTTGTGGACGCGGTCACCGCGACCTCCGCGCCCTCGCACACGGTCGCCGCCGTGGTGCTCCCCGGCGGCCGGCGGATGCCGCCGCTGCTGCGGGTGGCGGCGATGGACGGGCACGCCGAGGCGCTGGTGAAGGTCGTCCGGGAGATGGCCCGGCGGGCCGGTGTGCCGGCCCGCCCGCTGGACGGGCAGCACGCCCCCGGCGTCTACGCCACCGCGCCGGTCGGCACCGCGATGGGCACCGTCACGGTCGAAGGTTGACGATCCAGCCGTACGCGCCGCAGACCCAGACGGCCAGCGGCACCAGGGCGATGATCAGCAGGATCTCGACGATGTCCAGGGTGCGACCCCACACCGGGGAGATCCGCTTGCCGGCCACGGTCAGCCCGTAGACCAGGCTGATCACCGCCACCACGGTCAGGCCGCCGAGGATCAGCCCCAGCCGGACCGCCAGCGACCCGGCGTCGAAGACGGCCGCGGCGGCCAGCCCGAGGCCGAGGGTGCCGGCGAGCAGCACCGGGGTGCGCTGGCCCCGGCCGAGGAACGGGCGGGCCCGCAGCAGCGACAGCAGCGCCAGCACCAGGCAGAGCAGGATCGCCGGCAGCCGGCCGTCGGCGGCGAGCACCACCTCGCCGCCGAGCACCAGCAGGGAGACGGTCCAGAGCAGGCCGGTGAGGAACGCGTCGGCGCGCTCGCTGTTGCGCAGCACCGACGGTCCGTCCACCGACTCGGTGTCGGTCTTCAGGTCCTCCGGGCCGGTCGGGATCGACGGCACCGGCAGCCGGGCGAGCCGGTAGGCGAGCATCGGCAGCGCCGGCAACGCGCCGAACGCCACCGCCGACACCACCGCCGCCGACGCGGCCGCGTCGATGCGGAACGCCAGGCTGAGCACCGCGCCGAAACCGACCGCCGCGCCCACGCCGACGGCGCCGAGGAAGAGCGGCAACCGGTCCCCGACGGCGAGCGCGGCGAGCGCGGCGAAGAGCACCACCGCGGTGCCGGCGAGCAGCACGTGCGGGCTGGCCAGCTCGCCGAGCGGCCGGTCCCCGGCGAGCACCAGCAGGCCGCCGACCGCCGCGTAGCCGACCCCGACCAGGGCCAGCACCGCGCCGGTGCGGCTGTCGCCGGCCGCCCGGGACAGCACCGCGGCGCCGACCAGCAGGGCGATCGCGACCACCAGGGCGGCCACCGCGCCGGGCAGGTGCGGCGGCCCGGCGAACAGCGCCGCGACCGCGCCGGCGGCCAGCGCCGACCCGGCGAGGAGCACCGCGTACGCCCGGGTGGTGCCCACCTGCCAGGCGCCGGCCCGCTGGGTGGTGGAGGTGGCGACGGCGTCCACCACGTCGTCGAAGACGATCTCGGGCGCGGTGGCGGCCCGGGGGTTGAAGTAGAGCACCTCGCCGTCGCGGACGCCGAGCTGCGCGGCGGTGCGCCCGCCGTCGAGCGGCTGCCCGCCGAGCCGGGACAGGCTCCAGCCGCCGTGCCGCACGCCCTCGTCGGCGAGATCCTCGCCGGCGTAGCGCAGCAGCGTGGGCAGCAGGTCGGCCAGCGGCACGTCGGACGGCAACGCCAGATCCATCCTGGTGCGCGGCGCCACGATGGTGATCCGGCTCAGCCCGCCGGTCGCCGTCTTCGTCGCCACAGTGGCCTCCTCGTGCTCGCCTACGATCCACCCGGCCGTCGACGTCGCCCCCACGGGTCCACGACGCCTCCGGGAGATTACCTACGATGGCGGTCGCACAGGTTGCCCACCCGACGCTCGCCGGCGGTGGCAGACCTTCTGGGGAGGGGAGAGCCGTGAGTACGGTGGTGTTCCGCCGACTTCCGCGTCAACCGGGACCGGCGCTGCCACGCGGCGAGGTGCTGCTGGAGTCCCCGCCCGAGCTGCCGGAGCCGCAGGCCAAGGGCATGGGCCAGGTGCTGATGATCCTGCCGATGCTCTGCGGCGTCGGCGCGATGGCCTTCCTCTACGCCGGCCGTGGCGGCGGCATGATGACCTATGTGGCCGGTGGCCTGTTCGGCGTGTCGATGCTGGGCATGGCGCTCGGCACGCTCGGCAACGGCGGCAAGGACAAGGCCGAGCTGAACGCCGAGCGGCGCGACTACATGCGCTACCTGGCGCAGATGCGCAAGCGCACCCGGCGGGCGGCCGAGCAGCAGCGCGCCGCGATGACCTGGCGGCACCCGGAGCCGGACGCGCTCTGGTCGATCGCCGCCTCCCGCCGGCTGTGGGAGCGGCGGATCACCGAGGACGACTTCGGCGAGGTGCGGATCGCGCTCGGCCCGCAGCGGCTGGCGGTGGAGATCGTGCCGCCGGAGACCAAGCCGGTGGAGGACCTGGAGCCGATGAGCGCGATCGCGCTGCGCCGGTTCGTCCGAGCCCACTCCAGCGTGCCGGACCTGCCCACCGCGCTGTCGCTGCGCGCGTTCAGCCGCATCGCGTTGCGCGGCGACCGGGAGGCGGTGCTCGACCTGGCCCGGGCCGCGCTCGGCCAGCTGGTCACGTTCCACGCGCCGGAGGATCTGCTGGTGGTCGTGGTGGCCGCGCCGGACCGGCAGCCGGCCTGGGACTGGGTCAAGTGGCTGCCGCACGCCCAGCACCCGGGGCGTACGGACGCGGCCGGCGCGCGCCGGATGGTCTTCGCCGGTCTGAGCGAGGCGGAGTCGGCGCTCGCCAACGAGCTGGGCGGCCGTCCCCGGTTCGCGGCCGAGGCGAAGCCGCTCACCACCGCGGCGCACGTGGTGGTGGTGCTCGACGGCGGCGAGGTCTCGGCGACCTGCGCGCTGACCGGGCCGGGGCTGCTCGGCACGACCGTGGTGGACCTGTCCGGCGCGGTGCCGCGGGACGCCGGCCGCTGGCTGCTCTGCCTGGACGCCGGTGACGGCAGCGGGCTCGACCTGGTGCGGGGCGCCACGTCGTCCCGGCTCGGCCGGCCGGACCGGCTGACCCTGACGGCGGCCGAGGGACTGGCCCGGCAGATCGCCCCGTTCCGGCTCTCCCAGCAGCAGGGCGCCAGCACCGACGAGCCGCTGGCCCGCAGCATGGAGCTGCCCGACCTGCTCGGGGTCGGTGACGCGGCGACGGTGGACACCCGGCAGACGTGGCGCCCGCGCAGCCAGCGGGACCGGCTGCGGATCCCGCTCGGCCTGGGGCCGGACGGCAACGTGGTCGAGCTGGACTTCAAGGAGTCCGCGCACGAGGGCATGGGCCCGCACGGCCTGGTCATCGGCGCGACCGGCTCCGGCAAGAGCGAGCTGCTGCGTACGGTGGTCGGCGCGCTGGCGGTGACGCACTCCTCGGAGGAGCTCAACTTCGTCCTGGTCGACTTCAAGGGCGGCGCCACCTTCGCCTCGCTGGACGCGTTGCCGCACACCAGCGCGGTGATCACCAACCTGTCGGACGAGCTGCCGCTGGTCGACCGGATGCGCGACGCCCTGGCCGGCGAGATGAACCGGCGGCAGGAGGTGCTGCGGGCGGCCGGCAACTACGTCTCCCGCTACGACTACGAGAAGGCGCGGGCGGCCGGCGAGCCGCTGGAGCCGATGCCCAGCCTGCTCATCATCTGTGACGAGTTCTCCGAGCTGTTGGCCGCCAAGCCGGACTTCATCGACCTGTTCGTGATGATCGGCCGGCTGGGCCGCTCACTCGGCGTGCACCTGCTGCTCGCCTCGCAGCGCCTGGAGGAGGGCAAGCTGCGTGGGCTGGACACCCACCTGTCCTACCGGATCGGTCTGCGCACCTTCTCGGCGGTGGAGAGTCGGATCGTGCTCGGCGTGCCGGACGCGTACGAGTTGCCGAGCGCGCCGGGGCACGGCTACCTGAAGACCGACACGGCCACCATGCTGCGGTTCCGCGCCGCCTACGTCTCCGGCCCGTACCGGGTGCCGGGGCAGGTGCAGCGCTCCACCCGGGCGCAGGTGCAGCGCCGGATCGTGCCGTACGGCATCGACTACGTGCCGGCGCCGGCGCTGCCCACCCCGACCGAGACCGTGCCGGAGCCGGAGCAGGCCGGCGACGGCAAGACGGTGTCCATGCTGGACGTGCTGATCGAGCAGCTCAAGGGCGCCGGCCGGCCGGCGCACCAGGTGTGGCTGCCGCCGCTGGCCGAGCCGTCCGGGCTGGCCGAGCTGCTGCCGCCGTTGAGCGTGCACCCGACGTTCGGCCTGACCACCGCCGACTGGCCGGGTCGGGGCCGGCTGGCGGTGCCGGTGGGCATCGTGGACCGGCCGTACGAGCAGCGCCGGGACCCGATGATGGTCGATCTCGCCGGCGCGGGCGGCAACGTGGTGATCGTGGGCGCCTCGCTGAGCGGCAAGAGCACCATGCTGCGCTCGATGCTGGCCTCCCTGGCGCTCACCCACACGCCGCGCGAGGTGCAGTTCTTCTGCCTCGACTTCGGCGGCGGCGCGCTGCGCAGCCTGGACGGGCTGCCGCACACCTCCGGGGTGGCCGGCCGGCGTGACGTCGAGGCGGTCCGGCGGACGGTGGCCGAGGTGGTCGCCGTGATCGACGAGCGGGAGACCCGGTTCACCCAGCACGGCATCGACTCGGTGGCCAGCTACCGGCGGCGGCGGGCCGCCGGTGAGTTCGCCGACGACCCGTTCGGCGACGTCTTCCTCGTGGTCGACGGTTGGAACACGCTGCGCCAGGAGTACGAGGAGCTGGAGCAGACCATCACCAACCTGGCCAACCGGGGCCTGGGCTTCGGCGTGCACGTGGTGATCACGGCGGTGCGCTGGGCGGAGATCCGGATCAACATGCGGGACCTGCTCGGCACCAAGCTGGAGCTGCGGCTCGGCGACGCCTCCGAGTCGGAGATCGACCGGCGGGCCGCGCAGAACGTGCCGGTGGGCGCGCCGGGCCGCGGTCTGACCCGCGACAAGCTGCACTTCCTGACCGCGATCTCGCGGATCGACGGCAAGCGCGACATTGAGGACCTGGCCGAGGCGTCGATCGCGTTGTCCGGGCACGTGGCGGCGAACTGGCCGGGCCGGCCGGCGCCGAAGGTCCGGCTGCTGCCGCGCAAGCTCACGGTCGGCGAGCTGGCCCGGGTGATCGACCGGAACGTCCCGGGCATCCCGGTCGGGGTGAACGAGTCGGCGCTCGCCCCGGTCTACCTGGATCTGGCGGGCGAGCCGCACCTGACCGTCTTCGGTGACGCCGAGTGCGGCAAGACCAACCTGCTGCGGCTGATCGCCCGGGGCATCGCCGAGCGCTACACGCCGGCCCAGGCGCGGCTGGTGATCGCCGACTACCGCCGGGGCCTGCTGGGCGCGGTCGAGGGCGACCACCTGCTCGACTACGCCCCGTCCAACCAGGTGTTCAGCCAGGGCCTCGGCTCGATCCGCAGCGCCCTGCAGAACCGACTGCCCGGCCCGGACGTGACCACCGCGCAGCTCCGCGACCGGAGCTGGTGGAAGGGACCGGAGCTCTACATCCTGGTGGACGACTACGACCTGGTCGCCTCCGGCGGCAACAATCCGCTCAGCGCGTTGCACGAGTTGCTGCCGCAGGCGCGGGACATCGGCCTGCACCTGATCGTCACGCGGCGGGTGGGCGGCGTGGCCCGGGCCCTCTACGAGCCGGTGCTGCAACGGCTGCGCGAGCTGGACTCGCCGGGCCTGCTGATGTCCGGCAGCCGGGAGGAGGGCGCGGTCTTCGGCAACCTGCGGCCGAGCCCGCAGCCGCCGGGCCGGGGCACGCTGGTCCGGCGCCGCGACGGTCAGCAGTTGATCCAGACCGCGTGGACCGAGCCGGGCTGACCTCGGCCGACACCGTCCAACTCGTACGGTCCGCACCGGATCGCGTTGTCGGGCCTGGCCTGTCGGAATTCGACGATGGGACAGCAGGGCTGCGCGGGTTGGACGTCGTCCGCTACGGTTCGGTTGAAGTGTCCGTCGGTGGGGTGTGTTCGCCTTGCCGCGGGGGAGAGGCGCGGCGGATCCGCCGCCACAAGATGACGGAAGGGTGTGAAGCATGGCGTTCGAGGTCACTGCAGCGAGTCTGCACACCGCCGCGAGTGACGTGCGGTCCACGCGCAGCGATGTCGACGGCGAGCTCAAGAAGCTGTGGAACGTGGTCGACGACCTGGCCATGGCCTGGAAGGGCCAGGCCTCCACGGGCTTCCAGGGCCTGATGAATCGCTGGACCGAGGACACCGCCAAGCTGCTGACCGCGATGGACAACATCGCGGACCTGCTTGACAAGTCCGGCACGACTCACCAGGTCAACGACGAAGAGCAGCAGCAGATGCTGGACAAGTTCCACTCTGCGCTCAACCCGTGATCCGCGAAGACAGGCAGAGGAGGAATCGATGAGCATCAAGGTTGACTACGCTGTCCTCGAGAGCAGCAACCAGCAGATGCAGGCCATCTCGCGGACCATCGACGAGAAGCTGGACACGCTGCGGGCCATGCTGACGAAGCTCGAGTGGGAGGGCCAGGACCGGGCCGCCTACCAGCAGCACCAGGCCCAGTGGGACGCCGCCGT
The DNA here is from genome assembly GCF_043197045.1 of Micromonospora sp. NPDC049282. Classification (NCBI taxonomy): domain Bacteria; kingdom Bacillati; phylum Actinomycetota; class Actinomycetes; order Micromonosporales; family Micromonosporaceae; genus Micromonospora; species Micromonospora sp. NPDC049282. The sequence goes on from NZ_JBICSL010000003.1 coordinate 209,516, forward strand.
GCGGGACATCAACAAGGTCCTCAACGAGATCGGCGGGGCGGTGGGCATCGCCCGCGAGAACTACATGACCACGGAGATGAGCAACTCCAAGGTCTGGGGCAACTGACCCTCGACCGGTCCGTCGCGGCTCCGCTCCGGCCCGTGCCGGGCGGGGCCGCGGTGCATTTCCGGGGCCGCGACCGCCCGTTCGCGCCGGACCGGCGTGGGACGCCCGGTCAGGCGTCCCGGGGGACGTCGCGCCGGCCGGGCCGCCAGCCGCGCCGCCGCCCGCGTACCAGGATCGGCCGCAGTGTCAGCAGGACGCCGGCCAGCAGCGCGCCGACGACGGCGACCCAGATCGCGACCGTGCGCTGCCAGGCCAGCGGGTCGACGTGCGGTGCGGGAGCCGGCATCGCGCCCAGCGGCGGATCACTCCGGGTGCCCAGCAGGCTGGTCACCGCCCGGTAGGGGTTGACCATTCCGTACCCGACCTGGGCGTTGTGCCCGTCGGGCGGGTTGTCGGCGGTGCGGGTCAGCCGGTAGGCCACCTCCTCCGGGCTGATGTCCGGGTACGCGGCCCGCACCAGCGCGGCGACGCCGGAGACGTAGGCGGTGGCGAAGCTCGTGCCACCCTGCGGCTCGGCCCGGTAGCCGGACCCGTGCGGCGCCGGACCGACGATGTTCAGGCCGGGGCCGGCGATGTCCACGTAGTCGGCGCTGACCGAGCTGCCGACGTGGCCGCCCTGCTCGTCGATCCCGGCCACCGCGACGACCCCCGGGTACGCCGCCGGATAGGCCGGCCGGTCCTCCCGGTTCTCCTGCCGGTTGCCGGCGGACGCCACCACCACCACGCCCTTGCCGAGCGCGTGGTCGACCGCCGACCTCAGCGCCGGGTCGTCGAGCGTGACCAGGGACAGGTTGATCACGTCGGCATCGTGGTCGACCGCCCAGCGGATCGCCCGCCCGATCTCGGTCGGCACGTCCGGGTCGAAGTTCTCCTTGTTCTCGGCCAGCACGCGCAGCGGCAGGATCCGGGCCTCCGGCGCGATGCCGGTGTACGGCGAGCCGCTGCCCTCCCGGCCGGCGATGATGCCGGCCACCATGGTGCCGTGGCCGACCAGGTCGCACTGACCCTTCAGGTGGACGAGCTGGTTGAAGTCCTCGCCCGGGAGCACCCGGCCGCGCAGCAGCGGGTGGCTCGGTGAGACGCCGGAGTCGATGACCGCTACCGTGACGCCCGCTCCCTTGCCGACCCGCCAGGCGGCCGCCGGGTCGAGCCGGCTCAGCGCCCAGGGCGCCTCGGTGGGGGCCGGGCCGCCGGTGGGCCCGCAGGCCGGCGCCGCCGCGGCGGGCGCGGGCGCCGCCAGCGCCGCACCGAGCAGCGCGGTCACCGCCACTCCGGAGAGGACGGACCTGATCCGGTGTCCGGTGGGGACGCGCCCGATCGTCCCGTTCGGCCGCAAGCTGTCGCGCACGCGGTGAGATTACCGTCGCGGCCGGCGGCGTGCGGGCACGGGCGTGCGTCCGGCCGCGGTCACGACTCGGCGGTGGCGTCCGCGACCGGCTCGACCGCGAAGAGACCGAGCAGCGCACCCACCTGCTGGTCGGCCTCCGCCGGGTGCCGGAAGCGGCCACTGGGGTTGATCGTGTATTCGTTGCGGCGGCCCACCCGGGTGCGGCGGAGGTAGCCGCCGGTCTCCAGGTCGGCGACGATGGCCTGGGCCGCCCGCTCGGTGACACCCACCTCGTCGGCCACGTCCCGCAGCCGCGCGGTGGGGTTGCGCGCGATGGCCAGCAGCACGTGCCCGTGGTTGGTGAGGAAGGTCCAGTTGCGGCGGCTCCCGTCCTCGCCTGGTGTGGTCGCCATGGCGGTCATCGTATGGCTTTCCCCGGCCCGCGTCCCGAGCCGGCGTGAGCCGCGACGGTGACGTATGAAATGCGTATCACGAAATCTTGACGTGCCTTGGGTCGCGTGTGACTGTGGGTCGCGAGGCCGACACCCGCCAGCCGGCCTGGTCGTTCCGCGCGAGGACGAGGTGAGCAGCGATGACCCCTGACGAGGCACTGGCCGAACTGCGGGCCGGTAACTACCGGTTCGTCACCGGTGTGCCGCAGCACCCGAACCAGAACGCCGGGCGGCGGACGGCGGTCGCGGACGGCCAGCACCCGTTCGCGGTGATCGTCGGCTGCTCCGACTCCCGGCTCGCCGCCGAGATCATCTTCGACCGCGGTCTCGGTGACCTGTTCGTGGTGCGCACCGCCGGGCACACCGCCGGCCCCGAGGTGCTCGGCAGCGTGGAGTACGGGGTCACCGTGCTCGGCACGCCGCTCGTGGTGGTGCTCGGCCACGATTCGTGCGGCGCGGTCCAGGCGGCCCGCGAGGCGGTACGCACCGGCTCCGCCCCGGCCGGACACCTGGGCGCCGTGGTGGACGCCGTCTCGCCCAGCCTGCTCCGTGCCGCCCGGCAGGGGGTCGAGGACCTCGACGGCATCGTCGACGTCCACATCGCGCAGATCGTGGAGACCCTGCTGGCCCGTTCGACGGTGCTCGCCGAGCGGGTGGCCGGTGGAGCGTGCGCGGTGGTCGGCATGTCGTACCGGCTCAGCGGCGGCGAGGTGCGGACGGTGGCGCAGTCCCCGACCCCGCTGCCCGCGCCGGCCGCGCCGGCGGACCCGGCGCTCGCCGGCTGAGTCGCACCCGGACACGCGAGAAGGGGCCGCCCTCGGGCGGCCCCTTCTTCGTGTGCCTGTCGCGTCAGAGCAGCGACATGTGCACGTGGTCGGTGTGGTTGGAGGGTCCGCTGTAGGAACTCCAGCCGGTCGCCGGGAACCAGATCTGCCGGTTCCAGATCACGTAGTAGATGCCCAGCCGGTCCGCGTTGCGGATGAGGAAGGCGGCCACCTCGTTGCCGTACCGGCGGGTGTCGTTGTTGTGCCACGGCGCGAAGCCGCTGTTCTGCAGCGACCAGTCACAGGCCTTGCCCTTGGGGTGCTCCCACGGCCCGCCCGGTCGGTAACAGCCCACGAAGCGGCTGAAGCCGGCGCGCTTGACCTCCTTGTACGCGTGCAGCGTGCGCGGCGTGACGCAGCCGGAGGTGGTCGGGTCGTTCTCGCTGCACGACTCCGACTTCCAACCGCCGTCGGCGGTGCGGCCGGGGCCGACCCGGGCGACCGGCGAGGTGGCCGAGACCAGGCCGCCGGTGAAGCCCAGCCCGCCGACCAGCTTCAGCGCCTTCTGCGCCTCGGTCCGCTCGCGGGCCATCGCGTTGGTCTGCTTCTCCTGCTCGCGCACCTCGGCGTCGGCGGCGATCTTGGCCTGCTCGGCGCGGGTCCTGGCGGCGTTGACGGCGGCGAGCCGCTGCGCGTTGTAGAGGTTCAGTTCGTCCAGGGCGCTGGCGCGTTCGACGAACGAGTCGGGCGACCGGCTCTCCAGCAGCATCGCCATCGCGCCCATTCGCCCGGTCCGGTAGGACTGCGCGGCGATCTGGTTGACCTGCGGGCTGAGCGCCGCCAGCTCGGCCTCCGCCGCCGCCTTCTCGGCGGTCAGCCGCTTCTGGCGCTCCTGAGACTTGGCGAGCTTCGCCTTCGCCTGGACGTAGGACCGGTTGGCGGAGTCGATCGCCTCGGTGATGAGCGGCGGTTCGCCGTCCTCCCCGTGCCCGGAGGGCTTGGGGGCGGCGGCGTGCGGGGCGGCCGTCGCCGGGGTCGGCCCGACCAGCACGGCGAACGCGGCGAGCACGGCCACCACGGGTGTCGACCAGCGGCGCAGGGGTGCCGTCACAGTGTTCCCTTCCGTCGACCGCCGACCGGGTTAGCTGACGGGTTCGGGACGGAAGCGGCCCCTACCGCTCGCGCGGATTCACCCCATGTACCTGGTTCCCCGGTTCGCCCGGAGGCGATTGGGCGGCGGCACCGCAGGCGCCGGTGCGCGCCTTCGGCGGTGACCGGGGCGAGGTTACCCGAGATCCCGACCGGGGATCTACGTCCGGAAGGCGACCAATCGCGAGAATTCGACATTGCCCAGCGTGAGCAGCATCGCGTTTGACGTCGGCCGTCACGCTGCGGAGTGTCACCATGCGGCCTCCGTGCTCCCCGGGTCGCCGGGCCGCCGTCCGCCGAGCGCCTCCAGCGCCTCGTCCCGCCCCTGTGGAGGCCGGGACGCGGGCGGTGGCGACGCCGGGGCGGCGTCCGGCACGGGCCGGCCGGCGGTGGTGACGACCGCGGCCAGCGCGGTGGTCATCGGTACGGCGGCGATCAGACCGAGCGTGGCGACCGCGCTGCGGACGATCTCCTGGGCGAGGAACTCGCTGGTGAGGATCTCGCTCACCGGGCGGGAGTCGGCGACCAGCAGGAGCAGCAGCGGCAGCGAGGCGCCCGCGTACGCCAGCACGATGGTGTTGACGGTCGACGCGATGTGCGCCCGGCCGACCCGGGTGGCCGCCCGGTAGAGCTGCCGCCGGGACAGGTCGGGGTTGGCGCGCGCCAGCTCGGTGACGGTCGCCGCCTGGGTGACCGTGACGTCGTCCAGCACGCCCAGCGAGCCGATGATGATGCCGGCCAGCAGCAGCCCGTGCAGGTCGACCTCGCCCTGGAACATGGACAGCGTGGTGGCGTCCTCGCTGCCGAAGCCGGTCAGGTGGGTGGCTCCGGTGGCCAGCGTGCCGAGCACGCCGGTGACCACCAGGCTGCCGAGCGTGCCGAGCACCGCCACGGAGGTCTGCGCGCTGATCCCGTGGGTCAGGTAGAGCACCACGAACATGATGAGTGCGGCGCCGACGATCGCCACCGGCAGTGGGGACCGGCCGGCGCCGATCCCGGGCAGCACGAAGCCGAGCAGGATGGCGAAGCTGGCCGCCAGCCCGCCGAGCGCGGCCAGACCGCGCCAGCGGCCGAAGGCGACGATCGCGGCGGCGAAGAGCGCCACCAACCAGACCAGCGGCGTGCCGCGTTGGTGCTCGGCGATGTTGTAGGTCTTCACCGTCGGGTCGGCCGGGTCGGTCAGCTCGACCAGGATCACCTCGTCGCCGACCTCGACCCGTGGCGCGCCGGGCCCCGCGGGGATCGGCGTCTCGACCTGCCTGCCGGCGTCCGGGCCCTGCTCCGCGGCGACGGTCACGGTGCCGCAGCGGCCGTCGGCGCCCTCCGGCGCCTCCGGGGTCGGCGGGCAGGGCTCGGTCACCACCCGGGTCACGGTGCCCTGGTGACGTGGCACGTTCGCGCCGCCCGCCGGCTCCGGTCCCGACCGGGGCCAGAGCGCCAGCGCCGCGATCACGGTGAGCGCGAGGAGCGGCACGACGGTCGCGAGGAGAAGCCGGCGTACCCGGGGTGGCGCGGGGGCGGGACGGGTGTGGTCGGCGCCCACGGCGTCTCCCAACTGTCGACGGCGCGACCCGGTCACCGGCCCGGTCGGTCCCCGGCCGGCGCGGACGGTGCTGACCACGCCCGGTCGTCGCCGGGCCATGGTAGCCAGCGCCGACCGGGGCGCCCGGCAGGCCGCTGCGGAGCCCATCCGCCGGCCGCGCCCGGGCGGGGGTGACCGGCGGTCAGCTCAGGCCGGCGCGCCGCCGCCGGTAGTCGTCCTCGTCGATCTCGCCGCGCGCGTACCGCTCGTCGAGGATGCGCCGGGCCGTACCCGGCGTCGCGGAGCCCACCCCGGGCAGCCTGACCACCAGCCAGACCAGCCCCGCGAGCGCCGCGAGCGCCAGCAGGGACCAGAGCCACATCCAACCCATCATCGGGCCCGACCACATCATCCGGCCGCCCTCCGTCCGTTCGGGCGGGTCGGCGCGGCGCCGACCCGGCCGTCACCTCGACGGTACGTGCACGAGCGGCCGGGCGGGCCGGGCCGCGCGGCCCATTTCCGGGGTCGGAAGTCCTGGTCAGCCGCGCTTCATCAGGCGGCCGACGGCGGCCATCATCTCGGTGGCCATCTCGTCGGCGCGGCCCTCGGCGGCGCCCTCGTGCATGCAGTGCCGGGCGTGGCCGTCGAGCAGGCCCAGGGCGACCTTGTCCAGCGCGGCCTGGATGGCCGAGATCTGCGTCAGCACGTCGATGCAGTAACGGTCGTCCTCGACCATCTTCTCGATGCCCCGGACCTGGCCCTCGACGCGACGGAGCCGGGCGAGGAGCTGGTCCTTGCTGGCGGTGTAGCCCCGGGTCGGGGTGGACGGCGTGGTCATCCGTCGAGGATAGCGTACCCCTCGGGGGTATGGTAACGTTCCGCTTGTACCCCCAGGGGGTATCAGATCGGAGGGCGAGATGGACACCACCTACCAGGTGAACGGCATGACCTGCGGCCACTGCGTCAACGCCGTCAGCACCGAGCTGACCGCGCTGCCGGGCGTCACCGACGTCCAGGTCGACCTGGCCACCGGCCGGGTCACCGTCACCAGCCAGGGCCCGCTGGACGCGGCCGCCGTCCGCGCCGCCGTGGACGAGGCCGGCTACGACCTCGCCGAGGCGTGACCGGCCCACGCATCGCACATCTCCAGGAGGCACCATGAACACGGCGACGAAGCTGAGCGGCTTCGCCCTCGGCCTCGCGGCGGTGTTCGGCGGGGCGTACGGGATCGGTCACCTGGCCGGTCCCGTCGCCCCGGCCGCCGAGACCAGCCACGACACCACCGACACCGACCACGACACCACCGACACCGACCACGGGACCGGCGCCGCCGGCCACGGCGACGAGGGCCCGGCCGACGCCGCGCACCTGCCCGGCGGGCTGCTCGTCTCCGAGCGCGGCTACACGCTCCAGCCGACCACCGCCCCCACCGGCCAGTTCGCGTTCCGGATCACCGGCCCGGACGGCCGGCCGGTCACCCGCTACGAGGTGGCCCACGACAAGCGCATGCACCTGATCGTCGCCCGGCGCGACCTGTCCGGCTTCCGGCACGTGCACCCGGAGCTGGCCGACGACGGCACCTGGCGGGTCGCCTCGCCGCTCGCCGGACCCGGCGTGTGGCGGGCGTTCGCCGACTTCACCCCCACCGGCGGGGAGGCGCTGACCCTCGGCGTCGACGTCACCATCCCCGGCCCGCTGGCCGCCCGGCCGCTGCCGGCGCCGGCCACCAGCACCACGGTCGACGGCTACACGGTCACGCTCACCGGCACGCCGGAGCCGGGCCGCACCAGCCGGCTCACGCTCTCGGTCAGCCGGGACGGCCGCCCGGTCACCGACCTCCAGCCCTACCTCGGTGCGTACGGACACCTGGTGGCGCTGCGCCAGGGTGACCTGGCCTACCTGCACGTGCACCCGGAGGGTGCGCCCGGCGACGGGCGGACGCCGGCCGGACCGGCGGTCACGTTCGCGGCCGAGGTGCCCTCGGCCGGGGCGTACCGTCTCTACCTGGACTTCCGGCACGGCGACGCGGTGCACACCGCCGAGTTCACCGTCGTGGCCGGCGACCCGACCGGGGAGGTGCCGCGATGACCACCACGGGCAAGACGCTGCCGACCGCGCCGAACCTGATCGAACTCAAGATCGGCGGCATGACCTGCGCTTCCTGCGCGGCCCGGATCGAGAAGAAGCTCAACCGGATGGACGGCGTCGAGGCCACGGTGAACTACGCCACCGAGAAGGCCACCGTCCGGTACGCCGACGAGATCGCGCCGGACGACCTGATCGCCACCGTGGAGAAGACCGGCTACACGGCCGAGGTGCCGCCCCCGCCCGCGCGTGACCGGGCGGCCGTGGCCGGCGAGCCGGTGGACGAGCTGCGCGGCGCGCGTACCCGGTTGTGGGTCTCCGCCGTGCTGACCCTGCCGGTGATCCTGCTGGCCATGGTGCCGGCCTGGCAGTTCGACTACTGGCAGTGGGCGTCGCTCACCCTGGCCGCGCCGGTGGTGGTCTGGGGTGGGCTGCCGTTCCACCGGGCCGCGCTGGTCAACCTGCGACACGGCGCGGCGACCATGGACACGCTTGTGTCGCTCGGCACGCTGGCCGCGTTCGGCTGGTCGCTCTGGGCGCTCTTCCTCGGCGACGCCGGGATGCCGGGGATGACCCACCCGTTCCGGTTCGACATCACCCGGGGCGACGGCGCCGGCAACATCTACCTGGAGGCCGCCGCCGGCGTCACCCTCTTCATCCTGGCCGGCCGATACTTCGAGGCCCGCGCCAAGCGCACCGCCGGCTCCGCGCTGCGCGCCCTGCTCGAACTGGGCGCGAAGGACGTGGCGGTGCGGCGCGGCGGGCAGGAGGTGCGGATCCCGGTCGACCAGCTCGCGGTGGGTGACCGGTTCGTGGTCCGGCCGGGGGAGAAGATCGCCACCGACGGCGTGGTCGAGGAGGGCACCTCGGCGGTCGACGCCAGCATGCTCACCGGCGAGTCGGTGCCGGTCGAGGTGGGGCCGGGCGACGCCGTGGTGGGCGCCACCGTCAACGCCGGCGGCCGGCTCCTGGTCCGGGCCACCCGGATCGGCGGGGACACCCAGCTCGCCCAGATGGCGCGGCTGGTGGAGCAGGCGCAGACCGGCAAGGCGGCGGTGCAGCGGCTCGCCGACCGGATCTCCGGCGTCTTCGTGCCGATCGTGATCGCCCTGGCCGCCGCCACGCTGGGCTGGTGGCTCGGCACCGGCGCCGGGCCGACCGCCGCGTTCACCGCCGCCGTGGCCGTCCTGATCATCGCCTGCCCGTGCGCGCTGGGTCTGGCCACACCCACCGCGCTGCTGGTCGGCACCGGACGCGGCGCGCAGCTCGGCGTGCTGATCAAGGGGCCGGAGGTGCTGGAGTCCACCCGCCGGATCGACACCGTGGTGCTGGACAAGACGGGCACCGTCACCACCGGTCGGATGGCGCTCGCCGAGGTGCTGCCCGCGACCGGCGAGGACGCCGCCGAGCTGCTCCGGTTGGCCGGCGCGCTGGAGGCGGCCTCCGAGCACCCGATCGCCCGCGCGGTCGCCGAGGCGGCGGCCGAGGCCGGTACGCCGCCCGCCGTCGGCGACTTCGCCAACGCCGAGGGCCTGGGCGTGACCGGCACGGTCGACGGCCGGACCGTGGTGGTCGGGCGCCTCCGGCTGCTGCGGGAGCGCGGTCTCGACGTACCCGAGGAGGTCGTGCGGGCCGCGACCGGCGCGGAGTCGGCCGGCCGCACAGCGGTCCTGGCCGGCTGGGACGGGCGGGCCCGTGGGGTGCTCGCGGTGGCCGACCCGGTGAAGCCGACCAGCCGGGCGGCGGTCGACCGGCTGCGCGGCCTGGGGCTCACCCCGGTGCTGCTCACCGGCGACAACGCCACCGTGGCGAAGGCGGTCGCCGCCGAGGTGGGCATCGACGAGGTGATCGCCGAGGTGCTGCCGGCCGACAAGGTGGAGGTGGTCGAGCGGCTCCAGCGCGAGGGCCGGGTGGTGGCCATGGTCGGTGACGGGGTCAACGACGCCGCCGCGCTGGCCCGGGCCGACCTCGGGCTGGCCATGGGCACCGGCGCCGACGTGGCGATCGAAGCCGCCGACCTGACCCTGGTCCGGGGTGACCTGCGGGCCGCGGCGGATGCCATCCGGCTCTCCCGCCGCACCCTGGCGATCATCAAGGGCAACCTGTTCTGGGCGTTCGCCTACAACGTGGCCGCGCTGCCGCTGGCCGCCGCCGGGCTGCTCAACCCGATGCTCGCCGGTGCGGCGATGGCCTTCTCGTCGGTCTTCGTGGTGGCGAACAGCCTCCGGCTGCGGCGGTTCCGCCCGATCGGGTGACCCGCCGCACCGGAATGGTTGGGCGGGTGGGCGACGGGGTAACTGGTTGTCGTCACGCAACTGCTGAGTTGGAGGTTCGCATGGGTCTCGACGACAAGATCGACAACACGTCCCAGGACACCGCGGGCAAGGTCAAGGAAGGCATCGGTCGGGCGACCGACAACGAGCGCCTCGAGGCCGAGGGCCGCAACGACCAGGCCGGCGCCAAGCTCAAGCAGGCCGGCGAGAAGATCAAGGACGCCTTCAAGAGCTGACGTACGACCCGCGCAACCCACCGGGCCGGCCTTCGGGCCGGCCCGGCGTGCGGTCTGCCGACCGATCGGCTCTTCCTCTGGGTGCACCTGATGTCGCTCCAGCGACGACAGATGCACCCAGAACCGCGCTTCCCCGTCGCCCGCGGGGGCGGGAGTCATCGGTCGGCTGCCAGGCGCGCGGCGCGTACCTCCAGGTAACGCCGCTCGGGCAGGCTGGTGGTGGCCCGCGCGGCGGCCAGGTAGGCGGCCCGGGCGTCCGCCCGGTCGCCGGCCAGTTCGAGCAGGTGCGCGCGGACGGCGGCCAACCGGTGGTGGCCGGCGGTCCGGTCGTCGCCGCCGAGCGGCGCGAGCAGCGCGAGGCCGGCCCGGGGGCCGTCCACCATGGCCACCGCGACGGCCTGGTTGAGCGTGACCATCGGGTTGGGCGCGATCCGGGCCAGCACCCGGTAGAGCGCGACGATCTGCGGCCAGTCGGTGGTCGCGGCGGTGGGCGCCTCCGCGTGCACCGCGGCGATGGCCGCCTGCACCTGGTACGGGCCCGGCGCCGACCAGGTCAACGCGTCGGTCACCAGCGTGATCCCCTCCGCCACGGCGGCCCGGTCCCAGCGGGTGCGGTCCTGTTCGGCCAGTGGCACCAGCGCCCCGTCCGGGCCGGTACGCGCCGCCCGGTGCGCGTCGGTCAGCAGCATCAGCGCCAGCAACCCGGCCACCTCGCCGTCGTCCGGCAGCACCCGGCGCAGCTCCCGGGCCAGCCGGATCGCCTCCCCGGTCAGCTCGGCCCGGTGCAGCTCGTCCCCGCTCGACGCGGTGTAACCCTCGTTGAAGACCAGGTAGAGCACGCGCAGCACCGCGCCCAGCCGTTCGTCGCGGTCGGCCGCCGAGGGCAGCGTGAAGCGCGCTCCGGTCGCCTCGATCCGCTGCTTGGCCCGGCGGATCCGCTGGCTCATGGTGGCCTCCGGCACCAGGTACGCCCGGGCGATCTCGGCGGTGCTCAACCCGCCCACGGCCCGCAGCGTGAGCGCCACCTGGGCGTTGACCGGCTGCGCCGGATGACAGCAGAGGAACAGCAGCTTCAGCGTGTCGTCCCCGCTCGGCGGCTCCTCGTCGGCGGGCGGGGCGACCGCCGCGTACGCGGGCTGCCGGATCGCCACCGCGACCTCGCGCTCCCGGCGGGCGTGCTCGCTGCGCCACTCGTCGGTGAGCCGGCGGGTCGCCACGGTGACCAGCCAGGCGCGGGGATGGTCCGGCACGCCCTGCGCCGGCCACTGGGTGGCGGCGGCCAGCAGCGCCTCCTGGACCGCGTCCTCGCAGGCGTAGAACTGGCCGTGTCGGCGCACGAGCACGCCGAGGACCTGCGGCGCGAGCGCCCGCAGCAGGTCCTCGACCGCCCGGGAGGTCACATCTCCGTCCCGGCCTGCTCCATCACCGCCCGCACCTCCAGCACACCGCAGCCGCGCCGCACGTCCGGCCAGCTCGCGGCGATCTCGGCGGCCCGCTCCGGGGTGTCGCAGTCGACGGTCAGGTAGCCGGCGAACTGCTCCTTGCTCTCCACGAACGGCCCGTCGGTGATCTCCGCGCCGCCGGCCGAGTGCCGAACCGTGCGGGTCTGCGACGGGTGGGCCAGCGCCTCCCCGCCGACCAGCTCGCCGGACTCGGTCAGCTCCTTCATGATGACGTCGACCTCACCGAAGATCGCGTTGCGCTCCGCCTCGGTCAGCTCCTCCACGAAACCGGGCCGGTTCCAGATCAGCAGCATGTACTTCACGGTCCACTCCTCGGGTCGGGGCCACCGTCGTCGGTGGCGCCTCGCGGTCGGGTCGGAGCCCGCCGGCCCGATCCGACATCATCCCTCGAAGAAGTTCAGCGGGCTCCGCGCAGCGGGCGGCGTGGCGCGTCGCCGGCGTCGAGCGAGGCGCGGTCGGCGGCGCTGGTGCCGGACGTCCACCCCTCCGAGTCGCGCACCTGGAGCCGGTGCCGCGTGGTGCCCGGGAAGAGCTCGTCGGCGCGTTCCCGGACGGCGTCCGAGCGGGCCGCGAGCACCGGCAACAACCGGTCGTCGGCGTGTTCCTCGGCCGCCGCCGTGCTGGCCGCCCGCAGCCGCTCGCCGATCCGCAGCGCGAACGCGTTGAGGAACGACTCGTCGTAGCCCTTGGTGCGCCGCCCGCTGCTCTTGCCGCGCCCGGCCCGCCCGCGCAGCATCGCGGCGGTGGCCTGCACCAGCAGCGACGTGTGCAGCAGTTCGACCGCGGCCAGGTCGGCCGGGAAGCCGAGCACGGTGGCGAAGCCCAGGTCGTCGGACCAGACCGACTCGCACCGGTTCGCCGCCGACACCTCCTGGATCAGCAGCGCCTTCGCCGCCGCGTACGGGGCGTCGGTGCCCAGACGCATGCCGCCCGGCCGGTCGGGGCGAACGGCTGCCGCGTCGAGCAGCGCCGCGTCGATGCTGTGCCGGGCCATCAGCTCCTGCGCCTTCGCGGTGAACGCCTCCGCCTCGGCCGGGTAGGCGGTCGACTCGGCCTTGGCCAGCAGCGCGCGTACCCGGTCGAGCATCCGGGAGCCGGTGGCCGGGACGGCGGCGAGCGGGACGGCGGCGGCGCCGGGCGGTGGGCGGAGCAGCGCGATCGGGGGCAGTCCTTCGACCAGGACGAGCGCGTCGACCGCGTCCCGCAGCGCGGTGACCCGGTCGCCTTCGGCGCGGCGGTCCAGCCAACCCGCGTCGGCGTCCCAGCGGGCGCCCAGCTCGGCGAGCTGCTCGTCGAACCAGGCCGGGACCGGGTCGGGCAGCGTGCGCCGCTGGGCGGCGACCGCGTCGCGCAGCAGCCGGACGCCGCGCGGGGTGAGCCGCCGGGTGGCGAGCCGGTCCAGGTCGACCGGTTGCCAGCCGCGCGGCCAGAGCCGGCCCAGGGTGCGGCACAACCGGGCGAGCAGCGCCGCGTCCACCGCCGCGCCGTCGCCCACCACCAGCCGGTCGAGGGCACGCTCGGCGGCACGTACGTCGGTGCCGCGCGCCGCCACGAGGGCGTCGTCGAGCAGCGGCTCGGCTGAGGACACGGGTGGCTCTCCCTGGACTCCAACAGGCGGCAGGTCGCCCACCCCGGCCTCGACGGTACCCGGCCCGCCGGTTCAACCGAGAGGCGCCGGCGTCCGTACTCTCCTGCGGAGCGCGGGCGGGGCGACGGACGGAGAGCGACGTGGGCGGGCAGGACCGGGGTGCGCATCGGCGGCGACGGAGGTCGCGGGCCGGGGTCCGCGCGCTGGTGGCGCTCCTCGTCGTGACCGGCCTCACGGCCGCAGGCGGGTACGCGGTGCGACGGCACCCGGACCTGCTGGCCTCGGCCGGGGTGGAGCGGACCGTGCCGGCGACGGTGCCGTCCGCGCGCCCGCCGGTGACGGCCGCGCCCTCACCGGTCCCGGTGGCCGGCCGGGTGCCGCCCGGCATCGGCTACCCGGCCCGGGGCGGTGGCGGCTTCCGTACCGCCGACACGGTCGGCGCGGTGGCCGGGCGCTCCGGTGAGCTGCTGCGCTACCGGGTCGCGGTCGAGGACGGCATCCGCAACGTGGACGTGGAACGCTTCGCCCGGGAGGTCGCGGCGACGCTTGCCGACCGGCGGGGCTGGACCGGCGACGGCCGGTGGCGGCTGCAGCGGGTGGGCCGGGACGGGCCGGCCGACTTCACCGTGCTGCTGACCACGCCGGTGACCCGGGGTGAGCTGTGCGGCGACCCGAGCGACCGCTACACGTCCTGCCGCAGTGGCGACCGGGTCGTGATCAACGTGGCCCGCTGGGTGTACGGGGTGCCGCACGTGCCCGACCTCGACCTCTACCGGCAGTACCTGCTCAACCACGAGGTCGGCCACCGGCTGGGCCGGGGTCACGAGCGCTGCCCCCGGGCCGGCGGACCGGCCCCGGTGATGGTGCAGCAGACGCTCGGCCTGCACGGCTGCGCGCCGAACGCCTGGCCGCTGGTCGGGGGCGAGCCGCTGGCCGGCCCGTCCGGCCAGTACGACGACCCGATCCCGGCCGGGGACCGCTGAGTCGCCTCGTCGCGGGTGAATACTGGCCCGGTGGAGAGCCGCCCCCGCCTGCTGCTGGTCGAGGACGACCGCGCCCTGTCCGGCCTCCTCGCCGACCTGCTCGCCGACGAGGGGTACGAGGTCGAGGTGGCCGGCGACGGGCACCTCGGCCTGCACCGCGCGCTCACCCGGGACTACCAGGTGATGGTGGTCGACCGAGGGCTGCCCGCGCTGGACGGCTTGGAGCTGGTCGCCCGGCTGCGGGCGCACGGCGTCACCTGCCCGGTGCTGCTGCTCACCGCCCGGGGCGCGGTGCACGACCGGGTGGCCGGCCTGGACGCCGGGGCGGAGGACTATCTCGTCAAGCCGTTCGAGGTGGCGGAGCTGACCGCCCGGCTCCGCGCGTTGCGCCGCCGGCACCCGGACGGCGCGGGCTGGTTGCCGCTGGGCCGTCGCCGGCTCGACGTGGGCAACCGCCGGGTGGTGGACGGCGCGGACGAGATCCCGCTCTCCGCCCGCGAGTTCGCCGTGCTGCACGCCCTCGCCGGCCGGCCCAGCAAGGTGTTCACCCGGGCGGAGCTGCTCAGCACCGCGTTCGACCGGGCCGACGCGCCGGGCACGGTCGACGCCTGCGTCCACCACCTGCGCCGCAAGCTGGGCCGGGACGCCGTACGCACGGTGCACGGCCTGGGCTACCGGCTCGGGGCCGGCTGAGCGTGGACGAGGCCCGGCTCGCCCGTGCCCGCCGGCGCAGCGTGGCCCAGACCGCCGGCGCCATCGGGCTGGTCCTGCTGCTGGTCGGCGCGCTGATGTACGCGTTGACCAGCCGGCAGGAGTCGCGGGCGCTGGACGGTGAGCTGAGCCGGGTGCTGGCCGCCGCCGAGGACGTGGACGACCCGCCGCCCGGGCAGTTCCTGGCCCGGCAGCGCCCCGGTGACCCGGCGATCGAGGTGACCCCGGGCGCGTCGCCGGAGCTGACCCGGGTGCTCGACCAGGCGGTACGGGGCGTGCCCGGCCGCCACGACGCGACGGCCGGCGACGACCGGCCGGTCCGGGTGGCGGTGGAGCGCCGGCCGGACGGCACCCGCTGGGCGGTCGCCGCCGACCTGGCCCCGCTGCGCCGGCGGCAGGGCCAGCTCGGCCTCGCGCTGCTGGTGGCCGAGCTGGCCGGGCTGGCCGGCGCGCTGGTCACGGCAACGCTGCTGGCCCGGCGGGCGGTCGCCCCGCTGGCCACCGCGCTGGGTATGCAGCGCCGGTTCGTGGCGGACGCCTCGCACGAGCTGCGGGCCCCGCTGACCGTGCTGCACACCCGGGCGCAGCTGCTGGCCCGGCGCGCCCGCGACCAGCCGGCGGAACGGCTGGCCGGGCAGCTCGACCAGCTCGTGGCGGACACCCGGGCGCTCGGCGAGGTGGTCGAGGACCTGCTGGTGTCGGCCGCCGCCGAGCACCAGCCGCTGCCGGACACCGAGGTGGACCTGGCCGAGGTGGCCCGCGAGGTGGTGGAGAGCATGTCCGCGTACGCCGGGGAGCGGCAGGTGGAGCTGCGGTTGGCGGCCGGCGGCCCGGCGCCGGTCCGGGGCGCCCGGCCGGCGCTGCGCCGCGCGCTGACCGCGCTGGTGGACAACGCGATCGGCCACGTGCCGGCCGGCGGTCACGTCACCGTCACCGTGGCCCGCCGCGACGGACGGGTCGCCGCCGAGGTCGCCGACGACGGGGTCGGTCTGGATTCGGCGGAGGCGGACCGGCTCTTCGCCCGGTTCGCGCACGGCACGGCCGGGGCGGGCCGGCGGTTCGGTCTCGGGCTCGCCCTGGTCCAGCACGTGGCGCGGGCGCACCGGGGCGCCGTCGAGGTGACCGGCGAGCCGGGGCGCGGCGCCACCTTCACCGTCCTGCTGCCGCCCGCCTGAGCGCCGGGCGCGCTCCGGCGCAAGAACTTCGCAAGAAACGCCGGGCACTGTGGGAGCCGGACCGGCCGCCCCGACCGCCGAGGAGATCACCGTGCCCGACTCCGTGAACGGACTGCCGCTGCACCCGCTTGTGGTGCACGCCGTGGTGGTGCTGCTGCCACTGGCCGCGTTGGGCGTCGTCGCGCTGGCCGTACGCCCCGCCTGGCGGGGGCGCTTCGGCTGGCTCGTGGTGCTGGTCGCCGCGCTGGCCACCGCCGCGATCCCGCTCGCCACCCAGAGCGGGGAGGACCTGGAGCACCGGGTCGGCGACCCGGGCCGGCACGCCGAGCTGGGCGACCAGTTGATCTGGTTCGCGCTGCCGCTGCTGCTTGTCGCGGTCGCGCTGGTCTGGCTGCACCGCCGCGCGGACCGCCCGGCCGGTGACCGGCCGAAAACCGGATCCGGCGCGCTCGGCGTGGTGGTGGCCGTGCTCGCGGTGGCGGTGGCCGCGGCGAACCTGGTCCAGGTCTACCGGGTGGGCGACTCCGGCGCGAAGGCGGTCTGGGGCGACGTCCCGGCGGCCACCGCGGAGCACGGCGACTGATCCCGCGGGACTGCGGTCGTCCCCGGCCGGTGGTGTGATGGGCGCATGGACTACGTGACGTTCGGCTCCACCGGCCTGGAGGTGTCCCGGCTCTGCCTGGGTTGCATGAGCTACGGCGAGCCGGGGCGGGGCACGCACCCCTGGTCGCTGCCGGAGGACGCCGCCCGGCCCTTCATCAAGCAGGCGCTGGAGCTGGGGGTGAACTTCTTCGACACCGCCAACGTCTACTCCGACGGCACCAGCGAGGAGATCGTCGGCCGGGCGCTGAAGGACTTCGCCGACCGCGAGGACGTGGTGATCGCGACCAAGGTGCACGGCCGGATGGGTCCCGGGCCGAACCGGGGCGGGCTGTCCCGCAAGCACATCATGAGCGAGATCGACGCGAGCCTGCGCCGGCTCGGCACCGACTACGTCGACCTCTACCAGATCCACCGCCTCGACCCGGCCACCCCGATCGAGGAGACGCTGGAGGCGCTGCACGACCTGGTCCGGGCCGGCAAGGTCCGCTACCTCGGCGCCTCGTCGATGTACGCGTGGCAGTTCGCCAAGGCGCTGTGGGCCGCCGAGCGGCACGGCTGGACCCGGTTCGTCTCCATGCAGAACCACTACAACCTGCTCTACCGCGAGGAGGAGCGGGAGATGCTGCCGCTCTGCCTCGACGAGGGGATCGCGGTGATCCCGTGGAGCCCGCTGGCCCGTGGCCTGCTGACCCGCGACCCGGGCGAGCGGACCACGCGGACGGAGACCGACGAGTTCGGCCGGAAGCTCTACGCGCGCACCGAGGAGCACGACCGGGCCGTGGTCGACGCGGTGGGTCGGGTGGCCGAGCAGCGGGGCGTGCCGCGCGCGCAGGTCGCGCTGGCCTGGGTGGCCCGCAACCCGGCGGTGACCGCGCCGATCGTCGGCGCGACGAAGCCGCACCACCTGACCGACGCGGTCGCCGCGCTGAAGCTGGAACTGACCGACGCCGAGGTGGCGGAACTGGAGGCGCCGTACGTCCCGCACCCGGTGTCCGGCTTCTGAGCCCTACCGCCGCGGGAACGCGGCCCAGAGGTGCTTGGTGGTGTCGGTGGCGTACCAGCCGACGTCCAACGAGATCGACTGGGCCAGGAACAGGCCGCGTCCGCCCGAGTCCGTCGGGCTGATGTCGGTCAGCTCCGGCACCGAGCTGACGTCGTGGTCGACCACGTCGAGCAGGAACCGGTCGTCGGTGGCGAGCAGCGTGACGATGGTGGGCGGCCGGCCGTGCCGCAGCGCGTTGCTGGACAGCTCGGTGGCGACGACCAGGACCATGTGCGGCACCTCGTCCAGGTCCTCGCCCTGCACCAACCCGTGCCGGTTCAGCGCGGCGCGCAACGACGCCCGCACGTCACGAAGCTCCTCGGGGGTGTCGAGCACCCACCGCTCCAGCTCGGTGGCCTCTGGCGGCGGCGGCGAGGTGCGCAACTGTGCCATGATCTGGCCTTACCCTGCGTAGCCATCCGTTAAGCGCGTTCGGTGAGCCACACCGCGGGCGCCGGCGACGTGTCGACCACACGGATACACCGACCGGCTGATCGTGCTCCACCCGCAGGCGACCGTCACCGGAGTCAACCCGAACGGCTGCTGGGACCGGTGGGGCTGTCTCGGGTTCGCGAACTACCCGATCAAGGGCGCGGTGCCCAGGTGGAGACCGTCATGAACATGGTCCGCCGGCTCGACGGACGACCCGCGTGAGGTCCGGCCCGCACCTCGGGTCTGGGCCGGACCGGGTCACCTACGGTACGGTCACCTCATGGTCGTCGAGGAACATTGGTGGAACGGCGTCAACATCCCCCGCGGACGCCGCGACGTCTACATCTGCACCGACGGACAGCGGTGGCAGGTCCAGGCCCAGATCGGCGGCGCCGCCGGCCGATCGAAGATCCAGCAGTGCCCGAGCCGCGGCTCGGCGAGCATCCTCGCCGGCGCCTGGCGGTCGAGCGGCACCGGCTGGCGGGAGATGCCACGCTGAACCCGTCGACGGCGGTCAGTCCCGACCGCCGTAGACGGCGCGGTCGACGAGTGACTCGGCGACCTCCCGCAGCTTCCGGTTGGAGTCCTGCGACACCCGGGCCAGGATGGCGAACGCCTCCTCGGCCGAGCAGCGGCGTTGGCCCATGATGATGCCCTTGGCCTGCTCGATCACCGCCCGGCTCTGCATGGCCTCCTGCATCTGCTGCGCCAGGGTGGCGGTGCTCTCGTAGAGGTGGACGTTGGCCAGCGCGATGGCGGCGTACCCGGCCAGGGTCTGCGCGAGTTCGACCTGGTCGTCGAAGACCCCCGGGGCCGCGCCGTAGATGTTGAGCGCGCCGACCACCGCCTCCTGGATCGGCAGGCCGATCGACAGGGAGCTGGCGGCGCCCGCCTCGTCGGCCCGGACGGCCCACTCCGGCCAGCGGCTCTCCGCCGACATGTCCGGCACCAGCATGGCGGTGCCGGTGGTCGCGGCGTCGAGGCACGGGCCGCGGCCCTGCTCGTACTGCCACTCGTCCAGGGTCAGGGCCAGGTCGCCGGTGTGGGCGGCGGTGTGCGCCTCGCCGCCCTGGACCAGGGTGACCGAGACCTCGGCGGTGCCGCGAAGCGTGTCCTTGGCGACCTGCGCGATGGTCGACAACACCACGTCGAGGTCGACCTCGTCGTACTTGATCCGCCCGAGTCTGATCAAGGCTGCGGCGAGGTCGGGGTGGGCCTGCGGCATGAGCTGTGACGTCCTTGTGCGAAGCGCCGTCGCCCCAGGGGGGGTGGGACGGCGGGTGGCGGGGACGGCCCGCAGTCGCGGACCGCTGTCCGATCCGACGGATCGGCACCTGCGCCGCTTCTTGACGCTCGTTCGTGACGTCCCGGAGGGGCGTCAGTCACGGAACAACTCTACGACCCGGCCCGGGCGGGGACGACGGGACGTGCCGACGGGTTGCCGACGACACGGGCCGGCGGACGGTCGGCGACCTCGAACCCGGTGAGCGTGCCGGTGACGTCGAGGACGCGGCGGACCACGGGGGAGGGATCACAGAGCGTGAGTCGGCCGCCGCGCTCGGCCACCAGCCGTCGGGCCCGGACCAACGCGTCGGTGCCGTTCGCGCCGAAGAAGGTGACCTCGGACAGGTCCACCGCCACCAGTGGCGTCGGGGCGGCGACGTTCTCCAACAGCTCCATGAGCAGATGGGCGTTGCTGAGGTCGATCTCGCCGGCGACCGAGACCCGGGTCACGTCCCCCTGGACCTCGCAGCTCAACCACATGATCGGGTCGTCCGGCCGGAGCGACCCGGAGGCGGTCGGAACGTGATGACGGCCGAAACCCGGCAACTTCCTCGACATGGCACCTCCCACCTGACGAATCGGCGGACGCTCCCCGGCCGGGAACGAGGCCGGCCGTGAGCGGGGTGGAGGGCACGTGTCTTGACCCGCACCCGACAGTACGTCGTCCCGGCCGTCGCCGCACGTCGCGTTCCCGTGCCGCCGGTCCGGCCGGCGGGTAGGTTGGGCGATGCCCGACCGTCCGACCGCCGGCCGACGGAGGACCCGCTGATGGCAGCCCCGAGTACGGAACCCGGTGAAGCCCTCGCCGAGTTGAGCCGGATCCGGCTCAACGAGATGAGCCTGGAGGACGTGCTGCGGCGCGTCGCCGAGCTGGCGAACCAGGCGGTCCCCGGCAGCGCGCACGTCACCGTCACGCTCGCCCAGGGCGGCCACAACTCCAGCGCCGCGTGCACCAGCGACCTGGCCCGGGACCTCGACGAGTGGCAGTACCGGCACGAGCGCGGTCCCTGCCTGGACGCCGCAGCCAGCGCGGCCAGCATCTCACTGCCGGACATAGCCGCCGAGGAGCGCTGGCCGGAGTGGGCCGCGCACGCCCGCGAGGCGGGCATCGGCAGTTCCCTGTCGATCGGGCTGCCGATCCAGGAGGCGGTCACCGGCGCGCTCAACCTGTACGGCCTGGCCGCGCACGCGTTCGACAGCGCGGCCGCGCGGACGGCGGAGAACTTCGCCGCGTACGCCGCCGTCGCCCTGGCCAACGCGCACCTCTACGACAACGCCGCCACCCTGGCCCGGCAGATGCAGGAGGCGATGCGCAGCCGGGCGGTGATCGAGCAGGCCAAGGGCATCGTCATGGGCGAGCGACGGTGCTCGGCCGAGGAGGCGTTCGCGTTGCTGTCGAAGCTCTCCCAGGACACCAACCGCAGGGTGCGCGAGGTGGCCGAGACCCTGGTCGCCAACGCCGCCGGCAACTGACTCCCGGACGGCGCGGGAATGGCCCGCCGGGAAGCGGGTACGCGCGGCCGTGGCCGGTGCCGGGACGGGCGGGGACGGCGGGCGGGCCGCCGCCGGGTCGGGCCTCGCCGGCCGGCTGCGCTCCGCGCCGGCGCTGCTGACCGACCCGTTCCGTCGGGTACGCGCGGGCGCCCGCCTGGCCGCCCAGGCGGGACTGGCCGCCGGCCTCTCCTGGGGCGGGGCCATGCTGCTGGTGACCGCCGTGCTGCTGCCGCTGAACCCGTTGCGGATCATCAACCGGGCGGCCGGCCCGGCGCTGAACCTGCTCGCCGACCAGTTGGACCGCGCCGCCGACGCGCTGCGCGAGCGGGACGCCGAGTCGGCTCGCGTCGCCCGCGACCGGCTGCGGGACAACAAGGCGGAGATGGGCGCGTTCGGCGAGGCGGCGCAGGGCGCCCGGGAGGCCGCCGCGCTCTCCCCGGTCTACCGGACCGCTCGGGAAGGACCGGTCGGCCGGTACGCCGAGGCGGTCGCACCGGTGGACCGGGCGATGCGCAACAGCGGCACGCTGCTCCGGCGGACGGTCACCCTGATCGCCGACGGCGAGCGGGTGCCGGACGCCATGCCGGCCGCGGTGGCGGCGCTGGCCGAGGCGACCCGGAGGCTGCGGAAGGAGTTCGCCCACGGCGCGGCGGAGGCGACCCGGTGCCGCGAGTCCGCGTTGCGGGCCGTCGCCGAGGCCGGCCGCGCCTACCGGGCCGGGGTGGACTTCTCCGGCGCGGTCTTGGTGGCCCAGGTGCGCACCACGGCCAGCGACCTCCTGGTCGCCACCGACGTCGACCAGGACGAGGCGAACCGGTTGGTCCGCGCCGCGTTCGGTCCGCTCGACCGTCCGGCGTGAAAGGCGCGTCAAGAAACCGCCGCCCGGCGTGACGGTCGCGTTATAGCCCCTGTCCGTGCGCGCGGCCCGGCGTTTTGATTGCCCGGCGCGACCGGGAGGCGGTCGCGAGGACATCGTCCGCTAGGAGAGGTCAGCGTGTCTGACGTGCTGTTCGTGTTGCTGACGGTGGGGCTGTTCGCGGCCCTCGCCCTCGTGGTGAGGGGCGTGGAGAAGCGGTGAACGCCGTCAACGCCGTCGGCCTGGTGCTGGCGATCGGGCTGGGCGTGTTCCTGGTCGTCGCCCTGCTGTTCCCGGAGCGTTTCTGATGAGCACGACCACAGCCGGGGTGCTGTTCGTGCTGTCGCTGGTGGTGGCGCTGGTCGCCGTGCACCGGCCGTTCGGCGACCACATGTACCGGGTGGTCTCCGGCACCCGCTCGTCAGGCGTCGAGCGGATGATCTACCGCCTGGTCGGGGTCAACCCGGCCGCCGAGCAGACCTGGGGCGTCTACGTCCGCGCCGTGCTCGCCTTCTCGGTCGTCTCCGTCCTGTTCCTCTACGCGTTCCAGCGCCTGCAGAACCACCTGTGGCTCTCGCTGGGCTTCGACCCGGTGGTGCCGCACGGCGCGTGGAACACGGCCGTGTCGTTCGTGACCAACACGAACTGGCAGTGGTACTCGGGCGAGTCGACGATGGGCCACCTGGTGCAGATGGCCGGACTGGCGGTGCAGAACTTCGTCTCCGCCGGGGTCGGCATCGCCGTCGCGGTGGCGCTGGTCCGGGGCTTCGCCCGCAGTCGCACCGGCGAGCTGGGCAACTTCTGGGTCGACCTGGTCCGCGTCACGCTGCGGATCCTGTTGCCGATCGCGGTGCTCGGCGCGATCGCGCTGATGCTCGGTGGGGTGGTGCAGAACCTGTCCGGCGGCACCGACGTGACCACGCTGACCGGCGGCGGCCAGACGATCACCGGCGGGCCGGTGGCGGGCCAGGAGGTGATCAAGGAACTCGGCACCAACGGCGGCGGCTTCTACAACGCCAACAGCGCCCATCCGTTCGAGAACCCGACCGCGTGGACGAACTGGCTGGAGATCTTCCTGATCCTGGTGATCCCGTTCAGCCTGCCCCGGGTCTTCGGCCGGATGGTCGGACAGAACCGGCAGGGTCACGCCATCGCCGCCGTGATGGCGATCCTGGCGCTGGCCAGCATCACCCTGACCAACGTCTTCGAGATGGCCGGGCACGGCACGGTGCCGCAGGCGGTCGGCGCGGCGATGGAGGGCAAGGAGGTGCGGTTCGACGTGTCGAACTCGGCCACCTTCGCGGCGGCCACCACGCTCACCTCGACCGGCGCGATCAACTCGTTCCACGACTCGTACACCGCGCTGGGCGGGATGATGACGCTTGGCAACATGATGCTCGGCGAGGTGGCGCCGGGCGGCGTCGGCGCCGGCCTGTACGGGCTGCTGATCCTCGCGGTGATCACGGTCTTCGTCGCCGGCCTGATGGTCGGCCGGACGCCGGAGTACCTGGGTAAGAAGATCGGGGCGCGCGAGATCAAGTTCGCCTCGGCGTACTTCCTGATCACGCCGGCGCTGGTGCTCACCGGCACCGCCGCCGCGTTCGCCACCGGCAACGCCTCGACCGCGCTCAACACCGGCCCGCACGGGCTCTCCGAGGTGCTGTACGCGTTCACCTCGGCGAGCAACAACAACGGCTCGGCGTTCGCCGGCATCACCGTGAACACGCCCTGGTGGAACACCGCGCTCGGGCTCTGCATGCTGCTCGGCCGGTTCCTGCCGATCATCTTCGTGCTCGCGCTGGCCGGGTCGCTGGCCCGCCAGCAGCCCACACCCGCGTCCGAGGGCACCCTGCCGACCCACGAGCCGCTCTTCGTCGGCATGGTCGTCGGCGTCACGGTGGTCCTCGTCGCGCTCACCTTCCTGCCCGCCCTCGCGCTCGGCCCGCTGGCCGAAGGGCTGTGACCACCATGAGAGACAAGGACATGACGGCACCTCTCGATACCGCCGACGCGCCGGCCGCCGGCTCCCCGGCCACTTCGGGCAACCGGGTCGGCGGCGGGCTGCTCGACCCGCGCCAGCTGATCGCGTCGCTGCCGGACGCGCTGCGCAAGCTCGACCCGCGCACGCTGTGGCGCAACCCGGTGATGCTGATCGTCGAGATCGGCGCGCTCTTCACCACCGTGCTCGCGGTGGCCGACCCGTCCGTCTTCGCCTGGTCGATCACCGTCTGGCTGTGGCTGACCGTGGTCTTCGCCAACCTGGCCGAGGCGGTCGCCGAAGGGCGCGGCAAGGCCCAGGCCGCCACGCTGCGGCGGGCCAGGCAGGACACCATCGCCACCCGCCTGCTCGGCTGGACGCCGGGCGCGGCGGCCAACGCCTACCGCGACGAGGCGGTGCCGGCGCCGGCGCTGCGGCAGGGCGACGTCGTGCTGGTCGAGGCCGGGCAGATCATCCCCGGCGACGGTGACGTGGTCGAGGGCATCGCCAGCGTCGACGAGTCGGCCATCACCGGCGAGTCCGCGCCGGTGATCCGGGAGTCCGGCGGCGACCGCAGCGCGGTCACCGGCGGCACCCGGGTGCTCTCCGACCGGATCGTCGTCCGGATCACGCAGAAGCCGGGCGAGAGCTTCATCGACCGGATGATCGCGCTGGTCGAGGGCGCCGACCGGCAGAAGACGCCGAACGAGATCGCGCTCAACATCCTGCTGGCCGCGCTGACCCTCATCTTCCTGCTCGCGGTGGTCACGCTCCAGCCGCTGGCGATCTTCGCCAAGGGCTGGCAGGCCGCCGCGCCGAACACGCAGGCGATCACCGACTCCGGCGTCACCGGCATCGTGCTGGTCTCGCTGCTGGTCTGCCTCATCCCGACCACCATCGGCGCGCTGCTCTCCGCGATCGGCATCGCCGGCATGGACCGCCTCGTCCAGCGCAACGTGCTCGCCATGAGCGGCCGGGCGGTCGAGGCGGCCGGCGACGTCAACACGCTGCTGCTGGACAAGACCGGCACGATCACCCTGGGCAACCGGCAGGCCGCCGAGTTCCTGCCGGTGGACGGCGTGGACGCGGCCACCGTCGCCGACGCCGCCCAGCTCTCCAGCCTGGCCGACGAGACGCCCGAGGGACGTTCGGTGGTGGTGCTGGCCAAGAACGGGTTCGGGCTGCGCGAGCGCGAGCCCGGCCTCATCCCGCACGCCACGTTCGTGCCGTTCACCGCGCAGACCCGGATGAGCGGCGTCGACCTGGACGCCGACGGCGGCGTCCGGCAGATCCGCAAGGGCGCCGCCGCCGCGGTGATGAAGTGGGTACGCGAACACGGCGGCTACCCGACCGAGCAGGTCGGCGAGCTGGTCGACGGGATCAGCGGCACCGGCGGCACCCCGCTGGTGGTCGCCGAGCACGTCGCCGGCGAGCCGGCCCGGGCGCTCGGCGTCATCCACCTCAAGGACGTGGTCAAGGCCGGGATGCGCGAGCGCTTCGACGAGATGCGCCGGATGGGCATCCGGACCGTGATGATCACCGGGGACAACCCGCGCACCGCCAAGGCGATCGCCGACGAGGCCGGCGTGGACGACTTTCTCGCCGAGGCCACGCCGGAGGACAAACTCGCCCTGATCCGCAGGGAGCAGGAGGGCGGCCGGCTGGTCGCGATGACCGGCGACGGCACCAACGACGCGCCCGCGCTGGCCCAGGCGGACGTCGGCGTCGCCATGAACACCGGCACGTCGGCGGCGAAGGAGGCCGGCAACATGGTCGACCTCGACTCCGACCCGACCAAGCTGATCGAGATCGTGGAGATCGGCAAGCAGTTGCTGATCACCCGGGGCGCGTTGACGACGTTCAGCATCGCCAACGACATCGCGAAGTACTTCGCGATCATCCCGGCCATGTTCGCCGGCATCTACCCGTCGCTGGACCGGCTCAACGTGATGCGGCTGGCCAGCCCCGAGTCGGCGATCCTGTCCGCGGTCGTCTTCAACGCGATCGTCATCGTCGCGCTCATCCCGCTGGCCCTGCGCGGCGTGCGCTACCGCCCGGCCAGCGCCTCGAAGCTGCTCAGCCGCAACCTGTGGCGCTACGGCCTCGGCGGCATCGTGGTGCCGTTCGCCGGCATCAAGCTCATCGACCTGCTCGTCCAGTTCATCCCAGGGATCTCGTGATGCGCCTGCCCAGTTGGCTCTCCCCACACCTGGCCGCCCTGCGTGCCGTGCTCGTCCTCACCGTGCTGCTCGGGCTGGCGTACCCGCTCGCCCTGGTCGTCGTGGGCCGGATCCCCGGCCTGGACGGCCGGGCGGACGGCTCGCTCGTCACCGTCGGCGGCCGGACCGTCGGCAGCTCGCTGATCGGCCAGTCGTTCACCGACGCGGACGGCGACCCCGTCCCGCGCTACTTCCAGTCCCGCCCGTCCGCCGCCGGCGCCGGCTACGACCCGACCGCCACCGCGGCCGGCAACCTCGGCCCGGAGAGCGTGGTGGACACGCTCGCCGCCGATCCCGCCGACTCCACCCCGAGCCTGCTCACCCAGGTCTGCGCACGCAGCAGGGCGGTCGGCGAACTGGACGGCGTGGACGGGCGGCGCCCGTACTGCACGCCGGACGGGGTGGGCGCGGTGCTGGCCGTGTTCCGCGCCGACGGCCTGACCGGCACCGTCACCCGGGTGGTCAGCGTCAACCAGGTCGCGCCGGCGACGCCGTTCGTCACCACCTGGCAGGGCGTACCGGTCGAGCCGGCCCGGCCCGGCCACGACTACGTGGCCGAGGGCGGCGTGGTCACCCCGGTCCGGGGGGACGCGCCGGCGGAGCCGGCCGTGCCGGCCGACGCGGTCACCGCCAGCGGCAGCGGTCTCGACCCGCACATCTCCCCGGCGTACGCGGCGATCCAGGTGGCCCGGGTGGCGCGGGAGCGCGGGGCGGACCCGGCGGCGATCCGCCGGCTGGTCCGGGCGCACACCGCCGGCCGGTCGCTCGGTTTCCTGGGCGAGCCCACCGTGAACGTGCTGGACCTCAACCTCGCGCTGGACCGGGAGTTCCCGGCGCGCTGACGCCGGCAGGTGTTGAGCGGGGGCCCCGCCTCTACCGGATGCGTTAAGCGAGGGCCCCTCCTTTCCGAAAGGATGAGGCGGTGGGCAGAGGCGAGCTGCGGATCTACCTCGGGGCGGCCCCCGGCGTGGGCAAGACGTACGCCATGCTCGAAGAGGCCCAGCGCCGGGCCGAGCGCGGCACCGACGTGGTGGTCGGGCTGGTCGAGACGCACGACCGCCCGCACACCGCCGCCATGATCGGTGACCTGGAGGTGGTGCCCCGCCGGACGGTGACCTACCGGGGGGTCGACCTCACCGAGATGGACCTCGACGCGGTGCTGGCCCGCCGGCCCGAGGTGGCGGTGGTCGACGAGCTGGCCCACACCAACGTCCCCGGTTCCCGGCACGACAAGCGCTGGCGGGACGTCCAGGAGCTGCTCGACGCCGGGATCAGCGTGCTCTCCACGGTCAACGTGCAGCACCTCGAGTCGCTCAACGACGTCGTCGCGCAGATCACCGGCGCCACCCAGCGGGAAACCGTGCCGGACCAGGTGGTCCGCGCCGCCGAGCAGGTCGAGCTGGTGGACATGACGCCGGAGGCGTTGCGCCGCCGGATGGCGCACGGCAACATCTACCGGCCCGACCGGATCGACGCCGCGCTCGGCAACTACTTCCGGGTCGGCAACCTCACCGCGCTGCGTGAGCTGGCGCTGCTCTGGCTCGCCGACAAGGTCGACGAGCAGCTCGACGCGTACCGGGCCCAGCAGGGCATCTCCGCCACCTGGGAGGCGCGGGAACGGGTGGTCGTCGCGCTCACCGGCGGCCCCGAGGGCGAGACGCTGGTCCGGCGGGCGGCCCGGATCGCCGCCCGCAGCAAGGGCGCCGACCTGCTCGCCGTGCACGTGGCCCGCAGCGACGGGCTGGCCGGCGCGGACCCGGCCCAACTGGCCCGGCAGCGGGTGCTGGTGGAGAGCCTCGACGGCACGTACCACCAGGTCCTCGGCACCGACATCCCGGCCGCGCTGCTCGACTTCGCCCGCGGCGTCAACGCCACCCAGCTCGTGCTCGGCGCCAGCCGCCGGGGCCGGTTCGCGCAGCTCTTCGCCCGGGGCGTCGGGGTGACCACCACCGCGCTCTCCGGCCCGATCGACGTGCACCTGGTCACCCACCCCCAGGCGGGGCGCGGACGCCGGGGCGCGGCGGTGCCGGCGGCGCTGTCCCGGCGCCGCCGGCTGCTCGGGTACGCGCTCGCCGTGCTCGGCATGCCGCTGCTCACGCTGCTGCTGCGGACGCTGCCCGACCTCACCCTGACCAACGACATCCTGCTGTTCCTCACCGGCGTGGTCGGGGTGGCGCTGGTCGGCGGGCTGTGGCCGGCGCTGGTCGCCGCGCTCGGCGGTTCGCTGCTGCTCAACTGGTTCTTCACCCCGCCCTTCCACACGCTGACCATCGCCGAGGCCGGCAACCTGCTCGCGCTGGGCGTGTTCGTCGGCGTCGCGGTCGCGGTCAGCGGAGTGGTCGACGTGGCGGCCCGGCGTACCCGGGAGGCGGCCCGGGCGTCCGCCGACGCGCAGACCCTGGCCACCGTCGCGGGCAGCGTGCTGCGTGGCGCGCGTCCCCTGCCCGCGCTGCTGGACCGGCTCCGGGAGACGTTCGGGGTGCGCGCGGTAAGCGTGCTGGAACTGGCCGCCGAGGCCGAGGGGCGGCCGGGCCGGTCCGCCGAGGAGCACGCCTGGCGCGTGGTGGCGAGCGTCGGTGAGCGACCACCCGGCAGCCCGAGCGCGGGGGAGACCGTGGTGCCGGTCGACGAGCGGCTCAGCGTGGTGCTCGCCGGCCGGCGGCTGGAGGCCGCCGACCGCCGGGTGGTCGAGGCGTTCGCCGCCCAGGCCGCGGTCGCGCTGCGCCAGGAGCGGCTGGCCGAGGAGGCCGCCACCGCCCGCCCGCTGGCCGCCGCTGACCGGATGCGCACCGCGCTGCTCGCGGCCGTCAGCCACGACCTGCGTACGCCGCTGGCCTCGGCCAAGGCCGCGGTGAGCAGCCTGCGCAGCCACGATGTCGAGTTCGACGCCGACGACTCCGACGAACTGCTGGCCACCGCCGACGAGTCGCTGGACCGGCTGGGCCGGCTGGTGGCGAACCTGCTGGACATGAGCCGGTTGCAGGCCGGCGCGCTGGGCGTCGCCGCGACCGCGATCGGGCTGGAGGACGCCGTACCCCGGGCCCTGGACGAGCTGGGCGCCGCGGCGGCCGAGGTGACCACGGACATCGCCCCGGACCTGCCGGCGGCGCTGGTCGACCCCGGCCTGCTGGAGCGGGTGCTGGTCAACATCGTGGCCAACGCGCTGCGGCACAGCCCACCCGGCCGGCCGCCGACGATCACCGGCAGCGCGCACGCCGGCCAGGTTGAGCTGCGGGTGATCGACACCGGTCCGGGCATCCCGGAGGACCAGTGGGAGCACGTGTTCCTGCCGTTCCAGCGCCTCGGCGACCGGGACAACCAGACCGGGGTGGGGCTGGGGCTGGCGCTGTCGCGTGGGCTGGCCGAGGCGATGGGTGGGAGCATCATCCCGGAGACCACGCCCGGCGGAGGTCTCACCATGGTGCTGCGGCTGCCGGCCGCCACCGAGTCGGGAGGGCCGCAGCCATGACCCGCATCCTGGTCGTCGACGACGAGCCGCAGATCCTTCGCGCCCTGCGGATCAACCTGCGGGTCCGAGGCTACGACGTCGAGGTCGCCGACAGCGGGGCGGCCGCGCTGAAGGCCGCCGCCGGGCGTCCGCCGGACCTGGTGGTGCTCGACCTCGGCCTGCCCGACCTGGACGGCACCGAGGTCATCCGCGGGTTGCGCGGCTGGACCGCCGTGCCGATCATCGTGCTCTCCGGCCGGGCCGGCAGCGAGGACAAGGTCGCCGCGCTGGACGCGGGCGCCGACGACTACGTGACCAAGCCGTTCGGGGTGGACGAGCTGCTCGCCCGGATCCGCGCGGTGACCCGCCGGCTGGCCCCGACCACGCCCGCCGTCCCCGCGTTGCGGATCGGCCGGAACACCGTCGACCTGGCCGACCGGACCGTCACCCGGGACGACGGCGCCGAGGTCAAGCTCACCCCCACCCAGTGGGCCATGCTGGAGAAGCTGCTGCGCAACCCCGGCAAGCTGGTCAGCCAGCGGCAACTGCTGCACGACGTCTGGGGGCCGGGATACGAGCAGGAGACCAACTACCTCCGGCAGTACATGGCCCAGCTACGGCGCAGGCTGGAGGACGACCCGGCCCGGCCCCGGCACCTGATCACCGAGCCCGGCATGGGCTACCGCTACCGGCCCTGACGTTTGCGCCGGCCGCCGTGGGGGACTCGGCGAGCCGGCCGAGCAGCGGGGGAGGGGCATGGCGGACGACCGGTTCGCGGCACCGCCGCCGGAGGGCTTCGGCCGGCGCCTCGACGAGCACGCCGTCGCCGGCGCGGCGGAGCCGGAGCGGCCGGCCGGCCTGGTCGACAGCGGCGTCTACGTCGGTGGCGTACGGCGCGCGTCGCCGGTCAGCCTCGCCGACACGTTCCGCTGCCTCCAGCAGCTCCACGACGCCATGGCCTGGATCGGGCTGCGCCGGCCCAGCCGGGAACAGATCGCCTCGCTGGCCGCCGAGTTCCAGCTCCCCGAGCTGGCCGTCGAGGACGCGATCAACGCCCACCAGCGGCCGAAGCTGGAGCGGTACGACGACACCCTGTTCGTGGTGCTGCGCGCCGCCAACTACCTGGACGCGCGGGAGGCGGTCGAGTTCGCCGAGCTGCACCTCTTCCTCGGACCCGGGTTCGTGATCACCGTCCGGCACGGCGGCACGCCCGACCTGGCCGCCGTGCGGCGTCGGCTGGAGGCGGAACCGGGCGTCCTCGCGCTCGGCCCCGAGGCCGTCCTGTACGCCGTGCTCGACCGGGTGGTCGACGGCTACGCCCCGGTGGTGGCCGGCCTGGAGAACGACATCGACGAGATCGAGACCGAGGTGTTCGGCGGCGACCCGAACGCCAGCCGCCGCATCTACGAGCTGAGCCGCGAGGTGATCCAGTTCCAGCGGGCGGCGCGACCGCTGCTGAAGGTCGTCGAGGCGCTCACCCGGGGCTTCGAGCGCTACCGCACCGACGAGGAGCTGCGCCGCCGGCTGCGTGACGTGGCCGACCACCTCACCCAGGTGGTGGAGCGGGTGGATGGGTTCCGGCACCTGCTGCAGAGCATCCTCACCGTCAACGCGACCCTGGTCTCACAGGCGCAGAACGAGGAGATGCGCAGCCTCACCGCCGCCAGTTTCGAGCAGAACGAGGAGGTCAAGCGGGTCTCCGCCTGGGCGGCGATCCTGTTCGCGCCCACCCTGATCGGCACCGTCTACGGGATGAACTTCACCCACATGCCGGAGTTGGGCTGGCGGTACGGCTACCTGTTCGCGGTCGCCCTGATGCTCGCCGTCTGCGGCGCGCTCTACCTGCTGTTCAAGCGCCGCGGCTGGCTGTGAGCCCGGCCGTCCGGTCCCGGGCCGCGACCGTCACCAGCACCGCCGTGCCGAGCAGCGCGGCCGCCGGGGCGACGACCAGCCCGTACCGGAGGCCGGCCGACACGCCGGCGAGCGCGGAGCCGGCGGCGCTGCCCACCACGAACGCCGTGCTCACCCAGGCGAACGCCTCGGCCACCGTGCCCGCCTCGGCCAGCCGCTCGGCGGTGAGGAAGACGGCGGTCAGCACCGGCGGCAGCGCCAGCCCGCTCACCGCGAGCAGGCCGGCCATCGGGACCGGGCCGGGCGCCAGCAGCAGCGGCAGGAAACCGGCCGTGAGCGCGGCGGCCAGCAGCGGCAGCCGGCCGGGGCCGCCCGGCCGGACCCGGGTCCAGCACAGGCCGCCGACCAGCGCGCCGACCGCCTGCGCCGCCAGCAGCCAGCCACTGAGCCGCCGGTCGCCGGCCGCCTCGGCGTAGCCGGTCACCGCCACCGCGATGCTGCCGACCGCCGCGCCGACGCCGACCACGCCGAGCATCATCACCCCGAACCGGGGTACGCGCAGCGGCCCGGCCCAGTGCCGCACCGCGGCCACCCCGCGCCAGGCCCGGGCGGCCGGGCTGAGCGCGTACATCGCGGTGCCGGTGAGCTGCACCACGGCGGCGGCGAGCAGCCCGGCGGCCGGCCCGCCGACGGTCACCGCGAGCAGCGTGACCAGCGGCCCCACCACGAAGATCATTTCTTGCACGGCGATGTCCAGCGTGTACGCGGTGGGCACCGTGGCCGGCGGCAGCAGGGCCGGCCAGAGCGTCCGCAGGCACGCCTCCAGCGGTGGGGTGCCGAACCCGGCGACGACCGCGCCGGTCACCGCGCCGGCCAGGTGCCCGCCGGTGAGCGCCACCGCGCCGAAGCCGAGCCCGGAGACGACCGCCGCCGCCCAGAG
The DNA here is from genome assembly GCF_043197045.1 of Micromonospora sp. NPDC049282. Lineage (NCBI taxonomy): Bacteria > Bacillati > Actinomycetota > Actinomycetes > Micromonosporales > Micromonosporaceae > Micromonospora > Micromonospora sp. NPDC049282. Next base: position 241,497 of record NZ_JBICSL010000003.1, read on the forward strand.
CACCGGCGGCTGCCGCCAGCGGTCCACCGCCCGGGCCAGCAGCGGCGTCCCCACCGCCATGCCGGCCGTGTAGGCGGCGACCAGCAGGCCGGCGGCGGCCAGGCTCAGCGACTGGCGGGCGAAGAGCAGCAGCGCGAGCGGGCCGCTGGCGGTGGGCAGCCGGCCGATCTGGCTGCCCAGGAGCACCCGGAGGACCTGCGGCGTGCGCAGCACCGCGCGGATGGAGGTGTCGACGGAACGCACGTCGGCCCGGATCACCCGCCGACGGTACCCAATAGGGTGTCGGGATGGTTGACCGGCGAGCTGAGGTGCCGGCCCAGCGGGGGGAGCGCCGTCCGGGCGGCGGGCGAGGAGGACTGGCGGCCGGGTGCGCCCGAATGGTCCGGTCCCGGCCGTTCGAGATCGCGATCGTCGTGCTCATCATGGCCAACGGGGCGGTGCTGGGCATCGAGACGTACCCGCACACGGGCACCACGGCGTCGGTGCTGCGCTGGACCGAGTGGATGTTCCGGGTGGTCTTCGTCGTGGAGATCACCATCCGGGTGCTCGCGTACGGCCGCCGGCCGCAGGACTTCCTCCGGCACGGCTGGAACGTGTTCGACCTGCTGGTGACCGTTGCGATCTTCGTACCGGGGCTGCACGGCGACTCGACCGTGCTGCGGTTCGTCCGGGTGGCCCGGGTGCTGCGGCTGGTCCGCTTCTCGCCCGGCCTGCGCACCATCGTCACGGCGCTGTGGCGCAGCCTGCCCGGCGTGGCGGCGTTCCTCGCGCTCGCCGGCGTCACCCTCTACGTCTACGGCATGGCCGGCTGGCTCATCTTCGGCGACCGCTACCCGGAGCAGTACGGCGACATCGGCCGCTCGCTTGTGACGCTGTTCGTGCTGCTCTCCCTGGAGACGCTGCCTGACCTGCTGGAACAGGGCCTCGAGGTGTCGTCGTGGACGCTGCTCTACTACATCAGCTTCGTGATGATCGCGGTCAACCTGCTGCTGAACATCCTCATCGCGGTCATCGTCAACTCGATGGAGGAGGCGCGCCGGCTGGAGATGACCGAAGGACTGGCCCCGGACTACGACTCCGACGGCGACGGGGTGCCGGACGAGGTGGACCGGATCGCGATCAGCCAGCGCCTGGACGACCTGCGTACGGTGGTCGCCGAGTTGGAGCGGGAACTGCGGATCGACCGGGAGGACGCGCCGGGCGCGCCTCGCCGGCGACAGCCCTCGGAGCGCTGACCTGGCCGGTCGGGCCATGACAGTTGCGTGAAGAAATGCGCCTCACGTTTGGGCGACGGGTCGATCGGGGCACCGAACGAGACGACAGATCATCGGAAGAACAGGACGGCTCTCGTGGAAGTTACCGGTTTCCTCACCGCGATCATCATCGGTCTCATCATCGGTGCGCTCGGCCGCCTGGTGGTGCCGGGCAAGCAGAACATCCCGATCTGGCTCACCCTGGTCATCGGTGTGGTCGCCGCGATCCTGGGCACCCTGGTCGCCGGCCTGTTCGGGGTCGACGACACCGCCGGCATCGACTGGATCGAGCTGCTGCTCCAGGTCGTCTTCGCCGCCGCGGGTGTCTACCTCGCCGCCGGGGCGTACGGGCGCCGTCGCCACTGACGCTTTGTCAGGCGGGCCCCTTGTCAACGCATTCTGCATAGCAAGGGGCCCGCCTGACGTCTACTCCCGCCAGCCGGTCACCTCGACGCCCTTGGCCAGCTCCAGCCGGAAGCCCAGCGTGATCTCGCCGCTGTCACCCGGGGCGAGCGACAGCCGCCAGGTCACCTCCCCCAGCTCGGTGCGCTCGGCCGGCGGCGGCGCCAGCGCCGTCTCCCGCACCACCACCGCCTCGTCGCGCGACACCGGCAGTTGGTCGCGTACCTCGACCGCCGCCGGCCGCGACGTGTGGTTGGCGACGGTGATCCGATATTCCACCTCCCGTCGCCGGGTCGAGCCAAGCGTGGCCTTCGTCTCGGTGCGCCGGTGCAGCTTCCGTTCCACCCGCAGCCGGTCGTCCACCCCGAGCGCCAGCTCGATCTCCTCGCCCGGCGCCCACACCGGCAGCCGGGTCGACGCGACGAAGTCCGCGCCGTGGAACACCGCCGCCGGGCCGGCGAGCAGCGTGTGGTCCGACGTGTTGCGCACGGTGGCCCGCAGGTGGGCTTCGGCGGCGCGGACCGGCGCGGTCACGTGGTCCAGCCGGGCCGGCAGCTCCAGCACCGCGATCGTGGCCCGGTGCGCGCTGCCGTCGGCGGGCACCGCCACGGGTCGCGCCGGCCGGTAGGTGGCCGCGCTGACTCCCTGCTCAACCTCGGCGACGCTCTCCCGCACCCGGGGCCGGGGCGCTGCGGACCGGGCGAGACCGCCGCCGCCGCCGGCCGGCGCCGCGCCGGGCGCTGGCGGCATCGGCATCCCGAGCGGCATGTCCGCCGAGGCCGCGCGCGGGGACGCCGGCCGGAACCGGTCGAGATACCAGGGCGACAGCTCGGGTACGCCGGTCGTCGCCGCCGGCCGGGCGGTGGAGAGCCGGAGTTCGCACTCCGGCCAGTCCTCCCCGGTGCTCTGGCTGACCAGCCCGAACCAGGTGACGGTCATGGTGTCGTCGACCAGCCGCAGGTCGTAGGAGGGCTGCCAACGGGCGCCGTCCACCAGATAGGTCAGTTCCAGTTCGACCTCGGCGTCGTCGGACTCCACCGCGACGGTCACCTCGGCGGCCAGTCGGTCCGGCTCCCGCTTGCCGTGCGCGGCGTCGAGATCGCGCTCGACCGCGGCCATCTCCTCCGCCAGTTCGGTACGCCGCCGGGACAGCCCGCGCCGCCGGCCACGGACCTCGGCGAGCTGGGCGGCGACCGAGTCGGAGAAGGCGGCCACGTCGGCCGGCGCCGCGTCGCCGGCGGCCAGCGCCCGGGCATACGTGCCGGCGGCGCGCTCGGCCAACCGGGTGAGGAACTCGCCGCGCTGCTCCTCGACGCCGTCCGCGTCCTCGGTCTCGATCAGCTCGTCGGCCAGCTCGCGATGGCGTCGCTCCAGGCCGACCACCTGCGTGTCGGTGCTGTGGGCCTGGCGCCGGGTGGTCACGTCCACGCCGAGCACGGTGGCCGCGCCCCGGCCGCCGACCCGGATCGAGTCCCGCCGCAGGCCGACCGGGAGCGGCGCGACGCGTACCCGATGTTCACCTGCGGCGAGCCGGAGGCTGCCGCGGCGGGTGACCCGCGCGCGGTCCGGATAGACGGTGACGCCGACGACGGGTGCCTCGATCTCCGCAGTGTCCACGGCGGCGAGGGTAGTTCAGCCGCGCATCTTGGCAGCGGTGCCCGGCTCCGCTACCGTCCATGGGAACGCTCCCATGAACTTAGATACATCTATGTGATCAGGAGGAAACACGCCGTGGCTATCCTCTCCCTCCGCCGCCGCAGATCCGCAGCCATCGGTGCGGCAGCCGTCGCCGGTCTCACCGCCGCCGCCGTCAGCCTGACCGTCGGCGGCGCGTCCGCCGGCACGCTGTCCGGATCGCTCTACCGCGACCCGAGTTCGGCGGTCGTCCGCTGGGCCGCCGCCAACCCCGGCGACTCGCGGGCCGCCGTCATCCGGGACAAGATCGCGAGTCAGCCGCAGGCCCGCTGGTTCGCCAACTTCAACCCGTCGACGATCCAGTCCGAGGTCTCCGGGTTCATCGGCGCCGCCAACGCGGCGCAGCAGATCCCGGTGCTGTCGGTGTACGAGATCACCAACCGGGACTGCGGCGGGGCCAGTGCCGGTGGGGCGCCGGACCTCAACCAGTACCAGACCTGGGTGTCCAATTTCGCCCGAGGGCTCGGCAACCAGACCGCCATCATCATCCTGGAGACCGACTCGCTCGCCCTGCTGACCTGCCTGAGCAGCGCCGAGCTGAACGCGCGCAACCAGGCGATCTCGACGGCCACCCGGACCATCAAGTCGGGCAACCCCAACGCCAAGGTCTACCTCGACGGCGGCCACTCCACCTGGAACAGCGCCAACGAGACGGCCAACCGGCTCCGGAACGCCGGCGTGCAGTACGCCGACGGCTTCTTCACCAACGTGTCGAACTTCAACCCCACCTCCAGCGAGGCGAACTTCGGCCGGGCGGTCATCTCCGCCCTCAACGGCATGGGCATCTCGGGCAAGCGCCAGGTCATCGACACCAGCCGCAACGGTGGCGCCAGCGGGGACTGGTGCGCCGACGACAACACCGACCGGCGCATCGGGATGTACCCGACGACGAACACCGGCGACGGCAACATCGACGGGTACCTCTGGGTGAAGCCGCCGGGCGAGGCGGACGGCTGCCGCTACACGGCCGGTTCGTTCCAGCCGGACCTGGCCTTCAGCCTGGCCAACGGCGCGCCCAACCCGCCGGTCACCACTCCGCCGACGACCGCGCCGCCGACGACCGCGCCGCCGACCACCGCGCCGCCGACCACCGCGCCGCCGACCACGACCCCGCCGACGACCGCGCCGCCGACCACGACGCCGCCGCCGACCGGGAACGGCTGCTCCGCGTCGGTGGTGCTCAACCAGTGGTCCGGCGGATTCACCGCGAGCGTGACGGTCACCGCCGGCTCCACGAGCCTGAACGGCTGGACCGTGACCATCACGCTGCCCGGCGGCGCCGCGATCACCGGCGTCTGGAGCGCACAGGCCAGCGGCACCAGTGGGACCATCCGGTTCACCAACGTGGGCTACAACGGAAGCGTCGGCGCCGGACAGTCGACCAACTTCGGCTTCCAGGGCACCGGCACCGGCCCCGGCGCGACGGCCAGCTGCACCGCCGGCTGACCTCGCCCGACACCAAGGGCCCGGCGCGGAGGACCACCTTCCGCGCCGGGCCCGCCGGCCGGACCGGTCAGTAGCGGCCGGGGCTGTCCAGCGGGCACATCACGATGCGCGGTTGCGCGGCCGGGTCGAGCCACCGGAGCACGCCGACCAGGTCGGCGTGCGACAGGCTGACGCAGCCGGCGGTGGGCGTCGTCCGAAACGGTGGTGGCATCGCGATATCATGGCGGCAGGCAGAGCGCCTGCCCGCGCCCGATGTGACAGCCCACGCCTGATCACGTCCTGGGGCCAAGAGTCTCCGACTCCGCGCGGTTCGTGTCGAGCTTTCGGCGTGCCCGCCACGCCGCCGTTCGGTGGAGGGCGTGGGGCTGCACCGGAGGCGCCATGTCTGATCAGAACCCGCGGAGCACCCCACGCCCGGGGCGCGCCCGCAAGCGGGCGATCCGGGAACAGGCCGCCCGGACCGGAGTCGCCTACTCGGTGGCCGCCCGGCAGCTCGCGACGGTCGGTCTCCAGCCCGGCGAGATCCTCTCCAGCTACGGACGCACGATCTATCCGACCGGCTTCGACTCACACCGCCAACTGCTCGTCGAACGCCGCGAACGGCGGTCCTTCGAAGAGCGGGTGGCGGACACCCGGCGGGCCGGGGCACTGCCCGACGGGCGCGCCCAACACCTCGTCGAGCGGTTTCCGCCCACCCGGGGGCCCAAGGGCACCGGGGTGGGGCCGCTCTACCACGGTGAAGGGCGCCAAGAGTTGCTCGCGATGTCGTACATCGTCGTCGCGGCCGAGTCGCCAGGGCTGCTGCCCGAGGTGGGTGACCTGGCGTGGATCTCCGAGATGGGTGAGGAGACCGCGCTCGACATGGCCTGTGCCGAGCTGGACCGTGAGGCCCGTCGGCTGCTCGACCGGGAGCCGGCGGTGCTGTGGATGGGCTGCCGATCGTGGGCGTCCGGCAGATCCTGGACGCGCTTCTCATCGTCGCCGACGACGGTCACGCCCCGGGCACCCGGGTACGTCTGCTCCGCGACCCCCACCAGGGACGGACGGCCACCATCATGGGCGCGCTGTGGGGGCCGTCGGGGCCGCCGGTCGGCTATGAGGTCTGGATCGACGAAGTGCGGACGGCGCTGTCGGCGCGCTCCGACGAACTGGTCGTGCTGGCCGACCAGGAATCGTTGCCGCGCTGAGTCGAGTCGCTCCTCCGGGGGCCAGGACGCTCGAACATGCCCTCACGTCCCTCACGAGCTGGGCAGCAACTTGTGGCGCAGGCAGGCGGGTTTCGCGGTCGGTCCGGCGGGGGTAGAGGCACACCGCCCGTCAGCCGATCCCGAGGAGACTGCCATGTCGGTGCAAGCGTTTCTCTACCTGGTCGCGGTCATCCTGATCGTGCTCGCCGCGTTGCCCATCCCCACCCGGGGCGTTTCGCTCGCGCTGCTCGGGGCGGCCTGCGCCCTGCTGGCGTACGCCTGGCCGGTGATCACCGGCTAGGCGTCGAGCGACGCGGACCACACTGGATCGGGACTCCGGCCGGACCGGCCCGTCGTCCTACCGGGTGTGAGAACAGGCATGGACGCGGCGGACGAGGGTGAACTCGTCCGCCGCGTCGCCCGTGGGAATCGGCGGGCGTTCGACGAGTTCTACCGGCGTACCGCGCCGTGGCTGGAAGTGCGCCTGCCCCGTCCACAATGGGACGTGGTCGCCCGCCTGCTCGCCGGATGTCGCCGCGCCCCGTGACACGCGCGCCCTGAGCCGCCGGCGGACAACCTCGCCCGAACTACTTCCCCGGACCGTGCAACGTCCCGGGCGGGTGGCTCCGTTCTACCTCCGTCACGAGGAGGCAGTCGACGTGAAAGCCGAAGACGAGCAAGCATTCCGCGAGTTCGTGACGTCACAGATGGCGTCGCTGCGGAAGCTGGCGTACATGACCTGCGGCGACTGGCACACGGCGGAGGACGCCGTGGCCAACGCGCTGGTCAAGCTCTACCCCCGCTGGCGAAAGCTGGAACGGCCCGATCTCTACGTCAAGACCATGGTCTACCGGGCCGCGGTCGACGAGACCCGTCGCCCCTGGCGACGTGAGCGGTCGGTCGGCGACGCCATGCCCGACCTCGCGTTCCGGGACCCGGCCGGCGCGACCGACGAGCGGATGCGCCTGCGGGCGGCGCTCGACGCCGTGCCGGCTCGGCAGCGGGCCGCCGTGGTGCTCCGGCACTACCTGGACCTGAGCCTGGAGGACACGGCCCGCGTCCTCGACTGCACGGTCGGCACGGCCAAGAGTCAGGTCTCCCGGGGCCTGGCGAAGCTGCGCGAGTCGCTCGGCGGCGAACACATCAATCTCACCGGGCAGCCGATGGAGGAGTGGACAAATGCAGTTGCGTGATCTCGTGGATGCCGTGACCGGCGACGAGCCGCCGATGGCCCGCACCGCCGACGACATCGTCGCGGCGGGGCGTCGGGCCGAGCGGCGTCGTCGTGCCGGGTTCGCGTCGGCCGGCGCGGCCGGTCTGGTCGCGATCGCGGTCACCGGCGCGTTCGTGCTGCCGACCCTGGGCGCCGAGCGGGACACCCCGGCCACCCCGGCCCCGGCCGGCGCGGCGACGTCCCAGGGGGCCGAGGCCCGGTGGCCGGACACCTCGCCGTTCACCTTCACCTTCCAGGGGTACGACGCCGGCACGCTGCACGTGCAGGACCCGATCGTCACGTCCGTCGGGTACCAGATCGCCTCCGTCTACTCCGACGGCCACACCTCGAACGACAAGCCCGTCACGGCGGAGGAGGCCGAGGCGCGGGGCGACGTCCTCAAGCAGAAGAAGAAGGCCGCCGGAGGGAAGCCGTCCCTGTGGGCGTACCTGACCGTCTACCGGCCGGGCGCCTTCGACCCCGCCGGGATCCCCGACGGCAGGAGCGTCACCGTGGCCGGGCACCGGGCCGTGCAGGCGACGGTGCCGGTCGGCCTCGACCCGTGGGACCGGGTGGACGAGGGCAACAAGCTGTTCGCCTGGGAGTACGCCGAGAACGCCTGGGCGGCCGTCACGTCGTTCTCCAGCGACGCGGCCACGCCGAGCTTCGAGGACCTGGGTGGCCTGATCGAGGGCCTGAAGCCCAGCAGTCCGACGCCGGCCCTGGTGCCGTTCACGGTGGGCTACGTGCCGGCCGGCTACGTGCCGCTGCAGACCGGCACGCACGCGATGCCCGGCCTCAGCGGCATCGCCACGGCCCGTGCCGGTGACTACGGCGGCGCGACGTACACCAGGCCGGCCGCGCCCACCACGGGCCTGACCGCGCCGTACGACGCGGTCGAGGGCACCATCACCGACGGGTTCCACATCTTCGTCACGCCGAGCACCAGCTCGAACCAGTCGCCGGAGCCCGGCGTGACGAGGTGCTACGACGGATCCGACCGGCGGGTCCCCGACGGCGGCCCCGCGGTCGGCGGTTTCTGCAACGTCTGGAGCGCCGACGGCAGGGTCGCCCTCCAGGTCAGCGCCTCCGGCCTGGGCAACAAGCTGCCCCGGGCCGAGCTGGAGAAGGTGGCCAAGGGGATCACGGTCGCCGACGTCGAGGACGAGTCGACCTGGACCCCCGCCGCGACCGCCCTCCGGCGGTAACGACCAGCACCGGCGGGAGCAAGGCCCTCACGGCGACAGCGGCACTGTGCGTATCGGCGGTGCCGCTGTCGCCGTGGGGGGAACTTCGAGCACTGCCCCGGGTTCGGCGGGACCAGTCATCCTGGTGAGCGACGGTCAGAAAATCTAGGTTGGTGGGACTAGACATCTTCTGCGGTGTGGCATACTCTTCTTCGAGTCGAGAGAAAAGATCCGTCAAGACGCAGACGGGGCCGCCCGGCCGTGAGGCCACGACGGGTGGCGAGGAGAGGAACAGGCTTCACCGTTCCCTCCGGCATGCAGTAGGAGCACGTCAGGCCCGGTGGTTCATACGCCGGGACGCAGGTGGGGCCAATGCTCTTTCCAGGGCTCCAGCTGATGTTCGCCGCACGTGTCGGGGCCATGAAGTCGCGTGGGCTCCGGCGCCGGCGGACCGTACGACAGCAAGGCGAAAGAAGTAGTAGAAGTAGCAGAGGAAAGGGAGGGCCGTACACCGTTGGATCGCCCGCCGTCGGCCGTCATGTCAGGCCGGGCGGACACCGCAGTTTCCATCGAACGAGAGGTGGTCTTCGGTCACGCATATGCGATCCTCGCACCCGGAGCCGTCGATGACGGCTGGTGCGGATACGACAAACCGACGTTCCTGTCGGCAGATGGTGTTCTGACCCGTAACCCTGGGCCCCGGCGCGTAAGCGCCGGGGCCCTCGACGTGGAGGTGACATGGGGCAGAACCCCGAGGACATGTTCGGCGATGAGAACTACCCGGCCTACACCATCGGCCAGGCCGCGGAGATGCTCGGCACCACGCAGGACTTCCTGCGCCGCCTGGACGAGGCGAAACTGATCAATCCACACCGCTCCGGCGGCGGGCACCGCCGCTACTCCCGCTACCAGATGCGCCTGGCCGCCCGGGCCCGGGAGATGGTCGACCAGGGCACCGCCCTGGAGGCCGCCTGCCGGATCATCATCCTGGAGGATCAACTCGAGGAAGCCCTCCGGCAGAACGAGAAGCAGTAGCGTCGGCCGACTGGCCAGCACGCCCGCGACCGGTCAGCGGCTCGGTGCCGCTCCGACGTCGGTGAGGTGTTTGGTGATACGTAGCAGCACCTGATTCGGTGGTCCGGTGACGAAGGTGGCCGTGTCGGCGAGCGCGGCGATCAGGGGCAGCCCACGGCCGCCGATGGTGAGCGGGGCGGGGAGACCGGCGTCGAGCGTGGTGTTGTCCGGGGTGTTGCCGCGGTTGCGGACCTCGAGGACGCAGATGTGGTCGTCGATACTGATGGTGATGTCGACGGTGGTGCCGGGGTCAGCGTGGACCACCGCGTTGGAGCACGCCTCGCTGATCACCACCGCCAGGTTGGCACGGGTGTCCTCGCCGGCGTCGGTGAGGCTCAGCAGGGTGGTGAGTATGCGGCGGGCGTGGGTCGCCGACGACGGTTGGCGGGGGAGTGACATGGTCATGCTCACCCGCATCGCGCAGTTCCTCCCCGACCCGTGCGTCATCCGTCCGACCACCCTGCCATACCCAGGCGGGAGGTTTCGATTCGCGGTGCCGTGAGAGTTCCGGTCCCGGCCGGCGAGGGTGGCTGCGCACCGATGGGAGCACGCCGTGCGCCGCGTTCCTCGCCACACCCGGTGGGCCCTACGGGAGGCGGTCGGGGCGATGTTCTGGCACGGTGGGGAATGGACGTAGACAGGCACCGCGAGCGGTCGGGATGCCGGATTGAGGGGATCTTGTGGATTTCGCGTTGACGACCCGGCGGGGGCGTGTCGGCACGGTGGTGGAGGTCGCCGGTGAACTGGACATGAGCACCACCCCGCAGTTGCGCGACCGGTTGTCCGAGGTGGTGCAGGGCGGTGCCCGGGTGGTGGTGGTCGACCTCGCCAATGTCGGGTTCATGGACTCCAGCGGCCTGGGCGCCCTGGTGCTCGCCTACAAGGACCTGCGGGAGCGGGACGGCTGGCTCGGTCTGGTCGGGGCTCGCCCGCCGGTGCGGCAATTGTTCTCGGTGACCTCGGTGGACCGGGTCATCAGCCTCTTCGACACCGTGCAGGACGCCGAGGAGGCGTCACCGGCGGTGTCCTGAGCCCCTTCTCACCGGGGGCGGCTGCTGGTGCGGGCGGGGTCGGCGCCGCCGGCGCTGCGTCGCGGCCCGTGGCCGTCGTACCAGTCGACGATGAGCATGGTGGCGTCGTCGGCCAGGACCGGCCCGGCGGCCGCCAGCACCGCGTCGGACAGCGCCCGGACCGCCTCGCGAGGGTGCAGGTGGGCGATCTCGAGCAGGGCGGCGGCCAGGTCGAGGTCGGCCGCGTTGCGTTCCCGCATCCCGTCGGTGACGACCACCAGCCGGTCGCCGGGCCGCAGCGAGATCTCCGCGCTGCGGTAGCGCTCGTCCGGGAACATGCCCAGCGGGAAGTTGCCGGGCAGTTCCACCGGTGCGACCCGCTCGTCACGGACCAGCATCGGCGGGACGTGCCCGGCGTTGAGCAGTTCACAGCGCCCGGTGGGCAGATCGACGCGGCCGAGCAGGGCGGTCACGTACGCGCCGCGGACGTTCGCGTGCTCCGCGATGGCCCGGTTCGCCTCCTCGGCCTGTGCGACGAGGCCGACGCCGCGGCGCCGAGTGTTGCGCAGGCTGCCCACCCCGAGGGTGGCGGTCAGCGCGCTGGCCACGCCGTGGCCCATCGCGTCGGTGACGCTGAGGTGCAGCAGGTCCCGGGCGAGGCTGTAGTCGAAGGTGTCCCCACCGACACTCGCGGCGGGCTCCAGCCACCCGGACAGGGCGAACGCGCCGGCCTCGCAGGTGAACGAGGCGGGCAGCAGCCGGCGTTGGATCTCCGCGGAGAGGGTGAACGGGGTGCTGCGCTGGCCCCACTCGAACAGGTCGGTGTGCCGGCGGTTGGCGATGACCACGAACGCCAGCGCGTGCGCGGCACGGGCGAGCTGCGCGATCACGTCCTCGTCCGGCTCGTCCGGGAGGTCGATCTCCAACAGGCCGATCGCCTCACCGCGGTCGGTGACCGGTGAGAGCACCCTCCACCGGCCGTCACCGGGTAGCACCTGGGTGACCTGCTGCCGCAGTGCCTGCTCGTACGGGCCGCCGTCGAACGGCAGGACCTCGGCGGCCTCCTCATCCTGACGTCGCTCGGGGCCATCGGCGGTCGGCTGGTGGGTCAGCCGCACCAGCGCCCGACCGCCCAGGTCGGCGATCAGCAGCGAGACACCGATCGCGCCCAACCCGGTCGCGATGGCACCGGTGACGGCCTCGACCGCCTCCACCGGTGCGGCGTCCTCCGCCGACTGCAGCATCCCGGCCAGCACCATCTGCTCGCTGTCCTCCACGTGTCGAGCATATTCAACCAGGTCGCCGGACGCCTCGTCAGCCGACCGCGGACGGCCGGGCGCCGATCAGATCACTCGCCCGCCGGGTCGGCACGAGACAGTCGCGGCCGAGCGACGCCCACGGGCGGGACGGCCTCCCGTCCCGCCCGCACCTGGACGGCCCTCGCCGGCCGACGAGGCGGATCAGGCTGCCGGCCTCTCGTCCTCGGGGGTCACCAGGATCAGCCGGCGACGCCGGGCGGCGAGGAACAACACACCTCCGGCCGCCAGCGCCACGATGCCGATTCCGCCGATCAGCCCGGCCTGCGGCCCGGTGACCGGCAACCCGCCGTCGCCGTCACCGCCGCCGACGCCATCACTGCCGCCATCACTGCCGCCGTCGCCGTCACCGTCGCCGTCACCGCCGCCGCTCTTCGCGGCCAGCACCACGGCGAACCCGTCCTGATTGTCGCTGTGGTCCGCGTCGGCCACCCGTACGGCGACGGCGTTCGCGGGCAGCTCGGTCCGCGCAGGCGTGGAGCGGTCGTTCGTCGGCCGCTCGGCGAGGCCCTCCACCCGTACGGTTCCGCCCCGCAACGTCGCCGGCGCGGTGGCCGATGCCGCAGTCGTCACCAGGTTGTACAGCTCGACCGCCGAGTAGATCGTGTCGTTCGGGTCGGTGTCCTCGGCGGCCGGAACGAGGGTGAGGCTCGCGTAGGTGCAGACCGCCGACCGCCCGGCGTCGGCGAGCACGCACAGGGTCGGCTGCCTGGTGAAGGTCACACCCTTGGGCAGGCGCAGCGTGACCCGCACTCCGCTGACCGCTTTCCGGCCCTGGTTGGCGACGGTGTGCCACACCGCACCCGTCTCACCCGGGTTCAGCGTCCCGCTGGGCCTGGGCGTGCCGTCACCGCCGATCCGCACCGACTGCTTCACGTCCCGGGCGACCAACGAGAGGTCGGCACTGGACCGGTCGACCAGCGTCAGCGGGAACCATCTGGTGTTGTCGGCCGGATTCGCGTCCTCGTCCGGCCTGATGCTGACGGAAGCTTCGAACCTGCCCTCGTAGGGCTCCGCAGCCCCGTAGGCGGTCGCGTCGATGGGAACGTCGACGGTTTCGCCCGGCCCCGGGATCAGCTCCGGCAACAGTCGGCAGTAGAACCCCCCGACGTCGCCGTCGCACTCGCCCACACCTCCGGAATGCCAGATCAGGGCGACCGGCAAGGGGTCAGGGCCCTCCGACGGCTGGCGGACGTAGACGACGACGTCGCTCGGGGTCTCGTCCCCCAGGTTGCTGATCTTCAGATAGGCGACCTTCCGCTCGACCCCGAGCGGGATCGTCGTCCCGGACGCGTCGACCGCGAGGTCCGGACCCCGCCTCGCCGCCTCGGCGGGAGCGGCGGGGCCGGCCAGCCCGGCGAGGAGGAGCAGCACGGCGGAGACAGTTCGCGACAGCCGCCGACGACCAAAGTTCATGGCGGAACCCTTCCGGACGCGCGGACAGTGCAGGGGAGAACACTATCGGCAATCGGCCTCCATCAGTGCCTATCGAACCATCGAAACCGAGGATGAGTTGGATCCGCGCGCCAGCGCGCCGCGTCGGCGAGCGCGGCGTGGGTCCGGGCGCGCCGCCGCAGGGAAGCAAGCTCGGTGGCCAGGTCCGCTCACCGCCGCGTGATCCGCGACGGATCATGTGCTACGGTAACCGGGTTGCAGTTTTGATTTCCGTAGACGTTTTCCGGCGCCTGGTGGGGCATCTGAAACCCATCCAGGCGCTTTTCGTTTTCGTGTCGTTTCGACGCGGGTGATCAACGCGGCGGCGTAAAGGGTCCGCACAGGGCGGTCTCTGACAGCCTGCGAAGGAGCAGACATGACTACAGGCACCGTGAAGTGGTTCAACGCCGACAAGGGCTTCGGCTTCATCAGCCCGGACGACGGCGGCGCCGACGTCTTCGCCCACTTCTCCGCGATCTCGGCGAGCGGCTTCCGCAGCCTCGACGAGAACCAGAAGGTGGAGTTCGACATCACCCAGGGCCAGAAGGGCCCGCAGGCGGAGAACATCCGCCCGCTCTGATCCACGTTCTGTGAACGGCGGCCCGACTGGTTCAGCGGGCCGCCGTTCGGCGTCTCATGCGCCCCGGCAGCACGAAAACGTCTGATCGGCAGAAGGCCGGTCATCTCGGTGTGGAGCCGGCTCCGTACCGCCCCCGTGTTCTCCTCTCTGGATCGATTCGGACCTCGGGCGCCGGTCTTCGGCCGGGTGTGACACACCATGGCCGGACTCGACGCCGCACCTCCTGACGACTGTCGGACAGCCGGGACCCGGGGTGTACGGCGTCACATCCTGAAGGGTTGATGACTATGACGACGACCTACTCCGGTCCGGCGAGGCTGATCCTGGTCGACGGCGCCTGCATCTCCGGCATGGCTTCCCTCAGCACCAACCAGCGCGGAGGACTCAACGGCTGGGGCGGCACGTTCCGTCCGGACGAAATCACGACGGACCTTCGCAACGCGGTGCAGGGGCTGCAGTTGGAACTGCCCTACGATCGGGTGGGGACAGTCGCCGTCACCGGCATACGCAAGCTGCTCGCCACGCAGGTGTTGGTGTCGTTGGCAGGCCACGGACCCGCACCATTCTGATCGTACGCCGCACGGCCGCCACCACATCGCCGCCGCGACGCGCCACGCTGCGCTGACGCGGCGTCGAAGCGGGGTGAGGGTGCCGCCGGGCGGCGTTCCTCCTGCCCGGGTCCGTCCGCTCAGGACCGACGAGCGTCACCCGGCGCGGCGGGCCAGGCCCCCCATCTTCACCGCGGTGAACACCGCGGCGGCCAGCGCCACGTCGGAGAGCAGCATCAGCCCGATGGCGTAGGAGCCCTGCAACCCGTACACCCAGCCCATCACCAGCGGCGGCACGAATCCGCCGAGCCCGCCGGCGGCCCCGACCAGCCCGGTGACCGCACCCACCCGGTCGACGGGGGCGACCTTGCCGACCAGGGCGAACACCGCCCCGCTGGCCGCACCGAGCAGCACCGCCATGCCGAGCAGCGCGACGGTGGCTACCGGCATCAGGGCCGGCTGGAACGCCTGTACGACGGCGAATCCGGCCACCCCGGCGAAGCACCACACCAGCACCGGCACCGGGTGCAGCCGGTCGGAGAGCCAGCCGCCCACCGGGCGGGCCAGCACGGCGAGGACCACGAAGCCGGCGGTCCGCAGGGCACCGTCCACGGCGCTCAACCCGTAGGCGGTGCTCAGGTACGCCGGTAGGTACACGCTGAAGGCCACGAACCCGCCGAACCCGACCGCGTACAGGAAGCACAGCTGCCAGGTGACGGTCAGCCGGGCGACGCCGGCGAGCCGCTGCCAGGCCGACCCGGTGGGCCGGGCCCGGCCCGGAGCGTCGCGCAGCAGCAGGAACGACAGGACCGCGTACGCCGCCAGGATCGCCGCGACCAGCAGGAACGGGGCCCGCTCGCCGTAGGCGTCGGCGAGCCGGACGGTGGTGAAATTGGCGATCGCGGTGCCGCCCATGCCGACGCCGAACACGCCGATGGCGAAGCCGCGCCGGGCCGGCGGATACCAGCCCGACACCAGCGGGACGCCGACAGCGAAGGCGGTGCCGCCGATGCCGAGGAAGAAGCCGGTCACGATCAGCGCCGGGTAGGAGGAGACCGTGGTGAGGGTCAGCACCGGAACGATGGTGGCGACAGTGACCAGCGGGAAGACCACCCGGGCCCCGTACCGGTCGGTGAGCGCGCCGACCGGGATGCGTCCCAGCGAGCCCACGATCACCGGCACCGCGACGAGCAGGGACTGCGCGGCGAAGCCGAGCCCGAGCCGCTCCTTGATGCCAGGGCCGAGCGGACCGAGCAGGGCCCACGCCCAGAAGTTCACCAGGAAGCCGAGGGTGGCCATGGCGAGCTGGAGGGCGGCCCCGGAGGTGGCAGCGGGGCGCCCGACCGGGGCGGCGCCTCCGGCCTGCCGGTCACGGATAGCGGTCATCGTTCAACTCCGTCGGGATCGTCGTGCTGCTGGCGCGACGTCAAGGGGAAAGCAGGAATCCGCTTAACCGGTACGAGCCTCGCTCTGTCCAACCCGCCCCGGCAGGGCCGGAAGACCCGGCCGAGGGGGACGTGTCATCTGTCACGGCGGGGCGAGCAGGCCGACCGGGGTGCCGTGGTGCCACCCCGGCGGCACCACGGCGAGCGCGTCGGCGCCTGCCACCGCGCCCAGGTATCCCGGATGTGCCCCATCCACCACCTGCAGGCCCTGCGCCCCGCGCCGGACCGGCACGATCCGGGTGTTCCGATCGTCGGGGCGCAACGAATCGGTGAGGACGGCGGTGTCCAGATCGGCCGGCGGCCGTCCGGCGAGCCCGGTGAGCAGCGGGTCGACCAGCGTGAGCGTGGCGACCAGCGCCGCGAACGGGTTGCCCGGCAGGCCGACGATCCAGCGGGCCCCGGCCTGGGCCAGGACCTGCGGGTGCCCGGGCCGGCACCGCACCCCGTCCACGTGCGCCACGGCTCCGAGGTGCCGCAGCGACGCGTGCAGCCCGTCCGCCGGGCCGACGGAGGACGCCCCGCAGACGACCGTCACGTCGGCGTCCCGCGTGCTGTCCGCGATCGCCTCGACGAACCACCCGGGCTCATCGCCGACCATCCGGGAATCGAGCAGGTTCACTCCCCAGGCGGACAGGAGCGGGGCCAGCATCGGGCCGATCGCGTCCCGCACCCTGCCCCACGGGGGCCGGCCGGCGTGGACCACCTCGTCGCCGCTGATCAGCAGGCGTGCCCGTGGCCGGGCCCGGACGGTGAGGTGGTCGAGGCCGACGCTCGCGGCCAGCCCCAGCACCGCCGGGGTGACCGGCGAACCCGCCGGCACCAGCTCCTGGCCGCGGTCGGCGTACTCGCCCACGCGCCGGATGTGCCGGCGATCGCCCGGGGCCGCCCGCAGGACGTCACCGACGCGGTCGGCGGCCTCGTAGGGCACGACCCGGTCCGCCCGGTCCGGGACGGGGGCGCCGGTGGCCACCTCGACGGCGGCCCCCTCGACCAGGGGCGCGACGGCGTGGGTGCGACCGGCCAGGACGCGGCCGACCACCCGCCACGGGCCCGGACCGCGCACCGCGTACCCGTCCATCGCGGAGTTGTCGAACCCGGGCAGCGGGACCGCCGCGATCAGCGGCGCAGCCAGGGTCCGGCCGATGGCCGAGGCCAGCGGCACCGACTCGCCGGGCAGGGGCGCGGGGAGCCGGTGAGCCAGCGCCCGCGCCGCGGCCCAACCTGTCGCGGTCGGTGCCGAACGGTGGCGATCGGGGCGGTGCGGTGCGATGGTCACCGGTCGGTCCTCCTTGCCGGGTCGGGTCGTCGTCCGCCGGCACCCGCCGGTGGCGGTCGCCGGGCGGTCGAGGCGGCGCTGGTCACCGGCGTGAGCGGGTCCGACCGATGCGCGGGGCGGGCAGCCGGGGCGGGCCCTCCCAGCCCGGCCGGGTCGGCCGAAGCCCTGGCCGGTCGTCCCGGCTGCGGTAGACCACATACGGGCGGGTGGCGTAGCCGACCGGGGCGCTGAACGCGTGGACCAGTCGGGTGAACGGCCAGAACGCGAAGAGCGCGAAGGCGGCCACGATGTGGATCTGGAAGCCCACCGGCACACCGGCCATGATCTCCGGGTCCGGGCTCAGGTAGAACAGCGACCGGAACCACGGGGAGACCGTCTCCCGGTAGTCGTAGCCGGGGCCGGCGACGTTGGCGCGTACGGTCGCCCAGAGGCCCAGCACGATCACCCCCGCGAGGACCACGTACATCGCCTTGTCGTTGCGGGTGGTGGCGGCGAAGACCGGTCCGGTCAACCGGCGGCGGGCGATCAGGATGCCCAGCCCGATCAGGGTGCAGAAGCCGGCCACCGTGCCGACGAACACAGCCATCAGATGATAGGTGTGCTCGGTGACGCCGACCGCCTCGGTCCAGGACTTCGGGACCAGTAGACCGCCGATGTGGCCGACGAGGACCATCAGCACCCCGAAGTGGAACAGCGGGCTGCCCCACCGCAGGACGGTGCTTTCGTAGAGCTGGGAGGAGCGGGTCGTCCAGCCGAACTTGTCGTACCGGTGGCGCCAGATCAGGCCGCCGACCAGGACCGCGATGGACAGGTACGGGTACACCACCCAGAGCAGGATGTTCATCGGCGACCTCCAGTCGTGTCGACCAGTCCGAATGGTTCGAGCCCGACCTGCTCCACCGGTGGTCCGGTGCGGGCCAGCCGGACGGCGGCGGCGATGTCCCCGGGCTGGGCGGGCGGCAGCATCTCGCGGACCGCCTGCACCGCCTGCCGGTACACCGACTTCTCGCGGCCCAGCGCCTCGGTCAGCAGGTCCAGGCCGACCCGGTTCTCCCGCAGCAGTTGCCATCCACCGTCGTCGACGGCGGCCAGGTCGAGCACCGCGGGCAAGAAGTCGGGCAGCTCGCCGTCCACGACGGCCAGCCCGGCCGACTTGTACGCGGCGGCGAAGTCGACAAGCGCCTCGCCGCGGCGGCGGGTGTCGCCGCAGGTGTAGTACGTCAGGTGCAGGCAGCAGCGGCGGCGGAAGTCGAATCGTTCCACGTAGGCGGCCCGCAGGGCGACGGGGGCGGTGGTCGCCCGGTGGGTGACCACCTCGCGCAGCGGGCCGGCCACCGCGTCCGGCAGGCCGTCGAGGGCGACGCGCACGGTGGGCAGCGCCGCCAGCACCTCCTCGTCGGGGTAGCGCAGCAGCAGGGACGCCGCGCGGGCAGCCACCGCCCGCCAGGTCGGCTGGCTCACGGCTTACCTCCGTCGACGTGTTCGGGTTCGGTGCGCGGGGGCGGGAAGAGACCCCGCGGGGTGCCCTTGCCGTCCCAGTTGAGCAGGTTGACCCGGCGTGGTTCGTCGCCCGGGTCGGTGAAGCCCTCGGCGGTCTGCCGGTCGCGCAGCATGTGGAAGTTCTCCACCTGCACCGGCACCGGTGTGCCGGAGGACTCGCCGAACGGCCCCTGGCCGTACGGGCCGCCGCCGCCCATCCCGGGGCCGCCCTCGTAGTCCAGGCTGCACTCGGTGGCGATCTTCTCCAGCCGGTGGGCGTCCTCGGCGTGCGCGGCGGGAATGACGTAGCGCTGCTCGTACTTGGCGATGGCGAGCAGGCGGTACATCTCGTCCATCTCCTCGCCGGTCATCCCGACCGCGGCGGCGATGGACTCGTCGCGCTCCTCGCCCAGGTTGATCCGGCGCTGGTAGGCGCGCATCGCGGCGAGCCGGTTCAGCACCCCGCGCACCGGCTCCGGGTCGCCGGCGGTGAAGAGCTCGGCCAGGTAGTCCACCGGGATGCGCAGGGCGTCGATGGCGCCGAACAGGTTGCCGGCCTCCTCCGCGTCGTGGCCGGTATCGCGCAGCACGTCGGCCACCGGTGACAGCGGCGGGATGTACCAGACCATCGGCATGGTCCGGTACTCCGGGTGCAGCGGCAGCGCCACCTCGTACCTCATGATGAGGTCCCAGATCGGGGACCGCTGCGCCGCGTCGATCCAGTCGTCGGGAATGCCCGCCTCCCGGGCGGCGGCGACCACGGCCGGGTCGTGCGGGTCGAGGAAGACCGAGCGCTGCGCGTCGTACAGGTCGTCCTCGTCCTTCATCGCGGCGGCCTCGGCGACGCGGTCGGCGTCGTAGAGCATCAGCCCGAGGTAGCGCAGCCGCCCCACGCACGTCTCGGAGCAGATGGTGGGCTGGCCGATCTCGATGCGCGGGAAGCAGAAGGTGCACTTCTCGGCCTTGCCGGTGCGGTGGTTGAAGTAGACCTTCTTGTACGGGCAGCCGGTCACGCACATCCGCCAGCCCCGGCAGCGGTCCTGGTCGACCAGCACGATGCCGTCCTCGGCCCGCTTGTAGATCGCGCCCGAGGGGCAGGAGGCCGCGCAGGACGGGTTGAGGCAGTGCTCGCAGATCCGTGGCAGGAAGAACATGAAGGTCTTCTCGAACTCCTGCTTCACCTGGTCGGAGACCTTGGCCAGCACCGGGTCACCGGCGGCGATCTCGTTGCCGCCGGCGAGGGAGTCGTCCCAGTTCGCGCTCCAGGTGATCTTCGTGTCCTCCCCGGTGAGCAGCGACTTCGGTCGGGCCACCGGGGTGTCTTCGCCGGCCGGCGCGTTGATCAGGTGCTCGTAGTCGTACGTCCATGGCTCGTAGTAGTCCTGCATGGACGGCAGCTTCGGGTTGGCGAAGATGCTGAACAGCTTCTTCACCCGCCCGCCCGAGCGGGGCTTCAGCTTGCCGGAGCGGGTCCGCACCCAGCCGCCCTGCCACCGCTCCTGGTTCTCGTAGGTGCGCGGGTAACCCTGCCCGGGGCGGGTCTCCACGTTGTTGAACCAGACGTACTCGACCCCGGAGCGGTTGGTCCACGCCTGCTTGCAGGTCACCGAGCAGGTGTGGCAGCCGATGCACTTGTCGAGGTTCATCACCATCGCCATCTGGGCCATGACCCGCATCAGTACTGCACCTCCTGGGAGCGACGACGGATCACGGTGACCTCGTCGCGTTGGTTGCCGGTGGGCCCGAGGTAGTTGAACGCGAAGGAGAGCTGCGCGTACCCGCCGATCAGGTGGGTGGGCTTGACCAGCAGCCGGGTCAGCGAGTTGTGGATGCCGCCGCGCCGGCCGGTGGTCTCCGACTTCGGCACGTCGATCACCCGCTCCTGGGCGTGGTACATGTAGACCGTGCCCTCGGGCATCTTGTGCGTCACCACGGCCCGGCAGACCACCACGCCGTTGCGGTTCACCGCCTCGATCCACTCGTTGTCCCGGACGCCGATCTTCTCCGCGTCGGCCTCGCTCATCCACATCGTCGGCCCGCCCCGGGACAGGGTGAGCATGATCAGGTTGTCCTGGTACTCGGAGTGGATGGACCACTTCGAGTGCGGGGTGAGGTACCGGACCGTGATCTCCAGTTCCCCGGTGCGGCCGAGTCGCGGCTCACCGAACAGCCTGTGCATGTCCAGCGGGGGCCGGAAGATCGGCAGCGCCTCGCCGGCCTCGTGCATCCAGTCGTGGTCGAGGAAGAAGTGCTGCCGGCCCGTGAGCGTGTGCCAGGGCTTGAGCCGCTCGGTGTTGATGGTGAACGGCGAGTAGCGCCGGCCCCCGTGCTCGCTGCCCGACCACTCCGGGCTGGTGATCACCGGCACCGGGCGGGACTGGGTGTCGGCGAAGGTGATCTGCTTGCCCTCGTGCTCGGCCGCCAGATCGGCCAGCCGTACGCCGGTGCGCTTCTCCACGTCCCGGAAGCCGGCGGTGGCCACCCGGCCGTTGGTGGTCCCGGACAGCGCCAGGATCGCCTCGCACGCGTGCGTGTCCCGGGCCAGCGACGGCCGCCCGTCGGCGGCGCCGCCGCGGACCTCGCCGTTCTTGTGGCGCAGGTACTCCACCTCCGGTCGGACATCGACCGAGAAGCCCTTGCCGGTGGTGCCGAGGGTGTCCATCAGCGGTCCGAGCGCGGCCATCTTGTCGGCGATCGCGCCGTAGTCCCGCTCGACCACCACCAGCTTCGGCATGGTCCGGCCGGGCACCGGTGTCTCGCCGGTGACCGCCCAGTCCCGGACCCGGCCGTGCGGCGTCGCCATCGCGTCGGGGGTGTCGTGCAGCAGCGGCGCCGCGACCAGATCCTTGCGTACGCCCAGACGTGGCCCGGCGAGCGCGGAGAACGCCTTCGCGATGCCGTGGAACGCGTCGAAGTCCGTCCGGGTCTGCCACGGCGGGTTGATCGCCGGGGTGAACGCGTGCACGAACGGGTGCATGTCGGTGCTGCTCAGGTCGTGCTTTTCGTACCAGGTGGCGGCCGGCAGCACGATGTCGGAGAAGAGCGTCGTGGAGGTCATCCGGAAGTCGAGGCTCAACAGCAGGTCGAGCTTGCCTTCCGGCGCCTCCGTCCGCCAGGTCACGTCCTTCGGCCGCAGCTCCTCCGGCGCCTCCTCGGCGCGCAGGTTCGCGTCGGTGCCGAGCAGGTGGCGCAGGAAGTATTCGTTGCCCTTCGCCGACGAGCCGAGCAGGTTGGCCCGCCAGACGGTCAGCACCCGCGGCCAGTTCTCCGGCGCATCCGGGTCGGTGCAGGCGAACCTCACGTCTCCCTGGCCGAGCCGCTCGGCGACCCAGCCCCCCGGATCGTCCGGCCGGGCGGCGAGCGCCTCGTCGGCCAGCTTCAGCGGGTTGCGGTCGAACGTCGGCATCGACGGCATCCACCCCGACCGGGCCGACTGGGCCAGCAGGTCCATGGTGTGCTTGCCGGCGAACACGCCGGTGCCGGTGGGAGAGGAGACCACGTCGGCGGAGTAGGTGTCGTAGCGCCACTGGTCGGTGTGCACGTACCAGAAGGCGGTGCCGATCATCTGCCGCGGGGGGCGTACCCAGTCCAGGCCGAAGGCGAGCTGCGCCCAGCCGGTCGCGGGACGGCACTTCTCCTGCCCGACGTAGTGTGCCCAGCCGCCGCCGTTGACGCCCTGGCAGCCGGTGAGGGTGACAAGCGCCAGGATCGCCCGGTAGGTGGCGTCGGAATGGAACCAGTGGTTGGTGCCGGCGCCGAGCAGGATCATCGACCGGCCGCCGGATCGCTCGGCGTTGTCGGCGAACTCCCGCGCGACCCGGGCCACCTGCGCCGCCGGGACCCCGGTGATCGGCTCCTGCCACGCCGGCGTGTACGGCGCGTCGACGTCGTCGTAGCCGGTCGGCCACTGCCCCGGCAGGCCGTTCCGGCCGACCCCGTACTGCGCCAGCAGCAGGTCGAACACGCTGGTCACCAGTTGACCGGCGACCGTGCGGGTGGGCACGCCCCGGCGCAGCACCTGCGGGGTGTCCGTGTCGAAGCGGGGCAGCTCGACCTCGACCGCGTCGCCCGCGTCGAGGCAGGTCAGCGCCGGCTCCAGGTCGCCCAGGTCGAGGTTCCACTGGCCCTGCTGTTCGCCCCAGCGGTGACCGAGGCTGCCCCGCGGCACGGCGGGCGCGTCGGTGGCGGAATCCCAGAGCACCGTCCGAAAGGCCGCCTCCTTGTCCGTCTCGCCCAGATCGTCAGCGGTGAGGAACTTGCCCGGCCGGTACGCCCCGTCGGCGCCCGGCTCGAGGGTGACCAGGAACGGCAGGTCGGTGAACTTGCGGACGTAGTCGACGAAGCGTGGGGTGCGCCGGTCGACGAAGAACTCCTTGAGGATGACGTGCCCCATCGCCATCGCCAGGGCGCCGTCGGTGCCCGGCTGGGCGGGCATCCACTCGTCGGCGAACTTGACGTTGTCGGCGTAGTCGGGGCTGACCACGACGACCTTCTGGCCCCGGTAGCGCGCCTCGGCCATCCAGTGCGCGTCCGGGGTGCGGGTCACCGGGACGTTGGAGCCCCACATGACGAAGTAGGAGGCGTCCCACCAGTCCCCGGACTCGGGCACGTCGGTCTGGTCGCCGAAGACCTGCGGTGAGGCCACCGGCAGGTCGGCGTACCAGTCGTAGAACGACAGCATCGACCCGCCGAGCAGGGACATGAAGCGGGCGCCCACGGCGTGCGACACCATCGACATGGCGGGGATGGGGGAGAAGCCGGCGACCCGGTCCGGGCCGTACTCGGCGATCGCGTGCACGTGCGCGGCGGCGACCATCTCCTGGGCCTCGTCCCAGCCGATCCGCACCAGGCCACCCTTGCCGCGGGCCTTCTGGTAGCGGCGGCGGCGTTCCGGGTCGCCCTGGATGTCCGCCCACGCGGCCACCGGGTCGCCGAGGCGGCCCTTGGCCTCCCGGTACATCTCCACCAGCACCCCCCGGGCGTACGGGTAGCGCACCCGGGTGGGGGAGTAGGTGTACCAGGAGAAGGCGGCGCCCCGGGGGCAGCCCCGCGGCTCGTACTCCGGTCGGTCGGGCCCGACGCTCGGGTAGTCGGTCTGCTGCTGCTCCCAGGTGATGATGCCGTCCTTTACGTACACCTTCCAGGAGCACGAGCCGGTGCAGTTCACCCCGTGCGTGGAGCGGACCACCTTGTCGTAGGACCAGCGGTCCCGGTAGAAGGCGTCCGCCTCCCGGCCGCCGATCTGGTGCAGCGTCCGGCCGTCGGCGGAGACCTCGGCCCGGCGCACCAGGCCGCCCACCGACAGCAGCGCCCGCCCCGCACCTTCGGTCGCTCGCGACATACGCCTCATTCCTTCGATAGAGAAGCCGTGATGCCACCATTCCGATGGGCGCGCCGACGCGCAACCGCCCGGCCGGGGGCGTCGTGGCAATCCTGCCGGTGTACTACTTCGCCAACCCGGGCCGAAGGTCCCGAGATCAGCAGGGTGGTACCTGCGGGCTCGGGGCGGAACTTCGGTTCCGGCCCGATGACCGTGGTCCCTTGTCCCGCCGGCTCACCTGGCCGTCTCGGCCGTCGGGGTGATCCGGTTCCAGGCCGGGAACGGCAGCGCGATCACCGCGGCCGGGAAGAGGCCGTGTTCCTCGTTGTCGATGTGCCGGTGTAGCCGGTCGAGGGCGGCCAGCACCCCGGGCCAGTCCGGGTCGGCCCGGTCGACACCGCCGAGCACGCCGTGGATGTCGTCGTGCTCCGTGCAGAGCTTCGCCACCGCCTCGGCCAGGCTGCCCTCGGCCCGCAGCTCCGCGAAGAGGCCGTCCTCCTCGGCGGCGGTGTGCGGCATCAGCAGCGCGAGCAGCGCGTCGAGCGCCGCCGCTGCGTCGGCGCCGCCGGCCCGCACCGCGGTGCGGAGCCGGCCCGCCGCGTTCGCGATCGCCTCGTGCTCGGCCGAGAGCCGGCCGATCAGCGGGAACTCCCGACAGCCGCAGTAATTGCACATGAGCGTTCAACTCCTGACCACGAGGGGTGGGCGGTTCCATCGTGCGTGCCGTCAACCCGGGTCAGCAGGGCCGAACGGCCCCGGTGCGCCGGAACGGCCGGCCCTGACCCCACCGTCCGGGGGTCGATGCTCAGGGTCGGGGCCGGCTCGTCAGCCGGGGCCCGGTCACCGCCCGGAGCGTGCGGCGGACAGGGAACCCTCCAGGTTTTGTGGGCCAATGACGTTGTAACGTTATCTAACGTGGAAACCCCAAGAACAGGGCCGGTCGGCGAGATCATCGACCCGCAGCGTCACCGGGCCCTCGGCACCGCCAGCCGAGCCTCGATGCTGGAGCTGGTGCGGGCCGCCGACGCCGGCATGACCATCGCCGAGGTGGGGGAGCGGACGGGTCTGCACCTCTCCACCGCACGCGCCCACCTCGACCGGCTGGTCGACGCCGGGCTGCTGGTCAAGGCGCGGGCCAGTGGCGGCCAACCCGGACGGCCGGCGTGGCGCTACCGGATGGCCATCGCCGAGGCGCCGGCTCCCGCGCCGTACCGGGCGCTCGCCGCCGCACTGCTCGACCACCTGTCGCGGCGCGGCCACGGCGACGTCCGGACCGAGGCCACCCGTGCCGGCCACGACTGGGGACGTCACCTCGCGGCCGCCACCCCGCCCGGCAGGGAGCCGGTCGACACGTTGTTCGACGTCCTGCGCGGGCTGGGCTTCAGCCCTCGCCGGCACCCCACGGCCGACGGGACGACCGAGATCCACCTGCACACCTGCCCCTTCCTGGAACTGGTCAACCGCAACCCCGACGCGATCTGCGCGCTGCATGTCGGCGTCGTCCGCGGCACGCTCGAACACGCCGGCGCCCCACCGGCCGGCGCCGTGCTCGAACCCTTCGGCGCGCCCGACGCCTGTGTGGTGCGGCTGGCCCTGCCCGATGCCACCGGAGAGCCGGCATGAACTCCCGGCCGGCCGCCGTACGCTGCCGGCTCCCCGCCCTCGCCGCCGGCGGGGTCGCCCTGGTGAGCGGCCTCTACGCAGCCCGTGCCTTCGGTCGGGCCGGGCAGTCGGCCAGAGTTCGGAGGTTTCCGCGCGGCTCGACGACGAGCGGCGGATGACTGAGGTCCTCTCGGTGGTCCGCGGGCTGCCACCGGCCGAGCGGGCGACGGTGGCGTTGTGCCTGTGGTCCGGCGTGTCGTACCCGGATGCGGCATCCGTGTTGGAATCAGTGCGGCGGCGGTGCGGTCGAGGGTGAGTCGCGCGCGCAGGCGTTAGCCATGATCGGAGGGTGACCGCTGCCCCGGGCGTGGGTCGTCACTCGCGGGTCAGCCCCGGTGGTAGCGCGTCCTCGTCGGGTCGGACCCGGCGGGCATTTGCCACGGGGTCGCGTTGGAGGGTGTGGATCACGGGTGTCGGGCCGCCGACGCAGGTCCAGGTGTCGTCCCAGAGCGCGGAGACCAGCCATGACCGGTCGGCGGGGAAGAACAGGTCGGGTAGAGCGCCGTGCGGGTGGCGGATGTGCCCATCGGTGCGCCAGGTGAGGGCTTGCTCGGGGCCGGCCTGGACCAGCACGTACGGCCAGTTCCAGCCCACGTCGGCGGCGGCGCCGACGCGCCAGTCCCGTCCGTCCTTGTTGACCCGCACACCGCTATTCAAGCCGCTGCCGGGTGGTTCGCGTAGGAATCAGGCCGGTCTCGGAACGGCAGCCGGCGGCCAGCCGTCATGGGCCACCATGCCGTACGCCTGCCCCGCGCTCATGACGGCCGCCGCCGGCCGGACGGCAGACCTGCGGCTGATCCGGTTGGCCGGTGCGACCCGGAAGCAGGTCATCTGGCTGGTCACGGCCGAGCCGCCCTGGTGGTGATGATCGGCGCGCTGCTCGGCGGTGCTGTCGCGTTCGTTGCCGACCTGGCGGTCACTGCGCCGTCGTCCCGCGCGGTCTCCCGTCGGCGTCGCCGGGTGAACCGGTGCCGACGAATGTCCGTCGGGGCAGGTCGAGCCGGTCGACCGCCGCGACGACCAGTTCCTCCGGTGTCGCGGCCACGTCCAGCACCACCCCGGGTTCGTCGGGCGTCAGGTCCTCAAGGGTGGCCCGCTGGGAGTCGAGCAGACTGGCCGGCATGTAGTGCCCGACCCGCCCGGTCATCCGGGCCCGGATCAGCTCGGCCGGGCCGGCCAGGTGCACGAACTCCACGCTGGGCGGTCCCTGGCGCAGCACGTCCCGGTAGGAGCGCTTCAACGCCGAGCAGGCCAGCACCGTGGACACGCCCTCGGCGTGCCGGCCGGCCATCCAGGCCGCGAGGTCGCGCAGCCAGGGCCAGCGTGCCGCGTCGTCCAGCGGGATGCCGGCGCGCATCCGGGTCACGTTGGCCGGCGGGTGGAACTCGTCCGCCTCGGTGAAGACCAGTTCGGTCAACTCGCTGATCCCCCGCGCCACCGTTGTCTTGCCCGCCCCGGACACGCCCATCACCACCACGTGCCGGGTGGGCAGGCGACGGTCACCAGTCATGGACCGTGCCGTCCTTGAGCCGGTTGAACGGCAGGTACGCCGGCTGGTACGGGAACCGGCCCGCGGCCTCCTCGTCGAGTTCCACGCCGAGTCCGGGCTGCTGTCCCGGGTGCAGGTACCCGTCGGCGAAGGTGAACGACTGCCGGAACACCTCGTCGGTGAGCGCCCCGTGCCGCATGTACTCCTGGATGCCGAAGTTGTGGATGGCCAGGTCGAGGTGGAGCGCGGCGGCCATGCCGACCGGGGAGATGTCGGTCGGGCCGTGGATGCCGGACTTGATCTGGTACTGGGCGGCGTAGTCGAGCAGCTTCCGCATGGCGGTGATGCCGCCGGTGTGCGTGACGGCGGAGCGCACGTAGTCGATGAGCTGTTCGCGGATCAGCGTCTGGTAGTCCCAGACGGTGTTGAAGACCTCGCCGATGGCCAACGGGGTGGTGGTGTGCTGCCGGACCAGCCGCAGCGCCTCCTGGTTCTCCGCCGGGGTGCAGTCCTCCAGCCAGAACAGGTCGTACGGCTCGAGCGCCTTGCCCAGCTTGGCGGCCTGGATGGGGGTCATCCGGTGGTGCCCGTCGTGCAGCAGGGGCAGATCGGGGCCGAACTCGTTGCGAACGGCCTCGAAGACCCCCGGCAGGTGCCGCAGGTACGAGCGGGTGTCCCAGTCCTCCTCGGCGGGCAGCGGCGTGCGCTGGGCAGGCTCGTAGTCGTAGCGCTTGCCGTCGATGCTGGGCTGGGCGGCCACGCCGTAGACGGCGTTGATGCCGGGCACCGAGGTCTGCACCCGGATGGCGCGGAAGCCCTGCTCCAGGTGGTGGCGGATGGAGTCGAACAGCTCGGGCAGCTCCCGCCCGGAGGCGTGCCCGTAGGCCAGGATCCCGGTCCGGGAGGCACCGCCCAGGAGCTGGTAGAGCGGCATTCCGGCGGCCTTGGCCTTGATGTCCCAGAGGGCGACGTCCACGGCCGCGATGGCGGCCATGGTGACCGGCCCCCGCCGCCAGTAGGCCGAGCGGTAGAGGAACTGCCAGGTGTCCTCGATCTGATGCGGGTCGCGCCCGATCAGCAGCGGGACGACGTGGTCGGCCAGGTACGACGCGACGGCCAGTTCGCGCCCGTTGAGGGTGCCGTCGCCCAGTCCGGTGAGTCCCTCGTCAGTTGTGATCTTGAGGGTGACGAAGTTCCGGTCGGGACTGGAGACGATGACGTCCGCGGCGACGATCTTCATGCCGGTGCCTTTCTCGAGGGGATGTCAGCGCAGCGTGCTGCCGGGCTGCACGTCGTTCAGGAGGGACAGTTCGTCGCGGCGTGGCAGGGTCTCCCAGTCGCCGTGGCCGCCGACGACAAAGGCGCCCAGGGTGACCGCGCGGCGCAGCCGCCCGGCCAGGTCGAGACCGTCGAGGTGGCCGGAGAGGTAGCCGGCGGTGAAGGCGTCCCCCGCGCCGACGGTGTCCACCGCCGTCACGGGCACCGCCGCCGCGTGCCGCACGCCCCCCCGGGTGTACGCGCGGGCGCCGTCGCCGCCGAGCTTCACCAGCACCGTCGACACGCCCCGGTCCAGCAGCTCGGCGACCACGGTCGGCTCGTCCGCGCCCGGCGTGCCGACCAGGTCCAGCTCGTCGGCGGAGGCGACCACGACCGAGGCGTGGCCGACGATGTCGGCGAGCGCGGCCCGCGCCGCGTCCCGGCTCCACAGTTTCGTCCGGTGGTTGACGTCGAGGCAGACCAGCGTCCCGGACCGGGCGGCGGTCTCGGCCGCCCACCGGGTGGCCTCCCGGGCACCGTCGGACAGCGCCGCGGTGATCCCGGTCAGGTGCAGCACCCGGGCACCGGCGGCCAGGGCGGGCCGCAGGTCCTCGACGGACACCGCCGAGCCGGCCGAGCCGGCCCGCTGGTAGATCACCCGGGTCAGGTCGGCGGTCCGCCGTTCCAGGAACATCAGCCCGGCCGGGCGGTCCGGGTCGCGGACCACGTGCTCGAGGCATACCCCCTCGGCGCGCATCTGCCGGAGCAGGAACTCGCCGAGTTCGTCGGCGCTGACCCGGCCGGCGAACGCCGCGCGGTGGCCGAGCCGGGCCACCCCGACGGCCACGTTGGCCTCCGCCCCGGCCAGGTGCGGGGTGAGCGCGCCACCGGTGACGATGGGCCCGGCCGTGCGCAGCGAGACCAGGGCCTCGCCGAAGGTGAGCAGGTCGACGGCGGTCATGACGCGGTGGTCGGGTAGCCGCCGGCGCGCGGTCGCGCGGCGGACGGGCGGGTGCCGCGCGGGGGCGCGGCGGTCAGGCCGGCGGCGCTCATGCGACGGCGGCGAGGTAGGCGCGGGCGCGCTCGCGCAGGGCGTCGAGGTCGCCGCCGGAGGCGGCGTCACCGACCAGCGGGCCGCCGACGCCGACCGCGATCGCGCCGGCGGCGAAGTAGCCGGGCAGGTCGGCCAGGCCGACACCGCCGACCGCCACGAAGGGGATGTCCGGGAACGGGTCGCGCACCGCCTTCAGGTACGCGGGGCCACCCACCGACGCCGGGAACAGCTTGATCGCCGACGCCCCCAGCCGCATCGCGGTGTACGCCTCGGTCGGGCTGAACGCCCCGGCGGCCACCGGCAGCCCGCGCCGGGCCGCCTCGGCGATCGACTCGACCACCGCCGGCGTCACCACGAACTGCGCGCCGGCCGCCGCCACCTCGGCGACGTCCGCGGCGGTGAGCACCGTGCCGGCGCCGACCAGGGAACCGGCCGGCGCGACCGCGCGCAGCGCCTCGACGGCCCGCGCCGCGTCCGGGGTGGTGAGGGCCACCTCCACGATCCGGACGCCCTCCTCCAGCAGGGCGGTGCCGGCGGCGATCGCGCCGGCGGTGTCGGTGCCCCGGATGACCGCGAGGATCCGGGCGCCGGCGAGTTCAGTGACGAGATCGACAGTCATGTTGTTCACCATTCCGCGTAGGAGCCGTCGGGGTGCCGCCAGGTGGGGCTGCGCCAGGCGTGGCCGCGCTTGTTCGCCGTCCGCACCGCGTGTTCGTCGATCTCGATGCCGAGGCCCGGCGCGGTGAGCCGCTCGACGTACCCGTCGACGAAGGTCAGCGGGGTCTTGTCGAGGCAGTAGTCGAGCACCTCGGCGCCGAGGTTGTAGTGGATGCCGATGCTCTGTTCCTGGATCAGGTAGTTGGGCGTGGCGAAGCCGACCTGCAGGCAGGACGCCAGGGCGATCGGGCCGAGCGGGCAGTGCGGGGCGAGCTGGACGTCGTACACCTCGGCCAGCGCGGCGATCTTGCGGACCTCGGTGATGCCGCCGGCGTGCGACAGGTCCGGCTGGGCGACCGCGATGCCGGCCTGCAGCACCGGCAGGAACTCCTGCCGGTTGTAGAGCCGTTCCCCGGTGGACACCGGGGTGGTCGTGGCGCGCACGAACTCGCCGATCAGGTGCGAGTTCTCCGGCACCACCGGCTCCTCCAGGAAGAACGGCCGGTACGGCTCGAGCAGCGGGGCGACCCGCCGGGCGGTGGCCAGGCTGAACCGGCCGTGGAAGTCGACCGCGACGTCCCGCTCGTCGCCGAGCACCTCCCGGGCGGCGGCCACCCGCTGGACCACGCCGTTGAGCTCGGCGACCGAGGCGACCGGGCTCATCCGCCCGGACGCGTTCATCTTCACGGCGGTCAGCCCTGTCTCGACGGCGGCGCTGATCTGGTCGCGCACCTCGGCGGGCTCGTCGCCGCCGACCCAGCCGTAGACCCGGATCCGGTCGCGGACCGGGCCGCCGAGTAGCTGGTGCACCGGGGCGCCGAAGTGCTTGCCGGCGATGTCCCACAGCGCCTGGTCCAGCCCGGCGACGGCGCTGGCCAGGATCGGCCCGCCCCGGTAGAACGAGGCCTTCGTCAGGACCTGCCAGTGGTCCTCGATCCGCAGCGCGTCCCGGCCGATCAGCAGCTCGCTGAGCTGCTCGACGGCGGTGCGGACGGTCTCGGAGCGGCCCTCGCAGGTCGCCTCGCCCCAGCCGACGATCCCGGAGGACGTCTCGACCCGGACGAACAGCCACCGCGGCGCGACGAGGAACGTCTCCACCCGTGCGATCGTTGTCATGGTGTCCTCAGCCCTTCGTGGCGCCGGCGGTGAGCCCGGAGACGATGTACTTCTGCACGAACAGGGCGAT
This sequence comes from Micromonospora sp. NPDC049282, assembly GCF_043197045.1. Classification (NCBI taxonomy): domain Bacteria; kingdom Bacillati; phylum Actinomycetota; class Actinomycetes; order Micromonosporales; family Micromonosporaceae; genus Micromonospora; species Micromonospora sp. NPDC049282. Next base: position 272,667 of record NZ_JBICSL010000003.1, read on the forward strand.
CACCATGATCGGCAGGGTGACCACGGTGGCCGCGGCCATCAGGCCGCCCCAGTCGATGCTGGCGTAGCCGACGAAGTCGAAGATCGCCACGGGCAGGGTCTTCGTGTCCGCGCCGGAGAGCACCAGGGCGAACATGAAGTTGTTCCAGGAGAAGATGAAGGACAGGATGCCGGCGGTGGCGACGCCGGGCACGGACAGCGGCAGGGTGATCCGCCGGAACGCGCCGATGTGGGTCAGCCCGTCGACCAGCGCCGCCTCCTCCAGGTCCTCCGGCAGGCTGTCGAAGAAGCCCATCATGATGTAGACGATCAACGGCAGTGACACGAACATGTGGCTGAGGATCAGCACGGTGTACCCGCCGACCATCTGCAGGTTCGAGAAGACGTAGTACCAGGGCACCAGGAGCGACACGCCCGGGATGATCCGGGCCATCAGCACCACGAGCGCTGATTTCTTCATGTTGAACCGGCTCATCGAGTAGGCGGCCGGCACCCCGAGGACGAGCGAGAGCAGCGTGGCGGCGAACGCCACCCACAGGCTGTTGCCGATGAACTGGACGTAGTTGGCCCGCTGGAGCACGTTGTCGTAGTTGTCCAGGGTGGGCGAGAAAACAACGGCCTTGCCGGTGTCGTAGATGTCGACGTTGGTCTTGAACGACGCGGCGATCATCCAGAGCAGCGGCGCGATCAGCGCCAGCACCACGACGGCCAGGGCAACCGCCCGGAAGACCCTGAACGGCTTGCTCGGCTTCATCGGTCCAGCCCCTTCTTGCGGTAGGTGAGGGCCCACATCACCCCGATGATGATCAAGAAGAAGATGATCAGGACGGTCGATGAGACGCCGTAGTCGTTGTAGTCGAAGCTCAGCCCGTACGCGTAGACGTTGAGCGTCTCGACCTCGTGGAACGACCCGCCGCCGCGACCCTTGGTCGCGTAGAGGATGTCGAAGGTCTTCAGCGCGTCGATGCCGCGCAGCAGGATCGCGACGATCACGGTGGGCATCAGCAGCGGCAGGGTGACGTGCCGGAACCGCTGCCAGGTGCTGGCGCCGTCGATGAGGGCGGCCTCCTGCGGCTCGTCCGACAGCGAGGTGAGGCCGGCGAGCAGGATCAGCACCACCATCGGGGTCCACTGCCAGATGTCGATGAACATCGTCGTCGGCAGGGCGCTGCTCTGCCCGGACAGCCAGGGCTGCGGGCCGATCCCGACCCAGCTGAGCACCTCGTTGGCCATGCCGATGCTGGGGTCGAAGATCAGCCGCCACATCATGCCGACCGCCACCGGGGTGGCGACCAGGGGCAGCAGGATGGCGACCCGGACCCACCGCTCGCCGCGGAACGGCCGCCACAGCAGCAGGGCGATCGCCATGCCGAGCGCGACCTCGACGGCGAGCACGACGCCGGTGAACAGGACGGTGCGCCACACCGCCGGCCAGAACCGGTCGGTGTCGGCGAGCACGTCGAGGTAGTTCTGGAACCCGATGAACTCGCTCTCGGCGCGGACCGAACCCTCGGCGTCGGTGAGGCTGAGGTATCCGGTCCACGCCACCGGAAAGATGATCAGCACGGCGACGAACGCCATGGCGGGTGCCGCGAAGAGCCACTTGCGGTGCGCGTTGGCCCAGCGCGACCAGCCCGAATCGGCCGGGCCCGCGCCGGCCTGCGGCGATCTGGCGACTGGTGTGGTGACGGCTGACATGAGGTCTCCGAGTGCTCAGGGCCGGGACCCGGCGCGGGACGGCGGAGCCGGTCTGGCCCCGCCGTCCCGCGGTCGGGTTACTTCGCCTCGTCGTCGAGGAACTTCTGGAACGCCTCGTTCGCCGCGTCCGCCGAGGCGGCCGGGTCCTTGCCGGTGATCGCGTCGACGATCGGCTGGCCGACGATCTCGCGCGCCTGGGCGACCTTCACGACCAGCGGACGGTCGTGGCCGACGCCGTTCGCGGTGCTGGCCGTGGTGGCCTCGGCGAGGTCCTTCGGGTAGGTCGCGATGGCCTGCGGGTTGGCCCAGACCGAGGCACGGGCGCCGGGGACGCCGGCCTCCTGCTGCGCCAGCGACTGCTCCTTGCCGGCCGCCCACTGGATGAACTTCCAGGCGTTGTCCTTGTTCTTCGACTGGTCGTTGATGCCGAGCGCCCAGGACGGGACGTTGTAGGGCTTCGAGCCGGCCGGGCCGGCCGGGAAGGCCGCAAAGCCGACGGTGTCGGAGACCTTCGACTTGGCCGGGTCGGTGGCGTTCTTGTAGAGCGAGTTGGCCTCGGTGTAGAAGGCCGCCTTGCCCTGCGTGAAGATCGCCATGGCCTCGGACCAGCTCATGTCGGTGCTGACGTTGTCCGGGCCGTGCTCGCGCAGCAGCCCGCCGTAGTAGGCGTACGCCTGCTTGGCCTGCTCGGTGTTGACCGAGGCCTTGCCGTCGGCGTCGACGAAGTCACCGCCGAAGCTGTACAGGAAGCTGGAGAACTGGGTGACGGCGGCCGACTTGCCGGTCCGGGCCACGAAGCCCGCGACCCCCGGGTTGTCCGCCTCGACCTTGGCCGCCTGCGCCTTGAGCTCGTCCAGACTCTTCGGCGGCGCGTCGAAGCCGGACTTCTTCAGCAGGTCCTTGCGGTAGTACAGGACCTCCGACTCGGTGATGATCGGCACGCCGACCACCTTGTCCTCGTACGTGGTGGCCTGCACCGGCCCGGCCTGGAAGTCGCTGAACTCGAAGGCGCTGTCCGACTTGGACCGCTCGGTCAGGTCGGCCAGGTACTTGTTCTTGCCGAACTGCTTGCCCTCCTGCAACGGCCGGTACATCATCACGTCGAGGTCGCTGGACCCCGCGTTCAGCTTGACGTTGTACTGGTCCGAGAGCTGGTCCTCGCCGAGCTGGGTCACCTCGACCTTGAGGCCCGTCTGCTTCTCGAACTCCGGCAGGGCCTTCTTGATGTTCTCCGTCCAGACGTGGTTCACCAGCGTCACGCGCACGGTCTTCGAACCGCCGCCGTCCTCTCCGCCGCCGCAGGCGGTCAGGCCCATGGCGACCACCACGGCCAGAGACGTACCGATTATCGATCGACGTCGCACGTCATCTCTCCATTTCTCGTGGTCGCCGCCCCGGGGGAAGAGCGCCACAACGCTGTAACGTCCGCTTAAGCAGGCGATGCTAGGCCGAAAAAGCTGATTTATTCAAGGGGTTGACCCAACTGATATGATCCTTGGCGTGGAACCGTACTCCTCCGGGGTCGTCGGCGCCCAGCCCGGTCCGGCCGAGGTCGGGCTGCACGCCCGCGTCCTCGAACACCTCGGCACCGCCATCTGCGGCGGAGAGTTCGCCCCCGGGGCGGTCCTCAACATCGACGACCTGGTCGACCGGTACGAGGTCTCCCGCTCGGTGGTCCGCGAGGTGCTGCGTGTCCTGGCATCGATCGGGTTCATCGAGACCCGCCGACGGGTCGGGGTGACGATCCGGCCCGCGCACGACTGGAACGTCTTCGACCCGCAGGTGATCCGATGGCGGCTGGCCTCGGCGAGCCGGCTCGCCCAGCTCCGGTCCATCACCGAGCTGCGCACCGCCATCGAGCCGCACGCCGCCCTGCTGGCGGCCAGCCGGGCCGGTCACGACGAGGCGAGCGACCTCGTCGGGCTCGCGGCGAAGATGTGGGCCGCCGGCAAGGCCGGCGACGAGGAGCGCTTCCTGCGCCTGGACATCGAGTTCCACCGGCGGGTGCTGCTCGCCTCCGGCAACGAGATGTTCGTCCGCCTGCAGGACCTGGTCGCCGAGGTGCTCACCGGCCGGCACAAGCACCACCTCATGCCGCACCACCCGCACGAGCAGGCGCTGCACCTGCACGCCGAGGTGGCCCAGGCGATCCAGCGGCACGACGGCGAGCGCGCCCGGCTGGCGATGGTGCAGCTCATGGAACAGGCGTTTGAGGAGATGCGGTCCCTCTGGGAGCAGACCGCCGAGCCCGTGCGATGAGCTGACCCGCCCTCGGCGGGTTCAAGCACCCCCACCCCCCGCCGCGAACGGTCGGCGGCCCCGGCGGCGAGCCGGTCACGGCTCGCCCGGCACCGGCTGGGTGAGCGCGAAGCAGCCCAGGAAGCCATCTTCGGCCTGCCCGACCCGCACTTGCCAGACCCCGGGCAGCCGCATCAGGAATGAGCAGAGGAAGACGCCATGCCCGAGAAGGTGATCACCAATAAGGTTCTCTGCTACGTCGTACGCGATGGGCACTTGCTCGTCTTCCGGCACACCGACTTCAGCTACGAGGAGGTGGGCATCCAGGTGCCCGGCGGCAGCGTCCGCCCGGGTGAAGACCCGGCGGACGCGGCGCTGCGCGAGGCCCGCGAAGAAGCCGGACTGACGAGCTTCACCGTCGTGCGCAAGCTGGGGGAGATCGAGTACGACATCAGCCCGCTCCGCTTCGAGATCCAACGTCGCCACGTCTTCGAGCTGGCGCTGCACGAGCCGACGCCCGAGCGGTGGGCGAGCCAGGAAGACCACGACGGCGAGCAGGAGCCCACCCGGTTCGAGTGCTTCTGGATACCGTTACGGGCCGCGCACGTCCTGCAGGCCGGCCAGGGCGCCCTCGCGGGCCGGTTGTTCGACTGACCAGGAATCCCAACAGCGGCGACCAGGGGAAACAATGCGGGAAGGCGAACTACGGGATCTGGTCCAGCGCAGCCCGTGGCTGATCCGGGCGCTGGGCGTCGTCCGGGACTCCGTCACCGTCCGGTTCGACGCCGCCCGCGCCGCCGCGCCGAAGCTCTGACCGGCGTGACCGGCCCGGTCCCGGTCGCCACCGACCTCGTCCAACGCGCCGCCGGGGTCATCGCCGCCCGCCACCGCGGTGACCTCGCCGGCGCGGAGGCGCTGCTCGCCTCGTTCGACAGCGACCAGGCCCGCACGCTCGGCTTCTACCTCCTCGCCGACCTCGCCCTGGGCCTGGTCCGTGCGCAGACCGGGGAGTCCCTGGACGACCTGGTTCGGGAACTGACCCTGTTCGTGGCCGCCACACCGCCGCCCCCGCCCGGCTGACGGGCATGCCCACTCTCGTGCCGGGAGCGGCCTACGGAAGGGGCGAGGTCAGGATGGTGGCGGTGCGGAAGTCTGCCACAGTGCGCTGACCGGCAGGGCGCGGAGTTTGTCGCCGAACGGCAGCGTGGAGGTGCCGGTGTAGAGGACGATGCCGGCGATGAAGTCGTCGCCCAGACGGTCGGCGAGTCGGCGTAGTCCGCGGAAGTCGTCGGGTCCGACGGTGGTGGCTGCTTTGACCTCGATCCCCACGACCTGGCCCGCTCTGTTCTCAAGCACCGCGTCGACTTCGTACCTGCTCTGGTCGCGGTAGTGGGACAGGTCGACGGGCTGCTCGGACCAGGTGAGCTGGCGAGAGAGTTCGGACAGGACGAATGATTCGAGTAATGGGCCGAATGGTGCGCCCGGCCGGAGCAGCGCCCGGGCGTCGGTCGCGGTCTCGTTGGCGGCGACACCCGAGTCGACGAAGATCAGTTTCGGTGCGGCGGTGGCGCGGGTGCCCAGGTTGCGGGACCAGCCGGGGATCCGCTTGATCAGGAAGATCTCCTCCAGAGCCTGGAGGTAGCGGGCGATCGTCGGCCGGCTCAGTCCGAGTGCGGATTCGAGGGAGTTGGCGGCGATGATGGTCGCGGATCTGGCCGCGAGGAGGCGTACCAGTTTGCGGAGTTCGCCCTTGTGCTGGATGTCGGACAGTTGCCGGACATCGCGGTCGATGAGCGCTTGGACGTAGGCGTCGAGGAACCGTTGGCGGCGGCGCGGATCGGTGCGGGTGGTGGCCTCGGGTAGGCCGCCGCGCACGATTCTGGCCGCGTAGTCGGCGCGGGTCACGTCGGACTCGTGTCGCAGGTCAGGGCCGAGCGCAAAGATGGCATCGACGAATCCGTCCGGCGCTTGGTCGAGTTCGCCTTGGGACAGCGGCCAGAGTTCGACGGTTTCCATCCGGCCGGGCAGGGCGTCCGGGGCGGCCACCATGCCGAAGAGGCGGGACGAGCCGGTGAGCAGGTACCGGCCAGGGCGCGGGTCCTCGTCGACGGCTGCTTTGATGGCCAGTAGGAGCTCCGGGGCGCGCTGGATCTCGTCGACGACCAGGAGTTCGGAGGAGTCCACGAAGCCGACCGGGTCAGCGATCGCCGCCGCCCGGTCCTGTGCCCGGTCAAGGTCGCGGTGCTCGGCGAGACGATCGCCGGCGACGATGCGGACCAGTAGGGTTTCGATCTGCGAGGGCCTTCGCATTTGATTTGCGGCAAGAAGGCGTTAGAAATGCGGCGGCTCGGTGTTCGATTTGCGCGGCCTCTGGGGCTTTGTTGCAACGGTCTACCGCTATGTCACGTTGTTGCGGGTGATGGCGAGTTCGGGGAAGGTGTCCTCCCAGCGCTGGCGGAGCTGGGATGGCAGCCAGAGGGTGGGCCAGAGCCGTCGGAGGAGGTCGGCGTCGAAGATCGACGAACTCGGTCACCGAACCCATGCCGACCATCCTCGCGCATCAGGCTCCGAACACCCCGACACCGGTCGGTTATCCTCCGCCGATGGCATCGAAGGGGACCGCCACACTTGAGGCGATGATCGAGAAAGCCACCGTCGACACGGATGGTTACGAGGACGAGCGCACCGGCCTGTTCACCATGATCGAGGAACATCTGGCGGTGCCGTTCACCACCACCGTCCTCGGTGTCGAGGTCACCGTGCGGAAGGTCGAGCTGACCGCGGACAGTATCGCTGCGGTCTGCGTTCAAGGCCGCCACCGGCAGCGGGTCGGCCTTCTCGACCTGCCGCTCCCCACCCCGCCACCGGGCGGCACCGCGTGGATCGACGCCTACCGGCACTGGGCCGGAAGTTAGGTCACGATGAGCGAGTACCAGTACTACGAGTTCATCGCCGTCGACCGGCCCCTCACCGGCCGGGAGCGGGCCGAGCTGCGGTCGCTGTCGATCCGGGCCGACATCACCGCCACCAGCTTCGTCAACACCTACGAGTGGGGCGACTTCAAGGGCGACCCGCGCACGCTGATGGAACGGTACTTCGACGCGCACCTCTACCTGGCCAACTGGGGCACCCGCCAGCTCATGCTCCGGCTACCGAAACACGTGCTCGACCCCGCCACCGTCGCCCAGTACTGCCAGGGCGACAGCGCATCCGCGTGGATCGCCGGCGAGCACGTCATCATCGACCTCCACGACGAGGACGAGGACGGCACCGACGAGTGGGACCTCGACGGCCACGGCCTGCTCACCTCCATCATCCCGGTCCGGGCCCGCCTCGCCGCCGGCGACCTGCGCCTGCTCTACCTGGCCTGGCTCCGCTGCGTACAGTCCGAGGACATCGCCGACGACGAGCCCGAACCGCCCGTCCCCGCCGGCATGGGAACCCTCGACGCGCCCCTCACCGCCGTCGCCGAGTTCCTGCGCATCGACCCCGACCTGATCGCGGCCGCGGCGGTCGGGTCGTCGCCGGCCGCCGCTGGCGAACCGACCGCCGCGCAACTACGGACCTGGGTCGTCGGGCTGCCCGCCCGGGACAAGGACGCCATCCTGACCGACCTGATCACCGGCGGCGACAGCTACCTCCGCAGCCAACTGCTGCTCCGCTACCGCGCCGCGCGCCCCACCGACGCGTCCACCCCGGCAGCCGCCCGTACCGCCGGGGACTTGCTCGCCATCGCCGGGGAGCTGCGCGCCCAGCGGGAGCGGCGGGACGCCGAGCAGCGCGAACGCGAGCGGGCTCGCCGGGAACGGTCCGCCGCAGCCGCCCGGCAACGGCACCTCGACACCCTCGCAGTCGACCAATCCGCCGCCTGGCAGCGGGTCAACGAACTCATCGCCACAAAGAAGCCCCGCGAGTACGACACCGCGGTTCAGCTCCTCGTCGACCTGCGCGACCTCGGCGAACGCGACGGAGACAGCTCATCGTTCCGACACCGGCTGGCCGAGCTACGGGCAGTGCACGCCCGCAAGCCCAGCCTGCTCGAACGCCTCAACCTCGCAGGCCTCGACACCTGACGCTTGGATCGTCGCGCCGGCGACGCGGATCGAGGGTGCTCAGGAACGTGGCCAGCTCGCGTGGCCTGTCGACAGGCGGGCGCGGGTAGGCGGCCAGCACCGCGTCGGCGACCGGCCACAGCCACCGCCGCCGGACGCCGAGGACGAGCCCACCCTGGCCGACGAGATCGGCGCGGCGCCAGCCGTTGCCGGCGAGGAACGCGTCGGCGAGCGCGGTGGCGAGGACGTGGATCGTGGTCACGACTGGGCCGGTGGTGGCAGCGTGTCCCGACGATGCCCGGTCGTGCGGGTGCACAGGCTCGCGGAGCGTGCCGACGCACCTGTGGTGTGGTGCCGAGGTGAGTGTCGCGTCCCCGGGGTTGCCCCGGAGACCGTGACCGGACCCCACGTGGGGGGCCGGCCTGGTCAGCTCGGGACACGCTGCCATGGGAGCAGCGTAGAGAACGCAGACCGCCATCGGTGTCCGCGATGCGTGCGGCGCGGCGCAGAGAACCGTTTCGCCGAGCACCAACGGAGCACCGTCGCGGCCGGTGATCGGCGGCGGCTTCCTACTGGGGTTGCTCTTTACCGAGCGCTGGGGGATCAGCTGGCGGAGCCATCAGGTCGCGGGGGTTCCTTTTGCTGAGTAGTTCGCGGCGCCATTCGGCGAATCGGCTTCGGAGATTGTCGAGCGCTTGGCCGGCGATGCCGTACTGGGCGAAGTCGTCAGGATCGAGCAGGGTGGCTTGTCCGAGCGCGTCGGCGAAGATGCGCGGGTCGAAGCCACGGTCGGCGCGCTGGGCGAGGGTGAGGAGGGTTTCGCGGGTGTAGCGGCCGGATCGGAGGGTGGCGTCGATGTCGATGAAGTCGCGGGCGAACGCTCGTCCGTAGAGGGCGCTCATCTTGTTCGCGACCGCGTCGTCGGGGTGCAGTACGGGTCCGATGGCCATGAGGATCGGTTCGTTGGCGCGCCAGTCCACGCCGAGTTCGACCTTGGAGACCCGCACCCCGTCGGTGACGGCCAGCCGGGCGAACGTGTCGTAGTGCCGCTCGGTTTCGACGGTGAGGCCGTCGTCTCGGTAGGCGTGCACGACGGCGTTGACTGCGGCGGTGAACTCCCTGCGGCGGTCCCAGGCGGTGAACAGGTCGACGTCCTCGCTGGGCCGTTCGAGAAGTCCGGCGGCCTGGACCGCGTAGTCGCCGGCCAGCGCGAAGCCGTATCGATCGGCCGCCGCGAGCCCGGTGCGGGCGAGGCGTTCGTGGAAGGGGTCCACCGCTATGCCGCGTTACTGCGGGTCGCGGCGAGTTCAGGGAAGGCGTCCTCCCAGCGCCGGCGGAGCTGGGGTGGCAGCCACAGGGTGGGCCAGAGCCGCCGGAGGAGGTCAGCGTCGAGCCAGGTGTGCAGATCCTCGATCGTGCTGGCTTCGGTGAGCACCACCTTGTACATGCTGGCCAGGCGTGCGGGCCGGTTCAGGTCGTACTCGGCGTGCCCGGACCAGTCGAGATGGCGCGGAAGCGTTACCGTGCGGTCGGTAGGACCGTGCAGCGCGGCAAGGGTTTCGGCCACCACATAGGGCTTCCGGTCGCCGTAGGGCTGGTAGTCCGCTGGCGGCTGGGGGGATGTCCTGCGCCGGCTGATGTTGGTCGCCCGTCGGACCTCCGGTCGGAGTGCCTGACGGACCGTCTCCCGGCTGTACCCGGTGACCCGCTGCAGATCCACCGGCCGCCACCCGGCCGCATGAAATGCCCGCAGTTGCTCGTCCCGCTCGGTCAACGCCTGCGCCCGCGTCGCCTCGTACCGGGAGACAACCGCGCGCAGCTCGTCCTCGGAAAACCGACCCATGCCCGTCAGCCTACAACGCTAGGCCCAGCATGCTTGGCTCTTTGTCTAACCGGCGGGATTAGTACGGCAGCCCGGGTTCGTTATCCGGATGCCGGTCGATGGGTTGGTTGGGTGCGGCGGCGGTAATGGCTGGTCCGTGCGCGTGCTTGGTGTTGGCGTCGCCAGTGTGACCAGGGGCATGGTGATCGCGATCGGATGCACTCATGTTCGGGTGAAGCCGAGTGCCCGGTATCCGGAGCCCCGCTCTCGAGAAGGCGCTGAACCTGCGCAGCAAGGGCGCGCTGCGGCTCCTCGCGCGGTGGCAGACCCCCGGCGGGCTGCGCCGCGCCGGTGAGGCCCGCATCCTGGCCTACCTGCGCCAGCACGGCGTGCGGGCCGCCAAGGCACTCACCGCCCAAGTCCTCACCGCCGCGCGGACGCAGACCGTCGCCGTCGCCGGAGAGACCACCGCGGCCGCGACTCGGGCCGCCGCCAAGGCCACCAGGTTCGGCCCCACCGCTACCACCGCGGCCTACGCCGGGTGTTCAGCATCTCCAGCTTCACCGCCCGCAAACCGGAGTTCGTGTGCTCGGGCTGTGGTCCTGGGCTGGGCGAACGACGGTTCGGGGAACGTAGGTGAACGTGGGCCACTCCCTGCCACCCCAGGTGAACCCCCAGGTCGCTAGACTGGGCGCTCGCGCCCTCGTAGCTCAGGGGATAGAGCATCGGTTTCCTAACCCGAGGCTCCGCTTGTGTCCACAGGCCGATGACCTGCGGCTTCTGATTTTCGGCCTGCGTGTTTCGGTCGCACCACGGCGTTGCTGCGATCGCTTGCTGAAGATCAGCAAGGTGGGCGTTTCGTCATGCTCCAGCAGTGCGAACGTCGTGGAGCCGGGTGGGGGTCCGGCCGCAGATGACCGCGTTCCTCGGCACCAGGAACCCCTACGGTTCGGGAGCCGACGAGCCCGTGCTCAACGACCAGTCGGGTTGCCGGGCCTATGCTTCGGCGCGTGAGCGAAAAGCGGTGGACCGGCGTGGACCTGAGCAGGGTGCTGCGCGCCGTCGAGGATGCCGCCCCGGTCGACGCCGTGGAGGCGGTGGCCCGCGGCGTCGGCGTCGACGTCGGGGCGCGTTGGGTGTCGTTCCTCGTCGCGGACATGAGCGGCCGGGCTCTCGTCCGGCTGACCCACGACGTCCCCTTCGCAGACCGGCCCGACCGACGTCGGCAGGACGAGGACGTCGCCACCGTGTTGCCGTTCGACGGCGGACCACAGGAACAGGCCCTGCGATCCCAGCGCGTGCAGGTCCGATCGAGCGGAGACGAGCACGTCGTGATGGCTCCCGTCACGCAGCGGGGCGAGGCCATCGGGCTGTTGGAGGTTTCCCTGCCGTTTGCGCCCGACGCCACCGCGGTGGCCGAGATCTCCCGAGCCGCGCACGCGCTGGCGTTCGTGGTGATTGCCGCTCGCCGGCACACCGACCTGTTCGAGTGGGGCCAGCGGACGACTCCGTTCAGTCTGGCCGCGGAGATCCAGCGCCGACTCCTGCCCTCCTCGTTCACCTGCGAAGCCGGCTCGTTCACCCTCTCGGCGTGGCTTGAGCCGGCGGCCAGCATCGGCGGAGACACCTTCGACTACAGCCTCGCGCGCAACCTGCTGCACCTGAGCATCACCGACGCGGTGGGCCACGGCATCGACAGTGCCCTGACCGCGACGCTCTGCGTCGGGAGCCTGCGCCACACCCGCCGCCGGGGTCACACGTTGCTGGAACAGGCCCAGGCCGCGAACTCCGCGCTGATCGAGAACCCGCCAGGCGGGTTCACCTTCGCCACCGGACTTCTCGGCCGTCTCGATCTACGTACCGGGGTGCTAGCGATGGTCAACGCCGGGCACCCGACCCCGCTGCTGGTGCACGAAGGAAACGTCCAACCCCTCGCCCTACCGGTCGACCCACCGTTCGGTGTCCTGCGCCAGGGCATCTACCGCACGACGGACGTCGCGCTGCGGCCGGGTGACCGGCTGGTCCTGTTCACCGACGGCATGCTGGAACGCGGCGCGGCCCGCCTCGACCTGCCCGCCCGGCTGCCGGGCCTCAGTGACCTGCACCCCAGGGAGGTCGTCCGCGTACTCGGCGACGCCATCCTCGACGTCGTCGGTTCGACCCTGCCCGACGACGCCTGCATGCTCGTCCTCGACTGGCACGGCGACCACGGCGACGATCGTTCCACCAGGGCCGGCGCCGATCCCCGCTGGGCGAGCGCCCTTCCCCACCCGTGAGACCAGACCGAGGGCGTACCCGCGCTGGGTTTTCGTGTCGGTTCGACGCGGGTGATCAACGCGGCGGCGTAGGGGTCCGCACAGTGCGGTCTCCGACAGCCTGCGAAGGAGCAGACATGACTACAGGCACCGTGAAGTGGTTCAACGCCGACAAGGGCTTCGGCTTCATCACCCCGGACGACGGCGGCGCCGACGTCTTCGCCCACTTCTCCGCGATCTCGGCGAGCGGCTTCCGCAGCCTCGACGAGAACCAGAAGGTGGAGTTCGACATCACCCAGGGCCAGAAGGGCCCGCAGGCGGAGAACATCCGCCCGCTCTGATCCACGTTCTGTGAACGGCGGCCCGACTGGTTCAGCGAGCCGCCGTTCGGCGTCTCATGCGCTCACTGCGGTATAGCGAAATCGTCTGATCGGCAAGAGGCCGGCCATCTCGGTGTGGAGCCAGCTCAGTACTGCCCCGCCTTCTCCCCGTGGACCGATGAGGCCCCGGGCGCTGGTCTGGCAAGGTCGACTGTCAGCCGTCCAAGGCGCGCCTCTGGCTCATCAGCGGGACAGACACAAACATCGACCCATACTCCTAACGTACGGTCGCGGCGAGGTTGAGCACACCATGGTAGGACTCGCCGCCTTACCTCCTGATGACTGTCAGTCAGCCGGGACCCGGGGTGCACGGCGTCACATCCTGAAGGGTTGATGACTATGACGACGACCTACTCCGGTCCGGCGAGGCTGATTCTGGTCGACGGCGCCTGCATCTCCGGCATGGCTTCCCTCAGCACCAACCAGCGCGGAGGACTCAACGGCTGGGGCGGCACGTTCCGGCCGGACGAGATTCACGACAGATCTGCGCAACGCAGTCGAGGGGCTGCATCTGGAGCTGCCCTACGATCGGGTGGGGACAGTCGCCGTCACCGGCATCCGCAAGCTACTCGCCACGCAGGTGTTGATGTCGTTGGCGGGCCGCGGACCCGCACCATTCTGATCGGCGCCGCACGTCGGCCGCTGCATCGCCGTAGCGACGCGGTCACTCTGCCAGGAACCGTCAACTCTCCAGCCGATGACCGCGCCTTGGTTCTCCGCGCATCGGTCGCAGCGCTTGGCTGCTGTGCTCGGGTGCCAAAGCTCAGCCGAGGACCGGGTCCAGATGGGGCCAGTCGCTCGAGTGGTCCCGCGCCCTCAGCTACATGGAGGGGCGTGGTTGCTCGGGTGGGTTCCCGCGGGCCCGAACGCTGTCCGCGACGGCGACTCCTGCCAGGACGAGGGTAGCGGTGAAGGCGGCCACCAGTGCGGGTGCGAGCAGCAGAGCGGGGCCGGCGACGACCAGCATGAGCAGCGCGACCAGCCGGAACGGTGACACGCGGCTGAACACCTCGTATTCGAAGCGGGCTCGTCCGACCAGGAACAATGCGGGTCCACCGAGAATGACGCCGGCCAGCCAAGGTGTGCTGTGGTCGGTGGGGTGGGCGATGACGACCTCGAAGCCGGCGGAGGCGGCGACGACGCCGGCCACCATGAGCAGGTGGGTGTTGGGTGTGGACCGCACGAATCCGCCGGGATCCTGGGAGGTTTCGATGGTGGCCCTCAGCAGGGCGCCGGCGCGGTGGACGTAGATCTGCCACAACAGCACGGTGGTGAAGAAGGCCAGCAGGACCGCCGCTGTGCTGCCGAGTGTCGTGTCGTTGTCGGCGTAGGTCAGGGTGGTGAGAAGGATGAGATCGCCGAGGGCGAGGGTGAAGAATTGCTGGTAGCGCTCCGCCAGATGGTCGGCTGCCACCCTGTACTGGGATGCGGGTATCGGCCCGCGCCGGGGCGTGGGGTAGCGGAGCCAGGCTGATCCGTAGTCGATGGCGAGCGCCGCGATCCACAGCAGGCCCCGCGCCGGGTCCGCCACGAGGCCGCCGGCGAGCCACGGTACAGCGGAGACGAGGAACCAGAAGACGATCCGGCCGGGGTGCAGGTGCGCCGCGCGCTTGTGCAGCGTGGCGACGAGGACGATGCTACGTCCCAGGTGGATCGCCACGTATGCGCCCGCGAAGACCAGGGCATGGTCGGAGAAGGCGCCGGGCAGCGTGCCAGCCATCAGGAGCGTTCCGAGCATGACCCAGAGCGTCATGACGAAGACGGAAGGCCGCTGCGCGTGGTAGAGGTCGGTCACCAGCGCGGTGACGGACCAGACCCACCAGATCGCCAGCAGCACCACCACGGTCTGGAAGACGCCGACCCAGTCGAGACGCTGGGCCAAGGTTCGTGACGTCAGGGCGAGGGCGGCGACGAAGGCCAGATCGAGAAACAGTTCCAGCAGGGTTGCCCGCTGGGGCCCCTCGGCCTCCCGGATCAGCCCGACTGCTCGGTCGGCCTTCATCGGACTCTCCTCCGCTGGCCTCCGGTCTTGGGCTGGCGAGGGACCTGCGGTGGGGGGCGGGGCAGGCCGTACCGCCCAGCCCACGCCCGCGAAGGGTCGCAGGACAGGGTGATGATGGTGCCGTATGGCACGTGCAAGGCGGGCACTTCTACCTGATCGACAACCCGCAGCGCCCACCCCGGATCTGACCGCTACAACCGGCCCGGGCCTGCGGGCGCGGGGTCCGGGAACTCGGTTCAAGGTCACGGATCTCTGGGTCTGGGGGCGGCACGTCTCCGGCTCGCCGCATACCTCGACGGCCAAGGAGGGATCCGGCCGATCTCGCCGACGCGCCGTCCCGGTGAGGGGCGCCCCTGCTCGTCCCGGTCGCCCGGCGGCGACCGCGACGGGTGAGCGCCGGGAACGGGGGTACCCCGCCGAGGTGGCCCCGGCGACCGTCACCGGCCGCCGGGGCTCGCAGGTCAGGACTCTGACATCCGGCGTCGGTAGAGGAGCAGCAGGGCCGCGCCGGTGGTGACGGCGATGGTGCCGATCGCCGTGAGGACGGGCAACAGCGCACCGCCACCGCTGCCGCCCGTGACGGGCAGTTCGCTGCGAGTGGGGAAGCCGGTCGGGAATCCCGTGGGCCGGCCGGTCGGTCCTCCCGTTGGGCCACCGGTCGGCGTGCCGGTGGGCTGGCCGGTCGGCGTGCCGGTGGGCTGGCCGGTCGGCGTACCGGTGGGGGAGGCGGTGGGCGATCCCGTCGGCTGCAGGCAGACGGGGGCGTTGATGGTGTTGGTGTCCAGGGTGACGGCGCCGGTCTGGGCCAGCGCGCGGCCCTGGAGGGTGGCGCCGGTGTTCATGGTGATCGAGGTCTGGGCCAGGATGTTGCCCATGAACCGGGTGCCGGTGCCGAGCGTGGCGGAGCTGCCCACCTGCCAGTAGACGTTGCAGGGGGAGGCGCCGTTGATGAACACGACGCTGCTGTTGGCCGCGGTGACGAGGGTCGACGCGATCTGGAAGATGAACACCGCAGCTGGGTCGTTCTGGCTGTTGAGCGTGAGGGTTCCGGTGAGTTGCGCGGCGCCGATCCGGTACACGCCAGGCGTCAGCGTGGATCCGCCGAGCTCGCTGGGGAGGTTGGTGAACGGGGTCCGGCCGGCAGCATCGTTGTAGGCGGTGGTCAGGTCGTTCTTCGCCTGCAGGGCGACGGCGTCGCCGAGGTGGATCTCGCCGCCGACGATTCCGGGTGGGAAGCCCGGCGCGGTGTTGCCGGGGTGCACGCCCAGGCTCTGAGCCAGGAAGCTCGGGCCGGTGTTGGTGGCGGTGGATCCGGCCAGCACGGAGAAGTTCGCCGCCGTCCCCAGACTGACCGGTGCTTCGGCGGCGCTCGCGCCCGTGCCACTGATGATGAGTACGGCGACGGCTGCGCCGCCGGCGGCGACGGTCGTCAAGGCCGACAGGAGCGCCCGTCGACGGTGGCGGAACGAATTGAGTGTCACGACATGCCCTTTCGCGAATGCGTCTCACCTGCCGTGGCATGGCATGGGAGAATCACACCTGCCTGCGAGTGTAGTTATTCGGACCTTCGCACATTCAACGCCCAAAAAACGCATAACGGCGTAAATGCATGAGTGCCTCTGTTCGAGTCCGGATCGCGGCGGCCGTCCAGACTCCCGCGGCCTGTCGTCCGCACTTAGTGCACCGCTCGCCTCACCTGAAGACGTGGCCCGTGGACCTTCCCGTGGGAAGGAGATCCGAGGAGTCCCCATGTCGAGCGCGACTGCCTGTTCTCCCGTCATCGAATCCGCCGACACTTCACCTGTCCCCCGGAAGTCATCGATCACCTGATGGTGGTGGCACTGATGCTGTCGGGGTCGGGATGAGTTACGGCTGGTGGATGGAGAAGCACACCCGCCACCACAACAACCCCAACCATGACGAGCTCGACCCGGATGTGGCACCGCAGGTGTTGATCCGGGCCAGTGGGTCGGCCCGGGGGCGACGCGGGCTGAGGGCTTCATCACCCGCCACCAGACGCAGGGGGCAACCGAGGGCCGAGGCCTATTGTCGGGAGATCGGCGTCGCCTACGAGCAGACCAGCCTGGTCCAGTCGTACCGGCAGGCGCTGCGGCACCTGCGCAGGGTCGGTGCGCCTCTGCGAAAAACCCGGCGAGGCGGATCGCCGCGATTCGCCCGGTCACGTTGGCCTGTCGATCATCGCGCCGACGGAGATCGTCGTGGATTTGGCTGATGTCGCCTTCGACTCTTCCGCGCTGCCCAATTTTCTCGGCTGGGCGTATCTCCCGCTCGCGGCCGATTCCACCCTGGTCGTCTGCCGCCCCGGGGGCAGCGCACTTCGGTTGCTGCGGATCACGAAGATGGAAGAAATGGTCACGCTGCGTGCCGACCTGCCGGTGTACTGGACGCCGAGCGGCGCACGACTGGTCACCCTGCCCCCCTTCGGGGGCGTCGACTGACTCATCCTCGGTGGCGCCCCGGCTGCCGCCACTGTCTTCCAGCCCTCGCTCCGTCGCATCAGCACGCGCTCGCCTCAGCGCGGAGCACCAGAACATGACGGGGGCGATACACCAGACGGTCGGCAGCCGGCCGGTGGAAAGGAGCCGCCACAGGCGGGCCGGCGGTGACGACCTGGCCGAACTGCACGCTCGCCTCGTTGACCATGTCCGGCCGGTTCAGGGAAGCTGTCCGCTGGCCTTGAACGCCCGCTGGTGGGGCGCTGAGGCACCTGGCTGAAGGCGGGTGATGTCAGGGTCCCTGCCCTCGGTGTTCGGGTGGGCGTGGTGCCGGTTGTGCTTGTCCACCCACCAGCCGTAGCTGAGCCCGGTCACGAGGTTGCCGTGGACGAGGCCGATCAGATCGTTCGCCTGGCGTGAACGGGCGATCTGCCGGTGCCCCGCATCGTGGCCGATGAACCCGGCCTGCGCGAAGACCACCGCCAAACCCACCGCGACACCGAGTTGCCACCACGACTCACCCAATCGGGCGAACAGGACCCACAGCCCGCCAAAGGAACCGACGACGAGACCGATCCGCACCGCGTAGTAACCTCGCCGCCGCCCGAGCAGACCCGCCGCGCGGACCTGCCGGGACAGGTCGGCGTAGGCACTGCCCCGCTGGCGGTCGGCTTCAAGGCTGATGTCGCTCATCGATGGCTCCCGCTGCTCCCGCATCAGGTCACGGCCCCGCTGGCTGTCGAGCAGGCCCTTGATCCTCACACGCCGAAACCGACGTCACCTTGCGCTCCCTTCCCGCCCGCATTTCCGGCCGACTTTCCTGCCTCTTCGCCTTCAGTCTGGCCCGACCGCTGGGCCGCCCAGAGCCGATCGCGGGATTGCGAGCCAGCGCAACCGAGGCCCGCTCGACGGGGGATGGAGCCGCTGGCAGGGGTAACGGATGGACCCTGTGCCGGGTCCTCTCGACGGTCGGCGTCACCCTTGCCATGGCCCAGTTGGCTGGCCGCCCTGGTCCTTCTGGTGCCCCAGTCGCGACCTCGTCAAGCGGATCGCCGACCGTGACCGGGCCGCGTTCGGTCGGCTCTACCGCCGTTCGTCGGGTTGCGGAACGGCTCCGCGCGATCGATGTCCGCCCCCCGCCCTCATCACCGGACACGACGAGTTCCTCGGTCGTCAACTGACCGCCGCGCTGGGCGAGCCGCCGACATTGCGTCGGACCGACCAGCGGTTCTTGTCGGTCAGCCCACCGGCACCGCAGCCGTCTGCCGGCCCCACCTGAGACTAAATTCAGGCGACACCGTCTTGGGCTCGAACTCGGTGAGGATTCGCGCCGATCACCGAGGTGCTGCCACCTTCGTTGTCCCACACCGCGTACGTGTCGGAGCCGGTCGCCGCCGCAGCCCTGGGCGGAGCCGGTGCGCCGGCCAGGATGTCGGGGGCGCGCCTGAGGTTGGTCGGGGCGGCGGCGGTCGCCATCGCCCACTCGGCCGCTGCGGTTGGGGTGGCGGGCGGTACCACCAGCAGGTCGACCTGGAGATCGCGGCCGGTGGTGGCGACCAGCAGGGCGGGGTCGAGGGTGTCGAACCAGCCGATCCGGATCAGGTCCGGTCCGACGGTCAACCGGCGGATCCGGCTTTCCCAGGTGTGCATGTTGAGCATGAGATGCCGGATCCGGCCGTGGCGTTCGGACAGGGCGAGGACCAGGCCGGGGAGTTCGGTGGCCGGGTCCCAGGAGCGCGGCCACCACCCGCCGTCCAGAACCGCCCGGTCGTGGGGGAGGGCGAGGACGAGCCGGGGCGGGGAGATGGCCGATGCGGAGGTCGTGGTGGCTGGCGTGGTGACGGACATGGCTCAACCGTCCTGATTCTCTGGGCGGGGCGGCAGTGGGAAGCTGGCGACGCCGGTAGCCGGCCGGGTAGTCGCACGATGCTCGGGCGCGCCGGCTTCCTGCCTGACGCGACGGTGGCCCAGCATTCTGAGTTGCACGATCCGGGCGGTGCCGGGGAGGGCGACGAGCAGGACCCCGGAAACCGCTGCCAGCAGCAGTGCCACCCCCATCGGCAGGGTGCCGTGCGCGCCGAGGAACGACACCTCAGCGCGTTGCCCGTTCTGCAGTACGAAGACGAGCAGCAGCAGGAGTACGACCGCGAACACCACGGCAGCGACCCACAGACCTCCGACCCGCGAGCGCTTCACCGCCGGCCGCGGGGGCACCGGACGAGAAGCATCGGTGCCACGGTGATCGTCGTGCGGGAAGATTCGAACATGACTGTTCCGGGGTGCGGTCATCACGAACCGCCGCCTTCCGAGGAGCATCTGGCCGGCCTGAGCGCGATGGTGCGCCGGCGCGTCCGGTTGATTGCGGACCCGTGACAGACCGTCGCGGTCCGACGTGCGGTGGGAGGTGCCTGGCCAGGAACGCGAGGAGGCCCGGCGACCTGACCGGTGGGGATGGCGTGGCGGAGGGCAAACACGGTGACCTCGATCGGTGGGGGCGTCCGCCAGCGGCGGCTGTCGGCCACCGGGGTCCCGAGCGACACTGCCAGCGTACGCTTCCGCGCCTCGACCGGCTCGGCAGCCGTCGGCGCCGTCGCGATCCGCGCGTCGACTCCGCCGCCGTCGCAATGGTCCTCGATGCCACGCCGCGCGAGATGCTGTACGCCACGGACCGGACCGCGTCGGAGCTGGAAGACCTGACCCTCACCCTCGGTGAGGGGCCGTGCGTGGACGCGACCGCCGGTGGACCTGTCCTGGTCGCCGATCTGACCGTGCCGGAGTGCCGGAGCCGCTGGCCGGTGTTCGTGCCGGCGGCGGTGCTCGCCGGGGCCGGTGCGGTATTCGCGTTGCCACTACGGGTGGGCGGGATCCGCCTCGGTGTCCTGGACCTCTACCGGGTCCGTGCCGGTGACCTCGGGGCGGAGCAACTGGCCGACGCACTGGTCCTGGCGGACACGGCATGCGCGGTGCTGCTGGACGACGCGACGCGCCACGGGGTGGACCGGGACGGTCAGTGGCCCGAGGGGACCGGGCTGCACCACCCCGAGGTGCACCAGGCTACCGGCATGATCATGGTGCAGTTGGGAGTGCCCGCGGCGGTGGCGCTCATCCGGTTGCGCGCCTACGCGTACCCCCAGGACCGGCGCCTCCGGGACGTGGCAGCTGACGTCGTGGCCCGGCATCTGCGTCTCGGCCCGGCCAGGACACGTGGTGACCGGAACGGGTGAACAGGATCGGCGCCGGGACGGCGCGTTACGGACCACCCCGTCGGGCGACCGGCGGAACCACTGATTGACGAGGTGACTGACATGGCCGAGACCCCGCTGGCCGACGTTTTCGTGGAGATGGCCGACACGCTCGTCGACGACTTCGACGTGATCGAGTTCCTGCACGTGCTGACCGAGCGGTGTGTCGAGCTGCTGGGTGTGTCGGCGGCCGGGCTGCTCCTGACCGACCAGCGGGACACGCTGCAGGTGGTCGCCGCCTCCTCCGAACGCACCCGACTGCTGGAGCTGTTCCAGCTCCAAACCGACCAGGGGCCCTGCCTCGACTGCTTCCGTACCGGACAACCGGTGTCAGTCGCCGACCTGACCCAGACCACTGCCCGATGGCCGAGGTTCACCGCCGCCGCGGCCGAGGTCGGCTTCGCCGCGGTGCACGCCCTGCCCATGCGCCTGCGCTCCGAGGTGATCGGCGCGCTGAACCTCTTCGACATCCGGCCGGGGGCCCTCGACGAGGACAAGCTCCGCATCGGTCAGGCGCTCGCCGGCGTGGCCACCATCGGCCTGCTGCAACACCGCGCCATCCACCGACGCGACATCCTCACCGAGCAGTTGCAGACCGCCCTGAACAGCCGTGTCCTGATCGAACAGGCCAAGGGGATCCTCGCCGAACGCCTCCAGGTGGACGTGGGCCAGGCCTTCGCGATCCTGCGCGACGGCGCCCGCAGCCGCAACCGGCGACTCTCCGAGCTGTCCCAGGCGGTCGTCGACGGCTCCGAGCAGTTCGCGCCAGCGTCAGTCACCCACCGGTCCGGCTGACGACCGGTTCGACATCCGGGTGCGACGCCCAGAACCCGTCCGGGTGCGGTCGGGCAGATGAAGGCGTACGGTGACGATGTCGCCCGGGTCCCCGGTGGCCGCCGGTCTCGCCGCCACCAGCCCGTTAGGGGCGTTGGAACAATGGTCACCTCCGCCGTGACATCCACAGCCGTTTCCTCCCCTCCGACGCTGAACCCGGCTGCCGGGGACAGCGAACGACTTCTGCGTCGCCGCGCAGCGCTGAACGCCGATGATCCCGACCGGGCCCGGCTGCGGAACCGGATCATCGAGGCGAACCTGCCGATGGCGGGTCGACTGGCCCGCCGGTACACCGGTCGCGGGGAGTCCTACGACGACCTGGCACAGGTCGGCGCGCTCAGCCTGATCAAGGCCGTCGACGGGTACGACAGCAGTCGGGGCGTGCCGTTCGCCTCCTACGCCGTCCCGACCATCCTCGGCGGCATCCGGAAGCACTTCCGCGACACGGCCTGGGCCATCCGGGTCCCGCGTGCGGCCCAGGAACTGGGTGCGCAGGTGCCCGAGGCCCGGGGCAGGCTGGCGCAGCAACGCGGTCGCCATCCGACGGATCGAGAGCTCGCCGACGACCTGGAGGTGACCGTCGTCCAACTCGGGGCCGCCGTCGCCGCCCTCGGTGTCTATCGCCTGGCGTCGCTGAACGAGCCACGGCCCGGTGCCGACGGCACCGATCGCCCGGCGCTCAGCGGCGTCGCCGACGCGGGATACACGGCCGTGGACGATCAGCTCACCCTCGGGCTGCTCCTCGCGGCTCTTCCCCCACGCGAACTCCGGATCCTGACCATGCGGTTCTACGGTGATCTGACCCAGGCGGAGATCGCCGCCCGGGTCGGGCTGTCCCAGATGCACGTCTCCCGGCTGCTGAGCCGTTCGCTGGCCCAACTGAGAGCCGGGATGCTCCGCTGATCGTTCGCCGGCCGTACCGCTCAAGCAGTCAGGCTGAATCGTCGAGAGCACCAGGAGACGATGACGTGGTCGTTCGTCCGATCGCCGCTATCGGGTCGTCGCCGTCGGTCAGCGGGACGTCCACCCCCTCGACCTTCGCGGGGCGGGTCAGGCGGGCCCTTAACGTCCGCGCGCTCCGACTGCGGGTGTTTCTCCTGGTAGCCGTTCTGCTCCTGCCCCTGGTGCTCGTCACGACGTTCGCCAACCGCTGACCACGACCGTCCCGAACGACCGATTGAGGGGATAGACGATGAGGATCGCCAGACACCGGATCGTTGCCGCGCTGCGCGAGCGCGGACAGCAGACCAGAGCCGAGTGGATCGAGCGGGAACTGCCGGAGCGGGTGGACCCCGCCAAGCACGTGGGGCTGCTCGCCACCCTGCGTCTCGATCCGGCTGACCTCGCCGACGCACCGTCCCCATGAGGGTCGCCCTGCTCGGACCGGTCGCCTGGCGCACACCTCCCCACCACTACGGTCCCTGGGAGCAGGTGACCGGTCTGCTCGCCGAGGGGCTGGTCACCCGCGGCGTGGACGTGACCCTCTTCGCGACGCTCGACTCCGTCACCTCCGCCACCCTCGACGGCGTGTGCCCCCGGGGGTACGCCGACGATCCGGACCTGGACGGCCGGGTGTGGGAGGCGATGCACGTCTCCCACGCGATGGCCCGCTCCGGGCAGTTCGACCTGGTGCACAGCCACCTCGACTGGCTGCCGCTCGCCTTCGCCGAACACTGCCGCGCGCCGCTGCTCACCACCGTGCACGGCTTCTCCGGCGCGGGGATCCTGCCCGCGTACGCCCGGGCCCGCTCGTCCTACGTGTCGATCTCTGACGCCGACCGGAGCGCCGAGCTCGACTACGTCGCCACGGTGCACCACGGCGTCGACCTCACTGGGCTGCCGTTCACCCGCGACGCCGGCCCAGGACTGGCCGCCTTCGGCCGGATCCATCCCGACAAGGGCACCCACACCGCCATCGAGATCGCCCGCCGCGCCGGCCGGCCGCTGACCATCTGCGGCATCGTGCAGGACGAGCGTTACTTCGCCGAACAGGTGGCCCCGCACATCGACGGCGACCAGGTCGTCTTCCTCGGATCGGTCGGCCCTCGCCGCCGTGCGGAGGTGCTGGGCGCGAGCACCGCCCTGCTGCACCCGATCGCCTTCGACGAGCCGTTCGGACTGTCAGTGGTGGAGTCGATGGTCTGCGGCACGCCGGTCGTCGCGTACGCGCGAGGGTCCATGCCGGAGGTCGTCGACGAAGGGGTGACGGGGTTCCTCGTGCACACCGTCGAGCAGGCCGTCGACGCCGTCACCCGGGCCGCCGGGCTGGACCGGGCTGCCTGTCGGACCCGGGCCGGGCAGCGCTTCGGCGCGGACCGGATGGTCACCGACTATCTGGCGGTCTACGACCAGCTCACCCGTCGATCGCACCGCTGAACCCGGCCACCGCCTACGAATTCGTTCCGCCGGCCACACACGCTGGCCGGCGTGCGCCGACACCGCGTGAGGTTCGCCCCCGCCCTTTCGAGGCGGCCGACAACCGGAAGGCCCGACACCCATGCCCAGCTATGGATTCCTCAGCACCCACCCACCGACCCGGTGCGGACTGGCCACCTTCAACTGCGCCCTCGCCGCCCAGCTGACCGCCGACGGTACGCGCGGCGGCATCGTCCGGGTCACCGACCGCGGCGACGACCTGCGGGCCGGACCCGGGGTCGTGCACACCTGGTCGACCCGCACCCAGGCCGGCTGGCGGGACGCCGCGACGGCCCTGAACGCCTTCGACGTGGCCGTCGTGCAACACGAGTACGGCATCTACCCCGGCGCCGACGGCGAGGACGTCCTGCCGCTGCTGCGCCGGCTCACCGTGCCGAGCATCGTGGTCCTGCACACCGTGCTCCGCCGACCCTCCGCCCGGCAGAAGTCCCTGCTGGAGCAGATCGTCACCGCCGCCGGAGCGGTCGTCACGATGACCGACACGGCACGTGACCGGCTGCTCGTCGGCTACACCGTACGTCCGGACAAGGTGACGGTCATCCCGCACGGCGCCGCCGAGCACGTCGGTGCACCCGCTGACCGCCGCACCCGCCCGCACCTGCTGACCTGGGGACTGATCGGCCCGGGCAAGGGCATCGAGTGGTCGCTGCGGGCCCTGGCGCGGTTGCAGGACCTCGAACCGACCCCCACCTACACCGTCGCCGGCCGGACCCATCCGAAGGTGGTCGAACACCAGGGGGAGGCGTACCGGGCGGGACTGCACCGGCTCGGCGCGCAGCTGGGCATCGCCCACGCCGTGGAGTACCAGGACGTCTACCACGACCAAGCCGACCTCGGCCGGCTGATCCGCTCCGCCGACGTGGTTGTCCTGCCCTACGACTCCCGCGAACAGGTCACCTCGGGGGTGCTCATCGAGGCGGTGGCCGCCGGGGTGCCCGTCGTGGCCACGGCCTTCCCGCACGCCGTCGAGCTGCTCACCGGCGGCCCCGGTCTGGTCGTACCCCATCAGGATCCGGCGGCGCTGGCCGACGCGATCCGGCGGATCCTGACCGAACCGGGCCTGGGCGCGCGGCTGGCCGGCCGCGTCCGGCCGCTGGCCGCGGACCTGCGCTGGCCGGCGGTGGCGGCCCGCTACGGCGCGCTCGCCGAGCGGCTCGTCGCCGCCCGCCGTCCCGCGGTCAGCGCGGCGTCGGCGTGACCGCGACCACCGGTCTGTCCAGCCTGCCGGGCAGCGGCCGCCGGCATCCGACGCCCCGGCCGAGCTTCGCGCACCTGAGCCGGTTGAGTGATGACACCGGGCTGTTCGAGCACGCCCGGCACGCCATCGTCCGTCGCGAGCACGGCTACTGCACCGACGACGTCGCGCGCGGCCTGGTCGTCACCAGCCGCGAGCCGGAGCCGACCGAGGAGGTGCTCCGGCTCGCCGAGCGCTATCTCGCCTTCCTGACCCATGCCCAGGACGTCGGCGGCGCCTTCCGCAACCGCCTCGGTCACGACCGGCGATGGACCGACGAGCCCGGGCTCGGCGACTGGTGGGGACGGGCGCTGTGGGGGCTGGGCACCGCCGCGGCCCGTAGCCCCGCGCCGTGGATCCGGGAGGAGGCGCTCGTCGCCTTCAGCCGGGGTGCCATCCGACGCGCCCCGACTCCCCACGCGATGGCCTTCGCCGGGCTCGGCGCGGTCGAGGTGCTGCGCCGCCACCCGGCCCACGCCGCTGCGGCCGCACTGCTGGCGGACGCGGCCAGCACGATCGGCGCCGCCGGAGCCGACCCGCTCTGGCCCTGGCCACAGCCACGGCTGACCTATGCCAACGCGGCCCTTGCAGAGGTCGTCATCGCCGCCAGCCAACTGCGCCACGATGGCCCACCCCTCGACGACGGCCTGCGGATGCTGACCTGGCTGCGCGACCTCCAACTCCGCGACGGGCACCTGTCGGTCGTACCCGCCGGCGGTTGGGAAGGCGGGGCACTGCGGCGCCGCCACGACCAGCAGCCGATCGAGGTCGCCGCGTTCGCCGACGCCTGCGCCACCGCCGCCGACGTCACCGGCGACCCCGGCTGGGAAGTCGGGGTGCGGCAGGCGGTGGGGTGGTTCCTCGGCGACAACGACGTCGGCACGCGGATGTGGGATTCGGCGACCGGCGGCGGCTACGACGGGCTGACCGCGCACGGACCCAACCTCAACCAGGGCGCCGAATCCACCCTCGCCGTGATCTCCACCCTCCAGCACGCCCGGCGGTGGTCGTGACCGGGACCCTGGCCGTCCGGCACGGCGTGACCCTCGCCCCGGATCCACGCCGGGTCGTCGTCAAGCTCTTCGTCCCGGGTGAGGACGCCGCCCTGGTACGCAGCCGCGCGGCGGCGCTCATCACCCGCGTCGCGCACCTCGACGACGAGGAGACCGGCCGGCTGCTGCGGGACACCTTCGACCGCTTCGGCAGCCGGCACCGCGACCTGGACGGCACGTTCCACCACCACTACGACCTCGTCCGGCACCGCATCGCCCGGGTCCGCGATCTACCTTCCACCACCCGGCTCCTGATCGGCGCCTACTTCAGCCACGAGTACGCGGTCGAGGCCGCCGCGCTGTGCAACCCGTCGATGGTGATCCACCCGGACCAGACCGGTCTGAGCGCCGGGCAACTGCGGGTCGCGATCAGCCTGCGCCAGATCGGTGAGGGACACCTGTCGTCCATCGGATTCGCCACCGCGGTCCTCGGACCCGGGCGCCGGCTCACCGTCGCCGACCGGTCCGGCCCGCCGGTGCTCGGGCAGCGGATTGCCGTACGCCACCGCCGGGACCTCCTCGCCGCCGGCCTGACCGAGGTGGACTGCGACAACGAGATCACCGCCACCGTGCTGGACGCCCTACCCGAGCGGTACGACGAAGCCACCTTCGCGCGGGTGCTCGGCGAGCTGCCACCGGACCTGCTCTCCCGCAGCACCGGACCGGACACGCTCGAACACATACGCCGCACCAACGCCGCCAGTTACGCCACGACCTTCCCCACCGACACCGCCCTGCACCAACGGGTGCTCTGGCCGGCCGTTCCGGCGGAGAGCAACGGCATGGAGGACGCCCGGTTCGTCAGGTTCACCGACGAGTCCGGACCCGTCTACCGGGCCACCTACACCGCCTACGACGGACGGCACATCGCCACCCGCGCGCTGGCCAGCAGCGACCTGCGCCGCTTCGAGAGCACCCCGATGCGCGGGCCGGGCGTCCGCAACAAGGGCGTCGCGCTGTTCCCCCGTACCGTCGGCGGCCGGCACCTCGCCCTGTGCCGCGCCGACGGCGAGACCATCGGCCTGACCCGCTTGGACGGCGAGAACCGGTGGCAGGAACCGGTGCCGCTGCACGCCCCGCAGGACAGTTGGGAACTGATCCAGGTCGGCAACTGCGGATCCCCCATCGAAACCGACGCCGGCTGGCTCGTGCTCACCCACGGCGTCGGCCCGATGCGCCGGTACGCCATCGGCGCGCTCCTGCTCGACCTGCACCGACCGGAACGGGTCCTCGCACGGCTCCCCGGCGCGCTCCTGTCACCCGACGCGGCCGACCGGGACGGATACGTACCCAACGTCGTCTACTCCTGCGGCGGCCTGGTCCACGCCGGCGAGCTGTGGTTTCCGTACGGGGCCAGCGACGCCCGGGTCGGTTTCGCCACCATGGCGGTGGCCGCGCTGCTCGATGCGATGGCACGATCGCCGTACCGCCCTGCCGTGCCGGCGGCGGAGTAGGCTGGGGGCGTTCGCCCCGGACCCCGGCGACGCGTTGCGCGTCCATGCCGGGAGGATCCATGAGCACCATCGACCAGACCATCTCAGCGGCGCCGCCGGGGCCGCAGCGCCGTCACGGCAGCGACTACGCCGAACTGTTGAGTCGGGTGCGCCAGGCGGGTCTGCTGGGGCGGCGCCCGACCTACTACCTGGTCCTGATCGCCGTCAACGCCGTGCTGGTCGCCGGGGGCTGGACGATCTTCGTGCTGGTGGGGGACTCGTGGTGGCAACTGGTCACCGCCGCGTACCTCGCCGTGGTCTTCACCCAGAGCGGTTTCCTCGGCCACGACGCCGGCCACCGGCAGATCTTCCGGTCCCGACGCGCCAATCACCTGGTCGGGCTGGTGCACGGCAACCTGGCCATCGGGCTCGCTTTCGGCTGGTGGGTCGACAAGCACCACCGCCATCACGCCCACCCCAACACCGAGGGCCGCGACCCCGACATCGCGGGCGAAGCTCTCGCGTTCACCGGGGCGCAGGCCGACCGGCGGCGCGGCGCGGGACGGCTGCTCGCCCGCCACCAGCGGCTCCTGTTCTTCCCGATGTTGCTGCTCGAAGGCGTGGCCCTGCACGTGGCCAGCGTCCGTGCGTTGTCCCGGTCCACCTACCGGGGGCGTGGCCGGGAGGCGCTGCTGCTCGGGCTGCACGCCGCCGCATACCTCACCGCGGTCTTCGTGGTGCTGTCCCCGCTGCGTGCGGTGGCCTTCGTCGTCGTGCAGCAGGGCCTGTTCGGGCTGTACCTGGGATGTGCCTTCGCCCCCAACCACAAGGGCATGCCGATCCTCGGTGCGGACGAGGAGGTGGACTTCCTCCGCCGCCAAATCCTCACCTCCCGCAACGTCCGCGGCAACCGGCTGACCGACTTCCTGCTCGGCGGCCTGAACCACCAGATCGAACACCACCTGTTCCCCAGCATGCCCCGCGCCGCACTGCGCCACGCCCGGCCGATCGTCCGCGCCTTCTGCCGCGAGCGCGGCCTGCCCTACGTCGAAACCGGCCTGCTCGACTCGTATCGCCAGGCGCTGCGCCACCTGCACCGCGTGGGGCGCGGCGTCCCGCCGGCCGGAGAATCCGCGTCACCCGTCGAGCCGACCGGACCGACCGGACCGACCGGACCGGCGGCGCGGCTGCGCGAGGTGCAGAACGTCGATCTTCGATGACGGGCGCGTCGTCGGCCCGGGGGGTCGAGTAGGACGACAGCGCCGGGTGCCCTTACGCCCAGCCATGCCGACGTTCTTCCGCGAACGGGCTGAGGGGTGTCACCCAGCTTCCCACTCAGGGTCACCTCGCCTCCGGGCCGGACCGGCTACCGCAGAGCGCGGACTCGCTGCTGGGCCCGGCCGCGATCGCCAAAGGGCGGGTGAGGTCCTCAGGCCGCCGCGGCGTACCGGCGTGACGCCCCGACAGCCGACGCCGACGGCAGCAGACTCCAGAAGTCCGTCCGGACCCGCAACCAGACATCGAATTGCATCGTTTGCTGATGTGGGCCCGGAGGGTCGGGTGACTGTCTGGGTGTGTGCTGCCGATGTCATGGCCAGCTAGGAGTAGGACGCCCCGGCCCTCGCTGATGACCGCTGTATCAGCACTGGATGGAGACTTGCGACCGATCGCCCTTTCCGAAGTTGTGGCTACTGAACCGCGGTGGGTCCACGCCCCTTGACCAGAACAAGCGAGAAGGGTGATGCCCGATGGGCAGCCTGTGGGCCGGCGTCGACGTCGGCAAGACCCACCACCACGTGTGCGTCGTCGACGACGACGGCACCGTGGTGATGTCCGAGAAGATCCCCAACGATCAACAATTCATCTCCGGCATCGCCGGGCGGCTCGGCAAGCGCCGTAAGCCGATCCGCTGGGCCCTCGACCTACGAGGCGGACCCGCGGCGCTGCTCCTGGCGGTCCTGTTCGACCGGGGCGCGGACGTGCGCTACGTCAGCGGCACGGTCACCTCGCGGATGGCGGAGGCGTTCCACGGCGAACGCAAGACCGACGCCCACGACGCCTACGTCATCGCCCAGACCCTGCGCATGCGCGGCGACCTTCCGACCCTCACCGTGGCGGACGGGGTGCAGCAGCAACTGAAGCTGCTCGTCTCCCGCCGCCTCGACCTGGTCGCCGACCGGGTCCGCATCACCGCCCGCATCCAGGACCTGCTCACCATGATCAGCCCCGCCCTGGAGAAAACGCTCAACCTGCGCAGCAAGGGCGCGCTGCGGCTCCTCGCGCAGTGGCAGACCCCCGCCGCGCTGCGCCGCGCCGGTGAAGCCCGCATCCTGGCCTACCTGCGCCAGCACGGCGTCCGGGCCGCCAAGGCGCTCACCGCCAAGGTTCTCACCGCCGCGCGGACACAGAACGTCGCCGTCGCCGGGGAGGCCACCGCGGCAGGGATTGTGGCGCAGATGGCCACCGATCTGGAAGCGGTCAACGACCGCATCATCGCCATCGAGGAAACCATCGCCGCTGTCGTCGCCGAGCACGAGCTGGGGGAGATCGTCACCAGCCTGCCCGGTATCGGCACCACTCTTGCCGCCGAGTTCCTCGCCCACGCCGGCACCCTCACCACCTACGCCAGTCCCGCGGCACTCGCTGCCCATGCCGGGCTCGCGCCGATCTCCCGGGACTCCGGCCGCCGCCAAGGCCACCAGGTTCGACCCCACCGCTACCACCGCGGCCTACGTCGGGTGTTCAGCATGTCCAGCTTCACCGCCCTGACCCACTGCCCACGATCACGCGCCTACTACGACAAGAGACGAGCCGAAGGAAAGACCCACCGCCAGGCCACCGCAGCCCTGTCCAGACAACGCCTCAACGTCCTCTGGGCCTGCATCCGCGACAAGACCCCCTACCAGCCCAAACAACCAAGATCAGCGGACCTGGCGTCATGCGAACTCGCGTAGAGACTCCTCCAGCGGATACCAACCCGGGTAAACCGGTGCCAACGCGGGTCACCGCGTCGACTGCCGGTCGCAAACCGGGGTTCGTGTGCTCCGGGTGTGTCCTGGGCTGGGAGAACGGCGGTCCGGGGAACGTGGGTGAACGTGGGCCGCTCCCTGCCACCTCAGGTGAACCCCCAGGTCGCTAGACTGGGCCCTCGCGCCCTCGTAGCTCAGGGGATAGAGCATCGGTTTCCTAAACCGTGTGTCGCAGGTTCGAATCCTGCCGGGGGCACCTCGAAGATCAGCTATCGTGCGTCCTGGCCTGCGGCTAAGTTCTTGCGTCCATCAACTGACACGTGCAGTGGTGTGCCGCTCGGAGCCGCCCGTTGTCGCTGTCCACGGACTATCCGCGGACTGATCTTGCAGGGGTTTTCCAGGTGCTGCGATTCGCGCCGCCACGGCTCGGACGGGAGGGACTCCTGCTGAGACCAGTGCCAGAGCCGGGCGACGGTCAGGCTTGCCAGCCCCAGCGGAGTATTCGAATAGGGCAGACCCAGGAGTGACCTTAGTCACGGATGGTTAGGTGCTGGGTGGATGGGAGTCGTGGTCGAGCCGGGCACGCCTGGGTTGGGCAGCGCGAACTGGCCCACGGCAGGGACCAGACCTTGAGGGTTTACTTAAAGTAATCCTCTTTTCTGTGCCCATTCCTCTACCTTGCGGCGTAGGTAAAGGTCGAAGTCGGAATGCTCAATGATCTCTCGGTATTCTGCTCTTCCGTCAAATTTGTGGCGTAGTATAGCCAGTGCCTGTTGAGGGGTGCGAGCCCTGTCTGCGGAAAGGCTGCCGCCGACGATGCCGTTAATGCTAAGAAGTATCTTTTGCTGAAGCTTCGCATCGGGCTCATGGAAGGCAATCGCTGAACGTAGAAGATTTGTTGCCGAAGGCGATCCAGGTACGGGCTCGAATGCTTCAAATTCAGTAAGCCTGAACCATTCCACTATTCTGTCGCTAACGACATTCTGCCCAGAATCAATTGACGCTCTTTTTAGTGCCTGCGTGTCTCGCCGAGCAGAAGTGCCTATTGGTGTGACGGTGCCAGGGCTGGTGTATGTGCGACGTTCTCCTCGAACCGTGAATGTGAATACAAACCCGGGCTGAAGAAGATGGCGAAGCCTCATAAAGGCGGCATCGGCCGATACGCCAGTGCGATCAAGCCCTCGCAGTACCGCCTTCATATCAGTGCTGCGAATCAGTGGCCGTATGAATCGATCGGGGATGAGTAAATAGCCCGCGAAGCGTGTGGCCTCGCGCTCCTGCTCATCAAGGTTGGGCGCAATCTCTAGATATGTTCCCGCAGGTCCGGTGCTGACTTCGCTCGCGACTGCCTGGCAGCCAACGGTGCCATAATGCCAGCCCATTTTGATGTGGCCATATTCGTGAGCCAGGGTCAGTCGTTGACGTCTGGGGTGCAATCCCTGCCGTACGAAAACCTGCGGGCGTCGTTGGTGTAAGCCGTGAACCAGCGCGTCACACCCGGCGTAAGGCCAGTCTTCAAAGAAGAGTTCTGCGCAGTCTTGTATGAGCTTCTCGATATTGATGGGAGGGCTCAGGTTGTATCGTTCAACGATGGCTGAGGCGAGAAATCTTGCGGGCTCTTCAGGCCCACTAGCGCACCAGAGGCCAAGCTCGGCGTCGGTCATCACTCGGCCTAGTAGTCCTGAATCCGCCCCTTTGCCTTCAGCCAGTCAAGTACTAGCTCGGCGTCTGTAGTGTCGCTCGACCGTGCTGCTGCGCCCAATAGATTGGTTCGCAGTATGTCTGCGACTGGCCGCTTCGCTCTGCGAGCAGCAACGGTGAAGCGAAGCGACTCCGGTCGCTCGCCCCAAAGGCGGTATTCTTCCCACGTCATCCCGAGGAACTCGTGAAGTTCCATGGATGCTGCTTGTGAGCCGTCAGTGGCGTCATGCCAGCGTTCGATGTACTCGTCGATCTCGTCGAGAGTCGCGTGTCCGCGTAGCACGTCATCCATGAAGGTCGATCGATCGTTGGCTCGGTTGCGTTGGAGAAGCTTAAACATCGATCTTCCTTCCTCTGACCGCAGGCTTCGTAAACTCACCAGTATATACATCTGCGACGCCGATATGACGCCCTCTGGGGTTGAAGACCTCCAACTCGCAGTGCTGGCCGTCGTAGGTGTAGATGCGCCCATGGCGGTCCCGCCAGCGGCGAACTCCGTTGCGCGCCCCCAAGTTTTCAAGATCATCGACGTAGCTGGGCCTGGGAATGGGTGTGTACGACAAGGTCAGTATGGCTCCGATCGAACCACAGCGGTAGAGGCTCGCTGAGCAAACCGAAGGATTATAGCCCCGTGGGGCCTTTCGCCGTCATCCAGCTTGATCATCCGAACTGACGCCCGATGATCATCTATCCGCCTTGCCGCCTAGCTTCGCTGCAAGGCATCGTCGATGCGCTCGTTGACCGCGGCCTCCTGCCCGTCGATGCACTTGGCGTATACCTTCAGCAGCACGTCGACGGAGTGCCCGGCACGCACGGCGACATCGGTTGCTGGAACACCGGAGTTCAACCAGAGCGACACCGCCGCATGTCGCAGGTCGTATGGGCGCCCAGCCAGCGGCGATGCCACCTGTGCCGGAGTCAGCGCCAGCTTCCGCGCCGCCTTCCAGAGCCGCGAGTACGTCGACGCGGCAACCACATTGCCTTTGCTACTGCGGAACAGCCGGCCATCATCGGCGACGCCGAAGCGGTCGATGTGGTGTCGCAGAACGCACACCAGCTCTGGCGGGATCGGCACAGCGCGGGACTCCGACGCTGCCCGGTGCTTCAATCCACGCCGGTCGTGGACCTCGCCGCTGTCGGTCCACCGCTTGCCCGCCTGCGGCCGGTTGTCGACCAGAGTTAGTCGGCCCCACCCGATCGTCGGAAGGTGGCAGTCCTGCTCGCGCAGCGCCAACGCTTCACTCGGTCGCAGCGCCGCGAGGTATAGACATGCGAAGAACGCAACCAGGCGCTCGCCGCGGCCGACCCGCCCCCGCTCGCCGACGTAGGACACGGCCGTCAGCAGCTCCCGGGCCTGACGGCTATTGACCACCACTCGTCGATCGACCGACTCGGCGATTTTCGCCCGCTGTGCTCGTACCCGGATCTTGTCGATCGGGTTGAACTCCAACGCCTCTAGCTCGACGGCGTACTGAAGCACGTTGTAGAAGACCGATCGCTTTCGGCGCACCGTCGTCGGCGCCGCCGGCCGCCCGTCGAGGCGTAGCGTCAGGGCGTCGAGCGCGGCGCGTATGACCGCGGGCTCGCCTACCTCGCTCATCGGCAGCGAGGCTTGTCGCAGCCATCGCAACGTAGGGCCCAGCTCCGCAGGCACTTCCGACTGTCGAAGACCCGGCGGCAGCAGGTGATCGCGCAGCACCCGCCGCAGTTCGTCCGCCGAGGGGCGCCCCGCCTGATTGCGCACCAGTGCCGGAGTCACCGTCACCAACGCATCGACGATGCTCCCCCGGGACTTCGCCGCCGAGCCAGGCCACTTCATGTCGATGTACGACTGCATGAACTCCAGCCACGACACCGCGCCCTTGTGCTGAATCATCGAGCCAGGCAGGCCGGTGGTGACATCGAACGCTTCGCCTCGGTTGATCGCTTGCATCAGGTCTGACCGGTGGTTGTCCGCCAATGCCCGGGTGGCGAAGTTCCGCGACTTCTCCCGTCCGCCGACGATCCAACGCACGGTGTACGTCTTTTTCTTACTGACGCCCTGGTTGACGCGAATGTGCCAGACCCGCACGGACCGCGATTTCACGCCGCCTCCCGGTGCTTCTCCAGCCAGGCCCGCAGGTCTCGCCGCTCGATGCGCAGCTCACCGTTGGGCAGCTTGATGCACTCCGGGGCGGTGCCCAGTTCACGCCAGCGGTAGAAGGTTCGTCGCGACACGCCGTTGAGCACAGTGAGGACTTCGGGAACGGTCAACAGCTCACTTTCCATGAGGGGTTCTGTCCTCCAGATCATCAAGCAGCGAGGGAGAGGGAAGCCGTGATTGCCGATGCGGCGCCTGTTCGTAGGCGCGCGGTGTCAAGGTCTGTGCGCCATCGGATGCGGGCGGATACCGCGCGCAGGAGTCGGTGCTCCAGGGGCGGCACGTCGGGGTCTTCGGGGCGGGCGAGTTCGAACCGGTAGCGCTTGGACCCGTCCGCGTCGTCGGCCGTCTGGTCGTGCTCCTCGGTGTCGGCCATGCCGCCGGCGAGGATGGCGCGCACCCATGCCCGGTTGTCGGCGCGGTGATCGGCCAAGGTCTTGCCGGACCACTGGCGGGAGACGAGGACGCGGCGGCCGGTGAAGCCGAGGGTGGAGCGTTGGTGGACCTTCCCGGTGCACCGGCCCGGGGTCAAGCCGGCCTTGACGCCGTCGGGCTGGACGCCGTAGAGCAGCCAGTTGGCGCACGTGGGCGAGCACGGCAGGACGGCCAGTTCGGCGTGGAGCCGGTCGAAGTGCGCCTTCTGCGGGTCTGAGCGGGGCTTGGCCTGGTCGGTGAGGTCCTTGGTGACGTACTTGGTGACGTAGCGGATGGACCGTTCGGCGTCCTTGGTGCCTTGGTCGATGCCGCGGGCGTCGATGCGGCCGAGGCGGGCGACGTAGACGGGGCGGCTGTCGGGTTCCTCCAGGGCGTCGAGGGCCTCGCCCCAGGTGGGCAGCGGCTCGCGGGTCTTCGGGTCGACGTATGCCTGTCGGTCGACGTCCCAGACCGGCGGCTTGTCCACCCGATAGGCGGGTTCGTTGAAGGGTGGCCACCAGACTTGGTGGTAGGTGGCGGCGGCGATCTGCTTGAGCAGCCGGCGTGGGAGGGTGCCGCGGATGGCGAAGTGGGCGTGTGGGGCGAGGCGGCGTTGCAGCTCGACGGCGCCGGCGTATTGGACGTTCCAGCCGGCGGCGCGGCGGACGTTCTGCCACCACCGGTCGAGGACCCGGGCGAAGTGGATCGCATCCAACGCCGCACGCCGGTAGTCGTAGCCGGCCGGGTCAACCGGGGTGCCGAGCACGTCGTCGTGCGGGCCGTGTCGGGTGCCGCACTCACACGGCGCGATATAGGCGCCGCGGCGGAGGTGGGAGTGCACCGGCCCGTGCGAGTCGAGCGTCAGCGTGACCAGCATCGACGGCCGGTACGTCTTGCCCGTCCGGCCCGAGTAGGCCCGGCCCACCGTGCGGGGGTCAACGGGCAGCCGAGGCAGGTCCGGCGAGTCTTGACGCCGTCGGGTGGACCGCTTGCGGCGGGGTCGCTCGTCGCGCTCCTTCGGCGTGAGGTGCCCGCGCAGGCTGGT
The DNA here is from genome assembly GCF_043197045.1 of Micromonospora sp. NPDC049282. Classification (NCBI taxonomy): domain Bacteria; kingdom Bacillati; phylum Actinomycetota; class Actinomycetes; order Micromonosporales; family Micromonosporaceae; genus Micromonospora; species Micromonospora sp. NPDC049282. The sequence continues at coordinate 308,069 of NZ_JBICSL010000003.1, forward strand.
TTCGCCGAGGGCTTCGTCCAGTTCGGCGATGGCGGCGTCGATCTCGGCCACCTGCGCGGCCCGCTTATCCGGGGTCATCTGCTGGTACTGGACGGCTTCGCGTTCGAACTCCAGGTGCGCCCGGACCCGGACGAGGGCGAGGGCGTCCTCACCGGGCTTGTCGGGTCGGACGGCGGGTTCGTCGGCGAGGTGCCAGCCCTCCCGGATCTGCTGGATGCGCAGCCGCCGGCCCTTCTCCGCACACGGCTTGCACTTCACGGCCAGCGTCGCCCCGCACGGCACCTCCACCACCTCGGTCAGGCCGGTGACGGTGTCGGTGCGACGCAGCGCCAGGGGGCGAACGCAGACGCCGTGCGACTCGGCGAGCTGCTTGAGCGCGTCCTTGGCCAGGGGCTTACGCATCCGGTCGGCGCGTGATCCGGGCCGCGGCTGCACCTCTGTCGGAGACTCGGAGATGAGGGGAAGTTGGGTCACTGGTCACGCTCCGCGCCAAACGGCGTGCCGTTGCGGGCCGTGAACGCCGCTGCGGGGACGGGCACCAGTCCGGGCCGCTGCACCGCTACCGCCGCCGGGCGGGCCGGTGCGACGGTGACCGCCTGGTCCTCGTCGACGGCGTCGACCACGACGGGCCGGTGATCCTCGGTCGGGTCGTAGCCGGGTGGCACTTCGCCCCGGTCGCCGGTCGGTTCGACGGGCGCCGGCGGGGTGGCGGAGAAGACGAGCTTGGACAGGCCGAGGAACGCCAGCGCGGGCACGGCTGACAGCAGCCATCCGGACGGGCTCGGCTTCGCCACGGCGAGTTGGGCTGCGAGGGACAGGGCGACGGCGCAGACGAGCAGGAACAGCGGATATCCGACCGGACCGCCGGTGCGGCGGCGTCGCCGGATGGTCAGCAGCGCCGCGAACGGCAGCAGTTCGGAGATGGCGGCGTTGGCCCAGCCGAACCAGTCCCCGGTACCGGCCGGCGAGTTGGCCATGGTCCAGTCGTGCACGTGCGTGAACGACGCGGCCCCGGCCAGCCCGCCGACGGTGAGGACGACGAGCACCAGGGCCAGCCCTTCCACACGCTCGGTGTCAGCCTTCACCGGGTCACCTCCTGCTCGGTGTCGCAGAGGCGGCGGTAGTCGCGGCCGAGTTGGCGGATGTCGTCGTCGGTGAGGTAGGCGAAGCGGACCCGGACGGGTTCGCGGACGCCGTCGAGGACCACGAACCCCACCCCCGGCATGGATTCGGGGATGCGGTCGCAGAGCGCGCCTCGGTCGCGGGCGGCGTCGCCGAGGACCATGTCCACCTGCTCGGGCTCGGTCAGTCGCAGCCCGATGCGGGTGGGGAACAGGTCGCGGAACGGCAGCACGTCCTTACGCGGGTCCTGCAACGCGGCGACCACGTGCACACCCACCGCCCGGCCTTGCGACAGGAGCAGCCCAAGTGATTCCTTGATCCGGTCGCGGACCTTCCGATCCGTGATGTACGCGGTGAGCGCGGCCAGTTCGTCGACGACCAGGACGAGCAACGGATCCTCCGGCGTTGGCACGTGCTGGCGGGTCACCCCGCGCAGCCGTGCCGCGCGCAGGCGCATGCGCTTGACGGCTTCTTCGAGGACGCCGGCCATGCTGTCGGGGTCGTCGTAGGCGAACCGGGTGAACAGCGGCACCCCGGCCGCCAACTCCATCCCGCCCTTCGGGTCGAACGCCCACACCTCCACCAGGCCGGAGCGGATGCCGCCGGCCAGGGAGCGCAGCAGCGACCACAGCACCGATCCCTTGCCCGACCCCGTCGCTCCCGCGATCAGGACATGCGAGCCGGCTAGCCGCAGCCGATACGGCTGGCCGTCCTCGTCGACGCCGAGCGTCAGCCCGCCCAGATCCGGCACGTCGGCGACCGGAAGCGGCGCCACGACGGCGGCGAGGGGGTCACGGCGCACGAGGCGCACCACCACCCGATCGGGCCGGTCTGTGGAGCGGGCCTGCCCGCTGCGGCGGCGGAAGGCGTAGGCGAGGCGTTCCGCGGCCTGCCCCCAGTCGTCCGGGATCTGCCCCGGCAGCAGCCGGACGGTCAGCTCATCGCCGAACCGGTCACAGCGCACGCGCAGGAGCTGCGGCACATATCGGTCGCCGGCGAACGCGGTCGCCAGACCGCACGTGGCCATCACCGATGCCCACCGCCGCCGGTAGACGAACAGTGCGCGGACGCGGCTGACGAGCGGGTACCAGCCGAAGCGCAGCCACGACGACGGATGCCACCGCCACCACCCCACACAGCCGGCGGCAAGAGTGAGGGCGACGCCGGCCAGGACCAGGCCGCCGAACTCCACCCGGATCCACAGAGCCAGCGCAGCCGGGGCAGTCAGCCACCAGTACCGGACCGCCAGAACCGTGAGCCGGAACAGGCCCCGGGCCAGCCACCACGACACCAGCAGCCAACCCGGAACCCGCCACGCGGGAAGGCGCACGTTCATCGGCGCCATGGGGATCTTGTCCCCGGGAATGACGTTGATCAGAGGCACAGGTCACCACCGCGAGCCGAGCGCCCCAGCGTCGAGATGCACGAGTGACACGACATGCGGCGTAGATCGAACCGGCGCGGCTTCACCCACCGGCAGCAACGAGGGCAGCGGATCGCGCACACCCGGGCGGAAGCCGGCGGCAGGCGCAGGACCGACCGGAGGAAGGCGTCCATCTCCCAGTAGGCGTGACGCAGACCAGTCAGGCGGGTGCGCAAGAGGGTCAGGGCCGCGCCGAGGAGCAGGGGCACAACGATGATCAGGGCAGGGGGAATTACGGTGGGCATCACGCCCTCCTTCACCAGATGAGGGATGGCAGAGCGCGGGACGGGTCGGGACTCTTGGCGGGGAAACGACCCGCCCCGCGCGCACAAAGCGGCAGCCGTCAGGCCGCCACCGAACCCGGCACCACCGACGCCGGACGGATCGAGGTAGCCCGCAGCGAATACGCCATGCGGGAACGGCAGTCACCCGAGGAACGACCCGGCTTGCACCGCTGCGAATCCACATACGGGGTCAGGGTCAGGCCCTCGAACTCCACCGCCGGCGGATAGCCCGGCACGGTCGACGGCGGCGGGACCGGCTGCTGGCAGGCAACCACCTTGACCTTCACCTCGGTCGACCGGCCGAACTTCCCGGCCTCCGGATCCAGGTCCATCACCCGCACCACCCAGACCCGCTCACCGGTGTCCTTGTCCCGCGCCTGGTTGTCCGCCTCCGCACGCCGCTCGAAGTCGATCTGCGGCGAGACGCCCAGGCAGAGCGCCCCGGCGGGAAAGACGTACTCGGACGGGACCGGCACCTTCAACGTCATCGGAACCACGACGAGACCTCCAAGTCCACAAGACAACTCGACTAGTTGACTTGTTAAGTTGGATCGAAGGTAAAGAGTGCCAACTTGACTTGTCAAGTGGCTAATCCACTTTGGTCAGTCGAGCGGGTAGACGTCTTCGAGATCGTGCCGGGCGGCAGGAAGGAGCACGTCCACCGCCAGAAGCGGCGTGGCGCTCCGGTCGCAGATGACCAGGAGCACGGTCAGCACCGGATCGCTCTCGCGGACCTGCAACAGCCCGGCTTCCTCGGCGCTGGGCAGCCGCGCCGAGATGCGTTCGGTCACATGGTCGAGCTTGAGGCGCTTGCGGGAGGCGACGTGCCTGAGCAGGCCCTCCGGCATGACGTCCTGGGAGCCCACGCCGGTTCCATCGGCCAGCTCGACGGGCAGGAACGCCGTACCCAGTTCCACCGGGCCGACGTCATCAACGGTGATGAGACGCCGACGTGCCACGACCGGAGTCCCCGGTTTCACGCCGAGGGCGGCAGCGGCTCGTGGGGGAGCGGGAACGGTGCCGGCGGCCAGCAGCGTCGACCCGGCCCGCTCGTCGTCGTCGAGCAGGCCATAGCGCCGTTCACGTGATCGCTGGTCGGTACCGCCCGGACGGCCCAGGACGAACCGGCCCTTGCCCTGGCGGCTCTCGATCCAGCCGTCCTGCCGCAGGAGGTCCAGGGCCCGGACCACGACGGGCCGGGACGCGCCGAACTCGCGGATGAGTTCGGTCTCGCTGGGCAGCATCGCACCCGGCGGGTAGGTGCCGTCATCGATGCGCTGTTGCACTGCGTTGACGATCACCACGTACTTCGGCGGCGCAACCTCGATCGGCACCGTTTCACTCCAGACGACAACTCAAGTTGTCAACAGGCTATCTGCGCTGCTGATCCCCTGTCCATGCGCTGCCATCCACCCGACCCGGCCTCGGTGCGAAGCCGCCCTGCCAGTCCCGCAGGGCGCTCTTCAGCCGGGCATTTTCTTCCCGGAGGCTCGCCTCGACCGCGTCTCTGGCTATCAGCTCGTCGACGACGCGATGCAGGAACGCGTAGACGTGTGCCTCGACGAGCCCACGCCGGCCGAACCCGGTACGCCGGAACCGCTGTCGGCGCACCTGGTCCGGGACCATCGGCGCGAGCCGCGAGGCCACTCGAAAGACTCCCACTGGCATCGAACTCTCCCATCAAGTCGTCGCGCGTGTTGCCTGCCTTGGGCCGTTGCTGGCCGGCGTAGGAGCTGCTGGCTTCCGGCGTGGTTGGCGGACCACGGCCCGCGGCGGGTCGGCCCGATAAAGGCCCGCCTTCTGCACGAAGATCTCCCGACGGGCCAGGGCATTGCCCGCCTTGTCGAGGACGTAGCCGATCAGCCAAATCCAGTCGTGGTGGGCCAGTTCGCCGGAGATCTTGATGACTCGGAAGATCAAGGCTCTGTCGCCGCCGAACTGCACCGACGCGCGCCCATTGACGTAGAGCACGTCTCCCGGCTTCGGAACCATGACCGTCCGCCTTCCACGCCTCGGCTGACCGGGGCACCGAGGCGGGCGGGCTTCCGAGCACGGCCGACACCGCGCTTCCACCAGCACCCGCCCCGGGCCAACTCAGGACACGGCGGAACGCCGCGTGAACATCGGAGAGCTGGCGGTCGTCGCTGTCAGACGACCGCCAGCCCCGCCCACTGCCCTTGGGCGCCGGTGCCTGCGCAGTCGGGGCAGTCACGCCGTTGCAGCCGGTTCGGGTCACCGGGTGCCCGGAGCGAGCGCCGAGGGCTGGCCATCTTCCAGCCCCGCCCCTCGCACGCGGGACACGCAGCCGGCGCGGCCGACGAGGACCGATACGGCCCTCGCTGCGGGCGCGACCCATCCACACACCGCACGACCCGAACCCCGGTTTGCTCAGCGCCCCTTTTCGCTGAACTCACCTCCCGGTGTCCGCGTCGGCGCTGCTGCCCATGTGCATCGACGGGATGCACATGCACAATTGCGGTGGGTGAGCCGTCCATGTAGGAGAGATTGCACGGGACCTACGGGACCGATCGAGGACCCGTAGGGGCACCTCTGGCGGACATCGAGCGGACACCACGAGGACCTGCATTGCCGGAAGGACCTCACCCGGGCGAGCGTGGAGACAGCCCATCAGGAAGGCGTAGACGGATGGCACGAGAACGCCGCGAACCTCGCACCGTGCTGGAGCACCTGATCCAGCAAAGCGACCGCACATACGAGGAACTGGCCGACGAGTTCTCCCGGATGGACCCCCGGGCGGCGATCAGCGCCCGGCACCTCGGGCGGTTGGCACGCGGCGAACGCGACCTGGCCTCATCAACCCCCGCCACCCGGCGGGCGCTACAGGTCATGTTCAGCAGGCCCATCGAAGAACTGCAGCGCCCCTGGGCTCCCCACCAATTGACCCCTGCGCCGGAGCGACACCTCCTTGTCGACCCCGCCGGCGCCGGCCCGGAAAGGAACCTCCTCGCCATGGCCGCACAACGCGCCCGCCAGTACGCCATGCTCGCCGCCGAGTCCACCAGCCCGGCCGCCATCGAACAGCTCGCCGAGGACGTGCAGCGCCTGGCGCTCGCCTACCCGCAGCGTCCCGTCAGCCACGTGCTGCCCGACCTGGCCGAGACACAGGACACCCTGTTCACCCTCCTGGAGCGCCGCCAGGCCCCGAACCAGTCCAGGGACCTGCACTTCCTCGCCGGCATCACCAGCGGTCTGCTCGCCAAGGTCTCCCACGACATGGCCGACCCCCACTCGGCCATGCTTCAGGCCCGCACCGCGGTTCTCTGCGCCGAGCAGGCCGGCCATCCCGGACTTCAGGCGTGGCTGCGCGGCCTGCAATCTCTCGTCGCCTACTGGGCCGGCCGCTACGCCGAGGCGGTCCGCTACGCCGAAGCCGGCCGCGAGTACGCCACCCAGGCCGGCGGCACCTCCGCCGTCTGGCTGCCCGCCAGCGCCGCCCGCGCGTACGCCGCTCTGGGCAACGCCGAGCAGGCCAAGGCCGCCATCACCGAGGCCGAGGACGCCTGGTCCCGGGTGCGCCCCGACGAGATGGACGAGATGGGCGGCATCTGCACCTTCAACCAGCCCCGCACCCTCTACTACGCCAGCGATGCGCTCGCCTGGCTCCCCGGTGAGGCCACCAACACCGAGCGATACGCCCTGCGCGCCACCCAGGCGTACGCCGACCCCAACGACCCCGCATGGGCCTTCGGTGACCAGGCCGGCTCGCACGCCAACCTCGCCATCGCCCGCGTAGCCGGCGGGGACCTGGACGCCGCCGCCGACGCCCTGGCGCCCGTGCTCGACCTGCCCGCTGATCAGCGCATCAACGGCATCGTTCACTCGGTGCGCCGGGTCCACCAGGCCATCACCCGCGCCGGCCACGCCAACGACGCCCGCGAACTCGTCGACGGCATCGAGCACTTCACCCACACCCCGGCCAACGCCCTTCCTCGATAGGGAACGATCGGGGCATGGAGCCGATCACCATCCCCGGCCGCGTCATCACCCTGCGCGACATGCGCCCCGATGACGCGGCCGACGCTTGGGCCATCGTCGGAGACGACCGCGTCACTCAGTGGCTCTCGTTCGACAGCCGGGACCAGGCCGCCGCAGTCGCCATGGTCGAGGGCGCCATCGAACGCGCCCAGCTCACCCCGCGCACCGAGTACTACCTTGCCGCTGTCGACGCCACGGACCGGATGATCGGCTTCGCGCGACTGGGCCTCACGGGGCACAAGGCCGCCAAGCTCGGGTACGCGATCGGGGCCGACCACTGGGGCCACGGCTATGCCACCGACGCCGCCCGCACCATCACCAACTACGGCTTCCAGGAGTTGGGCCTCCACCGGATCACTGCCGCCATCGGCCCTGACAACGCGTCCTCCGTAGCCGTAGCCAAACGCCTCGGCATGCAGTACGAAGGCCGACTACGCGACCACGTCTTCACCAACGGCGGTTGGCGTGACTCCCTGCTCTACTCCATCCTTGCCCAGGAGTGGGCCACCAACGCCGGCTGACCAACGGCCGGCGGCTTGACGGCAAACGCCGGCCGGATCATGGCGCCGGTACGATCGCCGGCATGCGCGACGCCGACACGCCGCCGCAGGAACCCGCCGACCGCCGTTACGCCGACACCACCCTCACACCGCAGGAGCACGCGGCCCGCATCCGCGCCGCCGCAGCCGAGGTGTACGAACGTGTCCAGGAGTGGCGGCACGCCCCCGATTGGCAGGAGACACCAACGAACGCGCACCGGTACGCGGTGACGGCGGACGCTGTCACCGCGCTCAGCGTGCTACCCGAGCCCGCGACGTTGGAAAGTTTGGCCGCGATCGTCGGCGCGGTTCGTCCCGTACTCGCTGAGTGGCGTCCAAGTCGGCCGGGACCCGAGCAACAGATCTTTGCGGCAGTCGAGCGACTTCGGCAGGCATGCGGATAGCGAAGCCGCTTCCAGTTCTCGCAGTACGGACCGAAGAGTCCTCCAAGGTCATCTCGTAGACTCACATGAATGATCTTGGGGGAGGTTATACACGGATGGCGATTGCGCAGCGTCCGACAAGCTGGAAGTCCCCGGCGGTGGCCCTGGGTGCTGTTGGCGTTGGTGGTGATCAGTTGCGCCGGCCTCGTTGCGGTGCCGGCCTCGTGGGCCGTGCGCAAGCAGTTGGAGGCAGAGCGGGGCGAGCCGACACCGGAGGCCGCGGCCCGGGTGTGGCTGTTGAAGCTCAGCGCCGGTGAGGATCTGGGGTTGTCGCGGGTGCTGGCTGGCGAGCGTCATGACGAGCTGCGGCAGCAGTGGCGGGACTACCGGGCCGAGATGACCGGCGCCGGCCGAGAGCCCTCGAAGCTGGAGAGCGTGGGGCCGAGCGCAATCGAGCACCAAGCCGACGACCGGGCCACGGTGACCGAGCAGGTACGCGCGGTCTGGTGGGATGACGCGCAGATCCTTGCCGGTACCGCGCATCCGTGGCGGTGGGAGCTACGCAAGGATCGCGGCGGGTGGCGGGTCTGGTCCGTCGACCTGCCGGCATGGTGCGGGGTGCACGTCCGGGCGAACCTGTGCCCGTGATGCACGGCAAGCCGTCGACCGGGACGATACGGGGTCACCGAACGGGGCCACCGAACACGGGGCCACCGAACACGATTGCCGAAACACTCTCTTCATGATCAAGGCGGCCCGCAAGCGGGCCGCGCCGGCCGCGCTCGGCCTGCTGGCGGCGCAAGCGCCGGCATCGGCTGGCGCGCCGGCCACGCTTCGGGATTGCCAGATCTTGAAGACCTCGGGGCTCCGCCCCGAACCCCGGCCCTCCTCAGAGATGCCGCCGCCGATCACCTCGCCGGGCACCACAAGGGCTACCAGCCTCCCCGGACGGGGACAAGGTCGTTCGTCCGGTAGGGCGCTCCACCTTGTCCCCGTCCGGGGAGGCTGGACGGTCTACGCCTGCCCGACGAGGAGATCCGCTCTTATCCGCTCTTGCCGTTCACAGCCACGGCGGCGACCAGTTGACCCGCCTGCACACTTCCTCGAAGGGTTCCCTGACAATCCATCGGACACCGTCAGTCTCGTAGAGGTCCTTGACTCGGAGCGCAAGGACCTCCTCGACCGTAGTGGTCGTTTCTGAATGTCCGATGTCGCGTCGCGCAGCCAAGACGAAGTCGCAGTAGAGGCGCAAGACGATGGGGCCAGGGGCGTCATTGAAAGAAGCCTGCACCATGTTGCGGTACGCCCGGAGTGCGTCGTCCGATGCGTAGATGCTCGCCCAAGTAGCGAATTCGTGCAGACCGTTGACCAGGTCTTGCTGGCCCATGACCTGCGCCCGCTTCTCCTTATTCAGCACGTCGCCAAACAGCGCGATCATCGGCTTGTATGTTTCATACTTCCGGTCGGAAATGCGGGACTCGAGATCCCGTAGGCGCTGAGCCTCGATCTCGTTCGCCTTAGATGACTTGGCGTATCGGGCGGCAACGATCGCGGAAATTACCGCTGCAACTGCGGGAACTGCGGCTACAGCAAACACGACCCAGAGCGGCTGTCCTTGGGCTTCCGATGCGGCGAGGAGCATGGCCTACACCGTAGGAGATGGCCGCACCTTAGGTAGTTCCCGTGGCGGGGAGATTGATGGAGGATGGCGACTTAACCCTGTGAGGAGGCGGATACATGTACGAACACGCTGCGGAGACATACGCCGAGCGAGCTTCCGGCCGGACGAGCCCGGATGAGCAGACCGATGCGATCGGCGAGGGCTTGGCTGCCATCGCCTTCGCTCTCTTGGAAGTGGCTCAGGCAATCCGCGAGGCAGCGGCCCAGCAGGGACAAGGTAAGGACTAGGCAACCGCCAGGTGCCATCAGTCGCCGGCTTGGCTGTACAGCCATCTGTACAGCCAAGCCCGCAGACAGAAACAGTCGGAGACCGGCGAAGGGCGACACGGCGAGCAGGCCAGCGGCAGTAGCCGACGCCGGCCGACAGCAGTCTTGATCTTTGCAAAGCAGGGGAGCGGTGCGTGCCCGTTCCGTGCCCGATGGCAACGGGTGCCGAGGGTCAACGGCGGTCAACTCCTGGACGTGGCAGCAAGCGCGGCGGCGCAGGCCGCCAGGCCAGGTCACTGCCGAGTGGACTCCGCACGTGTCCACACTTCCTAACCCGTGTGGCTGTACAGCCAGTCGTACAGCCAAGACCACGGGCTGACGCCGACACCATCCGACAACGACGGACGGGCTGACCAGGTGCACAGCCACCCGAGCAGTCATCCGCGAGCTTCTTCTAATCCGAAGGCCGCCCCCGGCCGCCGGCGCCCGCGCTTGACAGCTGTCATTGAGACTCGTCCGGTAGGGCGCTCCACCTTGTCACCCTGGCCCTGGCCCACTCCACGGTGTGTGGGTCGGCGGCAAGACGGGATGACGAAGCGAAGGTGTCAGCGTTAGCTCTTCGTTCGGATGTCCGACAGGGTTGACTATCGACCTAGGCGACATCTAATGCTAGAAAATCTGGATGGCCTTCGATGATCTAGCTGTTTTGGCCGGTCGCGTCGCTTTGGTCCACGTCGCGCTCGTAGTCTGGGCAAGCGTCGCTACGTCAGGAGGCAAGGTCCAGCTAGTTGTCGCGTTAAGGCGTTTACTGAAACACCATCGAATATTCTACCGGCATCCTTCCGCTGCAAAGTTCCTACTCGCCCTTCCGGCCAGGGCAAAGTGGTCGGGGGCATTCGCGGCCGCAGGTTGGTTAGCGTGGTTGAGCTTGGGTGCCTGGTTGGTCGAAGAATGGATGTCCAAGCTTGTGCTACCAACGTTTTTTTGGTACTGGCTCATATTCCCTATTTCTCTAGCCCCGTGGGCTTGGTTCATGATAAAAATTAGGTACCCAATGATCGTCGATTGGATAGAGGTTCGGCGTGATTTCCTTGGGGAAGATGCAGACAAGAGTCAGTGGGCCTTCGGGGCGCAGATTGCAAATACAATCGCTGTTGACTTTCATGGCGCTGCGCTGACCTTCGCTTGCGTGCTCGCAACTTACGATTCAATCGCTGCTGCTGGCACAAAGTTCGACGGTGTACCCGAGATGGAGCGGAAGGCGTACCCCATCATGGCGGCGGTCGCCTCTGGTGTAATCGTAGGTTGGGCCTTTGCGTTCACGGTTCACCGCCTCGTGCGTAGGTTCACACCGCAAGTCGTTGCCCTCCGAGTCCTGCGTGGTGCTGTTCTTTCAACTTCTATCGAGAGCTTCTCGCCGCCAGATCCGTGTGGTGGCCAACGTGAGGCTATGGTTAGGCTCGCAGTCGCCCTCGACCGCTGTGCCAGTCGTGCCGAAGCTCGGCTAACTACGGAGACCACCTCCGCAGTCGCTTCTCTCTTCTTTGGCGGAGCGCAATACTTTCGATCTTATGCGGGATCGAAGCAATCTCTGCTAGAGCCGTTCGCTCCTGATGTCCGTCACTCGATGGGCCTTGTCTGTGTCCTTCTATTGGATAAGCCGCCGTCGCGCATATATGAAGACGCTTTGGACCGGTGGCAGGTTTACGATGAAGACGGTATCAACAACTTTCCTCGCCGCCATCGTAGGTTTGCGCGAGTTCGCCAAGTATTCGGGAGTATTGGACGTGGCGTCGAGCCGACTGGTCGATCGGTTCAAGTGGTGCTGCAAGTGGGAGTGGTTATTGCTATTATTGCCCTAGCTTTTCTCGGTCAGATTGACATTCCGGCGGTCATTAAGAAGATTATTGGATGATCGCAAGTGCGGCCAAGGCCGTGTTCTGGCACTCGGGCCGCCGCGGAAGTTTAACCGAACTGAGGCGGCCGTTGCGTCAGCAGAAAGTCAACAACAGCTTCGGCTCGGCTTACTGAAAGGGGATTATCGCTGGTTGGGCAGACGTGCGCAGCGGCACAAGATGACACCGGGTAGCGCGTCGTGGTCAACGAGATCAACATTCACACCCGACGAGGTCGGCGGCTGTGCAGCCATCCGTACAGCCAAGCCGGTCGACGGACCCAGCCCGAGGCTGACGGCTAGCGACAGGGCGAGCAGGTCAGCAGCAGTCACCGACGACGGCCAACAGTAAGCTTGATCTTCGCAAGGTAGGGGCTAGGCGTGAAGAGGAGCAAGCGAGTCGGCAGCGGGTTGCACGCGAGGTCGTTAGTCGGCTGTCCCGTCGATGTCGTGCGCTACTGCGGTGGCCTCGTCTGCCAGGCGCCGGCGCTCGTCGGGGTCGAGGTTTGCTTCCCACTCTTTGAAGCGGTGGAATTGGTCGAGGAGCGTTGGCCCGTAGGCGTCGGTGGCGGCGATCTGACGTAGGTTGGTGTGGCCGGCGAGGACGTCGCGGGCCATCTCCTGGAGGTCGGCGCCGGCCGCTCCGTCGCGTAGCCGTTCGAGGCTGGCGTGGATGATCTTGGCGAGGCCGCTGCTGCCTGCGGCCAGGTCGAGGAACTGCCGCTCGGGGTCGGCGTCTGGATGGGTCATGGTGTCACCGGGCTCATGTAGGGCTGATCGGGTAGCTGGATCTTCGTGAGGTCGCCGCCCTGGTCGGCGAGGGCCTTGAGGAAGCTGAAGAACCCGAGGATGAGCGTGCCGCCGGCTTGGATTTTGGTGGCGGCGTCGTTGACCTTCTTGACCAGTTCCATGGCTTGCCAGGCGGCGACGCCGTAGCCGACGACTGCTCCGGCGCCGGTTTCGAGCAGGGCAGTGCCGGCTGCGGTGCTGACGCCGATGATGATGGCCTTGTCGATGATCATCTTGATGAGGCCGCCGATCATGTCCGCGAGCAGCCAGATGGCGCGGGCGGCCTCGTGGTACTTCTCCTGAACCTGGGCCAGGACGATGTTCTGCTGGGAGGTGGCTGCGGCGAGTTTGCGGAAGTAGACGAACGCGGCGTCAGCGGCGTGGCCGTCCCACTGGGCGTCGAGCTGTGTTGTGGCTTCGATGAGGTTGCCGCCGAGGGCTTGCAGGCTCTGTCCGAGGTTGCCGTAGGCGTCGCCGGCTTTGTAGAAGCTCTCCCAGTCGCCGACGAACGCTGCGGTGATGGTGCCGATGACGTCGTAGCCGGCGACCTCTTTGATGATCTCGTTGATCCAGTGCGAGATGGAGATGGCGTCGAGGATGCCGATCGGGTTGGCGAAGCCCTTGGACAGGGAAGGGTCCGGGTCGCCGGGTTCCACCAGCAGATCGGTTGGCTCGATCACGGGAAGTACCTCGTGGGTGGCTTCTCGCCGGCCATGGTGTCCTCTCCGCGGTCGACGGAGGGGTACGTGGCGTCGAGGCGCCCGGCCGATCGGGAGTCGGTGTGCCGGTAATGGGTTGCGGTGCGATGCAGGGCGTCGCGTGACTGCTCCAACAACTCGATTAGGTGCCCGAGGCGCTTGTTCATCTCGTCGACGAGCCGCTGATGCGCCGGCCATGCCTCGTTGAGCAGCCCTTGCCCATACCAGGGCATGTCCGTGTGCTTGGCGATGTAAGCCTTCGCCGCCCTTGCGTCGGTGCTGGCATCGCTGATCCGACTGGCCGCGCGTTCAAGGGCGCTGGGCTCGACCGAGAAACTCACGACACCGCATCCCCGATCACCCCGGTCACGACCAGCAGCACGGCAGCCGCGAGCAGACCGAGCCCCATGACCCGACCCCGCTTCCTCGCCTCGACATTGCTGCCTGCCCGGTAGACACCCAGACCCGCAACCGCAGCCACCCCGAGAGGCAGAGCAGTCGACAGGAAACGGAAGAACGACCATCCGTCGAAGGGCACGTCACCGTCTCGGGTGGCCGCGTTGTAGACGAGGAAGCCCAGAGCCACGACGCAGAAGAAGAACAACACCATCGACAGCAGCGCCACACCCCGCCGGAAGTCGTGCCACTGATCCGGCCTCTCCGGCGCGCCCGTCACCGGCTCTCTCTGCCCGGTTCCACTCACGGCTGCACCATCCCACAGCGCGACCACCCTCCGCGACCCCGCGCACACGCAAACGATCAAGTGCCAGGGAGTGAGCTGGGCTGTCCTGCGTAAGGCGAGTCTTTGCGCTCGCGGCCCCACCCTGCGGGCGGCCTCCGGCCGTCCTCGGGGCAGCCGCAGCGCCCTACGCAGAATGCCAGCAACGATGGTGGCGCCATCCCGACAACCTGCGTCCGGGGCGAAGCCGAGCAGGTAGGGGCCTGCCGGGTCAAGGTCGCTCAGACGGTGGGGTGCTCCACCTTGACCCCGGGCGGGCCCCACCTGCTCCATCGTGTGCGGACGAAGGCCGATGGGATGGCTGAAAGGGCACGAACCAGGCTTGGGGCGAACGATGTAACGCATAAATTGAGCCTTTAGCCATAAAGCGAATGTTCCGCCGCTCGGGCTGCTACCACCTTTGGTCCGGCGACTGAGACTCTCTTTGCAGCCGCCAGGAAGAGATCCGGCCGCCGCCACTTAAGGTTACGTCGTACTGCCTGTCTGATTTCACTTAGCTCCCGGCGAGCCTTAGCTTCTAGGTCGCTAGAAGTCGAATCTTCCGGCTGATGAGACATCCATATGATTGTGAATGAAGAACTATCGAGGCCTATATTGCCAATGAAGACGGCCTCGGAGAACATCAAATGGGCGAGGGTGCGAGCGCTCGAAAGGTTAACATGCAGGGCGGTTTTAGTGAAATCGACCGCTTCAAAAAATGTTGTGCGCCCAAATCGCGTATTGCAAAATAGTAGCGCCTCGTGGTGGATCTGAAAGAGCGTATGAGCGAAAGATGCTCGCTCGCGAAATATTGCCCCATAGAAATTTGCCCCGCCCAGAAACTTGGCACCATGGAAGTCGCATTCGTCTAGGAATATTGCGTTCGTGAATGATGCATGCTTCTCGAAAACAGCGTCGCGAAATGAGACCCTGCCGTAAAATATTGCTTGGTCGAAATCCGCCGCCCCGGTGAAGGTGCAGCCTTCGAATGTCGCTTCGTTAAGGCGTACGCCTGTTAGGTTGGCGCCAGGTATGGGTGTACCGGATAGGTTCAGAGTCGAGCCATCCCATCCAGACGAGCGGTATCGTCCGCGTGCGCTCTCCAGTACGCGGTGAAGCGCGGCAGCATGGTCTAGGTCAGACATTAGGTCCTGCTGGACTGCTTGGCGAAGGTATTGGCATATCGCATCGACGCAGCGTTGTCGACCCGATCGCCACACCGTTGCCAGTTCGATAAGTACCGACAAGCTAGAACTTCGGATAATATTCGTGGGATCGTTCAGCTTCTGGATCGATTCACTGAATCGTTCATGGTAGGTCTCGTCTTGTCCGCGAACGGCATTGACTTCTTCGGCTCGCTGTTTCCGGTATGCGACGTAAATTCCTGTTCCTGCGCCGATTCCGGCGACCACCGTAAGGGACGTCTTGATGACTTCGAGCTGCGCGGCCGATGTAAGTGCTTGAGCTTGGTTGCTTGTATCCAGGACTCGGAGAATCACATTGTATGTAATCCAAGCTCCGACGCCGCCTAGTGCGAGGACTCCTAAATACGTCGGCAAGAAGTGGCGAGGCTTGTAATCAAGGAGGCGTCTCTGTGCAGCCGCTCGGTATTGTCCGCGTCGCCTTGCGGTTAACGCGGCTACGGTACTTCCGGTGAACTTGGCTAGTTTGATCGAGAGAATGTAGAGCATGGCCGACAAGACAACCAACGTAAACTTGTTTGCGGTTCCCTGGTTCCAGATCCCTTGAATCCAAGACGTGATCGACGACAACAAGCTCCGCCCCCTAATGCCGTGATGTCTGCTGCGCCAGATCTAGCCATCGGTGATGCTAACTGTCCGCCGCAACACCTCGGGCGTGGTCGTCTGGCTATCAGTGGCAAGGGCACTGGCTCAACTGGCTACGGCAGCGAAGTGCAGCAACCAACGACACTGGGTGGAACCTTGGCGGGCAGCCATCGGATCATCGACCAGCGGGGCAAGCTCAGCCCGACCGTATTGCCGATGAGTGGATCTGCCAGCCGGGCCTGATCCCGGACGAGTTCCGGCAGTACCTGTCGCTCATCGATTGGCTGAGCAGCCCTGCGCCCGCTACCGAAGAGCAGTGACGTCGGGTGCGAGGGCTTGCCGAGGCCACGGACTATGCGCGGACTGATCTTGGTGATGGTGTGGCACGCGTGAACCGTTGCAGCGGGTCAGCGGGCAGCGCGCCTGCCGAGCCCAACTCCATTCCTAAACCGTGTGTCGCAGGTTCGAATCCTGCCGGGGGCACCAGGCCGGCCTGCCGTTCCGCCTCGATCGGCGCCTCAGGCCGGAAGCGCGCGGTATCCCAGGAGCAGGTGTCCGGAAGGTGTGGACTGCGCGCCGAGCAGCGTCAGCCGGCGCAATGTGTCGTCGTGGTCGAACAGCTTGCGCCCGTCGTGGGCCAGCGTCGACGTGCTTGGTCGTGCCGTTGATGAGCGAGGCGAACGGTTCGACGTCGGAGCCGGGCCAGTAGTCCACCCAGTAGTCGTACGTCCCGCGTCCCAGCAGCACCGTGTCCTGCGTGCTGACGACGCCGTGGCCTCCTGGGTGGACGGCGCGGTTCGCCGGCTCGCTACATCCGAGCCGCTCACGCCACCTTTGAGACGATCTCCACGAGGTTGCCGTCCGGGTCGCGGACCAGCGCGTTGCGGTTGTCGTTGCCGGAGTCGTGCGGCAGCTGGACCGCCGGCACACCGGCGGCGGTCAGCCGCGCGAAGGCCGAGTCGACGTCGTGCGTCCAGACCACCAGTGCCATGGCGGGGCGTCCCGGTTCGGCTGTCACGCCGTGCGCCCGGCGGGCCGCGTCGACCGTGCCGAGCCCGACGGTGAACCCGCCGAGCCGCAGCTCGACGTGCTCGGGGACGCCCTCGGTGGGCGTCCGGAACGTCTCGGTGAAGCCGAGCAGGTCGCGGTAGAAGCGGATGCCGGCCTCGATGTCGTTCGTGTAGAGATTGACGAGCGCGCTCTCGAACATGTGTACACGCTAGCCGCCAGCGAGGCGTTCCAGGCGCCCCACGAAAGCCTAGGTCAGCCGGTAGACCGACACGTGGGAGCGGGACTCCTCGGTGAACTCGGCGCCGGTCCAGTCGGCGTGCCGGCTCTCCAGGGTGAAGCCGGCCAGCTCGCCCATCAGGTCCAGCTCGGACGGCCAGATGTAGCGGTGCGGGGTGCGGAAGACCCGCGCCTCGCGGCCGTCGCCGAAACGGAAGTGGTGCGACACGACCCGCTGCCGCAGCACGTCGTAGGTGTCCAGCCCGATGTAGCCGGCCTCGGTGTGCCACACGGTCGCCTGCTGGCCCGGGGGCAGCTTGCGCAGCTCCGGCACCCACAGCTCGACCACGAACCGGCCGCCCGGGCCGAGGTGGCGCGCCGCGTTGCGGAAGCAGGCCACCTGCTCGGCCTGGCTGAGCAGGTTCGCGATGGCGTTGTAGACCAGGTAGACCAGGCTGAACTCGCCCGGCACGGTGGCGCCGGCCATGTCGCCGACGACCACCGGGACGGTGGCCGCGTCGGCCTTCGCCCGCAGTCGCTCCACCATCGGTACGGAGAGTTCGATCCCGCTGACCCGTACGCCGCGTTCGGCGAGTGGCACGGCCACCCGGCCGGTGCCGACGGCGAACTCCAGGGCCCGTCCGGCGCCGGCGAGCGCGGCGAGCCGGTCGACGGTGGGGCCGAGCACCCCCGGCGCGAACATCCCGGTACCCGGCGTGTCGTAGCCTCGGGCGGCCTCGTCGTCCCAGATCTGCTCCTGGCGCATCCGCCCACCATCGGCGTCGAGGCCGCGGGTGTCGATCGCTTTTCCGGGCCGCCGCCCGTGGTCGACTTGTTACCCTCCGTCAATGGGCCGAGTTCCCGGGCGCTCAGAGAGGTGCCAGGTCACACCGGTACCCTGCTAGTCCCGGCCGGCCCGCGACGACACATGAGGTATTCGTGAACGATCTTCGAGTGGTGGCGTTCGACCTCGACGACACCCTGGCGATTTCCAAGTCCCGGATCGATCGTCGGATGGCGGAGCTGCTCGGCCACCTGCTCACCGAGGTGGACGTCCTGATCATCTCCGGTGGCCGGTTCGAGCAGTTCCAGTCGCAGGTGCTGGCGCATCTCGACCTCACCGAGGAGCAGCGGGGCCGGTTGCACCTGATGCCGACCTGCGGCACCCGCTACTACCGCTGGTCGTCCGGCGACTGGCGGTTGGTCTACGCGGAGGACCTGAGCGAGGCCGACAAGGCTCGCGTGATCACCGCGTTGACCGAATCGGCGCAGGCGCTCGGGCTGTGGGAGGCGAAGACCTGGGGCGACATCGTCGAGGACCGGGGCAGCCAGATCACCTTCTCCGCGCTGGGGCAGTCCGCCCCGCCGGCGGAGAAGTACGGCTGGGACCCGGACGGGAGCAAGAAGAAGCGGCTGCGTGACGCGGTCGCCGCGAAGCTGCCCGACCTGGAGGTCCGCGGCGGCGGCTCGACCTCGATCGACGTGACGCGCAAGGGCGTGGACAAGGCGTACGGCATGCGGAAGCTGCTGGAGCACCTCGATCTGAAGATCGACAACGTGCTCTTCGTGGGGGACCGGCTCGACGTGGGCGGCAACGACTACCCGGTGAAGGCGATGGGCATCCGCAGCGTCGCGGTGACCCGCTGGGAGGAGACCGCCGACTACGTCGAGACCCTGGTCGACGACCTGGTGAAGCAGCGCGCCGAGCGCGCCTGACCGGAGCCGCGCGCCGACCTCCAGCTCACCCCGGGCGAGACCGAGGTCGCTGTCGGCCAGCACGGCCGCGTACCCCTCGGGCAGGCCGGCGGCGACGAGCACCTCGGCGTAGCGGCCCGCCGGCAGGTCGGTGTAGTCGACCGGCGCGCCGCCCAGCTCGTACACCGCTTCCCGGTTCCGGGACCCGAAAGGCTGGTGGGATCGACGGTGATGAGGTAGGAACGGCCCAGAGAGCGCTCTCCGTCCCATCACCGAACAGGCAGGCAGATGCGATCACCCGACCCCTCCCGCCGCCGCTTCCTCACCCTCACCGCCTCGGCGGCCTCGCTCACCGCCCTCGGCCTCCCGGCCGGCGCCGCCGTGGCGTCCCCGGCGGCGAGACCCGCCCGGCCCGCACACGAGCCCGACTTCGGCCCCAACGTCTTCGTCTACGACCCGAGCACGCCGGTCGCGGAGATCCAGTCCACGCTGGACCGGATCTTCACCGCTCAGGAGCACAACGAGATGGGCCTCGACCGGTACGCGGTGCTGTTCAAGCCCGGCCGCTACGAGGTGGACGCCCGGCTCGGCTACTACACCACCGTCGCCGGCCTCGGCGCCCACCCGGACGACGTGGAGATCCACGGCGCGGTCCGGGTGGTCGGCCAGCCCGACCCGAACTCGCCGGCCGGCATCTCCGCGCTGACCAACTTCTGGCGCTCGGCGGAGAACCTCGCCGTCACCCCCACCGACTGGTCGAACCAGTGGGCCGTCTCCCAGGCATCGCCGATGCGCCGGGTGCACGTCAAGGGCGTCCTCTGGCTGGAGCCCGGCAACGGCGGCTACTCCAGCGGCGGCTTCATCGCCGACTCCAGGGTGGACGGCATCACCATCAACGGCTCCCAACAGCAGTGGCTCACCCGGGACAGCGAACTCGGCGGCGACTGGACCAACGGGGTGTGGAACCAGGTCTTCTCCGGCGTGATCGGCGCGCCCGCCCAGGGCTTCCCCGACCCGCCGTACACCACGCTGCCGACCAGCCCGGTGATCCGGGAGAAGCCGTACCTCTTCGTCGACGGCGCGGGCCGCTGGCGGGTCGCGACGCCCCGGCTGCGTCGCGACACCGCCGGCACCACCTGGGGCGCCGGCGGCGCGCCGACGCCCTCGCTGCCGCTGACCGACTTCTTCGTCGCCCGGCCCACCGACTCGGCGAAGCGGATCAACACCGAACTCGCCCGGGGCCGGCACCTGCTGCTCACCCCCGGCGTCTACCGCCTCGACCGGGCGCTGCGGATCCGCCGGCCGAACACCGTCGTGCTCGGCCTCGGCATGCCCAGCCTCGTGCCGGTCACCGGCGACGCGGCGCTGCGGATCGAGGACTCCGACGGGGTACGGATCGCCGGGGTACTCGTCGACGCCGGGCCGGTCGAGTCCGAGGTGCTGGTCGAGGTGGGCGGGCGGCACAGTCACCGGTCGCACGCCGGCAACCCGATCTCACTCCAGGACGTCTTCTTCCGCATCGGCGGCCCGTACGCCGGGCGGGCGGTGACCAGTCTCGTGGTGAACAGCCGGCACACGCTGATCGACAACATCTGGGCCTGGCGGGGCGACCACGGCAACCCGGGCACCATCGGCTGGAGCGTCAACACCGCCGCCACCGGCGTGGTGGTCAACGGCGACGACGTGACCGCGTACGGGCTCTTCGTCGAGCACTACCAGCGCTGGCAGACGATCTGGAACGGCGAGCGCGGCCGGACCGTGTTCTACCAGAGCGAGCTGCCCTACGACCCGCCCAGCCAGGCCGCCTGGCGCAGCCCGACCGGCGACGGCTGGGCCTCCTACAAGGTGGCCCCGCACGTCCGCACGCACGAGGCGTGGGGGTTGGGCGTCTACGCCTACTTCAACCAGGGCGTGGACATCCGCTGCGACCGGGCGATCGAGGCGCCGCGCCGGGCCGGCGTGCGGTTCCACGACGCGATCACCGTGTTCCTGAACGGCAGCGGCGGGATCGAGCGCACGATCAACGAGGCCGGCACCCCGGTGGTCGGCTCGTACGGCACCAGCCCGGTGGTCAGCTACCCCTGACCGGGGCGGGCGGCCCGGCCGGCGTGCAGCCGTCCGGGCCGTACCCGCTCAGGCCGTGAGCTGGTCGACCCGGGAGAGCACCTGGTCGACCAGGCCGTACTCGCGGGCCTCCTCGGCGGTGAACCAGCGGTCCCGGTCCCAGTCGCGTTGGATCTCCTCCAGCGTGCGCCCGCTGTGCTCGGCGATCAGCTCCTGCATGGTGCGCTTCACGTGCAGCATGTTCTCGGCCTGAATGGTGATGTCGGCGGCCGTGCCGCCCATCCCGCCGGAAGGCTGGTGCATCATGACCCGCGAGTGCGGCAGCGCGAACCGCTTGCCCGCTGCCCCGGCGCAGAGCAGGAACTGCCCCATCGAGCCGGCCATCCCGAGCGCCAGCGTCGCCACGTCGTTCTTCACGTACCGCATCGTGTCGTAGACGGCCATGCCGGCGCTGACCGAGCCGCCGGGCGAGTTGATGTAGAGGAAGATGTCGCGTTCCGGGTCCTCGGCCGCGAGCAACAGGATCTGCGCGCAGATCTGGTTCGCCGACTCGTCGGTGACCTCGGTGCCGAGGAAGATGATCCGCTCTTTGAGCAGCCGCTCGAAGACCCGGTCGCCGAAGGCCGGCTGTCCCTCGTCCCGCATCCAGATGCCACTCATGACCGCCCACCTCCGTAGCGCCGGTGGGCGGGGGACCGCCCGGCGAGCCGGCGGCCTCCAGCGTCCGCCGGGCACACCCGCCCGGCCCAGGCTTTCTGCCCCGGGCAGATTCGCCCTCGGCAGAAGCCGGGGTCGATGCCGCGCCGGCCGTCGCCACGCCCGGCCGGGCGTCCGTTCGGCCCGGTGCGAGCGCTACGTCCGAGCGCGGCCGGCGTCGGCCGGTCGCCCCGCGAGCTACGCCGCCCCCGGCCGGCGTCCGTCCGGCCGTGAGCGCTATGCCGCGACCGGGCGCCGTCGGGCGGCCCGGGCCTGTCGGCGGGCCAGCGTCGGTGAGGTACGCGGGCGCGCGGCCGGCGCCGGGATCAGCCAGATCCGGGTGCCGGTGCCGAGCAGGTCCGGCGCGCCGTGGCCGAGCGGCGGGCCGACCGGCGTGGGGGACGGGTTCACCGGGCGCAGCCCGCCCCCGAGCAGCGGGGTCGGCCCGACCGGGCGGGTGGCGTGCGGTGGCGCCCAGGTGATCGGACGGGCGAGATGCGGCGTGTTCTGGCCGGCCGGGCGGCGGGTGGCGTGCAGCCGGGGCGGGCCGACCCGGAGTTGCGGGCCGCTGCGGGCGGCGGGCACCCGGTCGAGCCGGGCCAGCGGAACCCCGGAGCCGACCGGCGTGGGCCGCTCCCGGCGCAGCTCGTCGCGCGCCTCCTCCAGCAGGTCGGCGAGGTGGATGCCGAGTGCCCGGCAGATCGCCGCCAGCACCTCGGAGGATGCCTCCTTTCGGCCGCGCTCGACCTCGGAGAGGTAGGGCAGGGAGACGCCGGCCACCTGGGCCACCTCGCGCAGCGTGCGGCCCTGACGCAGACGGATCCGCCGCAGCACCCCGCCGATCACCCGTCGCAGCAACGACATGCCGGCCTCCTCGCGTTCGCCGTTCGCCGACGCCACCCATCATGCCCCGTTCCGGCGGCGTGGACCGGCCCGGTCGGCCCCGTGGCACCGACCGGGCCGGTGTCGGTCAACGCCAGACGACCGCTCGGCTGTGCCAGCTCGGCGAGACGAAGTCGGCCTGGCCGACGATCAGACCGGCGTCGTTGACGTTGATCGCGACGCTGCCCACCGACCCGTCCGGCAACGGCAGCAGCTGTGAGCTGGCCGTCGGTGCAGGCCAGATCATCGCCCGCCCGTCGGTGCCGTCGGTGCCGATCACCAGGCCGGAGTCGTTCACGGCCTGTGCCGTCGGGGAGGCCGAGCTGGTGGCCAGCCGGCGCATCGCCGAGCCGTCCCAGAAGAAGGCGGCGAACTGGCCGTCCGCGGTCCAGCTGGTGCCGACCACCTGACCGAGGTCGTTGATGCCGTTCGCGGTGCTGGTCGGGCCGCCCAGGGTGCCGAGCGACCGGATGACCCCGTTGCGCCAGACGAAGGCCTGGTTGACGAACGGAGGATCGGTCCAGTCCTTGAAGCCGTAGGTGCCGGCCACCGTACCGGCCTCGTTGACCGCGGCGGCGCTCGCACCCGGCGGCGCGTCGATGGTGATCTCGGTGTTTCCGGTCCGGACGAACGCCCGCCGCCCGGCGAAGCTGTCGGTGACGTGGTAGACGCCGACCACCCGGTCCCCGGCCGTGTCGCTCGCGACGGAGAAGATTCCGCCGGTCAACCCTCGATCGCCTCGGCCTGACTGTTCAGCCCGCCGAGCGTGCCCAGGTCCTCGATCCGCCCGTCCACCCAGCGCACCGCGTGCCAGTAACCGCTGGTCAGCTCCGCCGACCCGACCACCACCCCGGCCGTGTCGACGTCGTACGCCGTGCTGCCCCGGCCCTCGAGCGTCGGCAGCACGACGACGGTGCGCTTCGCCGTCGGCATCGGCGCCGGCGCGGTGGGAGACGGCGTGCCGGTCGGCGACGGGACGGCGGTGGGCTTCGGCCGCGTGGGCCGGGTCGTCTCGGCCGGTCGGCCCGCCAGCGCGGGCGGCGCGCCGGACAGGACCATCCCCATGACCACGGCCAGCGTGGTCAGTGCCGCACGAGTACGCATCCGACTCCCCCTCGTCACGATCGGTGGGTCATGAGTCTCACCCGCCGGGACGTCGACGGATGTGACGAGATCCTTACCGCTCGTGGCACGAGGCCGGTCCCCGGCCAGGCCGGCCGGCCGGTGGCGTACCCGCTATCTTGAGGGCGTGCAGGCGACGGTGGCGGAGCGGGACCGACGGTGATCCATTTTCCCGCGCAACGGCGTGGGCCGTTGAGCGCGCTGAGTCTGCGCCTGCTCGCCGCCCTGGGGCTGGTCCTCGCCACGGTCTTCGTGGTCTGGCTGGACCGCGACGGCTACCGCGACGCCAACGGGGACGGGCTCACCCTCCTCGACTGCTTCTACTACGTGGTGGTCTCCCTCTCCACCACCGGCTACGGCGACATCGCCCCGGCCAGCCCTTCGGCTCGCCTGGTCAACGTCCTGTTCGTCACCCCCGCCCGGGTGCTCTTCCTGATCATCCTGGTCGGCACCACGCTGGAAGTCCTGACCGAGCAGTACCGGACCGGCCGTCGCCTGTCACGGTGGAGGAGAACCGTGAAGAATCACGTCATCATCTGCGGCTACGGCACCAAGGGCCGCAGCGCGGTCTCCGCGCTGCTGGAGAACGGGGCGGACAAGTCCAGGATCGTGGTGGTCGAGCGAAGCGCGGCGGCGCTGCGCCAGGCCACCTCGAACGGGCTGGTGACGATCGAGGGCTCGGCGACCCGCTCGTCGGTGCTGGAGGAGGCGCACGTCCGCACCGCCAAGGCGGTCATCATCGCGACCGACAGCGACGACGCCTCGGTGCTGGTGGCGCTGACCGTCCGGCAGCTCACCGCCGGTCAGGTCAGGATCATCGCGGCGGTCCGGGAGGCGGAGAACGCGCCGCTGCTCAAGCAGAGCGGGGCGCATCACGTGATCGTCTCGTCGGCGACCGCCGGTCGGCTGCTCGGCCTCTCCACCTCGGCCCCGCCGCTGATCGACGTGGTGGAGGACCTGCTCACCCCGGGGCAGGGCATGGCGCTGGCGATGCGCTCGGCCGAGCGCAGCGAGGTGGGCCGCTCGCCGCGTGAGCTGGACTCGCTGGTCATCGCGCTGGTCCGCCGGGGCAAGGTGATCACGTTGAGCGACCGCGCCGGCTCGGTGATCGAGACCGGCGACATGCTGGTCCACGTCCGCGACGACCGGCCGCAGGCGACCACCACGGCCTGACCCCGGTGAGCTTCGCCAAGCGGGGCGCATGCCTCTGCCGGAGGCGTTGAGAGGGGGCCCCGCCTTTCAGCTCAGCAGGCGTCCGGGTTCTCCGTGACCGCCTCGGCGCACGGCGGCGCGCAGCCCTGGCTGGCTCGGCGCAACAGGTCGTAGAGCTGGTCCCGCTCGCCGGGCGCCAGCGCGCCGAGCACGTCGTCCTCGGCGTCGGCAAGCGCGCACTCGGCCTCACCGAGCCGCTTCGTGCCCGTCGCGGTCAGGCTCACCACGTGCCGGCGGCGGTCCTCGGGGGAGCGGCGCCGTTCGACCAGGCCGGCCGCCTCCAGGTCGTTGAGCAGCCCGACCACGTTGGTGCCGTCGATCTGGAGCGTGCCGGCCAACCCCTGCTGGCTGATGCCGTCCGAGTCGCGCAGCACGGTGAGCGCCACCAGGTGCCGGGGGCGGAGCCCGAGCGGCGTCAGCGCCGACTCGGAGCGCAGCAGCATCCGCCGGGCCAGGTGTTGGAGCAGTGGCCCGGAGCGGCGCTCCGACTCGTCGGCGGGCCCGGCTGACATGTGACCCAGTCTACGCGGACCGAGGAACATCGCCCTGCTATAAATAGTTGGTGCTACACAAATGATCTACGGAGGAGCAATCAATGGCGCACCTGCTGCACATCGACTCGAGCATCACCGGCGAGCGGTCGGTCAGCCGGCGGCTCACCGCCCGCGCGGCCGCGGCCTGGCGTGCCGCCCACCCGGGCGGCACGGTCGCCTACCGGGACCTCGGACGGGACCCGTTGCCGCACCTCGACACCGCCGGCGGCCTCGCCCGGGCGCTGCCGCCAGACCAGCACACCCCGGAGCAGCGCGCGTCCTGGCAGCTGACCGAGGAACTGGTGGCCGAGGTGAAGGCCGCCGACACGGTCCTGCTCGGCCTGCCGCTCTACAACTTCGGGCCGCCGAGCAGCGTGAAGGCCTGGGTCGACCACCTGATCGCGCCCGGCATCGCGCTCGACCCGGACACCGGGGAAGGTCTGCTCGGCGGTCGCGAGTTCATCGTGGTGGGCACCCGGGGCGGCGGCTACGGCGCCGGCACCCCCCGGGAGGGTTGGGACCACGCCGAGCCCTGGCTGCCGCACGGACTGTCGCGTACCGGCCTGGAGCCGCGGTTCATCTCGGCCGAGCTGACCCTGGCCCCGGTCAACCCGGCGATGGCCGAGCTGATCCCGATGCACGAGGCGAGCCTCGCGGCGGCCGAGCGGGCCATCGACGAGCTGTGGGTGCCTGCCGGGGCGGTCGTCTGACCCGTCCGGAACGACGCGAGGGGTGGGCCGCAGGGGGGACGGCCCACCACTCGCACACGTGGATCAGGGGTGGATCAGAGGATCGTCCAGGTGTCGCCGCTGCCGAGCAGCGCCGAGAGCTGCTGCTCCGGGGTCTGGTCGACGCCGGCCCGCGCCGCGGCGACCTGCTCCTGCACCACCGAGTCGTAGGCGGGGCGCTCCACCGCGCGGAACACCCCGAGCGGGGTGTTGCGCAGGTCGAGCCCGGGCAGCCGGGACAGCGCGAACGCGTACGCCGGGTCGGCGACCGTCGCATCGTGCACCACGATCTCCTCCGCCGGAGTGCCCGCGGTCTCCCGGACCTCGAGCCCGAAGCCGCCCGGCGGGTGAACGACGCAGAACTGCCCGTCCCGGCCGAACGTGATCGGCTGCCCGTGCTCCAGCCGAATCAGGAAGTCGTCCCGGGTGGCCGGCTCCTTCAACGGCTCGAACGCGCCGTCGTTGAAGATGTTGCAGTTCTGGTAGATCTCCACGAACGCGGAGCCCTTGTGCTCGGCGGCGGCCCGCAGCACCGACTGGAGGTGCTTGCGGTCCGAGTCGAGGGTCCGGGCCACGAACGTGGCCTCGGCGCCGAGCGCCAGCGACAGCGGGTTGAACGGGGCGTCCGCCGAGCCGACCGGCGTCGACTTGGTGATCTTGCCGACCTCGGACGTGGGCGAGTACTGGCCCTTGGTCAGCCCGTAGATCCGGTTGTTGAACAGCAGGATCTTCAGGTTGACGTTGCGGCGCAGCGCGTGGATCAGGTGGTTGCCGCCGATCGAGAGCGCGTCGCCGTCCCCGGTGACCACCCAGACCGACAGGTCCGGCCGGGACACCGACAGGCCGGTGGCGATCGCCGGGGCGCGACCGTGGATCGAGTGCATGCCGTACGTGTTCATGTAGTACGGGAAGCGGGACGAGCAGCCGATGCCCGAGATGAAGACGGTGTTCTCCCGGGGGATGTTCAGCTCCGGCATGAAGCCCTGCACGGCCGCCAGGATGGCGTAGTCGCCGCAGCCGGGGCACCAGCGCACCTCCTGGTCGGACTTGAAGTCCTTGGCGGTGAGCTTCAGGGCGACGGGCTCAGACATTCTTCAGGACCTCTTCCAGCGTCGTCTCCAGCTCGGCGGCGGTGAACGGCAGGCCGCGGACCTGGTTGTAGCTGATCGCGTCGACCAGATACCGCGCCCGGAGCACGTGGGCGAGCTGGCCGAGGTTCATCTCGGGGATGACCACCTTGTCGTAGGAGCGCAGCACCTCGCCGAGGTTGGCCGGCATCGGGGCCAGGTGACGCAGGTGCGCCTGAGCCACCGGGAACCCGCGCTGGCGCAGCCCACGGCAGGCGGCGCCGATCGGGCCGTACGTCGAGCCCCAGCCGAGCACCAGCACCCGGGCGTCGCCGTCCGGGTCCTCGACCTCCACGTCCGGCACGCCGATGGTCTCGATCCGGGCCGCCCGGGTCCGCACCATGAAGTCGTGGTTCGTCGGGTCGTACGAGATGTCGCCGGTCTTGTCGGCCTTCTCCAGGCCGCCGATCCGGTGCTCCAGCCCGGGGGTGCCGGGCACCGCCCACGGGCGGGCCAGGGTCTGCGGGTCGCGCAGGTAGGGCAGGAAGGTGGTGCCGTCCTCGCCGTTGGGCCGGGTGGCGAACTCGACCCGCAGGTCGGGCAGGGACTCCACGTCCGGCAGCAGCCACGGCTCGGAGCCGTTCGCCACGTAGTTGTCCGACAGCAGGATGACCGGGGTGCGGTAGGTCAGCGCGATTCGGGCCGCCTCCAGCGCGGCGTGGAAGCAGTCCGACGGCGACTTCGGCGCGATCACCGCGACCGGGGCCTCACCGTGCCGGCCGTACAGGGCCATGTTCAGGTCGGCCTGCTCGGTCTTGGTGGGCATGCCGGTGGAGGGTCCGGCCCGCTGCACGTCGACGATGACCAGCGGCAGCTCCAGCGCCACCGCCAGGGAGATCGTCTCGCTCTTCAGCGCCACGCCCGGGCCGCTGGTGGTGGTCACGCCGAGCGAGCCGCCGTACGACGCGCCCAGCGCCGCGCCGACCGCGGCGATCTCGTCCTCGGCCTGCATGGTCACCACGCCGAGCTTCTTGTGCTTGCTCAGCTCGTGCAGGATGTCCGAGGCCGGGGTGATCGGGTAGGCGCCGAGGAACACCGGCAGCCCGGAGCGGACCCCGGCGGCCACCAGGCCCAGCGACAGCGCCGCGTTGCCGGTGATGTTGCGGTAGGTGCCCGGCCGCATCCGCGCCGGCTTGACCTCGTACCGGACGGAGAAGTCCTCGGTGGTCTCGCCGAAGTTCCAGCCGGCCCGGAACGCGGCCACGTTCGCCGCCACCAGTTCCGGCCGGGCCGCGAACTTGCGCTCCAGGAACCGCAGCGTCGACTCGTAGGGGCGGGAGTACATCCAGCTCAACAGTCCGAGCGCGAACATGTTCTTGGCCCGCTCGGCATCCTTCTTGGACACCTCGTGCTCG
Source organism: Micromonospora sp. NPDC049282 (assembly GCF_043197045.1). Taxonomy (NCBI): domain Bacteria; kingdom Bacillati; phylum Actinomycetota; class Actinomycetes; order Micromonosporales; family Micromonosporaceae; genus Micromonospora; species Micromonospora sp. NPDC049282. The sequence continues at coordinate 336,230 of NZ_JBICSL010000003.1, forward strand.
GCCAGCGCGCCGACCGTCATCGAGGTGAGCGCGACCGGGTGCACCGCGTAGCCGGCGAGCGAGTCGTCGTCCAGCGGGCTGCTCGCGTAGCCGACCTTGGCCAGGTTGCGCCGGGTGAACTCGTCGGTGTTGACGATGATGTCCGCGCCGCGCGGCAGGTCGGCCAGGTTGGCCTTGAGCGCGGCGGGGTTCATCGCCACCAGCACGTTCGGCGCGTCGCCGGGTGTCAGGATGTCGTAGTCGGCGAAGTGCACCTGGAAGCTCGACACGCCCGGCAGCGTGCCGGCGGGCGCCCGGATCTCGGCCGGGAAGTTGGGCAGCGTGGAGATGTCGTTGCCCAACTGCGCCGTCTCCGAGGTGAACCGGTCACCGGTGAGCTGCATGCCGTCACCGGAGTCGCCGGCGAACCGGATGACCACCCGGTCCAGCTGGCGGATCTGCTTGGTCACTCCCGCACCTCGCTTCGCTGAGCGCCGTCACCGCCGCCGGCACGGCCCGCTCCGTTTCTCACGTCAGAGCCTACGTCGGACGGTTAGGGCCGCCTTGGTGGAGGTCCGACGTGTGAGACTCGATTCGGCCGGTGTATGCCCCGCTTTGCGGGGTTTAGTACCCCACCCCGTAATGCAGGTCACCGAATTCAGGGGGGTGTCAGCGGTCCGTCGTCGGGCCCGTCACGGTGATGTCGCTACGGCGCCGCAGCGAACGGGTGGCCAACGCCAGCGCGAACACCACGAGCAGTCCCGACATGATGATCAAGGCGATCGCGATGCGCCGCGCCGAGCTGTCGTCGTCGCCGGACCGGTCCGACGAGGCCAGCACGCCCTGCGACCCGGTCGGGGCGGGCGCCCCGGCCGCCGGGGTGGACCCCGCCGCCGCCGCGCTGATCCGGAAGCTCATCTGGACCTGCCGAGCGCGCCCGCTCCGCGGGTCCAACCGGCCGATCACCGCGCCGGCGAGCGGGGCCATGCGCTGGGCCTCCGCCGACGCGGTCACCGGCAGCCGCAGGGTAGCGGCCTGGCCGGCCGGCAGCGTGCCGAGCTCGCACCGGGTCCGGTCCGGGGCCACCGGGGCGCAGCCGTCGCCGCTCACCGTCACGCCGGCTGGGAGGAGCACCTCCACCCGACCCGCGGCGTCCACCTCGCCGGTGTTGCCCAGCCGCACGGCGAGGGTGCTCGGCGCGCCGCTGATGTCGAAGAGGACCTCGTCGGCGCGAAGTGAGATGCCGGGTACCGGCGGCCCGGCTGGGAAGAGCACCGCGAAGCCCTCGTCGTCGTACGCCGCGCCGTCGACCCCGGGCGCGACGGCGGTGACCTGGACCGAACCGCTCAGCGGCATGGTGCGCCAGGCGTTCCCGGCGACCCGGACCCGGATGGTGGCGCTGAACCGGGCGCCGGGCGAGGCGGCCCACCCGCCGCAGCGGTGGTTGCCGCCGCCGGCGTCGACGCAGCCGGGCGTGCCGGCGTCGGCCAGGCCGGCCGGCAGCGTGTAGCCGAGGCTGACCTGCTCCGCCCGCGCGCCGGTGTTGGTCACCGTCACCCGCAGCGTGGTCACCGTGCTGTCGGCGTTCCAGTAGTCGGGCGTCAGCACCACGTCGTCCGTGGTGACCTGCACGCCCAGCGGTCCGCCGGCCGGCTGGGTGCGCGGCGGTGGCGGGGGCTGCACGGGCGGCAGCACCGGCGGCGGCGCCGGGGCGGTGGTGGTGGGCGCGGTGGTGGTCGGCGCCGGCGCGACCGTGGTCGGCGGCGGGGGCGCCGCCGTGGTGGTGGCCGGCGCCGGCGGGGTGGTGGGTGGCGGGGCCTCCTCCGTCGGCGGCGCGCTGGTCGGCGCCGGCGCGGTGGTCGTCGCGGCCCCGGTGGGCGTCGGCTCGGTCGGGTCGCCGCCGGGGTCGCCGCCCGGGTCGCCCGGCGCGCCCGGCTCGACCAGCCGCACCACCCCGGCCGGGGTGGCGGTGGCCGCCGTGGCCCAGCCCGGCGCCACCGCCACGACGGCCGCGGCGATCAGCGCGGTCGCGAACAGCGCGAGGGTACGGCGGTGCGCGACCCGCGGTGCGGGCCGGACGCGTGGGCGGGTCATCTGTCCTCCGGGGACGTGACGAGGAGTTCTCATTATTCGGGGACCGTTGCTATCCGGCACTAGTCCCCTCAGGAAACGAATTCGTAACGTGTCCGAGACGTCTCGACGAGGCCGGTACGCTCCGGTCGTGACCGGATATCTCGGCTCGTACGCCACACTCGGTCTGCTGCTGCTCGCCGCCGTGCTCTTCTTCGTCACGGCGTTCTCGGCGAACCGGGTGTTACGTCCCGCCCGTCCGGCCGAGCCGTGGGGCAAGCGCGCCTCGTACGAGTGCGGGCTCGACCCGGTCGGCGGCGACTGGGCCCAGATGCAGATCCGCTACTACGTCTACGCCTACCTCTACGTCCTGTTCGCCGTGGAAGCGGTCTTCCTCTTCCCGTGGGCGCTGGTCTTCGACCGACCCGGGTTCGGCACGACCACGGTGGTGGAGATGGGCGTCTTCGTGGCGATCGTCGCGCTCGGCATCCTCTACGCCTGGCGGCGTGGCGTCCTGCGCTGGACGTGAAACCTAGGCGAGCCCGCGCCGGGTCGCCGCCGGCGGCCGGTCGCCCCGGATCGACGCCACCATGTCGAGCACCCGCCGGGTCTCGCGAACCTGGTGGGCGCGGAACACCCGGGCGCCGAGCCAGGCCGAGACCGCGGTGGCGGCCAGCGTCCCCTCCAGCCGCTCGGGCACCGGCAGGTCCAGCGTCTCGCCGATGAAGTCCTTGTTCGACAGCGCCACCAGCAGCGGCCACCCGGTGTCGGTCAGCTCGGCCAGCCGCCGGGTGATCTCCAGCGAGTGCCGGGTGTTCTTGCCGAAGTCGTGCGCCGGGTCGATCAGGATGCCGTCCCGCCGTACCCCGAGCCCGACCGCGCGTTCCGCCAGCCCGGTGACCGTGTCGAGCACGTCGGTCACCACGTCGTCGAAGGCCGCCCGGTGCGGCCGGGTACGCGGCGCCAGCCCGCCGGCGTGCGAGCAGACCAGCCCGGCGCCGGTCGCCGCGGCGACCCGGGCCAGCGCCGGGTCGGCCCCCGACCAGGTGTCGTTGAGCAGGTCCGCGCCGGCCGCGACCGCCTCCACCGCCACCTCGGCCCGCCAGGTGTCGATCGAGACGACCACGTCGGGAAAGGCGGACCGGACCGCGGCGATGGTGTCCACCGTCCGGCGGATCTCCTCGGCCACGTCCACCTCGTCGCCGGGACCGGCCTTCACCCCGCCGATGTCGACGATCTCCGCGCCCTCGGCCACCGCTCGCTCGACCGCGCGCAGCGCGCTGTCCTGAGCGAAGGTGGCGCCCCGGTCGAAGAACGAGTCCGGTGTGCGGTTCACGATCGCCATCACCACCAGCTCACCCGGGGCGAAGGTCCGCCCACCGAGTCGCAACGCCCCGGTCATGCCCGTCTCCTCGTCTGCGCGCCCCTCACCGACCGGTCGCCCTCACCGACCGGTCGCCCTTTCCGCCCGGTCGTATCGTGCCGACCGGTCGCCCTCACCGGGCGTTGAGCCTGCCGGCTGCTCCGCGCGGTTCGGGCTGCCGGCTTCCCACCGGGCTGCCGGCCACCCGCCGCGCTGGCCGAGCCCGTCGGGCTGCTCGGCCGGTCGGGTTCGCCGCGCGGTTCGGACATTCCTGCCCCGCGGCCGAACCGACGCTATCCGGTCCGCTCCGGTCCGCTCCGCTCCGGCCGCTCCCGCTCCCGCTCCCGCCGATCCTGCCCCCACCAATCCCGCCCACCGATCCCGATCCCGCCGAACCCGCCCTCACCGATCCGCGCCCACCGATCCCGCTCCCGGCTCGGCACCACTCTCGCCTCGCGGCGGCGCTCCGAGATCTTGGTACGAAACGGCCCCTCCGGGGGCGTTTTCATACCAAGATCTTCGCCTTTCCTGCTATTCGGAAGATCGATCCCACCCGGTTGGAAGGTTGCCGGCCCTCCCGCCACTTCGGCGAGGTGTCGGTGTTCGGGTGGCGCGGAGGCCGCCAGTTTCCCGCAGTGGTGCCGGGTCGGGACAGGACGGGCAGGTCGAGCCCCCTCGATATGGTTCGCCGCGGGGGTGGCGGCATCGGTCGTGGGGCCGCCGCTGCCGCGCCGGGACGGCGGTGTTTCCGGACCGGAGGCCGTGGAGGGCTCGCCCGAACCCGGCCCGCATGCCACGATCTCTGCATGGGTCAGGTTCTGCTCCTCTTGGTCGTCGCGCTGACCGTCGCGGCAGTGGTGTTCGGAGTGACGGTGCTGGTCTCCGGGCGAGACCCGGGCCTGGTGCCGGCCGAGCCGGACGGGCGGTCCGTGCCCCTGCCGGGCGCCCGGCCGCTCGACGAGTCGGACGTGACCGACGTCCGGTTCGACAGCGCGCTGCGCGGCTACCGGATGGCCCAGGTCGACGCCGCGCTCCGGCGGGCCGCCTACGACATCGGCTACAAGTCCGAGCTGATCGGCGTGCTGGAGGCCGAGAACGCCGCGCTGCGCGAGGGCCGGACCGAGGACGCCGACGCGCTGCGCCGGGCGCGCGAGGAGGCCGCCGCGATCGTCCCCGAAGCCGACCCGACGACCGCCGACCCGTCCGCCGCCGCCCCGGTGACCATCGACCTGTCGGCGCCGGAGGCACCGGCCGACGACCGGCCCACCCGTTCCGGATCGTCCGACGAGCGCACCGTCACCGCGGCCAAGGCCGATACGGTGTCGGGGTCCGCCGCGTCCGGTGCCGCCGAGGCGGGGGTGGCGGAGGCGCCGGCCGCCGCCGCGGTGGAGGAGACCACCTCCCCGGCGGACGCGATCGACGCCGGGCCGGCCGGTGGGGCCGCGACCGACGACCGGGAACGCGGGCCGGCGGTCCGCTCGGAGTCGGCGTGACCGGCGCGGAGGGTTCGGCCGGCTTCGCCGAGGCGGCCCAACCGGGCGCTGCGGAGGTCACCGCCACGGTGATCGTCGACGCGCCGGCCGAGCGGGTGTTCGCCGCGCTGACCGCGTGGGAACGGCAGTCCGACTGGATCCCGTTCACCACGGTCCGGGTGGTCGAGGGGGACGGCGGCGAGGGGAGCTTGATCGAGGCGGTCACCGCGCTCGGTCCGGCCGCGCTGCGCGACGAGATGCGCGTGGTCCGGGTCGACGCGCCGTACGAGGTCGGGGTGGTGCACTGCGGCCGGTTGCTGCGCGGCCCGGGCGTGCTGCGCTGCACCCCGATGGACCGCGACCGGACCCAGGTGGTCTGGCACGAGTGGTTCCACCTGCCGGGCGGCGCGGCGGGCCGGGTGGCGTGGCCGGTGCTCTGGCCCGGCTCGAAGTTCAGCCTCACCCAGGCGTTGAAGCGGTTCGCCCGGCTGGTCGAGCAGGGCCGCCTGCCCTGAGCGGGCCGCCGGGCTGAGCGGGCCGCCGGGCTGAGCGGGCCGCCGGGCTGAGTGGAGCGCGGGGCTGAGTGGAGCGCGGGGCCTGTCGGTGCCCTGACCTACCGTGTACGGCGTGACTGACCTGGTGACCGGCCCCGACGGGCTGCCCCGCTGCGCCTGGGGAGCGAGCACCCCCGACTACGCCGCCTACCACGACGAGGAGTGGGGCCGACCGCTGCGCGGCGACGACGCGCTCTACGAGCGGCTCACCCTGGAGGCGTTCCAGTCCGGCCTGTCCTGGCTGACCATCCTGCGCAAGCGGCAGGCCTTCCGGCTCGCCTTCGACGGGTTCCGGATCGAGACGGTGGCCGGCTACGGCGAGGCCGAGGTGGCCCGGCTGCTGGCCGACGTCGGGATCGTGCGCAACCGGGCCAAGGTCGAGGCGGCGATCGCCAACGCCCGCGCCGCGCTGGAGCTGCCCGAGGGTCTCTCCGCGCTGCTCTGGTCGTTCACGCCCCCGCCCCGGCCGGCGCGCCCCCGCTCGTTCGCCTCGGTGCCGGCGTTCACCCCGGAGTCCACCGCGATGGCCAAGGCGCTCAAGAAGCGGGGCTTCCGCTTCGTCGGCCCGACCACCGCGTACGCGCTGATGCAGGCCACCGGCATGGTGGACGATCACCTCGCCGACTGCCACGTGAACGGCGACCGGGCCGAGCGTTGACGCGGCGGCGTGATGGGATTGGGGCATGACCGACACCGAGCCGCGGACGAGCGGGACGACCGACGGTGGCACCACGCCGGGCGCCTGGGCGGTGCTGCTGCCCGACGAGCGCTACCAGGCCGAGCGGCTGGTGCACCACGACGTGCTGGAGCTGACCGGGTTGCCGGCGGCGACCCGCCCCCGTCCCGGTGACCGGGTGGCGGTGCTGGTCGGGGAGCCGCTGCGGCTGGTGGCGCTCGGCCGGGTCGCCCGGGCCGGTGCCGAGCGCCGGGAGGATCCGGACGATCCGCAGTCCGACACGACGGCCGGGGCGCTCGTGGTGACGTACACCCGTCGGGCGCTCGACGAGCCGGTGCCGGTCGACGGCCCGGCCCTCGACGGCCCGGTCGTCGCGCTCGACCCGGCGCGGTGGCGGGCGCTGGCCGACCGGCTCGGGCCGCCGCCGGCCCGGCGCACCTGGCTGGTCAGCCTCGACCTGCCGATCGAGGCGGCGTCGCGGGCCGAGGCGGTGCGGATCTTCTGGTCCTACGTGCAGGAGCTGGGCCCGCGTGAGTTGCCGGCGTTCGTCTCGCCCTCCGGCGACGAGCTGGCCATGCAGGCGTTCGTGCTCGGCGTCGAGGCCAACCAGGATCCGGAGGAGGACGACTGACGCGGGTGGGGCGCCGGGCGGCACCCCACTGCCTCAGCGGCCCTCGAAGACCGGCTTCTGCTTGTTGACGAAGGCGATGGTCGCGGCCCGGTGGTCGTTGGTGGCCCCGCAGATCGCCTGGGCCTGCGCCTCGGCGGCCAGCGCGTCGGCAAGCGTGCCGGCGTCCGCGATGGAGAGCTGACGCTTGATCGCCCCGTAGGCGACGGTCGGGCCGGCCGCGAGCCGGGCGGCCAGTTCCTGCGCGGACGGGAGCACCTGCTCGTCGTCGTCCACCAGCCGGGTGAGCAGGCCCAGCCGGCAGGCGTCCTCGGCGCCGACCGGCTCGGCGAGCATGAGCAGCTCGACCGCCTTGGCGTGGCCGACCAAACGGGGGAGCGTCCAGGAGGCGCCGGTGTCGGCGGCGAGCCCGACGCCGGCGAACGCCATCAGGAACCGGGTCCTCGGGCCGCCGATGCGGAAGTCGGCGAGGAACGCCAGCGACGCGCCGGCGCCGGCGGCCATTCCGCGCACTGCCGCGACCACCGGCTTGGGCAGGTTGGCCAGCCGGGCGGCGATCGGGTTGTAGTGCGCCCGCACCGTGTCGAGCGGCCGGGCGTCGGACGACTCCAGCGTCCGCACGTGCTCCCGCAGGTCCTGCCCGGCGCTGAACGAGCCGCCCGCGCCGGCCAGCACGACCGCCCGGCAGGAGCGGTCGGTCTCCAACTCGGCCAGCACGTCCCGGAGCGCCTCCTTGAGCGCCACGTCGAGCGAGTTCATCGCCGTCGGGCGGTTCAGCGTCAGGGTGACGACGGCGTCGGTGCGGTCGACGAGCAGCGGCTCGGTCACGGTTCTAACGACCCTTCTGTCGGGCGAGGCGGTTGCTGGCGTCGAGGCACTGCTCGACGTACCGGTCCGCGGCCGGCCGGAGCCGGGTCGCGTGGCGGTCGAAGAACCCGGCCGCGCTGGTGCCCGGCCAGCGCTCGGGGAGCAGCGCCGGGGGCAGCTGCGGGTCCCGGAACAGGAAGGTACGCCACGCGTGCACGAGCCGGAACCGGGCCGCGTACGCCTCCTCGTCGCTGCTGCGGACCGTGACGCCGGAGAGCAACGGTTTCTGCTCGGCGACGAAACGTTCGTACGCCCGGCCGATCTCGGCCAGGTCCCAGGCCCGGCGGACCACGCCCATGGCGCCGGGGGTGCCGGCGGCGTGCGCGGCGGTGAACCGTTCGAAGCGCACGCCCGCCTCGGCGAGCAGCAGGTCGACGTCCTCACCCGGGCGGGTGGCCACCCAGGTGCAGTCGTCGAGGGTGCCGTAGCCGAGGAAGGTGAGGTTGGCGGCGAGTCGCTGCCGGTCCCGCCGGGACGCGGGCGCCGCGAGGACGAGAAGATCGAACCGTCCGTCCCAACTGTGCCGACCGGTCCGGTAGATCCTGGAGGCCGCCTCGTCGAGTCGACGGGCCGCTTTCGGGGTGATCGAATATCCCGGTCCGGAGGCGAGCCGGAGCGGGTCCAGCCAGCCCTGGCGGACCATCCGGGAGACCGCGGTGCGTACCGCCGGTGGGGCTATCCCGAGTGGCGCCAGTAGCTTGACCAGGGCGGCGACCGGTGCGCGGCCACCCCTGGCGCGGAGGTGGTCGCCGTACAGGTCGAAGAGTGCCGACCGTGCCTGCATGACCGCACATTGTGACAGGCCTATCCAAGATAAGCTAGGTGCTGTTACATCAATGCTGCTTCGGTTTGGGTCCGGCGGTGTTCATCAGGGAAAATCGTTGGTCGACGCCTCCGCGACGTTTGCGAGTGGCGATGGCGAAGTGGCTGTGGGGCAACCCACCGACCCTGGTGTAGGTCTGAGGGGAGACAACATGGCGGCGATGAAGCCGCGGACGGGCGACGGTCCGCTGGAAGTCACCAAGGAGGGCCGGGGCATCGTCATGCGGGTCCCGCTGGAGGGTGGTGGCCGGCTCGTCGTCGAGATGACTCCCGACGAGGCCACCGCGCTGGGTGACGCGCTGAAGGCGGCCGCCGGCTGATCCGAGGAGCGGTCCGCGCGGCGTCCGCCGCGCGGACGGTTCGTCCTACCCTGAGCCACCGGCTTGGCCGGTGGCTCAGGTCCTTCATAGGCCGGCAAGCGGCAATGTGTCCCGCTTAGAGCGTTTTCGGAGGTACGGTCCAGCGTGCTGGCCATTCGTCTGGTGAGCGGGTCCATCCAGCCCGACACCCTCGTCCTTCCCGTGCGTCCCGGCGGGCCGGACGCCGCGCCCGAGCTGGCGCCGACCGCCTGGCCCGGCGACGACGTCCGGGCCGAGGCGACCGCGCTGCTGCCCGCCACCCGCCTCACCGGAGCGGCCGGCGAGGTGCGCGAGCACCTGCGTCCCGCCGGCGCCCCGACCCGCCTCTGGCTGCTCGGCGTCGGCGACGGCGACGAGCCCGACTGGCGCTCCGCGGGCGCCGCGCTGGCCCGCGCGACCAGGGATGAGACGCAGATCACGATCTCGCTTCCCGACGAGGTCGCGGCGCTGCGCGGCCTGACCGAGGGCCTGCTGCTCGGCTCCTACCGCTACCGGCTCACCGAGGCCGGCCCACGACCCGCGCTGGCCCGGGTGGACGTGCTGGTGGCCGATCCGGAGGCGCTGGCCGACACCCTGGCCTCGGCCCGGACCACCGCCGAGATGACCTGGCTGGCCCGCGACCTGACCAACACCCCGTCCTCGACGAAGCACCCGGAGTGGTTCGCCGACCAGGTCACCGCCGCCGCTTCCGGGCGGCCCGACGTGCACCTGCGCGTGCGTGGCCCGCGGGAGCTGGCGGCCGAGGGCTTCGGCGGGATCCTGGCCGTCGGGGGCGGTTCCGCCCACGGCCCCCGCCTGGTCGAGCTGGACTGGCGGCCGGCCGACGCGCGTACCCACGTGGTGCTGGTGGGCAAGGGCATCACCTTCGACACCGGCGGCATCTCGATCAAGCCGGTGCCGGCCATGAAGCTGATGCGCAAGGACATGGCCGGGGCCGCCGCCGTGGTGGCCGCGACGCTGGGCGCCGCCGCGCTGCGCCTGCCGGTACGGGTCACCACGCTGGCCCCGCTGGCCGAGAACATGGTCAGCGGCTCCGCGTTCCGCCCCGGCGACGTCATCCGGCACTACGGCGGGCTGACCAGCGAGAGCACCAACTCCGACGCCGAGGGTCGGCTGGTGCTCGCCGACGCGATGGCGTACGCCGTCCGCGAGCTGAAGCCCGACCTGCTGGTCGACCTGGCCACCCTGACCGGGGCGAACGCGGTGGCGCTGGGCAAGCGGCACGCGGCGCTCTACAGCGAGAACGACGACCTGGCGACCGGCCTGTTGGCCGGCATCAGCGCGGCCGGCGAGCGGGCCTGGCGGATGCCGCTTGCCGACGACTACCTGGAATACCTGGCCAGCGACGTCGCCGACCTGCACAGCTCCCCGGCCCGGGGCGCCGGCTCGGTGGTGGCCGCGCTCTTCCTCCGCGAGTTCACCGGCGAGCTGCGGGACCGCTGGGCGCACCTGGACATGTCCGCCCCCTCCTGGTCCGACGACGTGCACGGCGAGCTGGTCAAGGGCGCCACCGGCTGGGGCGTACGCGGACTGCTGCGCTGGCTCGCGACGCTCGGCTGACCGACGCGGGTCAGCACTTCACGGCGGCGAGCAGGCCGTGGCCGACCGGCAGCAGCGCGGGCACCCAGTGCTCCGACTCGCGGATCGCCTTGATCGTCTCCCGCACGGTGACCGTCTCCACGTCCCGCGCGGCCGGATCGCCGATCCGGCCGGCGGCCAGCGCGCCGTTGAGCGCGAGCACCCCGCCGGGGCGCAGCAGCCGCAGCGCGGCGTCCACGTACGCCGCGAAGCCGGTCGCCGCCGCGTCGGCGAAGACCAGGTCGTAGACGCCGTCGGCGAGGCGCGGCAGCACGTCGAGGGCCCGGCCGGTGATGATCCGGGTACGTCCCGACGGGAAGCCCGCCTCCTGGAACAGCCGCCGGGCCAGGCGCTGGTATTCGACCTCCACGTCGATCGTGGTGAGCACGCCGTCGGGGCGCATGCCGCGCATCAGCCAGACGCCGCTGACCCCGGTGCCGGTGCCGATCTCGACCACCGCCCGGGCGTTGCCGGCGGCGGCGAGCAGCCGCAGCGCGGCGCCGGCGCCCGGCGTCACCGCCTCCACGCCCACCTCGTGGGCGAGCGCACGGGCGGTGCGCAGCACGATGTCCTCGGTGACGTACGACTCGGCGAACTGCAGTGCCTGGGTCGTCGAACTGCCGTGACCGGCGACCATGGCGATGGGACACCTCCGGGGGGCGGGCTGGTGCGAAGGGTCGGTTGGCACTGTGAGCGTAGAGGCGAGCCGGTAGCGGCGCAGCCGCGAGTCGGCCGCCGGACGATCACGGGCGGCAACCCCTGACTCCACCCGGGGCATCCGTGCAATCCTGGACGTGTCCCGCGCGCCACGGTCGTCCGGCTCCGTCGACGCCCGGCGCGGGGCGTGCGGGACGGGGCGTGCGGGACGGAAGTGGGAGGCACGGACGTGACCGACGGCTGGGACTGGCGCCGGCCCGGTGGAGCCGGGGCGCCGGCGGGCGGGCCGGCCCCCGGGCAGCCGCCGCAGGGCGCCGGGGGTGCGACGACGTCGCCCTGGTGGACCGACGCGCTGGCCGACCCGTGGCGGGATCCCTACGCGCCCGCGGCCGTGGTGGTCCCGGCCGCCGCGCCCGACGGGTCCGCCGACCCGGAGCCGGTCACCGACCCGGACGCGGCGACCCGGCCGGGGCTGCGCCAGGTGGTGCTCATCTCACTGATCACCGCGTTGCTGGCCGGTTCGCTCGGCAGCGCCCTGACCTACGCCTTCCTGCGCGGCGGCGACGTGCCGACGCTTGGCGCGCAGGCCGGACAGGCGCCGGCGCTCGCCCAACGCAAGCCCGAGTCGTTGGCCGGGGTCGCCGAGCGGGTGCTGCCCAGCGTGGTCACCATCCGGGTGGCCAGCCTCGGCGGGACCAGCGAGGGCTCCGGCTTCGTGGTGAGCGCCGAGGGGCACATCGTCACCAACGACCACGTGGTGGCGGACGGCCCGGGCAAGGCCACGGTCCTCTTCAACGACGGCAGCACCGCGGCCGGCACCGTGGTCGGGCAGGACCCGGAGTCGGACATCGCGGTCATCAAGGTGACCCGCAGCGGGCTCACGCCGGTGCAGTTCGGTGACTCGGACGCGCTCGCGGTGGGGGATCCGGTGCTGGCCATGGGCTCGCCGCTGTCGCTGACCAACACGGTCACCGCCGGCATCGTCAGCGCGCTGGACCGCACCATGCAGGCGGGTGAGCCGGGCGGGCCGACCCGCTACTACGCGGCCATCCAGACCGACGCCGCGGTCAACCACGGCAACTCCGGCGGTCCGTTGGTGGACGGCGCCGGCCGGGTGGTCGGCGTGAACTCGACCATCAAGTCGCTGGTGGCCGACGGCCAGGAGGCGGGGAACATCGGGCTCGCCTTCGCCATCCCGATCAACCAGGCGAAGCGGGTCACCGAGGAGATCATCGGCACCGGCAGGGCCCGGCGTACGGTGATCGGCGCCTCGGTCGGTGGCACCGGCGCCACCGGCGGCGGGGTCCGCCTCAACGCGGTCGAGCCGGCCGGCCCGGCGGCGGCCGCCGGGATGCGCACCGGCGACGTGGTGCTCCGGCTGGACGGCCATCCGATGACCGACCCGACCGACCTGGTGGCGCTGGTGCGCAAGTACGCGCCGGGCTCGGTGGTGACCGTGGAGTACCGGCGCGGGTCGGCCCGGCAGAACACCTCGGTGACGCTCGCCGCGGACGCGAAGTGAGGACCGGTCACCCCCTCCCCGTCGGCCACCTCGCGTGCGTAGGCTTGCCCTGACACGGATGAGGAGGCCGGCGTGTTCGAGAACCTGAACTGGTGGGAGATCGGCGTCCTGCTGCTCCTGGCATTGTTGATCTTCGGGGACCGGTTGCCCAACGTGATCAACGACGGCCTCCGGATGGTCCGCAACCTGCGGAACATGGCGCGGAACGCCACCGGCGACCTGAGCCGCGAGCTGGGCACGGACATCCAGCTGGAGGATCTGCACCCCAAGGCGTTCATCCGCAAGCACCTGCTCAGCGAGGACGACGAGCAGGCGATCCGGAAGCCGCTGCAGAGCATGTACGACAACCTGCGCTCCGACGTCACTGGCGTGCACGACGAGCTGAAGGACGTGGCGAAGGCGGCCGACCTGCGCAACGGCGCCTCCCGGCCGGCGGTGGCGACCCCGATGGCCCCCACCACGCCGGCCCCCCGCCCGTCCTACGACGACGCCACGTAACCCCCCACCCCCACCCCAAGATCCGCGCTGATTCACGGAAAGAGTGCCCATTCGGCGCGCGACAGCCACGCTTTCCGTGAATCAGCGGAAGGGGGGAGGGAGGGGGAGGGGGACGGCTAGCGGGCGGCGGGCTTCAGGCCGAGCGGCTTGCCGAGCAGTGACTCACGGCGTACCGCGAGCCGGTCGGCGACCTCGAACATGGCCTTGGCGGCCGGCGCGTCCGGCTGGGTCAGCACGATGGGCCGGCCCGCGTCGCCGCCCTCACGGACCCGGGTGTCCATCGGGATCTGCCCCAGCAGCGGCACCTGCGCGCCGATGGTCCGGGTCAGCGACTCGGCCACCGCCGCGCCGCCGCCGGCCCCGAAGACCTCCATCCGGGTGCCGTCCGGAAGCTCCAGCCACGACATGTTCTCGATCACGCCGACCACCCGCTGATGGGTCTGCAGCGAGATGGCGCCGGCCCGCTCGGCCACCTCGGCGGCGGCCGCCTGCGGGGTGGTGACGATCAGGATCTCCGCGTTCGGCAGCAGCTGGGCCACCGAGATCGCGATGTCACCGGTGCCCGGCGGCAGGTCGAGCAGGAGAACGTCCAGGTCGCCCCAGTAGACGTCGGCGAGGAACTGCTGCAACGCCCGGTGCAGCATCGGGCCACGCCAGACGACGGCCGCGTTGCCGGGGGTGAACATGCCGATCGAGATGACCTTCACGCCGTGCGACTGCGGCGGCATGATCATGTCTTCGACCCGGGTCGGTGCGCCGTCCGCGCCGAGCATGCGGGGCACCGAGTGGCCGTAGATGTCGGCGTCCACCACGCCGACCGACAGGCCGCGGGCGGCCAGCGCGGCGGCCAGGTTGACCGTGACGCTGGACTTGCCGACGCCGCCCTTGCCGCTGGCGACCGCGTAGACGCGAGTCCGGGAGCCGGGCTGGGCGAACGGGATCACCGGCTCCGCGGTGCCGCCGCCACGCAGCTTCGACTGCAGCTCCTGGCGCTGCTCCGGGCTCATCACGCCGAAGATGATCTCGACGCCGCTCACCCCGGGCACCGCGCCGACGGCGGCGGTGATGTCGGTCCGCAGCTTGTCCTTCAGCGGGCACCCGGCCACGGTGAGCAGCAGCTCGACCCGGACCACGCCGTCGTCGTCCCGCTCGGCGGAGCGGACCATGCCGAGTTCGGTGATCGGCCGACGGATCTCCGGGTCGTTGACGGTGGCCAGCGCGGCCTGGATCGCGTCGGAGATGGTGCTGACGGGTGCTGACATGCCCGCAATGCTACGTCGGTGGTCATCGGCGACCGCCGCTGGCAGGGCGCGGTGTGAGGGAATCGATGCGCCGGTCGAGGGGACGGTTCAGCCCTCGTGGCGGCCGTCGTGGACGTAGTCGCCGTCGAGCTCGTCGCGGGGCTCGTCGAGCGGGTCGCCGCCGGCCGGTCGCCGGGCCACCCGTTCCTGCTGCCGCCGCGCCAGCTTGCGCCGCCGCTCGGCCGCCTCGTCCAGCTCCTCGGCCAACCGGGTCAGCTCGGAGCGGAGGAAGTCCCGGGTCGCCACGTCCCCCATCGCGATCCGCAGTGCGGCGATCTCCCGGGCCAGGTATTCCGTGTCGGCCTTCTGCATGGTGGCCCGCCGCCGGTCCTCGTCCAGCGAGATCCGGTCCCGGTCCGCCTGCCGGTTCTGCGCGAGCAGGATCAGCGGGGCCGCGTACGAGGCCTGCAGGGAGAGCACCAGGGTCAGGAACGTGAACGTGTAGGGGTCGAAGCGCAGGTTCGCCGGGGCGAGCGTGTTCCACAGGAACCAGGCGGCGAGGATCAGCGTCATGTAGACGAGGAAGTTCGCCGTGCCCATGCCCCGGGCGATGCCCTCGGCCCAGCGGCCGAACGAATCGGCGTCGATCCGGGGCAGGTGCAGGCCCCGGGGGGCGCGCGGCTGGTCCAGCCGTTCGCCGCGTCGCTGCTCACTCATCGTCCACGGTCCCGTCGTCGGTGGCGGACGGGGTGGGCGCCGCGTCCCGGGCCCGCCAGTCGCGCGGCAGGGAGTGGTCCAGCACGTCGTCCACGGTCACCGCGCCGACCAGCCGGTTGGTCCGGTCCACCACGGGCATGCCCACCATGTCGTAGGTGGCCATCCGGCGGGTGATCTCGGTCAGCGGGGTCGAGGTGCGGAGCGGGTCGATGTCGTTGACCACGATCCCGCCGAGCAGGTCGGCCGGGGGTTCGCGGAGCAACCGCTGGAAGTGCACCATACCCAGGTAGCGCCCGGTCGGCGTGGTCAACGGGGCGCGGGCCACGAAGACCTGCGCGGCCACGGCGGGCGAGAGCTGCACCTCGCGGATCCGGGCCAGCGCCTCGGCGACCGTGGCGTCCGGGGGCAGGATCACCGGCTCGGAGGTCATCACGCTGCCGGCGGTGCCCGAGGCGTAGCGCAGCAGTTGGCGTACCGGGTCGGCCTCGCCCGGCTCCATCAGGTCGAGCAGCACGTCCTGTTCGGGCGGGGGCAGCGCGTTGAGCAGGTCGGCGGCGTCGTCCGGGTCCATCTCCTCGAGCACGTCGGCGGCCCGTTCGCGGTGCAGCGCGGCCAGGATCTCCACCTGGTCGCGCTCGGGCAGCTCGCTCAGCACGTCGGCCAGCCGCTCGTCGTCCAGCGCGGCGGCCACCTCGTTGCGCCGGGCGTCGGGCAGGTCCTGGAGGGCGTTGGCGAGGTCGGCCGGGCGCATGTCCTCCAGGATGGCGAGCAGGTTCGCCGTACCCCGGTTGTCGCCCACCGCGCCGAGGCCGCGGACCCGGTCCCACTCGACCTGGTGCAGGTGGCCGCGGCGGGTGAGCCGGCTGGTCTGCTCGCGCACGGCGACCCGGGTCAGTGCCCACTCGCCGCCGCGGCTGGACTCCATGGCCACGTCCACCACCGAACCGGCCGACCCGCTGTCGAGCTGGACCCGCCGGTCGAGCAGCTCCTGGAGGACCAGCAGCTCGTTCGGGCGCTTCTCGAAGCGGCGCAGGTTGAGGGTGCCGCTGCCGAGCACCACGGCGTCCGGGTCGATCGAGGTGATCCGGTTGATGGAGAGGAAGATGCGGCGTCGCATCGGCATCTCGGCGACCAGCCCCACGACCTCCGGCGGGCGTTGGGTCGGACGGATCCGGGCGACCGCGTCGCGGACGCGGCCCACCTGGTCGCCGTTCGGGTCGAAGACGGCGACTCCGGCGAGTCGAGCGATGTAGACCCGGTTCGGCGTGCTCACGGGCACCAGCCTAAGGGCCTACTCTCTATCAACATGTCGACCTTGGCCTACGAGATCGTGGACGTCTTCACCGACCGCCCGTTCGCCGGCAACCCGCTGGCCGTGGTGTTCGGCGCGGAGGGTCTGGCCACCGAGCAGATGCAGGCGCTCGCGCTGGAGTTCAACCTGTCCGAGACGGTCTTCGTGCTGGCGCCCACGCAGGCCGGCGCGACCTACCGGGCGCGGATCTTCACCCCCACCGCCGAGCTGCCGTTCGCCGGGCACCCGAGCGTGGGCGCCGCGGTGACGGCCGGTCGACGAGGCGTCTTCGGTGTGGGCAGGGTCACCCAGGAGTGCGGCGCCGGCGTGCTGCCGATCGAGGTGACCGCGACCGGGGCGACGCTGACCGGGGGCACGCCGACGCTCGGCCCGGAACTCGACCCGGAGCCGCTGCTGGAGATCGCCGGTCTCACCGCGGCCGACCACGCCGGACCGCCGCCGCGGGTGGCCGGGTGCGGGCTGGAGTTCCCCTACCTTCCGGTTCGCCCCGACGCGGTGGTCCGGGCGCGGTTGAACACGGTGGCGGCGGAACGGTACGGCGTCGAGCACATCAGCCTCTTCTCCTGGGAGGCCGACTCGCAAACCGCGCACGCCCGCGTCTTCGTGCCGGGGATCGGCGTGCCGGAGGATCCGGCCACCGGTTCGGCAGCCCTGGGCCTGGGCGTCTGGCTGGTCGCCAGCGGCCTGCTGCCGGGCGAGGGCCGGACGCCGTACACGGTGCGCCAGGGCATCGAGATCAACCGGCCCTCGTCGCTGTCCTGCACGGTGACGGCCTCGGGCGGGACGGCACTCGGCGCGACCGTCTCCGGGCAGGTCATGCCGGTGGCGCGCGGCGAGATCGCCGTCCCGCCCTTCATCGGCTGAGCCGTCCCCGCCGGCCGGCCGGTCCTCCCGCGCGGTGCGTCCGGACGGCGGTGCGTCCGGACGGGCGCGGGATGCGGGAGGATGGTCGGGTGAGCGACGAGGTGGACGAGCGGGTGACGCCGCCGCTGGTGGACGAGGCGGTGAAGAAGGCCGCCGTGTGCTGGGTCGGCGTCGGTGACGGCCCGGCGTACGCGCTCTGGTGCCTGCCGCTGGACGGCGCGCTGTTGGTGGTGACCGGTCCCGGCGAGCAGGCCGCGCCCGGGCTGGCCGACAGCGACACGGCGGAGGTGACGCTGCGCGGCGACCACGGCGGCCGGATCGTCACCTGGTCCGCGCGGGTGACCCGGCTGCGGCCCGGCACCGAGGAGTGGGACACCGCCGCGCCGCTGGTGGCGGCGAAGCGGCTCAACGCCTCCGGTTCCGCCGCCGACCTGGTGGCGCGGTGGACGGCCGAGGGCTGCGCGGTCAACCGGCTCACCCCGGTGGGCGCGGCGGTGACCGGCGCCGACCTGCCGGCCGGTCCGCTGACCGAGCAGCCCCGGCCGACGCCGGCGGTCCGGACCGTACGCAAGCCGTTCCGCCTGCACCGGGTCCGCCGCCGCTGACCGCTTGGTCGGTCACCTGCCCGGTGGGGCGTCCGGTCAGCCGCCGGGTGGCGTGGCGTCGGCGGGTACGGCGGGCGGCGCGGCGCGGCGTCCGGCCCGCGCCCCGCCGAGCACGACCACGGCGACGCCGGCCAGCAGCAGCGCCAGCCCGGGCAGGGCGAGCGGTCGCGGCAGCTGGCCCAGCCAGGCCCAGCCGATCAGGGCCGCGCCGGGCGCCTCGAGCAGGATCAGCACGCTGACGGTGGTCGCGGAGACCCGGTGCAGCGCGTAGTTGAACATCGAGTGGCCGAGCAGTTGGGCGCCGGCCACCAGGCCCAGGATGGCCAGCCAGGTCCCGCCGTCCCAGCCGTGCAGGCGTACCCCGCCGAGCAGGCAGACCACCAGCAGGATCGCCGCGCAGACGCCGTAGCAGACCGTGGTGTAGGTGGTGGTGCTGATGCTGGCCCGAGCACGTTCGCCGAAGGCGGTGTAGACGGCCGCGAACATGCCACCGGCCACTGCCAGCAGGTCGCCGGCGAACGCCCGGCCGGAGACGGCGAAGTCGGCGCCGGTGGCGAGCACCGCGCCGAGCACGGCCACCCCGATGCCGGCCCAGGCCACCGTCGGCAGCCGCCGACCCTGCCAGCGGGCGATCAATCCCTGCCACACCGGCTGCGTGGCGCCCAGCGCGGTCGCGGCCGCGACCGAGGTGAGCTTCGCGCTCGGCATCCAGGTGGCGAAGTGGGCGGCCAGCGCCACCCCGGAGAGTAGGCAGAACAGCCCCTCCCGGCGGCCCGGCCCGATGGTGAGCGCGCGGAGTTCGGCCCGCCGCCGGGTCACCGCGACCGGACCGAGCACCGCGACCGACAGCAGGTTGCGCCAGAACGCGATGGCCAGGGCCGGTGCGGCGGCGAACGCGATCAGCGGGGCGGAGGACGAGACGGCGGCGACGGCCAGCGCGAGCGCGTCGAGCGGCGGGCGGTGTGGAGCGGTCTGCACGTTACGATCATGCGCGACCCGGCGGTCCTCCCCCTCGACGTCCGGAGCATCTCCCCATGCCCAGATTCCACGCGGTGCTGTTCGATTTCTTCGGCACCCTGACCCAGAGCGTCCGGCGCGGAGCCGCCCACGACCTCATCGCGGAGCAGCTCGGCTGCTCCACCGAGGCCCTGGTCGAGGTGCTCGACGGCAGCTACTACGAGCGTGCCAGCGGGTTCTTCGGCGACGCCGAGTCGACCATGCGGTGGGTCTGCGCCCAGGTCGGCGTGCGCCCCTCCGACGCGGCGGTACGCGCCGCCGTCGCCGCCCGGCACCGGGCCGTACGCGCCGACACCCGGCTGCGCCCGGAGGCGGTGCCGGTGCTGGCCGCGTTGCGCCGCCGGGGCGTACGCACCGGGCTGGTCAGCGACTGCACCCACGAACTGCCGGCGTTCCTGCCCCAGCTCGCGGTGGCTCCGCTGCTCGACACCCGGATCTTCTCGGTGCGGCTCGGCCGCTGCAAGCCGGATCCGGCGCTCTACCTGGCCGCCTGCCACCGGCTCGGCCGCGCCCCGGCCGACTGCCTCTACGTGGGCGACGGCGGCAGCCAGGAGCTCACCGGCGCGCGGCGGGTGGGCCTGCGGGCCGTCCGGCTGGCCGCCCCCGACCTCGCCGGCCACATGGTCTTCAACGCCGACCACGGTTGGGACGGGCCGGTGCTGACCTCGCTCACCGCCGTGCTCGACCTGCTCGACCCGGTCGCCGTCGGCTGATGCCGGTCGGCCGAACTGTGGCCGAACCGGTCACCGGGCACGCCGCCGTACGCGAAAGTGCGGGGGGTGGAGTCAGACCGGGACGACGCGGGGGAGACGGGCACCGTCGTCACGCCCTCGGCCGAGTTCCCGCCGCTCGGCGCCGAGGAGCGGGCCGCGCTCGGCCGTCTCGGCGCACGCTGGCACGGGCCGCGCAGCGCCGAGGACCTGCCGGTCGACCCGACGCTGGGCCGGCGCGACCACCGTCCGCGGCCGACCCGGTTCGGCCGGTTCACCCCGATCGACCTGTTCACCGTGGCGCAGCCGGACGAGCTGGTCGCCACCGGTCCGGCGCACCTGCCCGGCGACCGGCCCGGTCGGGCGGTCACCCGGCTGCGCCGGATCCTGGTCGGCCCGCCGCTGGCCAGCAGCTCCGTGCTGTACGAGCGGATGCGCAAGCTGGTCGCGCTGCCGGTGCTCTCGTCGGACCTGCTCAGCTCCGTGGCGTACGGACCGGAGGCGATGCTCGCCGTGCTGGTGCTGGCCGGCGGCGCCGCGCTCGGGCTCGCCCTGCCGCTGGCCGCGCTGCTGGCGGTGCTGATGGTCGCGGTGGGTCTCTCCTACCGGCAGACCATCCCGGCCTACCCGCACGGCGCCGGGTCGTACATCGTCGCCGGGGACAACCTGGGGCGTACGCCGGGACTGGCCGCCGCGGCCGGGCTGATGCTCGACTACGTGCTGACCGTGTCGGTGTCGGTGGCGGCCGGCGTGCACGCGGTCACCTCGGCGCTGCCCGGGCTCACCCGGTGGGCCGTGCCGTTCGGGGTGCTGGTGATCGCCGTGCTGCTCGCCGGCAACCTGCGTGGCGTACGCACCGCCGGCAACATCTTCGTGCTGCCCACGTACGCCTTCGTGATGGTGGTCCTCGCGCTGCTGGCGGTCGGCTACGGGAAGGCCGCGGCGCGGGGTTTCGCGCCGGTGCCGCCGCCGGCGGTGCCGGCCGCGGAGGGGTTGGGGTTGCTGCTGGTGCTGCGCGCGTTCTCCTCCGGCGCGGTGTCGATGACCGGCATCGAGGCGGTGTCCAACGCGGTGCCGGCGTTCCGCCCGACCGAGTGGCGCAACGCCCGCACCACGCTGGGCTGGATGGTCGCCATGCTGGTCACGCTCTTCGCCGGCCTGGTCGGGCTGATCCACCTCGACGGCCTGGTGCCGCGGGCGGGCGAGACCGTGCTGTCCCAGCTCGGCCGGGTCACCTTCCCGACCGGCCCGTGGTACGCGATCCTCCAGGCGACCACCGCGCTGATCCTGCTGCTCGCGGCGAACACCGCGTTCAACGACTTCCCCCGGCTGCTGTTCTTCATGGCCCGGGACGGCCACGTGCCGCGCCGCTTCCTGCACATGGGTGACCGGCTGGCGTTCAGCAACGGCCTGGTCGCGCTGGCGCTCGCCGCCGCGGTGGTCTTCGTGGCCTTCGGCGGGCACACCGAGCGGCTGATCCCGCTCTACGCGGTCGGCGTCTTCCTCGCCTTCACGCTGTCGCAGACCGGGATGGTGGTGCACTGGCGGCGCCGGCGTGGCCGGGGCTGGCGTCGCCGGCTCGGAGTCAACGCGGCCGGCGCGACGCTGTCCGGGCTGGTGCTGCTCACCGCGGCGGTCGCCAAGTTCACCGAGGGCGCCTGGGTGGTGGTGGTCGCGGTTCCGCTGCTGGTGCTGCTCTTCCGGCGGATCCACCGGCACTACGCCACGCTGCACCGCGCGCTCGCGCTGCACCCGCCGCCACCGCACGCGCCGCCCGGCCCGGCCGGGTCCGCCGAGGGTGAGGAGCTGCCCCAGCAGGTACGCCACCTGGTGGTGGTGCCGGTGGCCCGGCTGAACCGGGCGTCGCTGCGGGCCCTGGCGTACGCGGCCTCACTGGGCCGGCCGACGCTTGCGGTGCACATCGCGCCGGAGGAGGCCGAGGCGGACCGGTTCCGGGAACAGTGGCGCGCCTGGGGCGACCACCTGCGGCTGGAGACGATCGTGTCGCCGTACCGGTCGGTGATCGGGCCGCTGGCGCACTATCTGGAGGCGTTGCACACCGGCCGGCCGGAGCTGACGCTCACCGTGATCGTGCCGGAGGTGGTGCTGCGCCGGCGCCGGCACCGGTTGCTGCACAGCCGGGCCGAGCAGCGGCTGCGGGCCGCGTTGCGGGCCCTGCCCGGCGTGGTGGTCACCAGCGTCCCGGTGCACGTGTCGCAGTGACGCCTCAGACGTCGCGCACCTCCAGCACCCGGGTGGTGGGGGCGGCGTCGCCCAGCTCGGCGCGCAGGGCGGCGCGGTCCGGGTCGACCAGGAACGCGTCCAGCCCGGCGCGGGCGGCGAACCGGATCACGTGTACCTCGGTCTCCCCGTCCCCGGTGCGCAGCCGTCGTTCCAGCCGCCCGCCGTGCCGGCCGAGCAGCGCCAGCACCGCGTCCTCGTAGCGCCGGCCGGCCTCCGTGTCGGCGCTCAGGTCGACGAACGCGACCAGCAGCACCTCGTTCCCCGTCGTCATGCCGTCGAGTGTGGCAGCGCGACGGTCGGCGCGGGGACCCGTCAGGCGTCCAGGCCGACGGCCTTCGCGCTGGCCGTCCAGAGCCGGGCGGCAAGCGCCGGGTCGGCCGCCTTCGGGCGCGGCCGGTGCGGCTTGCGGTCGGCGTAGTAGCCGCCGTCGGTCAGCCGGGACGGGTCCTGGCAGGCGAGCCAGACCAGCGTCTCGGCGCCCTTCTCCGGGCTGCGGAACGGCAGCAGCCGCATGCCGAACGCCACCACCCGGCTCTCGTTGCCGAACCGGGTGCGCACCACGCCGGGGTGGAACACGTGCGCCGGCACCTCCGGCCAGCGCCGGGCCGCCTCGGCGGTGAACAGGATGTTCGCCTGCTTGCTGGTGCCGTACGCGCGGAACGGCCGGTAGTGGCGCAGCGAGGCGTTGAGGTCGTCCGGGTCGAGCACGCCGCCGCGGTGCGCGTCGGAGCCGGTCACCACCATCCGCCGGACCCGGTCGCGCAGCAGGTTGGTGAGCAGGAACGGGGCGAGGTGGTTGGCCTGCATGCTCAGCTCGAAGCCGTCGACCGTGGTGATCGGTTCGAGCACGATCGCGCCGGCGTTGTTGGCCAGCACGTCGATCCGGTCGTAGCTGGCGCGCAATCGCTCGGCGAGCCCGCGTACGTCGTCGAGCACGGCGAAGTCGGCGCGGAACAGCTCCGGCTGCTCGCCGCAGGACTCGCGTACCCGTTCCCCGGCGGCACGCAGCCGGGACGGGTCCCGGCCGACCAGCACCACCTGGTCGCCGCGGCGCGCCAGCTCCACGGCGGCGGCCAGCCCGATGCCGGAGCTGGCGCCGGTGAGCACCACGATCCGACGCTCAGTGAGATCTTCCACAGGTCCATTCACCCCGGTCACGGCACGAGGTTACCGTGACGTCAACCCCGCCCTTTGGGATCGTTAAGTTTTTCGACATCCACCGCCGCGTCGGCGTGCTGCCCGCCGGACGCTGGAAGGAGCGTATCCATGACCGCTGTCGGTCGCCCCCGCCGGTCCTGCCTCGCGGTACCCGGCTCCAGCGTCAAGATGCTCGGCAAGGCCCAGGGCCTTCCCGCCGACCAGGTCTTCCTCGACCTGGAGGACGCGGTGGCCCCGCTGGCCAAGCCGGACGCGCGCAAGAACATCGTGGCCGTGCTGAACGAGGGGGACTGGGCCGGCAAGACCCGGGTGGTCCGGGTGAACGACCTGACCACGCCGTGGACCTACCGGGACGTCATCGAGGTGGTCGAGGGCGCCGGGGCGAACCTGGACTGCATCATGCTGCCGAAGGCGCAGAACGCCGAGCAGGTGCACTGGCTGGACCTGCTGCTCACCCAGATCGAGAAGACGCTGGGGCTGGAGGTGGGCCGGATCGGCATCGAGGCGCAGATCGAGAACGCCGCCGGGCTGGTCAACGTGGACGCCATCGCGGCGGCCTCGCCCCGGGTGGAGACGATCATCTTCGGCCCGGCCGACTTCATGGCCTCGATCAACATGAAGTCGCTGGTGGTCGGCGCGCTGATCCCGGACTACCCGGGCGACCCCTACCACTACATCCTGATGCGGATCCTGATGGCCGCCCGGATGCACGACAAGCAGGCCATCGACGGGCCGTTCCTGCAGATCCGGGACACCGACGCGTTCCGCGAGGTGGCGAAGCGCTCGGCGGCGCTGGGCTTCGACGGCAAGTGGGTGCTGCACCCCGGCCAGATCGACGCGGCCAACGAGGTCTACTCGCCGGCGCAGGCCGACTACGACCACGCCGAGCTGATCCTCGACGCCTACGACTTCTACACCTCGGAGGCGGGCGGGAAGCTCGGCGCGGTGATGCTCGGCGACGAGATGATCGACGAGGCGTCCCGCAAGATGGCGCTGGTGATCGCGGCCAAGGGCCGGGCGGCGGGGATGGCGCGTACCTCCTCGTTCACCCCGCCGTCGGAGTGACCGGCCCGGGCCGCCCCGAGTTCGCGGGGCGGCCCGCCGAGTTCAGTAGGTCGTGCTGTCGTAGCTGGACGAGTCCTGGTTGGTTGCCCAGACGATGAAGATCACGATGGCGACGGTGGCCAGCACGGCCAGCACGGTGGCGATCCAGCCGACGATGATGCCCGCGGTGGCGAAGCCCTCGCCGCCCTCGCCGCGCTCCCTGATCTGCTTACGGGACACGTGGCCGAGGATCGCGCCCACCGCGCCGATGTAGCCGCCAAGGCCGTAACCGCAGAGGCCGAGCGCGCCGACGATCGAAACGACCATCGCGGCGATGGCCAGGCCGTTCTGCTTCGGTCCGGAGGGGTGCCCGTATCCGGGATAACCAGCCGGGGGCGGATACGCGCCCGGCTGCGGATAGGCGCCCGGCGGGTAACCGGACGCCGCGTACGGGTCGGCGGACTTCATGCCGGCGTACGGGTCGGCGGGCGAGTACGGGTCGGCCGGCGGACTCGACTGCGGTCCGGCCGCCGAGGGGTCGTGCCAACCACCGGGGGGTGGGGGATAGCTCATCTGATCATCTCCAGGTACGTGGTCGGGGTCAGGGTAGCCACCCGGGAACAACCTGGAGGACCCCCTTTCCGGGTGCCGCGTTGCCCGGAAGGTCCACAGCGGGCAGGATCCTCGGCATGGCACTTGACGCGCGTGGGGGTCGGTCGCGACGGGACATGAGCCGGCCGGGGTCGGTGCGCCGCCCGCGCGCCGGCGAGCCGGCGGGCGCCGCCGACCAGGACTGGGCCGATCCGCTCCCGGAGACCGCCACCATGCGGCTGGACGGCCGGGTCGCGCTGGTCACCGGCGCGGGCAGCGCGGACGGCATCGGGTACGCGACCGCGCGCCGGCTGGCCGACCTGGGCGCCCGGGTGGCGATCGTGTCGACCACCCGGCGGATCCACGACCGCGCCGGCGAGCTGGGGGTCACCGGCTTCGTCGCCGACCTCACCGACGAGTCGGAGGTGGGCGCGCTGGCCGACGCGGTGGCCGAGCAGCTCGGCGACGTCGAGGTGCTGGTCAACAACGCGGGCCTGGCCAGCCGGGCCAGCCCGGAGGTGCTGCGGCCGGTGGCCCAGCTGACGTACGACGAGTGGCGCGGCGAGATCGACCGCAACCTGACCACCGCGTTCCTGTGCAGCCGCGCGTTCATCAACGGCATGTCCGAGCGTGGCTGGGGGCGGATCGTCAACCTGGCGGCCACCGCCGGGCCGGTCAACGCGCTGCCCACCGAGGCCGGCTACGCGGCGGCGAAGGCCGGGGTGGTCGGGCTGACCCGGGCGCTCGCGATGGAGATGATCGCCGACGGGGTGACCGTGAACGCGGTGGCGCCGGGCATCATCCACACCGCGGCGTCCACCATGGTCGAGATCAAGCAGGGTCTCGGCACCCCGGTGGGGCGTCCCGGCACGCCGGACGAGGTGGCGGCGGCGATCGCGTTCCTCTGCTCGCCGGCCGCGTCGTACATCACCGGGCAGATGCTGGTGGTCGACGGCGGCAACAGCGTGCGGGAGGCGCAGTTCCGCTGACGGTCAGTAGCTGTTGTTGTCCGCGTTCGCCCAGATGGCCAGGCCGATCCAGCCGCAGCAGGCCAGCAGGCCGAGCGCGGTGAACACGTAGCTGAGGATCAGCCCCCAGGTGGCGAGCTGGTCGCCCTCCTCGCCGGTCTGCCGGATCTGCCGCTTGGCCAGGTGGCCGCAGACGATGCCGGCCGGGGCGAAGACGAACGCGAGGACCAGCGACAGGATGGCGAGCACGTTCGTGCCGCGCGGCCGCGGGTGCTCGCCGGGTGGGCCGTACTGACCGTAGGGCGGCTGCGGGGCGTACGGCGGCTGCTGGCCCCACTGCGGGTGCTGCTGCCCGTACTGCGGCTGCCCGTACGGCTGGCCGTGCGACGGCGGCTCGTACGGCGACGGTGGCTGCTCGTCGGTCACGCTCGCCCCCTCGGTCGCAGGTCAACCGCCCTCTCTCTTGCGGACGCTACCCGCAGCGGTGAACCTTTTCACAGCGGTTGTGTGGACTGGTCACCTTGGCGCGGCCGGTCCCGGGGCCGGATACTGACCGAGCGTTCAGTTACCCATGAGTAATGCGCCGACCCCGGAGGCTGAGATGGCTCGACTCGCCCAGACGCCCGGCCTGACCGACGTGCAGCGGTCGATCCTGGAAACCGTCCGGGAGTTCGCCGACAAGGAGATCATCCCGCACGCCCAGCGGCTGGAGCACGCCGACGAGTACCCGGCCGACATCCTCGACGGGATGCGCGAGATGGGGCTGTTCGGCCTCACCATCGACGAGGAGTACGGCGGCCTCGGTGAGTCGCTGCTCACCTACGCGCTCGTCGTCGAGGAGCTGTCCCGGGGCTGGATGTCGATCTCCGGCATCGTCAACACGCACTTCATCGTGGCGTACCTGATCTCCCAGCACGGCTCGGCGGACCAGAAGGCCCGACTCCTGCCCCGGATGGCCACCGGCGAGGTGCGCGGCGCGTTCTCCATGTCGGAACCCGAGTGCGGCTCGGACGTCTCGGCGATCAAGTCGAAGGCGGTCCGTGACGGCGACGACTACGTGCTCAACGGGCAGAAGATGTGGCTGACCAACGGCGCGTACTCCTCGGTGGTGGCGACCCTGGTCAAGACCGACACCGGCGCCGACTCGGTCTACGGCAACATGAGCACGTTCCTGTTGGAGAAGGAGCCCGGCTTCGGCGAGACCGCGCCCGGGCTGACCATCCCCGGCAAGATCGACAAGATGGGCTACAAGGGCGTCGAGACCACCGAGATGGTGCTGGACGGCGTCACCGTCCCCGCCTCCGCCGTGCTCGGCGGCGAGGAGAAGGTCGGCCGCGGCTTCTACCAGATGATGGACGGCATCGAGGTGGGCCGGGTCAACGTGGCGGCCCGCGCCTGCGGCATCTCGATCCGGGCGTTCGAGCTGGCAGTCGCGTACGCCCAGCAGCGCAAGACGTTCGGTCAGCCGCTCGCCCGGCACCAGGCGATCGCGTTCAAGCTGGCCGAGATGGGCACGAAGATCGAGGCCGCGCACTCGTTGATGGTCAACGCGGCCCGGCTCAAGGACGCCGGGCAGCGCAACGACGTGGAGGCCGGCATGGCCAAGCTGCTCGCCTCGGAATACTGCGCCGAGGTGGTCCAGGAGGCGTTCCGCATCCACGGCGGTTACGGCTACTCCAAGGAGTACGAGATCGAGCGGCTGATGCGCGAGGCGCCGTTCCTGCTGATCGGCGAGGGCACCTCGGAGATCCAGAAGACGATCATCTCGCGCGGCCTCCTCAAGGAGTACAAGCTGTAAGGCGGGGCCCCCTGTCAACGTCTCCGGCAGAGGTGGGGCCCCCGCTCAACACCCGGAACGGCGCTCGGCCGGGAGGTGCCGGCGCGCGCGGTCGACAAGCGCGGTGGGGTCGTCCGCGTACATCCGGATCTCCCGGACCGGCGCGCTCGGCCCGTTGGGCAGCGGCACGGTCAGCGGTTCCCGCAGCGTCACGTCGATCGCCGTCTGGCTGCCGACGCCGAGGTTCAGCACCGTCGGATCGTCCTCGTCGTACCGGTACGCGCGGCTGGACGGCAGTGACCGGCGGCGCACCGACACTCCGGCGACGGCGGTCCACGGGATCGTGATGTCGAGCGAGGTTCCGTTGCGCACCCGCAGGCCGGCGCCGTCGACCACGTGCGGATGGATCCGCAGGCTGGCCAGCAGCCCGACCATCCACAGCACGCCCCAGACGCCGACCGCGATCGCGGCGTGCCGGATCGCCGGCGAGTCGACGGTGTGTCGGAGGATCACGTCCAGGATCGGGATCTCGATCGTGGACAGGGCGAGGAAGGCCAGCAGGATCGGCTGCACGCCGCCGACGTAGGCGAACGTCGCCGCGCCGGGGGCCACCGGGTAGGGGCGGCGCAGCGTCCATCGAGCGAGGCTGCGCCACATGCCCCATTCGTACGCCACGACGCGTCGCGCCAGCCGGATCGTTCGTCTCACCGTCGCACCTCCCCTTTGCAATACAGTCGCAATGTAAAGGCCGGACGACGCTCGTGTCAATGCAGTCGTATTGTGAAAGCATGGGAGCATGCCGAAACGGGTCGATCATCGGGAGCGCCGGGCGCTGATCGCCGACGCGTTGATGCGGGTCGCCGCCGAGCAGGGGCTGGAGGCGGTCAGCCTGCGGCACGTGGCCGCCGCGGCCCAGGTCAGCGCCGGGATGGTGCAGCACTACTTCCGCACCCGGGACGAGATGATGACGTTCGCGCTCGCCGTGGTGAGCGAGCGCAACGAGGCCCGGGTGCGCCGGGCGGTCGAGGCGCTCGGCGCGACGCCGGCTCCCCGGGCGCTGCTACGCGCCATGCTGGCCGAGCTGCTGCCCCTGGACGAGGAGCGACGTGCGGACGGCCGCGTGGCGCTCGCCTTCCTCGCGTACACCGCCGTCCGGCCCGCCGTCGCCGCCGCGCTGCACGGCGGGACGGCCGCGCTGCTCGCGTTCGTCGCCGGCCGGATCGCCGCCGGATCACCGCTCGTCGCGGACGGCCGGGTGGATCCGGACCGGGCCGCGGTCGGTCTGCTCGCCGTGCTGGAAGGGCTCGGGGTCCACGTGCTCGGCGGGCACTACCCGCCGGAGACCGCACTGGCCGCGCTCGACGCCCAACTCGACCTGCTCTTCGGCCCCGAGCCGGCGGCCGGCGCGGTCAGTTGCGCCGGGTGAGGCCGGCGGCGGCCCGCTCGACGAGGAGGCACCGGTCCTCGACGTAGTCGACGCCGGCCTCCTCGGCGATCCGGCGCGCCTCGGCGGAGACGATCCCGAGCTGCAGCCAGACCGCCGGCGCACCGATCGCCACCGCCTGCCGGACGACCTCGACCGCGTCCCGGGCCGGCCGGAACACGTCGACCAGATCGATCGGGTGCGGAATGTCGGCCAGCGTCGGGTACGCCTTCTCGCCGAACAGCTCGTCCACGGTCGGGTTCACCGGGATGATCCGCCAGCCGTGCCGCTGCATCTCCAGCGGTACGCGGTGTGCGGCCTTGGCCGGGTCGCGGGAGGCCCCGACCACGGCGATCACGGCGGAGTCGGCGAGGAGCTGCTGGGCGGAACGCATCAGCCGAGCCTAACGCGCATGGCTCCGGTGGTGCGGGCTCACGCTGCCCTAGAGGAGGGAGAGCTGTTCGGCGGCCGGGGCGGTCGGCGGGGTCTCGGGCAGCCGGCGGTTGTCGCCGACCTCGCCCCGGTGCAGCCCGTGCCGGCGCGCCGCCATCCGGACCCGCGCGGTCACCTCCCGCTGGTAGGCCTGCGGCGCGTACGCGCCGGCCTGGTAGAGCCGCCGGTATCGGGGCACCAGGTGGGGAAACTCGCGGGCCAGCCAGTGCGCGTACCACTCCCGGGCGCCGGGTCGCAGGTGCAGCGCCAGCGGGGTCACGTCGGCGGCCCCGGAGGCGGCGATCGCGGCCACCGTGGCGTCGATCGACTCCTCGTCGTCGCTGAGGCCGGGCAGGACCGGGGCCATCAGCACCCCGACCTGGAAACCGGCGTCGGTCAGCCGGCGGACCGCGTCCAGCCGGCGGCGCGGACTCGGTGTGCCCGGCTCGGCCAGCCGCCAGAGCGTCTCGTCCACGAAACCGACCGAGTAGGACAGCCCGACCCGGGTCACCTCGGCGGCCTGCCGCAGCAGGGGCAGGTCGCGCAGCAGCAGGGTGCCCTTGGTCAGGATGGAGAACGGGTTGGCGAAGTCGCGCAGCGCTTCGAGGATCGGCGGCATCAGCCGGTAACGCCCCTCGGCCCGCTGGTAGCAGTCCACGTTGGTGCCCATCGCGACGTGCGCGCCGCGCCAACGCGGGGCGGCCAGCTCACGCCGGACCAGCTCGCCGGCGTTGACCTTGACGATCACCTTGCGGTCGAAGTCCGCCCCGGCGTCGAGGTCGAGATAGGTGTGGGTGTTGCGGGCGAAACAGTTGTGGCTGACCACCCCGTTGGCGATGAAGTCGCCGGTGCCGGTGGTGATGTCCCACAGCGGCAGCTCCAGGCCCAGATCCTCGACGGCGGTCACCTGGAGCCGCGCCGCGCACTTGAGCGCCGCGCCCTCGATCGAGCGCTTCCGGGTGACGGCCGGGTCGGTCAGGTGGAAGAAGCGCAGCCGCTCCGGCAGGCCACCGGTCAGCCGGAGCTGGCCTGTCCCGTTGCGGTTGCCCGGTTCGTCGAGCACCGACCGGAAGGCGAACCGGTCGAGGGCGGCGGCTGCCCGCCGCCGGCTGACGTCGTCGGCGACGCCGATCCGGAACACGCCCCGGCTGCAACTGCCGCCGGCGTCGAACGAGCCGGCCAGGAAGCCCAGCCGCCAGTCGTCGGTCGGCTCGTCCGGCGGGCGGACCAGGCCGGCGACGACCTCGGCGTCGGCGGCCCGCGCCACCCGGACCACGGTGGAGCGGCGGGTCGTCCGGCCGGCCGCCAGCTCGACGGCGACACCGACCTCGGCGAGGAACCGCTCGGCGCGCTCCAACGCCTCCACCTCCGTGGTGGCCAGCCGGAAGCTCCGCCGCGCACCGGCGGCCCCGGCGTCGCCGACCGGACCTTGCCGGTGGCCGGGCGATGCCGGACTCGCCGCGTCGTCGGGCGGGCCGTGGTGGTGGCCGGGTGATGCGTGGCTCGGCGCGTCGTCGGGCGGGCCGTGGTCGTGGCCGGGCGGTGCGATGCTCGACCCGTCGTCGTGCGGGGTGCGCCGGCGGTCGGGGTCGGGCCACCGGACCAACGCGTGCAGGTAGCCCCGGTGGTAGTCGGTGGAGCGCTTCGGCGCGACGGCGAACCGGCCGGTGCCGAGCAGGCGGTTGCGGGTGGTCAGGTAGGGGCGTCGCGCGTCGCCCCGCATGCTGCCGGTGACGTGCTTCCAGCCGCGTTCGGTCAGGAAGCGGTGGTCGCCACTGGCCACCAACGTGGTGCCGTCGGCCAGGGTGACCCGGTGGGCCCGCTTCACCGTCGACCACTTGTCGAGCACGGTGGTGACGACGTAGTGGCGGTAGGTGCCGCGCCGTTCGGTGCCGTAGATGCGATCTCCTACCGCCAGATCGCTGATGGGCCTCGTTCGTCCGTCCGCCAGCAGAATTTCAGTGTCGCCGGAGACGCAGTATCGACATGCGTGGGAGCAGCCGCGGTAGGGGTTGACGGTCCACTCGAACGGCACCCGCGACCGGCCGGGCACCCGGTTGATGATCGACTTGGCCTGCACCTCGTAGAAGGTCATGCCGGCGAAGTCGGGAGTGTCGAACGTGCGGGCGACCGCGCCGGGCAGCGCCAGCGGCAGGGGTGGAGCCGCCGGCGCTGCCCGGTCGGGAGTCCCCTCGTCCGGGGGAGCGGAGAGGTTGTCCCAGCGCATGGAGCTCATTCGAACACGTGTACGAAGGAAGCGCAAGTGACGCGCCGGACACCACGCACCGCCGGCCCGGGCGTGGGTGCAGGATGGTGGCATGGAGACGTCGACCTTCGTCTACGACGGCGACTGCGCCTTCTGCACCCGCTGCGCGCAGTTCGTCGAACGCCGTATCCCCACCGGCGCCCGGGTGGTCCCGTGGCAGTTCGCCGACCTGGCGGCGCTGGGCCTCACCGAGGCCGAGTGCGAGGAGGCGGTCCAGTGGGTGGGCGCCGACGGCTCCCGGGCCGCCGGGCCGGACGCCATCGCCCGGCTGCTCGGCGACAGCGGACCGCTCTGGCGCGTCGTCGGGGGCGGCCTACGCTTCCCGCCGGTACGCGCCGCGGCCTGGCCCGCGTACCGCTGGGTGGCCCGCAACCGCCACCGCCTGCCCGGCGGCACCGCCGCGTGCGCCCTGCCGCAGGAGGCCCGGGAGCGGTTGTACGGCCCGACGGGCCGCCCCGACCCGACCCCATGACCGACCCGCTGCCGCCTTTCCTCGTGCCCGGTCGACAACTCGGCGCTACGAGCCGGCGCTCGCCCCTGTCGGGCCGGACGAAGGTGCCGCGTCCGGCGCCTGGAGCACCGCGATCGTCGACTTGGCAGACGCCGGCGGCGCGGTGGCGGGCGGCGCGGCGCGGCGGCCGAGCAGGCGGCGGGCCAGGATCACCGGGCGGACCTTCTCCAACCGCAGGAAGGCGGTCATCGCCACCAGGTGCGGCGCGAACGAGATGGTGATCGTCGCGACGGTCACCAGGTGGAACGAGTAGAAGAAGCCGATGACGGCCGTCCGCCACCGGGCCGGCACCACGAACACCAGCGGGCTGAGCAGTTCGAACGCCAGGATGCCGAACTGGGCCACGATCAGCAGGTGGGGCACCTGCGCGATCAGGTCGGCGAGGTCGGTGCCGCGGCGGATGATCGCCCGGGCCAGCACCGAGCCGGTCGCCCAGTCGAGACCGCCGAAGCGGAACTTGGCCCAGGCGGCGAGGAAGTAGGTGCAGATCACCGCGATCTGGGTGACCCGCAGCGCCCAGCCGCCCGCCTCGGTGCGGGTCGGGTCGCCGTGCCGGGCCCGGCCGGCGGTCGGCAGCGCGGCCAGCGCCACCAGGAGCCCGAACCGGTCGTGGTCGACCTTGCCGTAGCTCATCGCCACGATCATCCACTCGAAGTAGAGCGCGAAGACCGTCCAGCCGAGCAGCCGCGGCGCGCGGCCGGTGGCGGCGAGCAACGCGGCCACCAGCAGCACCCAGAAGACCACGCCGACCAGGGCCGGGTCGGGCGTGGGCAGCGGCAGCAGCCGGCCGATGAGCAGCGGCTGGTAGAGGTCGCCGGGAACGTCGACGCGGGTGCGTACCCAGGGGGTGAAGACAACCAGGTCGGCGGCGACGAAGAGGTAGACGAGGGTGCGGAAGGCGGCCACCCGGCCGCGCGGCACCGCCTCGGTGAGCCAGCCGGTCATCCGGCGGTCTCCCAGCGAACGGCGGTGCGGTCGGTCCACTCGCCGGTCGGGCGTCCACCCTGGATGTCGTACCAGCGGACCACGATGCGCACCTCCACCAGCGCCGGGGCGGCGGGGTGGCGTTCCGCGTACGCCTCGGCGACGGTGCGCAGCAGGCTCGGGTCGGCGGCGTACCGGTCCTGCTGACCCTCGATCTCGGCGCGGCGGATGCCGGTGTCGTCCTGACCGAGGGAGACCACGGCGCCGGTCCGGTCGACGCCCTCGACCCGGGTGTCGGGTGCGGGCGCGTCCGGTGGGTCGGAGGTGGAGTACATCCGAAACGGCCCGAACGGGAAGTCGTCGTCGGTACCGTGCACGGTGCCGAGGAGGATCAGTGCCAGCCCGAGCAGGGTGGCGGCCAGCCGGACGGCACGCCCGCGCGCGGTCAAGGTCTCCATCAGGTCGTGACGATACGGGAGTGAACCGTCCGGAACTGTCCCTCGCTCGGCCATTTCTGGCTGTCCGTCCCGCCGGTCACCAGGCAGGGAGAACGACGCCGGCCGGGCCCGTGGTGGGCCCGGCCGGCGGCCAGGGACGTGCTCAGTGCTTGTGCTCGGCCAGCTTCTTGCGGACGTCGTCCATGTCCAGCTGCTGAACCTGCTCGATGAGGTTCTCCAGCGCCGACTCGGGCAGCGCGCCCGGCTGGGCGTACACGATGACGCCGTCGCGGATCGCCATCACGGTCGGGATGGAGCTGATGTTGAACTTGGCCGCCAGGTCCTGCTGCGCCTCGGTGTCGACCTTGCCGAAGGCGATCTCCGGGTGCTTCTCCGAGGAGCGCTCGTAGACGGGGGCGAAGCGCTTGCACGGGCCGCACCAGTCCGCCCAGAAGTCGAGCAGGACGATGCCGTCGCGCCCGGTCACCTCGTCGAAGTTGGCCGTGGTCAGCTCAACCGTTGACATTGCACTCTCCGATCACCGCGGATTGCCGTACGTCCGGTGGAACCAAGGTCGATCCAGGGGAATTCCCGTGGCCTGCCTGGCGAAACACCAGGCCGGCCTGGGGAGATCCTCAGCACATCGAACTCTATCTGTCCCTAGGGGTCGTGCGGATCGCAAGTGCAGGACGCAGTTGCGTGACGGGACGTGATGGGAGCGTTTCCAGGGAGATCACGCTGAGTTCTTGCTACGAACCGGTAACTTGCGGCTTGACGAGGGGGTATCCGGCCTGCGGAGATCGCTTACTGAGGGGGCCCCTATAACGCTGAGTAGTGTTACGAAAAGATAAATGTGACGTCCATCTCTGTCGGCGCGGTGCCCCGTACGGCAGAATCTTCTGCATCAGAGCGTGGGCGGCGGGTGCCGGGGAGGGCCCCGCCGCTCATTGCGTCTCCCCCCAGGTGGCGCCCGGTGTGACATTTCCGCCGCGCGAGCGCCCCGACCCTCGCCTTAACCAGCGGTAAGGCATGCTGTGCCGAACTCCATCGCCGCCCGTCGAAGGGACCAGGATGCAGTTCGGCCGCTACTACGAGGAGTTCGAGGTCGGCGCGGTCTACCGGCACTGGCCGGGCAAGACGGTCACCGAGTACGACGACCACCTCTTCTGCCTGCTCACCATGAACCACCACCCGCTCCACCTGGACGCCCACTACGCGGAGTCCGCCTCCCAGTTCAAGCGCAACGTGGTGGTCGGCAACTACATCTACTCGCTGCTGCTGGGCATGTCGGTGCCCGACGTCAGCGGCAAGGCGATCGCCAACCTGGAGATCGAGTCGCTGCGGCACGTCGCCCCGACCTTCCACGGGGACACGATCTACGGCGAGACGACCGTGCTCGACAAGCGCGAGTCGGCCTCGAAGCCCGACCGCGGCGTGGTCGCGGTGGAGACCCGGGGCTACAACCAGGACGGCACCATGGTCTGCGTCTTCCGGCGCAAGGTCATGGTCCCCAAGCAGGAGTACGCGGCCGCCGCGGCGCCGGACGGCGTCGACCCGGAGCGCCCGAGCTTCCCCCGGCCGCGCTGACCCGGACGCCCGCCACGCGGGTCCCGTCGCCGTTCGGCGGGGACGGGGCCCGCAGCTCCGCCCGGGGCATATGCTCTGGCTGGAGGTCCCCATGAGCCACTCCGTCGCCGGAGAGCCGTCCTCTGCCGGTCGCCGCGCCGCACCGCCCACCACCGCCGCGTACACCGCGGCGGAGTGGGACCTGCTGACCGACCTGCCCGGCCGGGTCCTCGTCGCCGCCGCCTCGCCCGGGCCCGGGCGCCCACACCGTGGCGTCACCGCCGGGCTGGCCGGCCTGGACGCGGTGGCCGCCGGCCGGGCCTTCGACAGCGACCTGATCCGCGCGGTGGTCACCGCGATCTACGCCCGCCACGACGGCGCGGCCGAGCGCGGCGAACGCCTCACCGACCTGGTGGACCTGCTCGCCGCGGCCCGGGCCGCGGTGCGGGTGCTGCGCCGCCGGGCCGACCCGGCCGACTCCGCCGCGTACCGGCAGTGGGTGGAGTCGGTGGCCGCCCGGGTGTGTCGCGCCGGCCAGACCCCGCCCAGCCCGGCCGACCGGCGGTTCCTCGACCGGCTGGGCGGCGCGCTCGACCTGCGCTGACGGTGCGGCCGGTCGGCCCGTACCCTCTGCAGACCGTGACCGACGACCAGCTCGACGTGGGGGTGGGGCCGTGGTCCGGTGACCCGCCGGACGACCCGCGCCTCGATCCGGAGCTGCTCGCCGCCGGGGACCGGCGCAACGTGGTGGACCGCTACCGCTACTGGCGGCGGGAGGCCGTGGTGGCCGACCTGGACCGGCGCCGGCACGACTTCCACGTGGCGATCGAGAACTGGCAGCACGACTTCAACATCGGCACGGTGGTCCGCAACGCCAACGCCTTCCTCGCCGCCGAGGTGCACATCGTCGGGCGCCGGCGGTGGAACCGCCGGGGTGCCATGGTCACCGACCGCTACCAGCACGTCCGGCACCACCCGACGATCGAGGAGTTCGTCGCCTGGGCGGCCGGGGAGCGGCTGCCGGTGGTCGGCATCGACAACCTGCCCGGCTCCCGGCCGCTGGAGACCGGCGTCCTGCCCCGCCGTTGCGTGCTGCTGTTCGGGCAGGAGGGACCGGGGCTCTCCCCGGTGGCCCGGACGGCCTGCGACGCGCTCTTCTCGATCGCCCAGTACGGCTCGACCCGTTCGATCAACGCGGGGGTGGCCAGCGGCATCGCCATGCACGCCTGGATCCGGTCGTACGCCGGACCGCCTCCCGGCTGACGGTTGTGCCGCCGGACGGAAATCCCATGTTCATCGGCCCGGCCCGCTTGACGCCCCGCCGCGGCCGGGTGACGGTGAAGGCGTGACAGTCGCGGTGAGTTGTCCGAGATGCGCGGGCCCGGTGCGCGAGCCGGACCTGATGCACGGCGAGTACCGGTGCACGCGCTGCGGCCCGGTCGTGCCCCTGCACGTGCCGGAGCACATCAGCGCCGAGATCATGGCGAGCGTGGTCCAGCGGGTGGCCGCCGACGGCGAGCCGGTCGACCGGCTGGGGATGCCGCTGTGGTGCCCATGGCCGCTTCCACCGGGTTGGACGCTGACCGGGGTGGCCTGGGCGGGTGACGACCGGGCCGGGATCCGCGCCACGGTGGTCGCCTGCGCCGGCCCGGCGCCGCTCGACGGTGGACCGGCCGACCTGATCTTCGTCGCCGAGGAGCCCGGCGTCGGCCTGGGTTCCCGCTTCGCGGGACTGCCCGGCCCCGATCCCGGCCCCCAGGTCGAGGAGGCGCTGACCGATCCCGGCCCTGGTCATCCCGAGCGTGTGCCGCACGCGAAGATCCGGGTGGGGGGTCATCCCACTCCAATGTGGCTCGTGCGGTCCGAAACGGATCGAAGCGCGTACGCCGGCGAGGCTCGGGGAATGTGGCTCCATGCGATAGCCTGGCCGGCGAGCGCGGGTCACCTCCTCGCGGAAGAGGTCGTGCTGCACGACCTCACCGAGTGGACGCCGCCCGAGCTCGTGTACGGCGCACCGTCCCCGTACCTGCACGGGCAGGCCTGACCGGCCGGCACCGGCGAGTCGGGGAGCGGACGCAGATATTCACGGTACGACACCATGCTGATACTCTGGGTGCCGCTGCGGTAAACGGACCCGGCTCCGCGCGAGAGGATGGCCCGCTATGGTCAAGAAGGTCCTCACCTGGGCCGGCATCGCATTCTTGATCTTCTTCGTCGCGTATCGGCCGAACTCGGCCGCCGACGTGTTCAAGTCTCTCGGTGGCGGCATCATGGACATCGCACAGGGCTTCGGCGACTTCTTCACCAACCTCGTCGCCTAGCCGCCCATGGGAAGCCCTTCCGGTCCCCCCTTCGACCCGGACGATCCCGACCGGGCACGCCGGGAGCGCGACACCGAGCCGATCCCGCGGATCGACCCGGACGACGGTCCCGGCTACGGCGCCGGCCCCGCCTACGGGGCCGGGCCCTCCCTGTCGGACGATGCCGCGTTCGGCGACGGTCCCGGCTACGCCGGTGAGGGCCGCTCCGGCCGCGCCTGGGCGCGCGACCCGGAGGGCTACCCGGAGCAGCCGATCTCCGAGGAGGAGCTGGCCGGTCTCCGGGTCGACGCCTCCGGCATGGCCCCACGCCGCGTGCTGCCGCTGGAGGACGAGCCCAGCTCACTTGTCGCCCGCTACCTCTTCCCCACCGAGCGCTACCGGGGCGAGTGGAAGCGGCACTGGATCCACCTCACCACGCCGATCATCGTCGGCATCGCGGCCACGTTCGTGCTCGGCTACCTCTCCGGCTTCCTCGCCGGGCGCGACGTCGGCGCGCTGACCACGGTCGCGGTGCTGCTCTGGTTCGCCGTGATGGGCTGGGTGGCCTGGCGGGTCGCCGACTGGTGGTACGACCGGTTCATCCTGACCAACAAGCGGGTGATGGTGGTCAACGGGATCATCACCCGCCGCGTCGCGATGATGCCGCTGGTCCGGGTCACCGACATGAAGTACGAGCAGACCCCGACCGGCCGCGCTCTCAACTACGGCACGTTCGTGCTGGAGTCGGCGGGTCAGGAGCAGGCGCTGCGCGAGGTCAAGAACCTGCCCAACCCGAACGAGCTCTACCTCCGCGTGGTGGAGGAGATGTACGAGCCGCAGGCCGTCGAGGCGCGGTTGGGCAAGGAGGCCGACGAGGCCAAGGCCGACGACGGCGCCTGAAACTTTTCGTCCGAACATCGGAAGGACTGCACACCTTTCGCCGTCGACCCGACCTACTCGGCCGTGGGAGCCTGCCAGGCAGGACGGGGGCGCGGAGGTGAGCGTGGCGAGCAGGGATCCGCTGGAGGAGGAGTTCCGCGAGTTCGTCGCGGCCCGCTCCGGTGCCCTGCTGCGCACCGCCTACCTGCTGGCCGGTGACTGGGCGACCGCCGAGGACCTGCTCCAGACCGCGCTGACCAAGACCTACCTGGCCTGGAAACGGCTCGGCGGGATCGACGCCATCGAGCCGTACGCCCGCCGGGTCCTGGTGAACACGTCGACCAGCTGGTGGCGCCGCCGCTGGCACGGCGAACGACCGACCGAGGTGCTGCCGGAACGGGCCGGCGTCGACGAGATCGAGCACCAGCTCGACCGGGACGCGCTCTGGCGGCAGCTGCAGGCGCTGCCCGCCCGCCAGCGCGCCGTGCTGGTGCTCCGCTTCTACGAGGACATGTCGGAGGCGCAGACGGCCGCCCTGCTGGAGATCTCTCCGGGCACGGTCAAGAGCCAGACCTCCCGGGCGTTGAACACCCTGCGCCGCCGGCTCGGCTCCGAGGCCGCCCTGGGCCTGCCGGCCGAGGTGCCGCAGACGTCCCCGCCCGCGCCCGCCGACCGCCGCGCCTCGTCCACCCCGTCCACCGCGCCGGCCCGGCCCACGCCCGGGCGGCAGCCCGCATCGGCCGGCCAGCGCACGCCCGCCGGCCAGCGCACGCCCGCGCGCCGATCCGGGTCCGCCGGCCCGCCCGCGAGCCCGGCGCCCCGCCCGGCCACGCCACTGACGACGACGCCCGCCCCGGTCCGTCCGGCCGTCGGGATCGCGGCGGAGACCCGATGAGCGGCATTCGGCCCGCCGCTGACAACCGGACGAGCAGCCCGGAGCGTCCATTCCCCGTGGGCGAGGACGAGCTGGAACGGGCACTGCGGGAGACCCTCTCCCGCCGGGTCGACAGGCCCGGCCCGCTGCGCCCCGATCCGGCGGGCGACGTGCTGCGGCGGGCGCGCCGCAGCGGACGCCGCCGGGCGCTCACCGGCCTGGCCCTGGCGGGAATGGCGACGGTGCTGGTCACCACCGGGATGGCGCAGCTCAGCGAGCCGGGCGGGCGCGAGGGCACGCCGACCGTGGTGCTCGGCGACCCGCGTGGGCTCTCCGCGTCCCCGCTGCCCACCGCGCCCACTCCGGTGTCCCGGCCCGGTCCGGTCCGCGCCGAACTCGACCTGCTCGTCGGCGACGTGCTGGACACCAGCGGGGGCGAGCGGCGGGAGTTGACCGGGGTGAGCGGCGTCGAACGGGCGCAGCGGATCCACGACCGGGAGGGCTGGCTGCTCACCTCGGCGGCCACCGCCGCCGGTCGTACCCTCTGGTGGGTGTCCGCCGCGGACGGCACGCCGCAGGTGATGCTCGCCGTCGCGGACGCCGTCGCGGTCTCCGCCGACGGCCGGCAGGTGGCCTGGCGGGACGGCCCGGACCTGGTCGCCGCCGGGGTGGTCGCCGGCCAGCTCATCGCGCCCAGCCGGGTGGCCGCGCCGACCGGCGTCGTGCCGGTCGGCTTCACCGGCGACGACGTGCTGGTCAGCCAGCCCGACCGGGGCGGCATGAGCGTCTGGCGACGCGCGATGGGCGGGGTGCCCGGCGCCACGAACCCGGACGTACGCGCCGTCTACGGCACCCGCCCGGACGGGCTGGTGGTCGGCCTGGTCGCCACCGGGCCGGCGCGGCGGCCCTGCCTGG
This sequence comes from Micromonospora sp. NPDC049282, assembly GCF_043197045.1. NCBI lineage: Bacteria > Bacillati > Actinomycetota > Actinomycetes > Micromonosporales > Micromonosporaceae > Micromonospora > Micromonospora sp. NPDC049282. The sequence goes on from NZ_JBICSL010000003.1 coordinate 376,050, forward strand.
CGCTGCTCGACCCGGCCCGTGACCTCACCCCGACGCGCACCGGCTGCGGCCCGGAGCTGGCCGCCGACGGGCTCGGCACGGTCTCGCCGGACGGGCGCTGGCTGCTGGCGAACGGCACCGGCCGCACCGCCGTGCTGATCAACCTGGCCGCACCGGCCGGCGCCCCGACGGCCCACCCGGCCGGTCCGCGGCTGGTCGGCACGGCGGCCTGGACCCACGCCGGCGCCGCGCTGCACGTGGACGCCACGGGCGGGCTGGTCCGGGTCAAGCCCGACCGGGTGCTGGCCGGTGAACGGCCGACCCCGTCGACGCTCGACGGGATGGCGCCGGGGCAACGCCCGGTGGTGGTGGCCGACACCCCCGTCGTGCCGGACGGGGCGTAGCGTCGGGCGGGTGAGCGTTCCCGCCCGCATCGACCTGCACACCCACTCCACCGCCAGCGACGGCACGCTCGGCCCGGCCGAGCTGGTCGCGGCCGCCGCCGAGGCCGGGCTGGACGTGGTGGCGCTCACCGACCACGACACCACGGCGGGCTGGGCCACCGCCGTCGCCGCCCTGCCGCCCGGCCTCACCCTGATCCGCGGCGCCGAACTCTCCTGCCGCTGGTTCGGCGCCGAGCCGGCAGTCCCGCTGCACCTGCTCGCGTACCTCTTCGACCCGGAGGCGCCGGAGCTGGTCGCGGAGTTGGCCCGGGTCCGGCGGGCCCGCGAGGTTCGCGGCGAGCGGATCGTCCGGCTGCTCCGGGCCGACGGCATCCCGGTGAGCTGGTCGGCGATCCTGGCCGGCGCGGCCGGCGGCACGGTCGGTCGGCCGCACATCGCGCAGGCGCTGATCCGGGCCGGTCTGGTCGCCACCACCACCGAGGCGTTCGGGCCGGACTGGCTGGGGGAGCGGTACCGGCTGCCCAAGGACGACATCGACGTCTTCCGCGCGGTCGAGCTGGTGCGGTCGGCCGGCGGGGTGCCCGTCTTCGCCCACCCCAGGGCCAGCCGGCGCGGCCGGATCGTGCCGGACGAGCTGATCGTCGACCTGGCGGCGGCCGGCCTGGCCGGCCTGGAGGCCGACCACGAGGACCACAGCCCGGCCGAGCGGGAGCACGTCCGCCGCCTCGCCGCCGAGCTGGGCCTCCTGGTCACCGGCTCGTCGGACTTCCACGGCACGCACAAGGCCGTCCGTCTCGGCGCGCACACCACGAGCCCCGAGGCGTACGAGCGGCTGGTCGGGCTGGCCCGGGGAGTGACCCCGGTCGCTTCAGGCTGAAGCGTTCCGGCGGCACGGCTACCGTGTCCGCGTGGATCTCAAGCTCTTCGGCGAGGTCTTCGTGACCCTGCTGGTGATCGTCGACCCGCCCGGAATGATGCCCATCTTCCTCGCGCTCACCGGGCCGCTGCCCGCCCGCGACCGGAACCGGGCCGCCTGGCAGGCCGTGGCGCTGGCGCTCGGGGTCATCGTGATCTTCGCGGTGGCGGGGCAGACGATCCTGGCCTACCTGCACGTCGACCTGCCCGCGTTGCAGGCCGCCGGTGGCCTGCTGCTGGTGCTGGTCGCGCTGGAACTGCTGACCGGCAAGGCCGACGACCCGAGCCAGCAGGTCACCTCCAACATCGCCCTGGTGCCGCTGGGCACCCCGCTGCTGGCCGGGCCCGGCGCCATCGTGGCCACCATGCTGTTCGTGCAGCGGGCCGGCGGCGTGACCGACTACGTGGCCATCGCGCTCGCCATCGTCGCGGTGATGGTCGCGGTCTGGGTGGTGCTGCGCTTCTCCGGCGGGATCGTCAAGGTGCTCCGCCCGGGCGGCATCGAGGTGCTGACCCGGATCGCCGGCCTGCTGCTGGCCGCCATCGCCGTGCAGCTCATCGCGGACGCGATCGCGGCGTTCGTGACCGAGTACCTCAACAACGCCTGAGCGGTCCGTCCGATGTCGTAGCCGGATGGCAGGATCTCCGGGTGTGCGACGACCTTCACCGACCGGACGACCCGCCGGCGGCCGGGCGCCCCGGCCCCGCGGCGAGCAGGCCGAGCAGCTCGGCTTCGCGGGCATGCCCGAACGGCTGTTCGTCTGCACCCCCAGCAGGCTGGGCGCCTACGCCGACTGCCCCCGGCGCTACCGCTACGCGTACGTGGACCGGCCGGCCCCGCCGAAGGGGCCGCCCTGGGCGCACAACTCGCTGGGCGCCAGCGTCCACACCGCCCTGAAGAACTGGTATGCGCTGGCCCCCGACCGTCGCCGTCCCGAGGCGCTCGGCACCCTGCTCAAGGGCACCTGGGTCCGCGAGGGCTACCGCGACGACGAGCAGGAGCGGGACGCCTTCCGGCGGGCGCTGACCTGGCTCGAGTCCTACGTGGCGGGCCTCGACCCGGCCGACGAGCCGATCGGCGTGGAGCGGGTGGTCGCGGTGAAGACCGCCGTGCTGGCGTTCAACGGCCGCACCGACCGGATCGACTCCCGCCCCGGCCCGGACGGGCGGCCCGAGCTGGTCATCGTCGACTACAAGACCGGCCGCACCGGGCTGGACGCCGACGACGCCCGCGGCTCGCAGGCGCTCGCGCTCTACGCGTACGCGGCGGAGCGGGTGTTCCGGCGACCGTGCCGCCGGGTCGAGCTGCACCACCTGCCCACCGGCACGGTCGCCGCGCACGAGCACAGCCCGGAGTCACTGCACCGGCAGCTCACCCGCGCCGAGGAGACCGCCCGCGACATCATGGCCGCCGAGCGGGCGGTGGCCGGCGGGGCCGACCCCGACGAGGAGTTCCCCACCGAGCCGGGGCCGCGCTGCGGCTGGTGCGACTACCGGCGCACCTGCCCGGCCGGGGCGCAGGCGCCGGGCAAGGACCCGTGGTCGGCCGTCGAACGCTTCGCCGACGCCGACTGAAAGAGCTTCAGGCTGCCGCGAGCCGGGCCGCCCGCTCCTTGGCGGTCTGCTGCAACGGCCCCTCCCGGTAGCGCCGCGGCACCGCCGCCAGGGCGAGCCGCAGGGCCCGCACGCCCACCTCGGCCGAGAGCGCGGTGGTGGGCAGGCCGAGCCCGCCGTACAGCCGCAGCGCCCAGGGCGGCAGCAGACCCAGCGCGGTGCCGGCCACCCCCAGGTACGCCCAGCGCGGCGGGCCGAGGTTCAGGCCGAGCTTCACCGTCGGGCTGAGCTTCCACGGGATCGGCGGAGCGGTGAGGAACAGCGCGGTTTCGGCCGCCTCCCGGGTCATCCGCAGCTCCGGGCGTACGTCCCGGTAGTAGGCCTCCACCTCGGCGGCGGTGCCCGGCACGTCCGCCGGGTCCAGCCCGACCAGGGCGGCGGCTCGGCGCTGCTCGGTGTAGTAGCCGTCCACCTCGTCGTCGGTCAGCGCGAGCCCGGCCCGCCGCGCGGTGCTCACGAACGACTCGACCTCGGTGACGTGCACCCAGCGCAGCAGGTCCGGCTCGTCGACGCGGAACTCCGCACCGGTGAACAAGTCGGTGGCGCGCATCCGGGCGTGCAGCGTACGCAGCCGCCGGCCGGCCGCCTCCGCCTCGGCGGTGGTGCCGTAGATCGTCGTCGCCACGTAGTTCGCCGTCCGGACCAGCCGGCCCCAGGCGTCGGATCGGTAGTTGCTGTTCTGCGCCACCCCGGCCATCGCGCGCGGGTGCAGCGCCTGCAGGTAGAGCGAGCGCAGGCCGGCGACGATCAGGACCGGTTCCTCGTGCACCTTCCACGTGACCGATTCCGGACCGAACAGGCCGAAGTCGTCGGTGTCCACCGATCAAGAGTGCCACGCCGGGTGGCGGTATCCGGGCGGGCCGGTGAACCGGAACGCTGCGCCGTGCGTGGATGTCGATGTGTGTCCACGCCGCGTCGTACGCTGACCGCGCGCGAATCCGTCCATTCGCCGGAGGTGTAGGTGTTCAGGGAAGTCAACGGTCTCCCGGGCCACGTCCTGGTCATTCACGCCGTGGTGGTGCTGGTGCCGCTGCTGGCGCTGCTCACCGTCGCGTACGGGGCGCTGCCCCGCTGGCGGTCCCGGCTGGACTGGGCGGTGGTGGCGCTGGCCGTGGTCACCCCGATCCTCGCCTGGGTGGCGACGGAGTCCGGCGAGGAGCTGGAGGAGGCGCTGGAGTCGCGCGGCTACCCGCCCGAGGGGCTCCAGAAGATCCACGAGCACGCCGAGTACGGCGAGACGCTGCTCTGGTTCACGCTCGGGCTGGCGGTCGTGGCGCTCCTGCTGGTGCTGAGCGCCAAGGGCTTCGCCCGCACCCGCGACCTGCCCCGTTGGGTGCCCCTGGCGCTGACCGCCGTGGCGGTCGTGCTCGCCGTGTTCGCGCTGATCTACGTCTACCTGACCGGCGACAGCGGGGCCAAGATGGTGTGGGACGGCATCGTCTGAGGCTCGCCTAGAACAGGATCCGCGAGCAGAGCAGACACGTCAGCAGCAACAGCACCACGCCGACGACCGCTCCGATGCCGTAGGTGAGCTGTTGGGCGCGCTGCTCGGAACGGTCCATGGCGGCCATGTCCTGCGGCGGGAGCCGCCGGGGCGGCGGCACCTGCACATGCACCGGCGGTCGCCAACCGGGCGGCGGCGGTGCGCCGGCCGGCGGTCCGGCATACCCGCCCGGCCCGCCCGGCGCCGGGCGGCCGGCGGGACCGGCCGGGCCGGGCCACTCACCGCCGGTCGCGGTCCAGCCCCCGACAGGGGCGGCCGGGTCCGGCCTGGCCCACGGGCTCTCCGAGGCACCCTCACGCGACCATGGGCTGGCGCCTTCGGTCACACCCGCCTCGGGGACGTGAGCCGCGCCGGTGTCGGGTGTCGGGGCTCCGGCGGCGCCGGTGTCGGCCGTCCGGGCTCCGGCGGCACCGATGTCGGGCGTCCGGGCTCCGGTGGCGGCCGTCCGGGCTCCGGCGGCACCAGCCTCGGAGGTGCGGCGCCGGGCCCCAGCGGAGCCGCCGTCCGGGCCGGCTCCGTCGGGATGTTCCGGGCCGCCCGGGCCGGTGCCGGTGGCGGGGCTCACCTCCCTGGGCGCGCCCTCGGGAGTACGTCCCGTGCCGGCCGGCCGGTCGTCACCGGGCCGGTGCGCGGCCGGTGATCCGTCCGCTGCGGCCGGCTGCTCGGGGCGTCGCCAGGTCTCGTCGTCGGAGTTGCCACCGCTCGGCGTCGTCACGCCGACCGACGCTACCAACGCCCCGGCCGGTCGGCCGCCCGACGCGGCGAGCGTCGATCCGCCTACGGCGTCAAGTTCGGCCGGCAGCCCGGGCTCGGCCCGAGACGCCGGCCCGGGATCGCGCGCGCTGGACCGACCGCCCCGAGACGCCGGCCCGAGGCGAAGGCTCGCCCTCCCGAGCCCACCGAGCCCGAGCCCACTGAGCCCACCGAGCCCACTGAGCCCATGAGCCCGCCGGACCCGCTGAGCCCGTCCGGACGCCGCTCGCGTGCAGAGCGTGGCGGCGCGGGGAGGGCGGGCCGGGATCTGAGGCGTCCGGAGGGCCGAGGTGGTCGTCCGCGGCGGTATCGTTGCTGCTCGTGACCGACCCCGGCATCCGGGTCCCGCGCGGCGACGACGACCGCGTGGTCGACCTCAGCGAAGATTTCGTGGTGCTGCCCGAGCAGACCACCGACGACACCGACCGCGGCTGGGGCGAACGCCCCGACCGCAGCGACGACTGGCTGCTCGCGGAGCGCCCGCCGCACTGGGAGTGACCGGTCGGGGCCGGGGTCAGCCGCGTACCACCACGGCGAAGCGGCTGCCCTCGGGCAGGCCGACCGCGCGCCGGGCCTGCTCCGGTGGGAGCGCCAGGTAGAGCGCCGAGGACCCGTCGACCGCCCCGGTGGGGCCCACCACGTCGAGCACCAGCGCCCGTGGGGCGAGCAGGCTCGGGTCGGGCGACCCGCCGGCCGGCACCACCAGCAGGTCCACCCGGGCGCCCGGGCGCAGCACGGCGAGGGCAGCCGGCTCGGCCAGCCGGATCGGTACGCCGACGGCCCCGGCGGGGAGCGTCGGAGCCCCGGTCGGCCCGGCCGGGCCGGGCGCCGTGGCGTCGCCGACCCGGGGTGGCCCGGGTGGGCAGTCGCCCGGGGTCTGCAGCACCGCTGCGGCCAGCCCCAGCAGCACCGCGACCAGCGTTACCCGGACCAGCGTTCGGCGTCGGGGCAGCCCGCGCCAGCGCACCGGTCGCAACGTCGACTCCGCACCCGCCACCGCCGGCCTCCCGCCCACCGTCCGCCCCGTCCCGCCAGCAGGCTAAGCGGGTCTTGACGCTCCGCGCCGCCCCGCCTCTCGCCCCTGTGGATAACCCGCCATCCTGTGGACAACGGCCCGGTCCGGGGCGTTGCGGTTGCCAGGTCGGGGAGGTGGCTGTTTCCGGGCGGGTTGATACCGCCACCTCGCCGAGGTGGCGCGGGCGATCCAGGAGAGACCGCCCCCGAGGGGCGAAGCGCGAGAAGTGGCCGTCCCCAGCGGGACGGCCACTTCCGGGAAGCGCGAGATCAGGAGGAGCTGGAGGCCGACGCCTTGCTCGCGGTCGAGCCGGAACCCGACGAGCCCGAGCCCGACCCCGACGAGGACGACGACCCCGACGAGGAGGACGAGCCCGACGACGATGATGAGCCCGACGACGATGACGAGCCCGACGAGGAGGACCCCGACGACGAGGAGTCGGACGAGGACGACTCCGACTTGGCGGGCTTGTCCGTGGCGCCGGCGGCATTGTCGGAACCGGACGAACGGGAGTCCGTGCGGTAGAAGCCGGAGCCCTTGAACACGATGCCGACCGAGTTGAAGAGCTTGCGCAGCCGCCCCTCACACGCGGGACACTCGGTCAGCGGCTGGTCCGAGAAGGACTGCACCGCCTCGAGCTGGTGACCGCACGCGATGCAGGCGTACTGGTACGTGGGCACGTTCTCCTCCGGATCTGGCACGGCCGGTCTGGCACTCGTGGTCTTCGAGTGCCAATGGTGCGTCATCGCACCCGGATTCGTCCAGCGGAAGCGCCCGGTCCCACACCCGGCACCGCGACCAGCCCGTCCCCGGGCGTGATCACGCAGTGCACCGGCCGGTCGTGCGGGCCGGCGGGAACCGCCGGGACCAGCTCGCCGTCGTGCAGGAGCGCCACCGTCGGCACGGTCGCGGGCACCCGGGCCAGCGCCCGGTCGTACGAGCCGCCGCCCCGGCCCAGCCGCACGCCCCGGCGGTCCACCGCGAGCGCCGGCACCACCACCAGATCGGCCCCGGCCACGGCGGCCCGGCCGCACGGCGGCGCGGTCGGCTCGCGCAGTCCCCGGCCGGCGGCCCGCAGCGACTCCCGGTCGGTGTAGACGGCCCAGTCCAGGTCCAGGTCGTCCCGGAGCACCGGCAGCAGCAGCTCCGCGCCGGCGGGCAGCGCGGCTCGCAGCACCTCCGGGAGGTCGTGCCCGCCGGGCTCCGAGGAGACCGGCACGTAGGCGGTCATCCGGGCCGGCCGCAGCCGGCGTACCAGGGACGTCAGCTCGGCCTGCACGGACGCCGCCGCCTCGGCCCGGCGGGTCGCGGGCAGTGACCGGCGGGCGGCGAGCAGCGCGACGCGCAGCTCCCGTTTCGCCTCGTGCACCTCATCCGAAAAATCCGGCACGCAACACTCCTGACGCAACGCTTGCCTACCGGTCGCTCTGTGTCAGCATCGCACCAAGGGGCGCGCAACTTCCGGGGGGAAGGCTTGACGCTACGCGGGCGGTTGACGGTGGCCTTCCTCGTGGTCGTCCTCGGCCCCGTGCTGCTCGGCGCGGTCTTCGTCGGCACCACCCTGAGCGCGGTCGACCGCAGCCGCGCCACCGAGCGGCTGGGGCTGGCCGCGGCCGGCGTGCGTACCTCGGTCGACGCTCTCTGCCAGCAACTGCGCGCGGCGGCCGACGCGGTCGCGCTGGTCGTGGACCCGGCGGCCCGGTCACGTGCGGCCGACCAGGTGGTCGGCCGCGGTCTGGCCGCCGCCGTCGTGATCGCCGACCCGACCGGCCGGACCAGCTACGCCACCGCCGGCGGGCCGGCCGGTCCCTGGCAGGACTGCGCCGGCACCCCGGCCGGCCCGGTGGGCGCGCTCGCCGTCCAGGTCCGGCTCCGCGACCCGGCCGGCGTCGACCTCGGCGCGGTCGCCGCGGCGCAGCCCGTCGACCCGGCCTTCGTGGCGCGGCTCGCGGCCGTGACCGGCGTCGGGATCACCCTCCTCGGCGACCCCGGGCGGATCACCCACACGACCGAGGACCAGGGGGTACGCGCGGCGGTGCTGGCCGCCGCCCGCCGGGTGGCCGGGGACCGGGTGGCCGGGACCCGCGACGGCCGGTACGTGCGCCGGGTCGGGCCGTCCCCTGGTCAGCCGCTGCCGCTGGTGCTCTCGGTGCCGGGGCAGCGCCCGCCCGGCCTGTACGGCGCGCTGGCCGCCGCGGTGGTGCTGGCCGCGCTGCTGGCCGTGCTGGCCGCGTGGCGGCTGGCCCGGGTGACCACCCGCCCGCTGGTCGAGCTGGCCGGTGCGGTGGACCGGGTGGCGCACGGCGACCTGACCGCGCGGGTGCCGGTACGCAGCCGGGACGAGATCGGGCGGCTGGCCGGCGCGTTCAACCGGATGACCCGGGAGACCGGCAGCTACGTGGCGGCGTTGACCAGCAGCCGCGACCAGCTCCGCAACCACCTGGTGGTGCTCGGCGACACGCTGGCCAGCACCCACGACCTGCAACGCATCCTGCGGGTGATCCTGGACAGCGCGATCGCCGGGACCGGCGCGCGGGCCGGGGCGGTGCTGCTGCTCGACGGCCACGGCGTGCTGGTCGGCCAGTGCGTGGAGGGGCTGACCGGGCGCTGGCCGACCGAGGACCCGGCCGACCCGGCGACGCTGCGGGTGCCGGTCGGCGCCGGGGTGGTCGGCGCGGTGGCCGCCACCGGGGAGCCGCTGCGCGGCCGGTGGGCGCCGCCGGACGCGCCGACCGGGGAGCCGACCTGCGGGACGTACGTGGCGGTGCCGTTCGCCGCGCCCGGCGCGGCCGACGCGCGTGGCCCGGACCGCCCCGGCCACCCACCGGCCGACGGCGATCCGCCCGCCCCGCCCAGCGCCGCGCTCGGCGTGCTGGCGCTCTACGACCGGCTCGGCGGCGACGAGTTCGACGACGACGACCTGGTCATGCTGCGGACGTTCGCCGGGCACGCGGCGGTGGCGGTGGAGAACGTCCGGGTGCACGAGGAGGCGCAGCGGCTCTCCCTCACCGACCCCCTCACCGGGCTGTGGAACTACCGCTACCTGCGCGAGTCGATCCGGCGGGAGGTGGAGCGGGCGAACCGGTTCGGCCGGATGCTCAGCGTGCTCGCCCTCGACCTGGACCGGTTCAAGCACGTCAACGACACCTGGGGGCACGCCGCCGGGGACGCCGTGCTGGTCGAGTTCGCCCGCCGGGTACGTGGCGTGATCCGCGAGGTGGACCTGGCGTTCCGGCACGGCGGCGAGGAGTTCGTGGTGCTGTTGCCGGAAACCGACGCCCGGGGCGCCACGATCGTCGCCGAGCGGCTCGGCGCGGTGGTGCGCGACCAGCCGGTGCCGGTCGACGGGCACGGCGACGAGCCGGTGCGGGTGCCGGTGACCGTGTCCATCGGCATCGCCGTCTACCCGGACCACGCCGGCGGCGGCCAGCAGGTGCTCGACGCGGCCGACGACGCGCTCTACGCGGCCAAGGCCGCCGGCCGGGACGGCTACCGGCTGGCGCCGGTCGGAGATCCGGTGCGCACACAGGAGATTCCGGTGGTGGCGGCCACGGTCAGCCCGCCCGACGGGCTGCCGAGGGCGGGCGCGGCGGACCCGGCGAGCGCCGCACCGGGCGGCGCGTCTTCCGGTCCTCACCCGCCGCGGCAGAGCCGTGGCCGATAGTCTCGCGACATGTCGGAGCACTCAGCGAACCCCTCAGCGACCTCCGGTCGCTCCCGCGCGGTCAAGGCCGTCATCCCGGCCGCCGGCCTGGCCACCCGGTTCCTGCCGGCCACCAAGGCGGTCCCCAAGGAGTTGCTGCCGGTCGTCGACCGGCCGGTTCTGCAGTACATCGTCGAGGAGGCCACCCAGGCCGGCATCACCGACGTGCTGCTGATCACCGGGCGGGGCAAGACCTCGATGGTCGACCACTTCGACCGGCGGCCCGACCTGGAGGAACGGCTCGCCAAGAAGCCCGATCTGCTGGCCGCGGTCAAGCGCACCGAGGAGCTGGCCGCCATCTACACCTGCCGCCAGCCGGAGCAGCTCGGCCTGGGCCACGCGGTCGGGTACGCCGAGTCGCACGTCGGCGACGCGCCCTTCGCGGTGCTGCTCGGCGACGAGTTCGTCAAGCCCTCCGAGCCGCTGCTGCCGGCGATGCTGGAGCTGCAGGCCCGCACCGGTGGGGTGGTGCTCGCGTTCTTCGAGGTCGACCCGGCCGAGACCAGCCGCTACGGCATCGCGTCGGTCGAGCCGGCCGAGTCGGAATACGCCGACATCGCCGAGGTCGTCAAGGTCACCGGGATGGTCGAGAAGCCCAGCGCGGAGGAGGCGCCGAGCAACCTGGCCGTCCTCGGCCGGTACGTGCTCCCCGGGCGGATCTTCGACGCGATCCGGCGCACCGAGCCGGGCAGCGGCGGCGAGATCCAGCTCACCGACGCGATGGAGTTGCTGCGCACCGAGGGTGTGCCGGTGCACGCCATCGTCTACCGGGGCACCCGCTACGACACCGGTATGCCGCTCGGCTACCTGCAGACCGTGGTCCAGATCGCGTCCGAGCGCGACGACCTTGGCGCCGAGTTCCGCAAGTGGCTGGCCGAGTTCGTCAACAAGGGCGACGAGACCGTCACCGACGCGGTCCTGAACGGCCTGCGTGACACGTCCGGCGGTGCCAATACATGACCGCGACGGCCGACGCCGAGGCGGCCGCGAACGAGTTGACGCCGCTCGCCGACTACCTGGGCAGTGTGCTGCGCAGGTTACGCGCGCTGCCTCCGCTCGACCTCGACCTGACCCAGGCGTACGGCAACGTGCTCGCCGAGGACGTGGTCGCCCCGCACTCGTTCCCCGCCTTCGACCAGGCGGCGGTGGACGGGTACGCCGCGCGCTGGGAGGACATCTCCGGAGGGGGCCGGGGGCCGGGCTACGTCCCGGCCCCCTCCGGTATGCCCGGCGGGCGCAGCATCCGGCTCAACGTGGTCGGTGACCTGGGCGCGGCGAGCTGGCGGCCGGTCCGGCTCACCCCCGGGGCATGCTTCTCGGTGGCGGCCGGTGCGCCGCTGCCGATCGGCGCGGACGTGGTGGTCCCGGTGGAGTGGACCGACCAGGGCATGGCCGCGGTGGAGATCTTCCGCGCCCCCAAGCGCGGCTACGGCCTGCGCCGCGCCGGGGACGAGCTGGTCGCCGGCACGCTGCTCGCCCGCGCCGGCGCGTACGTCTCGCCGGCCCTGGTGGCGGTGTTCGCCGCCACCGGCATCGGGCACGTGGTGGTGCGGCCCAGCCCTCGGGTGGTCATCGTGGCCACCGGCGACGAACTGGTCGACGTGGGCCGGGGCAGCCAGCCCGGCCAGGTGGTCGACACCAACTCGCACGCGTTGACCGCGGCGGCGGCCGAGGCGGGCGGGCTCGCGTACCGGGTGGGGATCTGCGACGACGACCCGGAGGCGCTGCGCGGCCTGCTGGAGGACCAGACGCTGCGGGCCGATCTGATCATCACCACCGGCGGCACCGGCACCGGCCCGGGCGACATGGTCCGCCGGATCCTGTCCCGCCGCGACGGCGGCCGGGCCGGGCCGGTCTCCTTCACAGAGGTCGCCCTCTATCCGGGAACGGCTCTCGGGTTCGGTACGGTCGGCGCCGAGGAGGTGCCGGTGGTGTGTCTTCCCGGTGAGCCCGGCGCGGCGTTGATCGGCTTCGAGGTGCTGGCCCGCCCGGCCATCCAGCTGCTGGCCGGCGCCGAGCCGGTGTTCCGGCCGAGTGTGCGCGCGCACCTGCTGGAGACGGTCTCGTCGCCGGTGGGGCTGCGCGAGTTCCGCCCCGCGCACGTGGCCGAGCGGCGCGGCGGCGGCTACACCGTGCAGCCGCTGGCCGGCGGTCCGTTCACGCTCTCCGGCCTGGCCGAGGCGAACGGCCTGCTGGTGCTCGGCGAGCGGGTCACCACCGCCGCCGCGGGCTCCACCGTGGACGTGCTGCTGCTGGACCGGCGCCGGTGAGCGCGAGGAGTGCAGCGAAGCGGAGCCCCGCAGTCGCGAACGGTTCGGGTTCGGTGAGGGTTCGGTGATGTTCCGGCGGGCGCCGGGGTGGCCGGTGGTGCTGGTGGACGGTCCGGTGGTGCTGCGGCCCTACCGGCGTTCCGACGCGGTGGCCTGGTCGACGATCCGGCGGGCCAACCGGGACTGGCTGGCCCCGTGGGAGTCGCACGTGCCGGGCGGTTGGGACGAGACGAACTCGCCGGCCGCGTTCCGCCTGGTCCACGCCGACCAGCGGAAGTCCGCGCGCACCGGCGACGGCATGCCGTTCGCGGTCTGCCTCCGCGAGGACGGGCAGGAGCGACTGGTCGGTCACCTCAACGTGGGCAGCATCGTCCGGCGGGCGTTCTGCTCCGGGTACGTGGGCTACTGGGTCGACTCCCGGGTGGCCGGGCGGGGGGTGATCCCGACCGCGGTCGCGCTCGCCGTGGACCACGCGTTCGGCCCCGGTGGCCTGCACCGGATCGAGGTGAACATCCGGCCGGAGAACGTCCCGTCCCGGCGGGTGGTGGAGAAGCTGGGCTTCCGCGAGGAGGCCTACCACGTGCGGTACATGCACATCGACGGCGCCTGGCGGGACCACATCGGATACGCGATGACCGGCGAGGAAGTGGCCGCCGAGGGCGGGCTGCTGGCCCGTTGGCACCGCGTACGTGACAACCGGCGCTGACCCGTTCGGGCGGTGACCGCCCGGCGCGGCGCACGGTGAACCGGGTCGGCGGCCCGTAACCTCAAGTAACTGCAAGCTGTGGCAAGCGCTGTCCGCCCGCATGATGTGCGCCGTTAACGAGAGTCGACGGAAGAAGTTGCGGCCGTGTGGCGCTCGCCCCGAACTTGGTGACGGGAGGGGTGAGGGTGCCGACGTCGGTGCTCCTCGCCGTCCTCGCCGCCGCCGGTCTGCTCGCCTTCGCTCCGGCGCTGGTCCGCCGGTACGACGCCACCGAGCGGCTGGTGGCGGAGCGGGCGCAGTCGACGGCGCGGGTGCTCCAGCGCGAGCGTCGTCGCCGCACCGTGCCCGGACGACAACCGCTGCACCCGCCCCGTGCACTAGTCGTCACCTTGAGTGAGGATTCCGACACGGGTGGTCTTTCCCGGCCGGTTTCCGCCCCGCCCGTCCGGCGGCGCTCCGGCCGGCTTCGGCCGGTGTCGGCGGTCCCGGCGCAGTCCCGCCGACGGCACCCGCCCCGACGCCGGCACACCCCGGCGGTCTACCGCCGGCGCCGGGTGCTCGCCGCGCTGCTCCTGCTCAACCTGGTCGAGCTGGTCGGCGTGATGCTTGTCGGCCCCGGGTTCTGGATCAGCGTCTCGGTCACCGGCACGCTGCTCGTCGCGTACGTCGTACACCTGCGGCAGCGGGCCCTGGTCGAGCGTCGGCGGCGGCGCGCGGACGCCCGGGAAGCGGCCTGGCTGGCCGCCCGCCAGGCCGAGGTGCGCCGCGAGCAGGCCCGGCGCGCCGCGGCCCGCCGGGAGGCGCAGCGCCGGCTGGCCGCCCAGCGGGAGGCGGTCCGGCGTACGGCGATGGGCCTGGACCGACCGGCGGACCTGCCGCCGGCCGCGAGTGGCGGCTCGGTCTCCTACCGGCGGGCCGGTGGCCTGCGCGGCCGCCCCTACCAGTCCGGCCGAGGTGCCTGACCCCTGCTTGCCTTCCCCGGTCGGCGGGCGGCCTCTGCGATCTTGGAGTTGTGGTGCCAGGGTTTGTCCCTTCAGCGGCTTATCAGAGGTGCCACAACTCCAAGATCGAGGGACTGGATGGTGTGGGGCAGGCCGGTTCGCGCGGCGGGGGTGGTGCCTGTTAGCCTTGGTGCCGGCCCGCCCGGTGAAAGCCGGGTGGGACCTGCGCCGGTTCGCCGGCGGAGGGGCTGTGGCGCAGACCGGTAGCGCACCTCGTTCGCATCGAGGGGGTCAGGGGTTCAAATCCCCTCAGCTCCACCCAGTTCAAAGGCCGTTTCCCCTGGTGGGGGACGGCCTTTTTTCGATCTTGTACTGCAGCGAAGTGCAGCAGTCGTCGACCGCGCAGGCGATTGAACGGATCATTGCCCGGCGAAGCGGGCGCGTGTGTTGCGCGGTGTCTCGGGAAAGTGCCGTTCCACGTCCTCTCGGATCTCGGCCAGTGTCTGCGCGGCGAGTTCCCGCCGCCAGGCGATGTCCGCGCGTCGCATGCCGCGGGCGAGCAGGCAGGTTTGGCGGTAGTCGACCTCCGGACGGCCGCCCGGTCCGTGGCGGAGGATCTGATTGCATACGAAGGCTTCGTCGGGTCCCTCGATCGCAAGCACGACATCCAGCAGCGTGATGTCCTCGGGGGCGCGGGCGAGTCGGAACCCTCCCCTGGGTCCCGGTTGCGACGAGAGGATCCCGGCTCGCACCAGCGCCTGGAGCTGCTTGTTCAGGTATGCCGCCGGAAGCTCGTAGAACGCCGCGAGCTTGCCGGTCGGCACCGCCTGGTCAGGTGGGAGCCAGCTCAGGTTCAGGCAGGTGTGAAGCGCCCACTCCACGCCCTGGCTCATCTGCATGGTTCGTGACTATAGAGATCGAGGCCCTATGCCGTGGCGCGGGCTTCGCGCCAGGCCGGGCTGTCGACGTAGTGGTTGTCGAAGCGGTCGCCGGTGGCGGCGACCTCCGCCCATGTGGCCTCGCCGCGGTGCGCCCTGTCGAGCAGACGGTAGTACTCAAAGCGCTCGCGGCCGGGCGTGAGTACGACCAGGACGTCGGCGTCGCAGCCTGGGGCCGGGGCGAACGCATGCGGGGTGCCTGGCGGAACCACGAGGAAGTCGTCCTTGTTGAGGACCGTGACCTCGTTGCCGATGAGCATCTGCAGCGAACCGTCGAGGATGAAGAACATCTCGGCGGAGTGCTTGTGTAGATGCGGCGGCGCACCGTCGGTGCCCTGCTTGAGCAGGCTGCGGTTGCTCGTGAGCCGTTCCCCGGTGTGTTCGGGGTCGGCCAGCAGCGTGATGACGCTGGTCGGGTCGGCGTCGAGCATCTCAGCATCGCCGGCGCGGACGAGGGTGGCCTGGGAGGTGGCGGGGGTTGTCACTTTCTGCCTCCTTTGGGGTTGGTGGTTCCAGGCCATCATATTCTGGATGTGTGGTATCCAGGATTATTCTGTGGGCAAGGCCACACGGGGGATTGCGCGGTTCGCCTCGGCGCTCCTCGCCGATAGGCAGGTGCTGACGGAGTGGGCGACCTGTGCGGCGGGGGACGATCACGCTCAGTCGAGATGGCGTGTCATCCAACACCCTGAACGTTCGTGGTCAGAGCATTAGATGCGAGCTTGGCGGCGGCCTGCGATTGTGCCGGCCGCAAGCGTGATCACCATGACTGCCGCGAGAACAAGGATCGCGGTGATGGAGATGTCCAGTGGCCATCCCGCTTGTTTCGAACCGAGCAGATAGGTGGCTTGTGCCAAGGCCGGCGCCAGGAGAAGCACCGAGGCGACGATGGGCATCCGTGCATCGACCGGCGCGGTGATGACGGCCAGTGCGGCGAACGCGCACAGGGACATCAGTGGTGCATCCAACCAGCCGTTGAGCGGGCTCGGCGCCAAAGCGACGACTGCCAGTGCTCCGAGGACGGGCCAGGCCCACGGTCGGGCCACGGGCGTTCGGGGTGCGCGGAGCAGTCGCAGCAACGCCAGCGAAGCCAGCAGCGCTGGCCAAAACTCGGGAAGCATCGCGTCCTGGAGGTCATAAACCGACGAGAACCAGAACGACGGGTCCCACCCGTTTGCCGACAGATGTTGCGCGGCCACGGTCAGGATCGCCGCAGCGAATGCTGGCCGGTAGCTACCCCACGCCGCAGCGAAGAGCGCGATGGTCAGCAGCGTCGGAATGACGATGAACCACCATCCGCCGGGGTTGTACGGCCCCTCCGACAGCATCGTCACCAAGACCCCGATCGGGCCTCCGGCCCGCTGCGTCATGCCGTACACGAGCAGGGACAGCGCGGACAGCCGCAGCGCAGAGTAGCCCAGCGCCGATCGCGAGCCGAGACGGTCAACACCGGTGCGGGCCCGCAGCCCGCCGACCACGAGCGCCACCGCTTCTCGACGGTCCAGCCGCCGCCGCTCGTCGTCAGCCGTGACAAGCAGGGTTTCGAGCATCTCGTCGGCCCGATACTGCCGGTAGGCGCGGGGGTAGGCCCGCAAGAGCCACCGGTAACGGCGCTCCAGTTCGGTCATGCCGGCACCACCCAGCCCGCCGCAGGCGTCGAGCGGACGGAACGGTCCCGAACGACGCTCGCCGCCGCAGCCATCCGCTCTGCTTCCGCCCGCAGGGCGGACATGCCTCGCTGGGTCAGCTCGTACGTGCGGCGGGCGCGGCCGTTGACCACCGCTTCCTCGGCCACCCGCACCATCTCCTCACCGGTGAGCCGGTCCAGAGCGGCGTAGAGGGTGCCCGTCGTGAGGCGTACCCGCCCGTCGGACAACTCCTGCGCCCGCTTGACGATCGCGTAGCCGTGCAAGGGCTCGTCCTGCAACGCGGCCAGGATGAAGTAGGTAGGTTCGCGCATCGACGCGGACGTTCTGGTCATGCTGTCTACATAAGCAAATGATCGACGTATAGGTCAAGACTTGATGTAGCGCGACGGCGGCGCGGTCGAGCGACATCAACGGTCGCCGATTGACAATGTTTGGAATCCAAACTTAATCTCGCGCTGGGCGGGGTGCGCGCCCGCCCTACCCGTCCACGCGCACACCCACCACCCGAAGGAACCACGATGCTCGGCTTCTCCCGTACCGCGAAGCGGGCCCGAATGCGGGCCGGCCTCGTCGCGGCCACCGCCGCGACACTCGTGGCCGGCACCGCCCTCCTGGCGACCAACGCCCAGGCGGCGGCCGGCTGCCGCGTGACCTACACGACCGCCAGCCAGTGGGCCGGCGGCTTCACCGCCAACGTCGCCGTCACCAACCTCGGCGACCCGGTCAACGGCTGGAGCCTGCGCTGGACGTTCCCGTCCGGTCAGCAGGTCACCCAGGCGTGGAACGCCACGGTCAGCTCCTCCGGCGCCCAGGTCACCGCCACCAACGCCGGCTACAACGGCGCGATCGCCACCAACGGCAGCGTCTCGTTCGGCTTCAACGGCTCCTGGTCCGGCGCCAACACCGCACCGACATCGTTCACGCTCAACGGGGTCGCCTGCACCGGCGGCGTCGTCGGGACCACCGCGCCGCCCAGCCGCACCCCGCCGGTGACCACGCCGCCGCCCACGACTCCGCCACCCACCACGCCGCCGCCGGCCGGCAACGCCATGGCGGCGGTCGCCGCCATGCAGCCCGGCTGGAACCTCGGCAACTCGTTCGACGCGGTCGGCGCGGACGAGACCGCCTGGGGCAACCCGCGGGTGACCCAGGCGCTGCTGGACAACGTGCGGGCGCAGGGCTTCAACAGCATCCGGATCCCGGTGACCTGGAGCAACCACCACGGCGGCGCCCCGAACTACACCATCGATGCCGCCTGGCTCAGCCGGGTACGCGAAGTGGTCGGCTGGGCCCTCGCGGACGGCTTCTACGTGGTGATCAACATCCACCACGACTCGTGGCAGTGGATCAACACGATGCCCACCGACCGCACCACGGTGCTGAACCGCTACAACGCGCTCTGGACGCAGCTCGCCGCCGCGTTCCGGGACTCCTCGTCGAAGCTGGTCTTCGAGAGCGTCAACGAGCCGCAGTTCACCGGCAGCTCCGGCGACGCGCAGAACGCCACCCTGCTCAACGAGCTGAACACCTCGTTCCAGCGGATCGTCCGCCAGTCCGGCGGCGCCAACGCCACCCGGCTGCTCGTGCTGCCGACCCTGCACACCTCGGCCGAGCAGGCCCGGGTCGACGAACTGGTCAGCACGTTCAACGCGCTGAACGACCCGAACCTGATCGCCACCGTCCACTTCTACGGCTACTGGCCGTTCAGCGTGAACGTCGCAGGCGGCACGACGTTCGACGCCACCGTGCAGCAGGACCTGACCGACCAGTTCGACCGGGTCTACAACGCGTTCGTCACCCGGAACATCCCGGTGATCATCGGTGAGTACGGCCTGCTCGGCTTCGACCGCCACACCGGCACCATCGAGCAGGGCGAGAAGCTCAAGTTCTTCGAGTTCCTCGGCCACTACGCGCGTAGCCGCAAGCTCACCACCCAGCTCTGGGACAACGGCCAGCACTTCGACCGTACGTCCTTCGGGTGGAAGGACCCGGAGCTGTTCGCGCAGATCAAGTCGAGCTGGACCACCCGCTCCGGCACCGCGTCCCGCGACCAGGTGTACGTGCCGCGCACCGGCACGATCACCGCCAAGAGCCTGACCCTGAACCTCAACGGCACCATGTTCCAAGGGCTGCGGCAGGGCACCACCGACCTGGTCAACGGCACCGACTACACGGTCTCCGGCAGCACCCTCACGCTCACCGCGTCGGCGCTCACCCGGCTGGTCGGCTCCCGGGCCTACGGGGTGAACGCCAACCTCCAGGCGCGCTTCTCCGCCGGCGTGCCGTGGCGGATCAGCATCATCACGTACGACCCGCCGGTGCTCGGCAACGCCACCGGCCCCACCAGCGGGTTCAACCTGCCGGCGCAGTTCCGGGGCGACCAGCTGGCCACCATGGAGGCGAAGTACGCGGACGGCAGCAACGCCGGCCCGCAGAACTGGACCTCGTTCAAGGAGTTCGACGTGACGTTCGCGCCGGACTACAGCAGTAACACGATCACGTTGAAGCCGGAGTTCTTCGCCGAGGTCAACGACGGTCAGCGGGTCACCCTGACGTTCCACTTCTGGAGCGGCACCAAGCTGACCTACCACGTCACCAGGTCCGGCAGCACCGTCACCGGCACGGTGAGCTGACACCGAACCGGCTCCCCGGCAGCGTCCGCTGCCGGGGAGCGGTCAGGCGGAACGCAGGTCGGTGACCATGACCGGGTACGGGCCGGCGGGCACGTCGGGCGCGGCCCGGTCGTCCGGCACGACGTTGTCCATCCGCATCCGCAGGCGCCCCGGCTCGACGGCCTCGAACCCGATCCGCCACGCCCAACCGTCGCCGTACTCACCGGTCAGCTCGACCGGGGTCGCCCCGCCCACCGCGCCGGTCAGCGTCATCGTCGTCGGCTGCTGGTGCCACGAGTCGCCCCACCAGGCGACAAGCGAGCCCGGCTGCTCGCCGGCGGCGATCACCACCAGGCCGTCCTGCGGGCCGTCGTCCGGATGCGCCCAGGAGTAGGCCACCGTGGTCAGGTGGCCACCGGCGGCGGTCGCGACGGTGAGCGTGGCGGGTGACTCGACGAGCGGGTCGGCGGGCATCATCCGGAAGCCGTTGGTGCCGGCCCAGGAGCCGGTCACGTCCGCGAGAACCATCGGCCCAGCATAGGTTCGTGGAGGCCGCGCCACCGTCCGCACCCGACGTGCTGGTAAGCCGGGCAGGCGGGGTGGACGGTCCATCCGTCAGTCGTCGCACCCGACCCCGTCGCCATCCCGGTCCAGATCGTAGATGTCGCTACCGATGACGCGGACCGGGCCGTCCACGTACGCCGGACCGTTGCCGCTGCCGCCCGAGCAGTCGACGTCGCTCGCGATCGGCACGCAGGCCCCGGTGTAGTTCGGGTCGCACCCGCGCGTCTGCTTGGTGCCGACGGCGACGACCTGCGTGACCGGCTGCCTGGTGACCACCGAACGAATCAGCTTCTTCGCGGTCTGCGTTCCGTCGGTGACCGTCACCTGATAGGTGAGTGTGCGGACACCCGCGACCCCGCGAATGCGGACCTTCTTCGTCCCGTCCGGCAGGGTGGAGTCCTTGACCGTCCTGGTGGAGTAGGCGATCTTCATGGTCGAGGTGATGGTCCTGATCTGGACCTGGGGCGGTGGGGACGCGCTCTGGCTCGCCTCGGTCGGCGACGCGGCCGGAGTCGAGGTCGCCAGATCCGCGATCGCCGGTGCGGGTGCTGCGGCCTCGACACCCTTCGTCGCGGACGTGGCTGGTGCGGCGTCCTTGTTGCCCGGTTCGGCCGGGGAATCGGTGCTCATACCGATCGCCACTCCGCCGCAGCAGCAGAGCACCAGCACGCCTGCGGACACGATCGCGACCTTCGCGCCGATAGAGAGTCGGCGCCACCTCGACGGCGTCGGGATCGGGTACGCCGGCCCCGCACCGAACGGGACGGTTGCCGGGTGGTGCGGTGATGGGTGCGTCACGCGCTTCAGTCTGCTTGCGTTCTCAACAGTCGCCAGCGGTCAACCGGAGCGCTCCGTGTCGACAGTTCGACAACCAGTCACGACGAAGGTGGCGGGATTCGGACCGACCGACGAAACCCCATGCTGCCCGGGCGATCCAGGGCACCGGTTCGGCCCCAACCCCGACGGCCGGCAGTTGGGCGGATGCCCACCCGATCGGCCACCCGGCACGGCCCCCCGCCGCCAGGGCGCGCGTTGGAGATCTTGGTACCTTCCGGCCCTTCCGGGGGCCGTTCCGTACCAAGATCGGCGGGAGGTGGCGGGATTCAGCCGGTGGGGGGTTGCGGCAGGTCTGCCGGTACGTCACCTGGAAGCCGAGGGCCTGGTAGAACGGCGCCACGTCGTCGAGAAGCCGGCAGGGCAGCAGCGGGATGGTGGTCTCGTTCGCCATCGTTCGAGCCTGCCGACCGGTGGGCGGCACGCGCACATGGAAAGGCCCGAACGGCTCGACGGTACCGCCCGAACGGCGAGCGGGCCGGTCCCGCTCGGGACCGGCCCGCTCGTGCGGGGTCGCGCGGGGGTCAGGGCTTCCAGGACCCGGCGGTACGCAGGTGGTGCTCGTACTCCACGACGCCGCTCTTGTCCTTGACGTCGAAGATGAGCTGGCCGCTGCGCTTGGAACCGACGGGCAGGTTGTTGCCCGAGGTCATCAGCTTGCCGCAGCCGGAGAAGGCGCCGCCGATGCCGCTCTCCTCGGTGCCGTCCGATCCCTTCCAGGTGAAGAAGAACGGATTGATCGAGCCGGTGCCCTTGGTGACCTCGGCGGTCACGTCGCCGATCAGGAACATGCCGTTCTTCGGGCCGGGCATGAACTCCCGACAGGCGGCGTCCTTCGTCCGGAAGTTGCCGACCGTGATCTCGACGGTGCCCTCGTCGTCGTTGACGATCAGCTTGTCGCCGGCCGGGATGTTGAAGGTCTCGTTGTCGGTCGTGCCGGGCTGCGGCGTGGTGGAGGGGTCGCCGGTGGGCGGGGCGTCGACCGGGTTGCTGTAGGTGATGCCCGGGGTGGGGAGGCTGTCGATCGCCTCCTGGGTCTTCTTCGCCCCGCTGTAGATGGCGAAGATGCCGCCGCCGCAGCAGAGCAGCAGCAGGACCGCCGCCACGATGCCGATCGTGATCCAGACGTTCTTGTTGGACTTCTTGGCCGGCGGCCCGAACGGCTGTCCCGGCGGCGGGGGCGGGTACGGCCCGGTCGGGTACGCCTCGCCCGGCGGGTACTGCCCGGACGGCGGATAGGGCGCGCCCGAGGTGGGCGGGTACGGCGGCTGCGCGCCGCCGGGCGGCGGGTAGCCGCCGGCCTGCGCCCCGCCCGGAGGCGGGTAGCCACCCGCCTGCGGGTACGCGTCACCGGGCGTCGGATAGGCGCCGCCCGGGGGCGGGTAGCCACCGGCCTGCGGGTACTCGCCACCCGGCTGTGGGTGGGCGCTACCCGGCGGCGGATACGGCGCGCCCGAGGTGGGCGGCGCGGGCGGGAACGCCTGGGTCGGCGGCGCGGGTGGGAACGCCTCGGTGGGCGGCGCGGGCGGGAACGCCTCGGTCGGCGGCGCCGGGTAGGGCGCGCCCGAGGTGGGCTGCTGCGGGGCGCCGGAGGTCGGCTGCTGCGACGCGTCCCGGGCGGGGGGCGCCCAGGGGCTGCCGGACGCCGGCGGCATCGGCGCGGTGGGGAACGCCTCTGTCGGCGGTTCCTGCGGCTGCTGGTTCGGGTCCTGCGACCCGGACGGAGGCTGAGGGTGGCTCACCGTACTCCTTGGGCACCTTCGGGATTTTCAGTCGGAACGACGGTACAAGCCTGGGGCAACCCGGCCGTCAGGCCCTCACCGGTGTGCCAGGACGGCGGCCGTACGCACCAGACCGTCGTCCACCGCGAACCGTCCGGTCATCGACGACGGCGGGTCGGACACCGGAGCGGCGGCGAGCCGGGCCGGCGAGATCTCCGCGTGGAACGTCCCCGCGTCGGGGTCGAGCGTGACCCGGGCGTCCGGGAAGCCCAGCCAGGTGCCGACGAGCGGGTACCAGACCTTGTAGACGGTCTCCTTGGCGCTGAACAGCACGGTCGACCAGGGTGGACCGGCGGGCAGCCGGGCCAGGTCCGCCTCCTCGTCGGGGCGGCAGACCTTCCGGCGTACCCCCGCGGAGAGCGGGCGGTGCCGCTCGGCGTCGATGCCGACCGCGCGTAGGTCGGCGGCGCGGGCGACGGCGGCCGCGCAGTAGCCGTCGGTGTGGGTGATCGCCCCGACCACGCCGGCCGGCCAGACCGGGGCGCGGTCGGCGCCGGCGGGCACCGGCGTGACCGGCCGGCCGAGCGCGGCGAGCGCCCGGTGGGCACACACCCGGCCGGCGGTGAAGTCGCGCCGGCGGCTCGGCACCGCACGGTCGCCCAGGGCGGCGCGCTCGGCCGGCAGCAGTTCGCCGGACCAGTCGGTCGGGCCCGCCACCGCCACGGCGACGGCGGGCGGCAACAGGTCACGCACGAGCGTCGGTGGGTGACGGGAACACGCGGTGACCGTACCGTAACGCCGGAGCGCGCTGTGGCGCTGAAGGAACGTTGCGGGGGGAGGCAGCGTCGACATCCATGGAAGGAGTGGCCGATGACCCCCGGTGTGGAGGCGTCGGAACCACGGTCCGGCGAACACGTCCCCGTGACGCCCGACTGGACCTGCGGCTCGTGCGGCGACGACTGGCCCTGTGCCACGAAACGCCGGCATCTGCTGATCGAGTACCAGGTGGACCGGGCGTCGTTGAGCGTCTATCTCGGTTCCTGCCTGGCGGCCGCCACGCACGACCTGCGTTCCGCGCCGGTCACCGCGTTGCAGGACCGGTTCATCGGCTGGGTGCCTCGCGGTCCGCGTCCGGTCTGACGGCCGGCGCTTCCGGTGGCCGCCGCGTCGGGTTCACGGCGGCCACCGGTTGCGGTCTCAGCGGCGGCGGAGCCACCGGTTGCGGTTTCAGCGGCGGCGGGGCCGCCGGGTGAGGGCGAAGCCGGCGACGCCGGCCACGGCGGCGAGCACGCCGCCCACGCTGGTCCAGACCCAGCGCGAACCGGCCTCGGGCAGCCAGCCGGTCAGGTCGGTCTCCTCCTCGGCGACCGGTTCGGGCGTCGGCTCGGCGGCCAGCACCGTCCCGGCCCGCGTGTTCGGCACCAGCGGCGCCGCCAGCTCGCCGTCGTCGCCGGACGCGCCACCTCCGTCGGCGGCGCCCACCACCAGGTCCACCTCGATCGGCGCGCCCAGGTCGGGCTCGGGCAGGTCGGTGACGGAGAGCCGGACGTAGTAGGCGCCGGGCAGCGGGTCACCCGACCACGGCTCGGCCCACGGCCGCACCCGGCGCAGCGTGCACCCGAGGGTCACGCTGGTGGCGGCCGGCTCCGCGGTGGGCGTCTGCGCGCCGGCCGTGCAGGCCTGCCGGCGGCGCAGCCCGTCGAAGACGTCGACGGTCCAGGTGGACGCGCCGGTCCGCGGCTTCGGGAAGGTGACCGTGACGCCGACCTCGTGCACCTGCCCGGCATCGGCCCGGAACGACCAGTAGAGGTGGTCACCGGTCGAGGCGCCCACCCGTACCGGCTGGCCGGCGGTGATGGTGGTGGCGGTGAGGAACGAGGTGCCGGCCTTGGCCACGGTGGTCGCGCCCGGCGACGGGCTCGGTGCGGCGAGGGCCGCGGCGGGGGTGAGGGCGAGGCCGGTGGCGGCCGTCGCCGCCGCGAAGCACATCAGGGTACGCATCCTCAGTTCTCCCTCCAGGTGGCGACCCACCAGCGGGTGAGCAGCCCGGCGACCAGCCCGGTGACGAGGCCGGCCAGGGTGAGTAGGAGCAGCAGGGCCCAGCCGCGGCCGAGGTCCGGCCCGTCCGGGGCGGGGGAGGCGTCGACCACGTCCACGGTCAGCTCCACCGGCATGCCCGGCTCGGCCCGGGTGCCGGGGCGCGCCGCGAACGAGTTGCTGACCACCAGGCAGACGGTCCGGGCGGCCTGCGTACCGCTGGGGGTCGGCTCGGGGCCGGCCGCCTCCTCCTCCTCGGCGGCCGACCAGCGCAGGCCGGCCGAGACCACGTCGGTGCGCCCGCTGCCGGCGTCGACGCCGCGGACCAGTTCCCGCCCGTCCGGCGCGGTGGCGCGCAGCAGCACGCCGTAGTCGGGGTTGACCGGCCGGTCCAACGCGACGCTCACCGACGCGCGCAGCTCCTGCCCCGGGCGCACCGGCACCCGGTACCAGCGGTGCTCGGAGAAGGTCTCCCGGTCGGCGTAGACGCCGGGCGCGAGCAACGGGGCGCCGGCGCAGGCCGCCGTGCCGCCGACCACCGCCGGGGCGGCGGTGTACGTGTCGCGGGCCCGATCCACCAGCTGCTTGATCCGGCCGGTCAGCTCGTCGGCGCTCTGCGCCGCGGTGTAGGTGCCGCCGGTGGCCCCGGCGATGCAGAGCAACTGCCGGCGCACCTTCGCGTCGGGGGCGAGGCCGAGCGTGTCGACGACCAGCCGGGTGCCCTGTGCGGCAAGTTCGCGGGCCACCTCGCACGGGTCGGGCGGGGCGCAGGTGTCCTCACCGTCGGTGATCAGCACGATCCGGCGGGCGGTGCTGCCGGTGCCCAGGTCCTGCGCGGCGGAACGCAGCGCCAACCCGACCGGGGTGAAACCGGTCGGGCGCAGTCCGGCGACGGCGGCCTTGGCCTGGGTCCGGTCCACCGGCCCGACCGGGACGATCTGCTGGGTGTCCAGGCAGCCCTGCTTCTTGTCCTTGCCCCGGTAGGTGGCGCCGAGCACGCGGATGCCGAGCTGTGTCTCGTCCGGCAGGCCGTCGACCACCTCGTTGAACGCCTGCTGCGCGACGGAGATCCGGCTGCGCCCGTCGATGTCGCGGGCCCGCATCGAGCCACTGACGTCGAGGACCAGCTCGACCTTGGGTGGTTCGGTGGCAGGTTCGGTGGTCTCGTCGTCGGCCCCGGCGGGGCTGGGACCGATCAGCGCGGTCGCCGCCAGCAGCCCGAGCAGGACAGCCGTCGATCGTCTCTTGTTGATCACCGGGCGAAGTGTAGTGAGATCCACTTTGGAAGATCATCCGGGTCCGGGGGCGCCCGGCGCGCCGCTGGTGGGATCCGGCCGGCGATGGTGCCGAACTCGTTATGTTCCAGCGAGATGACCCACTGTTAAATGCCCGATGTAAACCTTTCGGGGGGTGGCGCGTCGGTCGGAAATCTGACCCGGCCGCACCCGTTGTGCGGCTGGCGCACTGTGGTTAAGCTCTGTCTTGCACGCCCCAATCGCCCGCTTCCCCCGTGGCAGGCGATCGGGGCGTGCTTTTTCGTACCCCCGAGCGGCTGGCACGGTCGGCGTGGTGATCGCAACCGAATTACGGCCCGGTGGGGTGCTCCCACCGGGCCGTCGCGCGCCCGCCCGCGCTCAGATCCAGCGACCGTCCAGCCACATCCGGGCGGACCAGTCCGCGTACGGCAGGATCTTCCCCACGAAGATCGGATAGAAGTAGCCGAAGCAGAGCGCCACCAGCAGCACGTAGGCGCCCGCGATGATGCCGCCGACCAGGCGACGGTCGTTGACCTGCTCGGCGCTGGGCGGCGCGGCCGTCGGAGTGACCGGCGCGGGGGTGACGATCGCGCCGAGCACGTACACCACCGCGAGCACCAGGAACGGCACCGCCGGCGCGGCGTAGAAGGAGAACATCGTCCGGCCGTCGAGGGCGAACCAGAACCAGGGCAGCAGGCCGGCGGCGGCGCTGAGCAGGATCGCCCCGGCCCGCCAGTCCCGCCGGGCCAGGCCCAGCCAGGCGGTCGCGGCCAGCGCCGGCAGGAACGACCACCACAGCAGCGGGGTGCCCAGGAGCAGCACCTCGGAGGCGCAACTCGGCGCGCCGCAGCCGCCGTCACCGGACCAGGCGAACGCCACCGGCCGGCCCAGCAGCAGCCACTGCCACGGCCAGGACTGGTATTTGTGCGGGTCGTCGAGCTGGGCGTGGAAGCCGTACGCCGCCTTGTGGTATTCCCACAGGTTGATCAGCGGGCCGATGAACGGCCTGTCGCTCAGCCCCGGGACGTTCGGGTAGCGGCTGGCCAGGCGGTAGTAGCCCTCGTCGCTCAGCAGCCAGCCCGACCAGGTGGCCACGTAGGCGACCACCATCAGCACGCCGGCCGCGAGCAGCCAGGGCAGCTCGTCGAGCACCGCGTCGCGCCACGGGCGGCGGACCCCGGCCGAGCGGCGGACGCCGACCTCCCAGAGCAGCACCAGCAGCGCGAACGCCGGCACGAAGTAGAGCCCGCTCCACTTCACCGAGCAGGCGCACCCGAGCAGCACCCCGGCGGCCAGCCGCCACCACGGCCAGTTCCGCCAGCCCGACGCCGGCCGGCCGGCACGCCCCGGCGCCGCCGGGTCGAGCCCGTCCGCCAACGCCCGGGCCCAGCGTCGCCGCCGGGCGTCCCGGTCGAGCACCAGCGCGCCGAACGCGGCCAGCACGAACAGCAGCAGGAAGATGTCGAGGATCGCCGTGCGGGACAGCACCAGGTGGAAACCGTCCAGCGCGAGCAGCAGGCCGGCCGCGCAGCCCAGCGTGGTGGAGCGGAACATCCGCCGGCCGATGCGCACCAGCAGCAGCACCGACAGCGTGCCGCAGACCGCCGCGGCGAAGCGCCAGCCGAACTCCGGCGCGGTGGTCATCAGGTGCCCGGGCACCGAGACGTTGCTCTCGGCGTCCTGGTAGCCGAAGGCCCACTCGCCGATCCCGATCAGCCACTTGCCCAGCGGCGGGTGGACCACGTACGACGGGCCGTTGTCCTTGTAGTTCCACTCGACGCCGCGGTCGATCAGCCCGTAGGCGTCCTTGGCGTAGTAGGTCTCGTCGAAGATCTTGCCGGACGGATGACTGAGCCCGACGAAGCGCAGGATCGCGGCGATCGCCACCACCACGGCGGTGGCCAGCCACGCCTGCCCCCGGCCGAGGCGGTCGTCGACGGTGGCGAGCCGACGCCGGACCGCGGCCGGGATACCACCGCCACCGCCACCGTCGTCGCCACCGTCGTCGCCCGGCGAGCCGGCGGCCCGGTGGGTGGTGGAGGGCTCCTGTGCTGTCGACGCACTCGTCACCCGGCGATCGTAGGCTGCGGGGGTGCCCGGTGGCGTCCATCGTCCCCGAAATTGGTACGACCATCGATAAGAGAGGCGCACGCCGTGGGGGAAATGTCCGAGCTAGGGCGATTGGTGCTGCTCGGTGCGCCGCTGGGCAACCCGGCCGACGCGTCCGCCCGGTTCCGCGAGGTACTCGCCACCGCCGACGTCGTCGCCGCCGAGGACACCCGCCGGCTCACTCGCCTCGCCCGCGACCTCGACGTCACCGTCCCCGGCCGGATCGTCTCCTACTTCGAGGGCAACGAGGAACGGCGTACCCCGGAACTGGCCGAGGTGCTCACCGCGGGCTACACCGTCGCCCTGGTCACCGACGGCGGCATGCCGAGCGTCTCCGACCCCGGCTACCGCCTGGTCCGGGCCGCGCTGGAGGCCGGCGTCCCGGTCACCGCGGCGCCCGGGCCGAGCGCGGTCACCACCGCCCTGGCGCTGTCCGGGCTGCCCTGCGACCGGTTCTGCTTCGAGGGCTTCCTGCCCCGTACCCCCGGCGCCCGCCGCTCCCGCCTGCGCGCGCTGGCCGGCGAGGAGCGCACGCTGGTGATTTTCGAGGCGACACACCGGATCGGCGGGGCGCTGGCCGACCTGGCCGAGGCGTTCGGCCCGGACCGGCCCGCCGCGCTCTGTCGCGAGCTGACCAAGACCTACGAGGAGGTGGTCCGCCGGCCGCTGGGCGAGCTGGCCGGGTGGGCCGCCGAGGGTGACGTGCGCGGCGAGATCACGCTGGTCGTGGCCGGAGCGCCGGCGACGCCCGCGGTGCGCCCGGACGACGACACGCTGCGTGCCGAGGTGGCCGAACGCGAGGCGGCCGGGGCGTCCCGGCGGGACGCGATCACCGAGGTCGCCACCGCGCACGGGCTGCGCCGCCGTGAGGTCTACGCGGTGGTGCACCGCTGAGGTGCAGTCGCTCTCCGAGGGGGCCCCTTCTCTACCGGAAGCGTTGACAGAGGGCCCCTCCTTACCCGCTCACCAGGCGGCGGCGAGGAAGCCAACCGTGATCAGCAGCGGGCCGGCCAGCGCCAGACCCACCGCCCAGCGCCGCTGCCGCTGATCCGCCAGCCGGTTCGCGCCGGTCCACCGGGCGATCCCCGCCGCGCAGCCCGCCACCAGGGTCAGCCCGAGCAGCCAGCGCAGGTGCCGGCCGACGCCCCGGTCCGCGTATGCGGTGGCCCCGTCCGGCCCGGTCATCCGGGCCGGCAGCGTGCTGCCGGTGGCGGTACGCCCCGCGGGCACGCCGCTGACCCGTACCCCCTGGGCCTGGAAGCGGTCGTGCTCGGCCTGGAAGATCCCCCGACAGCGCTGGGCGAGCCCGCCCCCGGCGCACTCGGTGATCATCACGGTGCCGCCTGTGGAATGCCCCACCGCCAGCCAGAACGGGCCCGCGCTCACCCAGGCGAAGAACGCGGCGAGCAGGCTCAACGCCAGCAGCACGGCCAGCCCCGCGGGCGGGTCCGGCGGGTGGACCGGGCGGGCCGTCCGGCGTCGGGCCGGCGCGTCACCGGCGCGAGGGCGCGGCTCGTCGCGCAGCGGCGTGCCGTCCCAGTGCACCTCCTCGATCGGCGCCCAGCCGGCCACCTCGTCGCCGGGCCGGGCCGACCGCCGATGCCAGCGCGGCTGCCGCACCGGCACCCGCCGGGGCACGGCGTCCCGCGGCGCACCGGTGGTCGGCTCCACCTCCACCGGCGGGTCCGCCGGGTCCAACCGGGGCTGCGGAGCGACCGGGGCGCCGGGCGCGGTCCGGGTGGCCCGATCGGCCGCGGACGGCTCGGGTGCCGCTGGTCTGCTGGTCACGACGTTCATTGGACACCGGCTCACTGGGCTCATCGGGCAGCTCAGGCAGCGTGTCGGCGACAAATCGGGCGTTCGGCGGCGGCAGCCGCCCTATTGGTTCGCGGGGCGTCCACGGCACTCACTAGTCTTGACGCTCATGAGTCACGTTCTCGCCGCGGTCGCCTGGCCCTACGCCAACGGCCCGCGCCACATCGGCCACGTATCCGGATTCGGCGTTCCCTCCGACGTCTTCGCCCGGTACATGCGGATGGCCGGTCACGACGTGCTCATGGTCTCGGGCACCGACGAGCACGGCACCCCGATCCAGGTGCAGGCCGACGCCGAGGGGGTCACCCCGCGCGAGCTGGCCGACCGCTACAACCGGGTGATCGCCGAGGACCTTCGGGCGCTGGGCCTGTCGTACGACCTGTTCACCCGCACCACCACCCGCAACCACTACGCGGTGGTGCAGGAGCTGTTCACCGGGCTGCACCGCAACGGCTACATCGTCCCGAAGGTCACCACCGGGGCGATCTCGCCGTCCACCGGCCGCACCCTGCCCGACCGCTACATCGAGGGCACCTGCCCGATCTGCGGCTACGACAGCGCGCGCGGCGACCAGTGCGACAACTGCGGCAACCAGCTCGACCCGATCGACCTGATCGACCCCAAGTCGAAGATCAACGGCGAGACGCCGGAGTTCGTCGAGACCGAGCACTTCTTCCTCGACCTGCCGGCCCTGGCCGACGCGCTGCGGCAGTGGCTGGACAGCCGGGAGGGCTGGCGCCCCAACGTGCTCCGGTTCTCCCGCAACCTGCTCGACGACCTCCAGCCCCGGGCCATCACCCGGGACCTGGAGTGGGGCGTGCCGATCCCCCTCGACGGCTGGCAGGACCGGTCCGACAAACGGATCTACGTCTGGTTCGACGCGGTGATCGGCTACCTGTCCGCCTCGATCGAGTGGGCCCGCCGCACCGGCGACCCGGAGGCCTGGCGCAGGTGGTGGTCGGCGGGCGGGGAGGGGAAGGACGCCCGCGGCTACTACTTCATGGGCAAGGACAACATCGTCTTCCACTCGGTGATCTGGCCGGCGCTGCTCGGCGGCTACTCCGGCGAGGGCGCCCGCGACGGCGAGCCCGGCGAACTGGGCCGGCTCAACCTGCCCACCGAGGTCGTCTCCAGCGAATACCTGACCATGGAGGGGCGGAAGTTCTCCTCCTCCCGCAAGGTGGTCATCTACGTCCGGGACTTCCTCGAACGCTACGACGCCGACGCGCTGCGCTACTTCATCGCGGTCGCCGGCCCGGAGAGCAACGACACCGACTTCACCTGGGCCGAGTTCCTCCGCCGCAACAACGACGAGCTGGTCGCCGGCTGGGGCAACCTGGTCAACCGCTGCGTCTCCATGGCGGCGAAGAACTTCGGCGCCATCCCGCCGGTCGACCCGGCCGGGCTCACCGACGCCGACCGGGCGCTGCTGGACACCGCCACGGCCGGGTTCGCGGTCGTCGGCGACCTGATCGCGCGGCACCGGCAGAAGCAGGCCATCGGCGAGGCGATGAAGGTGGTCGCCGAGGCCAACAAGTACCTGTCCGAGCAGGCGCCGTGGAAGCTCAAGGGCGACGACGACAAGCCGCGGATGGGCACCATCCTGCACGTCGCCCTCCAGGTGGTCAGCGACGCCAACACGCTGCTCACCCCGTTCCTGCCGCACTCCGCCCAGCAGATCCACGAGCTGCTCGGCGGCACCGGCACGCACGCGCCGATGCCGGTGATCGAGGAGGTCGACGACCTCGACGGCGGCCCGGCGTACCCGGTGCTGACCGGTGACTACACGGTCGGCGCGCGCTGGCAGTCCGTACCCCTGGAGGTCGGTCGGCCGCTCGCGGCGCCCAAGCCGGTGTTCCGCAAGCTCGACCCCTCCATCGTCGACGAGGAGCTGGCCCGCCTCGCCGGCTGACCACCGACGCGACGGCGGCCCCGGGGAACCCCCGGGGCCGCTCGTCGTCCCGGGTCAGGCCCGGGCCATCATCGGCTTGCCGATGAACTCCATGATCGCCTTGTTGACCTCGGTCGGATGCGTCCACGGGGTGCCGTGCGGCGCGCCCTTCAGCGTGACCAGCTTGGCGTCGGACAGCATGTTCACCAGCCGCTGACCGGTGACCGGGTACGGCAGCACGTTGTCCTTGTCGCCCTGGATGATCAGCACCGGCACGTCGATGTTCGGCAGGTCGCCGCGGAAGTCGGTCTGCCAGGCATCCACCGAGTCGTGGGTGCCCTTCGCCGACGCCTGCGCGCCGATCTGCCAGTGCGCGTGGTAGGCCTCGTCGCTGACCAGCTTCCCCCGGTTCTCGCTGGCGTTGAAGAACGCGTCGCAGAACTGGGTCAGGTAGGCGAACCGGTCCTGGATGATCGCCTTCTGGAACCCCTCGAACATGCTCTTGTCGACGCCCTCCGGGTCGTCCGGGGCCTTCAGCAGGTACGGCGCCAACGGGGCCATCATGACCGCGCGCTCCACCCGGTCCGACCCGTACGCGCCCAGGTAGCGGGTGACCTCACCGGTACCCATCGAGTGTCCGACCAGGATCGCGTTGCGCAGGTCCAGCTCGGTCATCAACACGTCGAGGTCGGCGGCGAACGTGTCGTAGTCGTAGCCGGAGGCCGGCTGCGCCGAACTGCCGTAACCACGCCGGTCGTACGTGATCACCCGGTAACCGGCGGCGAGCAGCGGACCGCTCATCTTCTCCCAGGTGGCGCCGTTGAACGGGAAACCGTGGATCAGCACGATCGGCTGACCGGAACCGTGATCCTCGTAGTACAGGTCGATGGGTGCGGAGTTCTCCGTACCTACGGTGACGAAAGGCATGTCGGGATTCCCCCTACGCGTGGGTCTCGGACGCCCACGCCTTCCCGACCCGCCGCCGTCTATTCGTTCCGCCGCGGATACGGCAGGTCCACCACCCGGTCGTCGGTCAGCTCGGCGCCCGGCGCCCAGACCTCGTAGACGCCGCGTTCGTGACACTGCGCCCCGGTCAGGGCCACCGTGTCCGGATCCGGGCGGCGCAGCCGCAACCGCAGCCAGCCCGCCTCCTCCCGCAGCACCAGGCAGGGCACCCCGCGCCAGGCGGCCGTCCGCAGCCGGCGGGCCGCGGCCGCCACCGGATACCGGGCCGCCCGGGTCATCGCCAGCACCCGGAAACCGTCGGGCTGGTCGGCCACCGCCTCGTACTCCACCCCGGCGTACACGCCGACGAGCTGGGTGGAGCGCGGCGCGTCGCCGGTCGGCACGTACTCCTGGTCGGCCGAGAGCCCCGGCACCGCCGCCAGCAGGTGCCGCCACTGCGGACCGGCCAGCCGCAACCAGCCGCGCTGCTCCGCCTGATAGGCGTAGAGCACCACCTCCATTCCCTCCGCCGGGTAGGCGAGCAACGTGGCGTTCGCCGGCATCGGCAGGTCGGCGAAGTCCCGGGTGACGAACTCCGGGACGAGTTGGCCGTCGCTCGGCACGAAACCGGTGCCCAGCACCGGCGGCCCGAGCCGGTCCCGGGGCGGCAGGACGGTCAGCCCGCGGTGCGCCGGACCGACCGGCACGTCGTAGTCCGCCGGGTCGGCGGCCCGCCAGCGCAACGCGTACGCCACGTCGCCGCCCTCCGGGTCGCCCCGCAGCACCGCCATCCCGGCCGGCGTACGCAGGTGCGCCACGTCGTGCTCCCGGTAGCAGAAGCCGTGCGGCAGCCAGCCCCGCACGTAGCCGGCGAGCTGCCGGGCGGAGAGCGCCTTCATCATCCGGGTGCCCGGCCGGACCACCGCCGACGCCCGCACCACGGCCAACGTCGGGTCACCCGCCGCCGCCGGCCGCTGGCTGAGCTGGTGCACGTACGCCCAGCCGCGCTCGCGGTGCACCGGCATCAGCAGCGGCGCGTCGGCCTCGTCGGTCGGCTCCGCCGCCCCGTGCACCGCCTCCACCTCGGTGGCGTGCACGAACCTCCGCCACGGGTGACCGGCGCCGGGCCGGGGGCACCACTCGAAGCCGGGCGCCTCGTCGGCGCTGAACAGCTCGTACGCCGCGCCCCGGGCGATCTCCTCGGCCGGGTGCACCCGGCCGTCGTACGTCACGCGCAACCCGGTCCGCTCGGAGGCGGCCCCGCCGGCCTGGTCAGTGACGGTCACCCCGGGACGCTAAGCCGGCCAGATGTGGGGCGTGTGAACGGACGGTGGCGGTCCGGGAACGTGGCCGCCGGCGGGTGTGTGATGCTGGCCGCGATGACCGAGCAGACCGAGACCCGCAAGCAGCGCGCCGCCCGACGGGCCGGCGAGTTCCCGCCCGTCCCCGAGCCGCTGCCGGCGCCCGTGCCGGACAGTCACACCCACCTCGACATCACCGTCGGGGAGTACGGCACGCCACCGGGCGGTCCCGCCGCCGGCGACCCGGTGGCCGCCGCGATCGCCGTCGCCGCCGGGGTCGGCGTGGACCGGCTCGTCCAGGTCGGCGTGGACGTCGAGTCGTCCCGCTGGAGCGCCGACGTCGCCGACCGCTACCCGGCGGTCCTGGCCACCGTGGCGCTGCACCCCAACGAGGCGCCCCGCCTGGCGGACCTGGACGAGGCGCTGCGCGAGATCGAGGCGCTCGCCGGACGGGACCGGGTCCGCGGCATCGGCGAGACCGGCATGGACTTCTTCCGCACCGGCGCCGAGGGGCGGGCCGCGCAGGAGGAGAGCTTCCGGGCGCACGTCGCCATCGCCAAGCGGTACGGCAAGGCGCTTGTCGTCCACGACCGGGACGCCCACGCCGACGTGCTGCGGATCCTCGACGACGAGGGCGCGCCGGACACCGTGGTGATGCACTGCTTCTCCGGCGACGCCGACTTCGCCCGCGAGTGCGTCCGCCGGGGGCATCTGCTGAGCTTCGCCGGCACGGTCACCTTCGGCAGCGCCACCGCGCTGCGGGCGGCCGCCGCCGTCACTCCGCCCGAGCGGATGCTGGTGGAGACCGACGCGCCCTACCTGACGCCGATGCCGCACCGGGGACGACCGAACGCGTCGTACCTGATCCCGCTGACCGTCCGCTTCCTCGCCGACACCACCGGCACCGACCTGGACACCCTCTGCGCCGCGATCTCCACCAACAGTGAGCGTGCCTTCGGCCCGTGGCGTTGAAGAGGGGGCCCCGCCACCACGCCAGGCGTCAACAAGGGGCCCCTCCTTACCGCGATGCGGGGGCGCTTACGCTACGGGGCGTGACTGGACTCCTCGGCCCGGCGGAGATCCGGGAACTCGCCGCGCGGCTCGGCGTCACGCCGACCAAGAAGCTCGGCCAGAACTTCGTGCACGACCCGAACACCGTGCGGCGGATCGTCACCGCCGCCGGGCTCGCCCCGGACGACGTGGCGTTGGAGGTCGGTCCCGGTCTCGGCTCGCTCACCCTGGCGCTGCTGCCGGTCGCCGCGCACGTGCACGCCGTGGAACTCGACCCGGCGCTCGCCGCCGCGCTGCCGGCCACCGCCGAGCGGTTCGCCGGCCCGGACGCCGCCCGGCTCACCGTGCGCAACGCCGACGCGCTGCGGGTCACCGCCGCCGACCTGGCCGCTCCGGCGCCGACCGCGCTGGTGGCGAACCTGCCGTACAACGTGGCCGTGCCGGTGGTGCTGCACCTCCTCGCCGAGCTGCCCACCCTGCGGCACGGCCTGGTGATGGTGCAGAAGGAGGTCGCCGACCGGCTCGTCGCCGGTCCCGGCTCCAAGGTGTACGGCATCCCCTCGGTCAAGCTCGCCTGGTACGCCCGCTCCCGCTCCGCCGGCAAGGTCCCGCCGAACGTCTTCTGGCCGGTGCCGAACGTCGACTCCGGGCTCGTCGCGTTCACCCGCCGCGAGCCGCCCCGCCCCGACGTACCCCGGCGGGCGGTCTTCGCGGTCGTCGACGCCGCGTTCGCGCAGCGCCGCAAGACGCTGCGCGCCGCCCTGGCCGGCTGGGCCGGCGGGCCGGACCGGGCCGCCGCCGCGCTCACCGCCGCCGGCGTGGACCCGGGCGCACGCGGCGAGTCACTCACCGTCGAGCAGTTCGCCGCCATCGCCGCGTCGGCCCCGGACGGCCCCGCCGCCGCCCAGTAGGCTGGCGCCGTTGCCCGACCCCGCCGAGGAGCTGACCGTGCAGAAGCCGTTCGACATCCGCCTGCGTCCGCGGGAGTTCCCCCGGTGACCGAGGCCTGGCGACCGGAGGACGAGGACGGGCAGCGGCGCGGGGCCAGCGGTCCGGTCAAGGTGCGGGTGCCCGCCAAGGTCAACCTGCATCTCGGGGTGGGGCCGCTGCGCCGGGACGGCTACCACGAGCTGAACACCGTCTACCACGCGATCTCCATCTACGACGAGCTGACCGCCCGCCGCGGCGACACGCTCGCCCTCACCATGGAGGGCGAGGGCGCCGGCGAACTGGCCCTCGACGACACCAACCTGGTGCTGCGCGCCGCGCACGCCCTCGCCGGCTACGCCGGGGTCGCCCCGCACGCCCGGCTGCACCTGCGCAAGCACATCCCGCTCGCCGGCGGACTGGCCGGTGGCAGCGCCGACGCGGCCGCCACGCTTGTCGCCTGCGACGCGCTCTGGGGCACCGGCCTGTCCCGCGACGAACTGGCCGGCATCGCCGCCGACCTCGGCTCCGACGTGCCGTTCCTGATCCACGGCGGCACCGCCCTCGGCACCGGCCGGGGCGAGGCGGTCAGCCCGGTGCTCGCCCGCCCCACCTCCTGGCACTGGGTGGTGGCCATCGCCGACAGCGGCCTCTCCACCCCGGCCGCCTACCGGGAGCTGGACCGGCTGCGTGACACCGGGGCCGCCGGCGAGCCGCTGGGCAGCGCCGACGCGCTGCTCGGCGCGCTGCGCCAGCGGGATCCGCGGGTGCTCGCCGCCACGCTCGGCAACGACCTCCAGGACGCCGCGCTGACCATGCGTCCGGCGCTGGCCGGCACGCTCAAGGCCGGCGAGGCCGCCGGCGCGCTCGCCGGCTTCGTCTCCGGCTCCGGACCCACCTGCGTGTTCCTCGCCGCCGACGCCGCCGACGCCGGGCGGATCGCCGACGAGCTGACCGCCGCCGGGGTGTGCCGGGAGGCCCGGGTCGCGCACGGTCCGGTCGCCGGCGCCCGCGTGGTCTGAGGCGCGTCGGCCGGTCCGCGTACCCTTGGGGTTCAGGCGTCCCGGGCACCCGGGGCGCCTTGGTCGTGGAAGGTGGGTAAGTGGCCAACATCGTCAACCTGGACCGGGTGTCCAAGGGGTACGGCGCCGCCGGGCCGCTGCTCACCGACGTCTCGCTCGGCCTCGACGACGCCGACCGGGTCGGTGTGGTCGGGCTCAACGGCGCCGGCAAGTCGACGCTGCTGCGGCTGCTCACCCGCACCGAGGAACCCGACGACGGCCGGGTGACCCTCCGCCGCGACCTGCGCGTGGCCTGGCTGCCGCAGCGCCTGGACCTGGCCCCCGAGCTCACCGTGCGCGACGTGGTGCTCGGCACCGCCTGGCTCGACCAGAGCATGGGCGCCGAGCACGAGTGGGCCGGCGACGCCGGCGTGCGGGCCATCCTCGACGGTCTCGGCATGCCCCACCTCGGCCTCGACACGCCGGTCGGCCCGATGTCCGGCGGGGAACGCCGCCGGGTCGCGCTCGCCGCCCTGTTGGTCCGCGACGCCGACCTGCTGGTCCTCGACGAGCCCACCAACCACCTCGACGTCGGCGGCGTCGACTGGCTGGCCCGGCACCTGGTCACCCGCAAGGGCACGCTCGTCGTGGTCACCCACGACCGCTGGTTCCTCGACGCCGTCTGCACGACCACCTGGGAGGTGGCCGACCAGACCGTCCGGGCGTACGAGGGCGGCTTCGCCGCGTGGACGCTGGCCCGCATCGAGCGGCAACGGATCGCCGCGGCGACCGAGGCCCGCCGGCAGAACCTGCTCCGCAAGGAGATCGCCTGGCTGCGGCGGGGCCCGCCGGCACGGACCTCCAAGCCCAAGTTCCGCATCGACGCGGCCAACGCGCTCATCGCCGACGTGCCGGAACCGCGCGACACCATGTCGCTGCAACGGCTGGCCACCGCCCGGCTCGGCAAGCAGGTGTACGACCTGGAACACGTCACCCTGCACGCCGGCCCGAAGGAGATCCTGCGCGACACCACCTGGCAGGTCGGGCCCGGCGACCGGATCGCCGTCCTCGGCCGGAACGGCGCCGGCAAGACCACCCTGCTGCGGCTGCTCGCCGGCGTGACCCGCGCCGACGGCGGGCGCTTCGCCGCCGGGCAGACCGTGCGGCCCGCCTTCCTGTCCCAGGAACTCGCCGAACTCCCCGGCCACCTGCGCGTCCTGGAGGCCGTCGAGGAGGTGGCCCGCCGGGTGCAGTTCGGCGACCGGGAGATCAGCGCCGCCCAGCTCGCCGAGATCTTCGGCTTCGACGACCGGCGGCTCTGGACCCCGGTGAGCGACCTCTCCGGTGGCGAGCGCCGCCGCCTGCAGATGCTGCGGCTGCTCGCCGGCGAGCCCAACGTGCTCCTGCTCGACGAGCCCACCAACGACCTGGACACCGACACCCTCGCCGCGCTGGAGGACCTGCTCGACTCCTGGCCCGGCACCATCGTGGTGGCCAGCCACGACCGCTACCTGATCGAGCGGGTCACCGACGTCGCGTACGGGATGTTCGGCGACGGGCGGCTGGTGCACCTGCCCGGCGGCGTCGACGAATACCTGGCGCGCGCTGCCGCGGCCGGCGGCCCGGCGCCCGCCGACCTCACCCCGGGCACGGCCGTCCCGGCCCGCGACGGCATGT
This sequence comes from Micromonospora sp. NPDC049282, assembly GCF_043197045.1. NCBI lineage: Bacteria > Bacillati > Actinomycetota > Actinomycetes > Micromonosporales > Micromonosporaceae > Micromonospora > Micromonospora sp. NPDC049282. Next base: position 414,142 of record NZ_JBICSL010000003.1, read on the forward strand.
CCGCCGCCGAGGTACGCACCGCGAAGAAGGAGCTGAACCGGCTGGAACGGCAGATCGCCAAGCTCGAGCAGAAGGAGGCGGGCCTGCACGAGCAGCTCGCCGCCAACGCCACCGACTACGCCCGCGTCGCCGAGCTGGACGCCCAGCTCAAGGAGGTGCGGGCCGAGCGGGACCGCACCGAGGAGACCTGGTTGGCGCTGGCCGAGGAGTTGCCCGGCGGCTGACCCGTGGGGGGTGTGCGGCGTCACTGACCGGCGTACGGGACAATCAGCGGTGAACCCTCATCCGATCGGTCTTGGAGACGCAGAGATGTCCCACACCCCCGTCAACCACCCCGCGCGGCCGATCTTCCGGGCGATCGGCGGGCTCGTCGGTCTTTACTTCGTCGTCTTCGGTGGCCTCGGCGTCATCGCCAGCGCCGGCAGCGACTTCTTCGCCCAGGACGACACCAAGGTCCTCGGCCAGGGCACCAACATGGGCTTCTCGCTCCTGTCGGTGCTGATCGGCGTGGTGATCCTGGCCGGCACCGCGATCGGCCGCAACCTCGACGTGGCGATCAACCAGTGGCTGGCCTACACCCTGATGGCCATCGGTCTGGCCGAGCTGGCGTTCCTCCAGACCGACGCCAACATCCTCAACTTCTCGATCATGACCGTGGTCGTGCTCCTGACCCTGTCCCTGGTGCTCCTGGTGGTCGGCATGTACGGCAAGGTGGGCAGCGCCGACGAGCACGAGGCCTGGCAGAAGGCCCGCCTGGTGCTCTGATCGGATCCGTCCCGACGGCCCGGCGCGGTGCGCCGGGCCGTCGGCGTTTTCCGGGACGGGAGCGGGCGGGCCGGGCGACAATTGCCCCGAATCAGTCAGGCGACTGGAGGGCACCATGGCGCACTTCCCGGTGAACCACCCCGCGCGACCGCTCTACCGGGTGCTGTCCGGGCTCATCGGCCTCTACATCCTGGTCTTCGGCGTCTACGGCGTGTTCCAGACCTGGGGCGACGGGCTGTTCGGCCGGGACGGCAACTGGGCCCTCGGGCTGCGTACCAACCTGGCCTTCTCGCTGGTCTCGGTGGCCTTCGGCGCGGTCCTCCTGCTCGGCGCGTCCCGCCGCGACAACCTCGGGCACTACATGAACCTCACCGCCGGCGTGGTCTTCCTGGTCACCGGCACCCTGATGATGTCCGTGCTGCAGACCTCGGCGAACTTCCTGAACTTCTCGATGTCCACCGTCATCGTGTCGATGCTGTTCGGGCTGATCCTGCTCGCGACCGGCCTCTACGACAAGGTCGGGCCGCCCGAGCACGCGGAGGAGGAGCGCCGCCGCCGCTACCACCCAATCGCCGAGGGCCCTAACCGCTGAGCGGGCCCGGCTTCGACTCCAGGTGTGACAGGCCGTTCCAGGCCAGGTTCACCAGGTGCGCCGCCACCGTCTCCTTGCGCGGCTTGCGGACCTCCAGCCACCAGCGCCCGGCCAACGCCACCATGCCCACCAGCGCCTGCGAGTAGAGCTCCGCCAGCTTCGGGTCGTACCCCCGGCTGTGGAACTCCGCGCCGAGGATGTGCTCCACCTGGTGCGCGACGTCGTTCATCACGCTGCTGAAGTTGCCCGTCGCCGACATCAACGGCGACTCGCGGACCAGCACCCGGAACCCGCTGGTCTCCTCCTCGATGTAGGTCAGCAACGTCAACGCGGCCTGCTCCAGCAACTCCCGCGGATGACCGGCGGTCAACGCCGTGGTGATCCGGTCCAGCAGGGAGCGGACCTCCCGGTCCACCACCACCGCGTAAAGCCCCTCCTTGCCGCCGAAGTGCTCGTAGACCACCGGCTTGGAGACCTTGGCCCGCGCCGCCACCTCCTCGATCGAGGTGGCGTCGAACCCGCGCTCGGCGAAGATCTGCCGAGCGATCAAGATCAACTGCTCGCGTCGCTGCGTGGCGGACATCCGGACCCGGGGCGGCTTGGCCGCCGGGACGGCCCGCCGGCGAGCGCGGTCGCTGCCGGGAACATCGGTCACCCGCCCCATCCTGCCAGGCGCGGCGCGCGGGGGCCGACCGGTCCACACCTTGTCGTACGCCTGTTCTAATTTGGCCCTGGTGACCGATCCGCTCGCCGTCGAGGCGCGCCGGCTGCGCGTCGAGGAACAGCTCTCCGTCGCGGAGATCCGGGTCCGCCTGGGCATCGGCCGGGACCGGACGTACGCCCTGTTGCGCGGCGTCCCGCCGCCGGAACGGACCCGCCGGCCCCGGGCCCGGGACGAGGCCCGCGCCGAAGCCCTGCGGCTGCGTGCGGTCGGCCGGTCGGTCAACCAGATCGCGGAGCAGCTCGGGGTCGCGAAGTCGACCGCCTACCAGTGGGTGCGGCACCTGCCGCTGGACCCGGACGCGGCAACGGCCGAGCGGCGTCGAAAGCACGCGAAGGTGATGACGGACGCCCGCTGGAGCGCGTACCGGCAGTCGCGGGACGCGGCGCAGGCTTCCGAGCAGGCCCGGGCCGCCGATGCGGTGGGCGGCCTCAGCGAGCGGGATCTGCTGGTGCGAGGGGAGCAAGTCGAAACCGTGGCGACCGCAGGACCGACTGGAGTTCGTCAACAGCGACCCCGGGTTGCTCGCGCTGTTCCTCGCGTTCCTGGCCAGCTGCGGCATCAACCGTGGGGTGCCGCGCTACCGATTGCTCATCCACGAGTCCGCCGATGCCGAAGCGACCCAGCGCTGGTGGGCGGAGCGGCTGGGCCTACCGCTGGAACGGTTCGGTCGGGCGACGCTCAAACGGCACGAGCCGGCAACGACGCGCCGGAACAACGGCGAGGGCTACCGGGGTTGCCTGGTGATCACCGTTCCTCGAAGCCGCCACCTCTACTGGCGGGTCGAGGGTGTCATCCGCGGCGTCGAGGACGCCGTGGCGGGAATGCGCGATGAATGAACAACCTCCGCGTGGCGGTGGGTCCGCGCGGTGTCGATGCCCCTGTCCGAGGCCACCTGAGGTAGGCGGGACCCGCTAAGCTGTCAGCGTTCCTTCGGCCGTGGTGTAACTGGCAACACCCAAGATTTTGGTTCTTGTGTTTCAGGTTCGAATCCTGGCGGCCGAGCCATTTCGGGGTATAGGCGTCCTTCTTGGGGTACGCGGCAACCTGCCAGCCGGTCTGGTTAGCATGACCGCGAGACTGTCGCCGTCCCGACGGGAGCACGTCGTGTCCCAGCCCCACCTCCGCACCGTCGTCGTGCTCGCCGCCGGTGAGGGCAAGCGGATGAAGTCGTCCCTGCCCAAGGTGCTGCACCCGCTGCTCGGCCGCACCCTGCTCGGCCACGTCCTGGTCGCCGCCGAGCCGTTGGGCGCGGACCGCACCGTGGTGGTGGTCGGCCACGGCGCCGACCAGGTGCGGGCGCACCTGACCGAGGTCGCCCCGGCGGCCACGCCGGTCCTCCAGGAGCGCCAGCTCGGCACCGGGCACGCGGTCCGGATCGCGCTGGACGCCGTGCCGGACGCCACCGGCACGGTCGTGGTGATCAACGGCGACGTGCCGCTGCTGCGGCCGGAGACGGTCGCGGCCCTGGTCGAGGCGCACGAGGACGCCGCCGCGGCGGCGACCGTGCTGGCCGCCGAGGTGCCGGACCCGACGGGCCTGGGTCGGATCGTGCGGGACGTGCAGGGGCGGCTGGAGCAGATCGTCGAGGAACGTGACGCCACGCCGCAGCAACGCGCGTTGCGGGAGATCAACGCCGGCATCTACGCGTTCGACCTGGCCCGGCTGCGGGAGGCGCTGGGCAAGCTCTCCACCGACAACGACCAGGGCGAGGAATACCTGACCGACGTCTTCGCCCTGCTCCGGGACGCGGGCGAGCCGGTCGCGGTGCACCGCGCGGCCGACCACGTGGAGACGCTGGGCTGCAACGACCGGGTGGAGCTGGCCGGGCTGCGTCGGCTGCTGCGCGACCGGGTCAACGAGGGCTGGATGCGCACCGGGGTGAGCATCCTCGACCCGCACACCACCTGGATCGACGTGACGGTGACCCTGGAGCGGGACGCCGTGATCGACCAGAACACCCAGTTGCAGGGCGGCACGACGGTCGGCGCGGGCGCGCTGGTCGGGCCGGACACCACGCTCGTCGACACCGTGGTGGGCGAGGACGCGAGCGTGGTGCGCAGCCACGCGGTGGGCGCCGAGGTGGGCCCGCAGGCCAGCGTCGGCCCGTACGCCTACCTGCGGCCCGAGTCGCGGCTGGCCCGCAAGGCGAAGGTCGGCACGTTCGTGGAGACCAAGAAGGCGTCGATCGGTGAGGGCTCGAAGGTGCCGCACCTGTCGTACGTCGGGGACGCGACGATCGGCGACCACAGCAACATCGGCGCGGCCTCGGTCTTCGTCAACTACGACGGGGTGCGCAAGCACCACACCACGATCGGCAGTCACGCCCGCACCGGGGCGGACAACATGTTCGTGGCGCCGGTGCGGGTGGGCGACGGCGCGTACACCGCGGCCGGCTCGGTGATCACCGCGGACGTGCCGGCGGGCGCGATGGCGGTGGCGCGGGGCCAGCAGCGCAACGTGGAGGGCTGGGTGCTGCGCAAGCGGGCCGGTACGGCGGCCGCGGAGGCGGCGCGGCAGGCCGTCGAGGGTGCGTCGGAGCCGGGCGGGTCCGCAAGCGAAGGTGACTGAATCCACGGGGGCGGCCGGGTCGTGGGTGGACCGGTGAACCCGGGGGATACTGCAACCGCACACTCCCCGGCCCCACCGCCGCCGGGCACCACCGACACACGGGAGCAGACGGGCCCATGGGCAGCATCGTCGCCGAGAACCGCAAAAGCCTGATGCTCTTCTCCGGAAGGGGTTTTCCGGAGCTGGCCAAGGAGATCGGTGAGGTGCTCGGCGTCGCGCCGACGCCCGCCGACGCCTACGAGTTCGCCAACGGTGAGATTTTCGTACGGTACAAGGACTCGGTGCGTGGTTCGGACGCCTTCGTGGTGCAGTCCGTGACGCACGGGGTGAACACCTGGATCATGGAAACCCTGATCATGGTGGACGCGTTGAAGCGCGGTTCGGCCAAGCGGATCACCGTGGTGCTGCCGTTCTATCCCTACTCCCGGCAGGACAAGAAGCACCGGGGGCGGGAGCCGATCTCGGCGCGGCTGGTGGCCGATCTGCTGAAGACCGCGGGGGCGAACCGGATCCTGACCGTCGACCTGCACACCGCGCAGATCCAGGGCTTCTTCGACGGCCCGGTGGATCACCTGTTCGCGATGGACATTCTGGCCGAGTACGTCGAGCACAAGTACGCGGGCCGCCCGATGACGGTGGTCGCGCCGGACTCGGGCCGGGTGCGGGTGGCCGAGCGCTGGACGGACCGGCTGGGCGGTTGCCCGCTGGCGTTCATCCACAAGACCCGGGACCCGATGAAGCCGAACCAGGTGGTGGCGAACCGCGTGGTCGGTGAGGTCGAGGGCCGGGTGTGCCTGATCGTCGACGACATGATCGACACCGGTGGCACGATCACCAAGGCGGCCGACATCCTGAAGGAGTCGGGGGCGGCGGAGATCGTCGTCGCGTCGACCCACGCGTTGCTGTCGGACCCGGCGACGGAGCGGCTGAAGAACAGCCCGATCAGCGAGGTCGTGGTGACGAACACGCTGCCGTTGCCGCCGGAGAAGCAGCTCGACAAGTTGACCGTGCTGTCGATCGCGCCGCTGCTGGCCCGGGCGATCCGGGAGGTTTTCGACGACGGTTCGGTGACCACCCTCTTCGGTGGCCTGAGCTGATCGTGTGGTCCGGCCGCCGGCGTCGTCCGGCGGTCGGACCGTTGCCCTGCGGACCGGCCGGGACGGTGATATGGGGACTGCCGGCAAACCGGGAAATCGCTCGGGTAGACTGGTGCGGTTGCCACGGCGAGGGTGCCCGGCGGGCTGCTGAATAGCACCGCACGGAGGCGCCGTCATCGACGCGGTGCTCCGGGCGGTCGTTCATGACCTTGAGCCCCAGCGAGCCCCTCGCCCAGCACCGCCAGACGACAAGCCGCCGCAGCGAAGTATCAGGAGTTTCCCCGTGTCCGAGGTAAAGATCAGCGCCGAGCCCCGTACCGAGTTCGGCAAGGGTGGTGCCCGTCGTACCCGCCGGGCCGGCAAGGTGCCCGCCGTGCTGTACGGCCACGGCGAGAAGCCCAAGCACATCGCGCTGCCGGCGCGGGAGTTCGCCGCCGCGATCCGCAAGGGCGGCGCCAACCAGCTCTTCGCGATCGAGGTCAGCGACGGCACCCAGGTGCTGGCGCTGCCGAAGGCGATCCAGCGTGACCCGATCAGGGACAGCTTCGAGCACGTGGACCTGCTGCTGGTCCGCCGCGGCGAGAAGGTCACCGTCGAGGTCCCGGTCCAGCTGACCGGTGAGGCCGCGAAGGACACCCTGATCGTGCACGACCACGACACGCTGTCGGTGACCGCCGACGCGACCAAGGTGCCGGACCACCTGGAGGCGTCGATCGAGGCCGCCGAGGCGGGCACCACGATCACCGCCGCCGACGTCGAGCTGCCGTCCGGCGTCGAGCTGGCCGCGGACGCCGAGACGCCGATCGCCTCGGTGACCGCCGCCCCGACCGCCGAGCAGCTCGAGGCCACCCTCCCCGAGGTCGAGGAGGCCACCGAGGAGGCCGAGGCCGAGGCCGGCGAGGAGACCGCCGAGGCTCCGGAGGGCGCTCCGGCCGCCGAGGGCGAAGAGGCTCCGGCCGAGGCGAAGACCGAGGCCTGATCGGTCCGCAGGCTGTGCGACAGGCGTCCCCGGGGGTTCGGGGGCGCCTGTCGGCGTATCGGGGCGGGTCGTCGGGTAGCGAGCGGGAAGGGGCGTCGGGGTGACGGACGAGGCGGGGCCGTGGCTGGTGGTCGGCCTGGGCAACCCCGGTCGGGAGTACGCGAACAACCGGCACAACGTCGGGTTCATGGTGGCTGACCTGCTGGCCGCGCGGGTGGGCGCGAAGTTCGGCCGGCACCGGCGCGCGGTGGCCGAGGTCGCCGAGGGGCGGCTGGGGTTCGGTGGCCCGAAGCTGGTGCTGCTGAAGCCGCTGACCTACATGAACCTCTCCGGTGGCCCGGTGGCCGGGCTGGCCCAGTTCCACAAGATCCCGCCGGCTCGGGTGATCGCGGTGCACGACGAGCTGGACATCGGCTACGGGCAGGTGCGGGTGAAGTTCGGCGGCGGCGAGGGCGGGCACAACGGCCTGCGGTCGATGTCGAAGTCGCTTGGTACGAAGGACTACGTGCGGGTGCGGTTCGGCGTCGGCCGTCCGCCGGGGCGGCAGGACCCGGCCGACTTCGTACTCTCGGATTTTTCCGCCGCCGAGCGCAAGGAGTTGGAGTTCCTGGTCGACCGCGCGGCGGACGTGGTGGAGTCGGTGGTCACGAAAGGTGTGGAGCCGACGCAGAACCTGTACCACGGGGCCTGACCGGCGGATCCGGCGGCGGCCGGTAGTCTGCGCCTTTCGGCGTGGGCGAAGGCGGGCGACGGGAGCGGCAACACCATGGGCAGTCCTCCGATGATCGACGGCGCGTTCGCTCGCTGGCTGGCGTCGCGGGCCGGGCAGGCGTTGACGGACCTGCGCGCGGAGATGGGCTTCGCGGACGCCGGGGCGTTGCGGTCGGCCGGGGACAAGGTCTCGCACGATCTGATCCGGACCGAGCTGGCCCGGTGGCGCCCGGCGGACGCGGTGCTGTCGGAGGAGGACGAGGGTTCGCGTCTGGCCTGGACGGCCGAGGTGAGCACCGGCGCGATGCCCCGGCTGACCGCGGACCGGGTGTGGATCGTCGATCCGCTGGACGGCACCCGGGAGTACGCCGAGGAGGGGCGCGCCGACTGGGCGGTGCACGTGGCGCTCTGGTCGCGTAGCGCGCCCACGTCGCACGGTCTGGTGGCGGGCGCGTTGGGCCTGCCGGCGCAGCACCGGGTGCTGGGCACGGACTACCCGCCGGCGTATCCGCCGATGCGGGTGGAGGCGGCCACGGCGGTGGGGTCGCGGACCATCCGGTTGGCGGCGAGTCGTAGCCGTCCGCCGGTTTTCCTGACCGATCTGGCGGCGGACGTCGGCGCTCATCTGGTTCCGATGGGCTCGGCGGGTGCGAAGATCGCCGCCGTGGTCACCGGCGAGGTCGACGCGTACATCCATGCCGGCGGCCAGTACGAGTGGGATTCGGCCGCTCCGGTCGCTGTGGCGACGGCCACCGGACTGCACGCTTCCCGGATCGACGGTTCTGCGCTGAAATACAACGAGGCCGACCCGCGCCTACCGGATCTGCTGGTCTGCCGCAAGGATCTCGCGAGTCGGTTGCTTGCAGCGTTGCAGCGGCACTCCGGGTAACCTGAGCGTTCTTCTTCACGAGTCCGACCGGAAAGGCCTGGAATCCGATGTACGGATCCGAGCACATGGAGTTCGTGTCATGACGTCCCCCGCCGCTTACCAGGTGTCGCACCTCGACGCGCTCGAGGCGGAGAGCATCTTCGTGATGCGCGAGGTCGTCGCCGAGATGGAGCGGCCGGTGCTGCTCTTCTCCGGCGGCAAGGACTCGATCGTGATGCTCCGGTTGGCGCAGAAGGCGTTCGCGCCGGCCAACATTCCGTTCCCGGTGATGCACGTGGACACCGGGCACAACTTCCCCGAGGTGCTCGACTACCGGGACCAGCGGGTGGCCGAGCTGGGCCTGCAGCTCATCGTGGCGAGCGTCCCGGAGGCCCTGAACAAGGGCATGGTCCGCGAGACGGCGGACGGCACGCGCAACCGGATCCAGACGCCGGTGCTGCTCGACGCGGTGGAGAAGCACCGCTTCGACGCGCTCTTCGGCGGCGCCCGCCGGGACGAGGAGAAGGCTCGCGCCAAGGAGCGGGTGTTCAGCTTCCGCGACGAGTTCGGCCAGTGGGACCCGAAGAACCAGCGCCCGGAGCTGTGGTCGCTCTACAACGGCCGGCACCACCCCGGCGAGTCGATCCGGGTGTTCCCGCTGTCCAACTGGACCGAGCTGGACGTGTGGCACTACATCGCCCGGGAGCGGATTCCGCTGCCGTCGATCTACTACGCGCACGAGCGCGAGGTGATCGAGCGCGACGGCATGTTCTACGCGGTCAACGAGTTCTTCCGGGCGCGCGTCGGCGAGCAGCCGTTCAAGGCCCAGGTGCGGTACCGGACCGTGGGTGACGCCTCCTGCACCGCGGCGGTCCGCTCGGACGCCGACACGGTGGAGAAGGTGATCGAGGAGGTGGCCGCCACCCGGATCACCGAGCGCGGCGCGACCCGCGGCGACGACCGGGTCAGCGAGGCCGCCATGGAGGACCGCAAGCGGGAGGGCTACTTCTGATGAGTGTCGAGACCTTGGCGCCGGCCGACGGCGAGACCACCGTACGGCCGATGGACCTGCTGCGGTTCGCCACCGCAGGCAGCGTCGACGACGGCAAGTCGACCCTCATCGGCCGGCTGCTCTACGACACGAAGTCGCTCTTCAGCGACCAGCTCGCCGCGGTCGAGGCGGTCAGCGCGGCGCGCGGCGACGAATACACCAACCTGGCGTTGCTCACCGACGGCCTGCGGGCCGAGCGGGAGCAGGGCATCACCATCGACGTGGCCTACCGCTACTTCGCCACGCCGCGGCGCAAGTTCATCATCGCCGACACCCCGGGGCACACCCAGTACACCCGGAACATGGTCACCGGCGCCTCCACGGCCGACCTGGCGCTGATCCTGGTGGACGCGCGCAAGGGCCTGGTGGAGCAGTCCCGCCGGCACGCGTTCCTCTGCTCGCTGCTGCGGGTGCCGCACCTGGTCCTGTGCGTCAACAAGATGGACCTGGTCGACTGGTCGCAGGAGGTCTTCGAGCGGATCGCGGACGAGTTCACCGCGTTCGCCGCGAAGCTCGACGTGCCGGACCTGACCGTGGTGCCGGTCTCCGCGCTGCGGGGCGACAACATCGTCTCCCGCTCGGAGCACATGCCCTGGTACGAGGGCCCGTCGCTGCTGCACCACCTGGAGCGGGTGCACATCGCCTCCGACCGGAACCTGGTCGACGTCCGCTTCCCGGTGCAGTACGTGATCCGGCCGCAGTCCACCACCGTCACCGACTACCGGGGATACGCGGGTCAGGTGGCCTCGGGCGTGCTCAAGCCGGGGGACGAGGTGATGGTGCTGCCGTCGGGCTTCACCAGTCGGATCGCCTCGGTGGACACGGCCGACGGCCCGGTGGACGAGGCGTTCCCGCCGATGTCGGTGACGGTCCGGCTGACCGACGAGATCGACATCTCGCGCGGTGACCTGATCTGCCGGCCGAACAACGCCCCGATGGTCGCGCAGGACATCGAGGCGATGGTCTGCTGGATGGACGAGAGCCGGCCGCTCCAGGTCGGCGGCAGGTACGCGATCAAGCACACCACCCGTTCGGCCCGGGCGATCGTGCGGGAGCTGCACTACCGGCTGGACATCAACTCGCTGCACCGGGACGAGGCGGCCGGCGAGCTGAAGCTCAACGAGATCGGCCGGATCCGGCTGCGGACCACCGTCCCGCTGCTCGCCGACGAGTACCGCCGGAACCGCACCACCGGCGGCTTCGTCATCATCGACGAGGCGACCAACCGCACGGTAGGCGCCGGCATGATCGTGGAAGCCGGCTGACGCCCCTTCCTCGACGCGCAGATGCACGGAAAGAGTGGCTGTCCGAGCGTGGACAGCCACTCTTCCGTCAAACAGGGCGCGAGGGTTACGGGAGGCGGTGGGCGCCGCCGGCGGGGAGGACGGTCAGCGTGCCGGGGGCGGCGAAGCCGCGCTCGGCGTACGCGGCGGCCACGGCGGCGGCCACCCGTTCGGCGGCGCCGGCGTCGACCAGGGCGAGCACGCAGCCGCCGAAGCCGCCGCCGGTCATCCGCGCGCCGTACGCCCCGGCGGCCAGCGCCGCCTCGACCGCGGTGTCGACCTCCGGCACGGTGATCTCGAAGTCGTCGCGCATCGAGGCGTGCGAGGCGGTCAGCAGCGGGCCGGTGTCGCGGACCCGCCCGGCGCGCAGCAACGCGACGGTGTCGAGCACCCGCTGGTTCTCGGTGACCACGTGCCGGACCCGGCGGCGGGTCTCGTCGTCGTCGAGGCGGGCCAGCGCCGCGTCGAGGTCGGCGGTGGGCACGTCGCGCAGGGCGGCCACCCCGAGCGTGGCGGCGGCCCGTTCGCAGCTCTTCCGCCGGGACGCGTACTCGCCGTCGGCGTGCCGGTGCGGCGCGCGCGAGTCGACGACCAGCACGGCCAGCCCGTCGGCGTCCAGGTCGAACGGGATCTGCTCGACCTCCTCGGTGCGGCAGTCGAGGAAGAGCGCGTGACCCTCCCGGGCCCGGACGACCGCGGACTGGTCCATGATCCCGGTCGGCGCGCCGACGTAGTCGTTCTCGGCGCGCTGGGCGAGCCGGGGCCACCGGTCGGTGGGCAGGTCGAGCCCGCCGAGGTCGACCAGGGCGGCCAGCACGGCCGACTCGATGGCGGCGGACGAGGAGAGCCCGGAGCCGACCGGCACGTCGGAGGCGATCGCGAGCCGCGCGCCGGGGACGTCGAGGCCGACGGCGCGCAACGCCCACACCACACCGGCCACGTAGGCGGCCCAGCCGTCGACCCGGCCGGGTTCGTCGGCCTCCACGGCCCCGAACTCCACCGGCTCGTCGTCCAGCTCCGACCAGACCGTCCAGCGTCCGTCCGGGCCGGGCGCGGCGGCGACCACGGTACGCAGCGGAAGCGCGAAGGGCAGCACGAAGCCGTCGTTGTAGTCGGTGTGCTCGCCGATCAGGTTGACCCGCCCGGGCGCCGCCCAGCGGCCGGCCGGCTCGGCGTCGTACCGCTGCCGGAAGCCGGCGGTGGCGCGGTCCGCGACGTCGCCGCTCATGAGGGTCGCCCGGCGAGGTGTTCGCGGTAGAACGCCCAGGCGTCGCCGACCATGTCGCGCAGGGTGGGCTTCGCCGGCACCCAGCCCAGCTCGTCGCGGGCCAGCGCGGACGACGCGACCAGCTCGGCGGGGTCGCCCTCGCGGCGCGGCGCCACCTCGACCGGCACCGGGTGGCCGGTGACCTCGCGGACCACCTCGACCACCTGGCGGTTGGTGAAGCCGTTGCCGTTGCCCAGGTTGTAGATCCGGTGCCGGCCCGGCGTGGCCGCGTCGAGGGCGAGCAGGTGGGCGCGGGCCAGGTCCTCGACGTGGATGTAGTCGCGGACGCAGGTGCCGTCGGCGGTGGGGTAGTCGTCGCCGAAGAGTTGGAGCTTCTCGCGCCGGCCGGCGGCCACGTCGAGGGCGATCGGGATGAGGTGCGTCTCCGGGTCGTGCCGCTCGCCGATGGCCGTGCCGTCATGCAGGTAGGCCCCGGCGACGTTGAAGTAGCGCAGCGAGACGGCGCCCAGCTCGTGCGCGATCGACTCGGAGGTGAGCGCCATGTCGACGGCCAGCTTCGTCGCGCCGTAGGTGCTGGTGGGGGCCTTGACGGCGGTCTCCGGGATGGGCAGCTCGGTGGGGTTGCCGTAGACGGCGGCGGTGGAGGAGAAGACCATCCGCGGGACCCGGGCGGCGCGGACCGCGTCGATCAGGGCGAGTGAGCCGACGGTGTTGGTGTGCCAGTAGAGCTCGGGGCGGATCATTGACTCGCCGGCGGCGATCAGGGCGGCGAAGTGCAGCACGCCGTCGAACCCGGCGTCGGGGGTGAGCACCCGGGCCGCCTCGTGCACCGGCAGGTCGACGTGGGTGGCCTCGGGGGCGAGCGCCTCGCGGTGGCCGGTGCGCAGGTCGTCCAGCACGGTCACCTGGTGGCCGTGGTCGAGCAGCATCCGGGTCACCACGCTGCCGATGTAGCCGGCGCCGCCGGTGACGAGCAGTTTCACGTCGGTCCTCCTGCCTGGCCGCGTCCGTGTCGGCCGTCCGTGATCACCCTACGGCGCGGACGGTGGCGCGGCGGTCGAGTGAGTCTCCCGCCATTCCATCACGATCCACCAGGATTGAACAGATCCGCACATCACGTCGGGCCTCCGGCGGGCGCTGTCTACCATGCTTGTCATGCGGGAAGCGGGTGGTCCCGGGCCCCGGCGGCGACCGCCGGGGCGGCCCCGACGCGAATCCGGCCCGCTGGCCCGGACCGTGGCCCGGGTCGTGGTGCGGGCCGCCGACGGCGCCATCCGCCTGGTGACCGGCCTGCTCGGGACGAGCCCCACCGCCGGGCGGGAACGGATCAGCGAAGCCGAGCTGCGCGACCTGGTGGCGGCCAACACGCTGCTCGACGCGGACGAGCGCCGGATCATCGACGAGGTGCTGGTGGCCGGCGCGCGGCTGGTCCGCGAGGTGATGGTGCCCCGCACCGAGGTGGTCTTCCTCTCCGCCGGCCTGCCGGTGGCCGAGGCGCAGCGGTTGGTGCGGGCCGACCCGCACACCCGCTACCCGGTGGTGGACGGCACGCACGACGACGTGGTCGGCCTGGTGCACCTGCGGGACGTGCTGCTGCGCCCGGAACCGGCCCGCGCGGTCGCGGTCGGCGAGCTGACCCGCGAGGTGAAGCGGCTGCCGGGCAGCAAACGGGTGCTCGCGGCGCTCACCGAGATGCGTCGGGAGGGGCACCACCTGGCCGTGGTGGTCGACGAGTACGGCGGCACCGCCGGCATCGTCACCTGCGAGGACCTCGTCGAGGAGTTGGTCGGGGAGATCCACGACGAGGGCGACGGCCCACCCGAGCCGGCCGTCGCCGGCCTCCCCGCCGTGGTCGACGGCCGGCTCAACCTGGCCGACTTCGCCGAGCGCACCGGAGTCCCCCTGCCCGCCGGCCCGTACGAGACGGTCGGCGGGTACGTGATGGCCGCGCTGGGCCGCCTGCCGGTGGCCGGCGACGAGGTGCCGGTCGCCGTCGACCCGATCGACGGATCGGGCGTCACCGATCCGGAGGGCTGGTTGCTGCGGGTGCTGGCGCTCGACGGCCGGCGGGTGTCCCGGCTGGCGGTCTCCACGCGCCGCCTGCCCGAGCCGCGGCGCGAGGTCAGCGCCCCGCCGCCGCCCGTACCGGCCCGACCCGCCGGCCCGTCATGACGGATCCCGGGGCTTGCTGACAGAATCACCGCCATGTCCGACGTACCCGTCCGCCCGCGCGTCTTCTCCGGCATCCAGCCGACGGCCGACTCGTTCCATCTCGGCAACTACCTGGGCGCGCTGCGGCACTGGGTGGCCCTGCAGGACAGCCACGACGCGTTCTACTGCGTGGTGGACCTGCACGCGATCACCGCGGGGCACGACCCCGAGGTGCTCAAGCGGCGCAGCCGGGTGGCGGCCGCGCAGCTCTTCGCCCTGGGCATCGACCCGGAGCGCAGCACCCTCTTCGTCCAGTCGCAGGTGCCCGAGCACCCGCAACTGGCCTGGGTGCTCGGCTGCATCACCGGCTTCGGCGAGGCCGGCCGGATGACCCAGTTCAAGGACAAGTCGCTGAAGCAGGGCAGCGAGCGGGCCAGCGTCGGGCTGTTCACCTACCCGATCCTGCAGGCCGCCGACATCCTGCTCTACCAGGCGCACGCGGTGCCGGTCGGCGAGGACCAGCGGCAGCACCTGGAGCTCTCCCGGGACCTGGCCCAGCGGTTCAACTCGCTGTTCGGCCCGACGTTCACGGTGCCGGTGCCGCACATCGTGAAGGACACCGCCAAGATCACCGATCTGCAGGACCCGACGGCCAAGATGTCGAAGTCGTCCTCCTCCCCGGCCGGCATCATCGACCTGCTGGAGGACCCGACACGGTCGGCCAAGAAGATCCGCTCGGCGGTCACCGACACCGGTCGCGAGATCGTCTTCGACGCGGTGGGGAAGCCGGGCATCTCCAACCTGCTCACCATCTACTCCGCGCTCTCCGGCCGAGGCATCGACGACCTGGTCGCGGCGTACGACGGCCGGGGCTACGGCGACCTCAAGAAGGACCTCGCCGAGGTGGTGCGGGAGTTCGTCACCCCGGTCCAGGAACGCACCAACGGCTACCTGAACGACCCGGCCCAACTGGACAAGCTGCTCGCGCAGGGCGCGGAGAAGGCCCGGGCGGTGGCGGACGGCACGCTGCGCGCCGCGTACGACCGGATCGGTTTCTTTCCCCCGGTGCGGTCCGAGTAGCGGCCGGCGGAGCGGGAACGGTGACGCGGTCGGTGGCCGGAGAGATGGCGGGCAACGTGACGGACGGTGAGGCAGCGCCGGACGGCGGGGACACGATCCAGATCGGGATCGCGGTGGACATCCCGGAGCCGTGGGGCGGGATGCTCACCCGCCGTCGGGTCTCCGCCGGCGACCCGCAGGCCGTGCCGGCCCACGTCACCCTGCTCGGGCCCACCGAGATCCCGGTCCGCGCGCTGCCCGCCGTCGAGGACCACCTGACCCGGGTGGCCGCCACGCACCTGCCGTTCACCCTGCACCTGCGCGGCACCGGCACGTTCCGTCCGGTCACCCAGGTGGTCTTCGTGACGGTGGCGGCCGGGATCAGCGAGTGCGAGCTGCTCGCCTCCGCCATCAACTCGGCCCCGGAGCTGCGTCGGGAGGCGCGTTTCCCCTACCACCCGCACGTGACCGTCGCCCAGGACGTGCCGCCCGAGGTGCTCGACAAGGCATACGAGGACCTCGCCGACTTCTCCGCGCTGTTCGAGGTGGAGGCGTTCACGCTCTTCTCGCACAGCGGCGCGGCCCGGTGGCAGCCCCGCCGCGACTTCCGGCTCGGCGGCCGGCGCTGAACACCCGGCCGGCCGGGCCTCCTCCGCCGGGGGCGGCGATCGGCGAGGATGACGGAGTGAACGTCTTCGGCCGGATCGAGGCGGCGGTCGGGCGCCGGATCGACGCGGCCCGCGCTCGCTCGCCGATCTTCGACCACCTCTGGCAGGCCGGGACGCTCTACGGCGACCTGCTCGCCGGTCGGCTCGCCGCCGCCATCGCCTACTACGGTTTCTTCGCCGTGTTCGCGCTCGCCCTGGTCGCGTACTGGATCTTCGGCGCGGTGCTGCGGGACAACGAGGACGTCAGCCGCGCGGCGGCCGAGTTCCTCCGGGAGAACCTGCCGTTCCTCGACCCGGCGCAGATCGCCGAGAGCAGCAACACCGTCGGCGTGGTCGGCCTGGTCATCCTGGTCTTCACCGGGATCGGGTGGGTGGAGGCGATCCGCTCCTCGCAGCGGCTGATGTACGGCTTCAACCAGCAGCCCGGCAACCTCGTCATGCGCCGCCTGGTCGACCTCGGCGTGCTGGTCGCGGTCTTCGTGCTGCTCTTCGTCTCGGTCGCCGCGGTCGACGCGCTGGAGTCGCTGCTGCGTTTCCTGCTGCGCAGCACCGGCTCGGTCGGCCTGACCACGGTCAGCGCGGTGCTCAGCCTACTGGTCAACGCCGTGCTCGCCGCCGCGCTGCTGCTGGCCGTGCCCCGGCTGCGGATGAGCCGGCGCCGGCTGCGCCCGGCGGTGCTGACCGTCGCCGTCGGCATCACCCTGCTCAACACCGTGGGGCGCTACTACGTGGTGCGCACCGAGCGGAACCCGGCCTACACGGTGGTGGCGACCGCGGTGGGTCTGCTGCTCTACCTCTACCTGCTCAACCAGTTGGTGCTCTTCGGCGCCGCGCTCGCCGCCACCAGCCGGTACGGCCGGGTGGTGGACCTGGCCGAGGGCGGGGCGCGGGAGGTGGACGTGGAGGCGGACGTGCTCGACGAGGAGACCGATCCGGGCACGCCCGGGGGCGGGGGATGAGCCTCGGGGTCCGGGTCGACGCCGAGTCTGCGGTGCCCCCGTACGAGCAGGTGCGCGCGCAGCTCGCGAGCGCGATCGGGGACGGCCGGCTGGCGGTGGGCACCCGGCTGCCCGCGGTCCGGCAGCTCGCGGCCGACCTGGGGCTGGCGGTGAACACGGTGGCCCGGGCGTACCGGGAGTTGGAGTCCGCCGGCCTGGTCGAGACGCGCGGCCGGCACGGCACCGTGGTGGCCCCGGGCCGCGACGACGCC
Organism: Micromonospora sp. NPDC049282; assembly: GCF_043197045.1. Lineage (NCBI taxonomy): Bacteria > Bacillati > Actinomycetota > Actinomycetes > Micromonosporales > Micromonosporaceae > Micromonospora > Micromonospora sp. NPDC049282. The sequence continues at coordinate 431,096 of NZ_JBICSL010000003.1, forward strand.
ACCGACCGGCTGCACCGCGCCGCCGAGGGGTACGCGGCCGAGGCGCGTCGCCTGGGCGTACCGCCGGAGCGGGCCGTCGCGCTGGTCCGTGCGGCGCTGGACGCCGGTACGCGTGGCTGAGAGCGGTCGCCTGAGCGGGGAGAGTCGGGGGATTGCCGTCCCCGGGCGGGCACGCAGCGACCATGATGGGCCGGTGGGCGCACTCGTGACACTGGACCTGCCGGACGACTCGCCGATGCTGGGCCTGCCGTGGATCATCACGTTCGGCCCGCTGGCCCCGGAGGACGAGTGGGAGCCGGTGGTCTGCGGCCCGTACGAGCGACCGCACGCGCTGGCGCTGGCCGAGGCGGTGGTGGCGGAGGAGCAGCTGATGGCGGTCGTGGAGCCGCTGCTTCCGGCGCTCACCCCGGAGGAGATCCGGGGTGAGATCGCCGCCGCGCAGATCGCCGCCGTGGACGAGAACGAACAGGCGGATCTCTACGGCGACTTCGAGGACGTCATCGACGACGAGCTGGAGCTGGCCGCCGAGCGCCGGCCGGAGCCGCAGCCGGCGAACCCGCCGGACTCCGACGAGGTCCGGGCCGGGCTGGCCCGGATCGCCGCGCTGCTCACCGCCAAGGGCGGCTGAGCGCCGGCGCGGTCGGTGATGGACACCGGCCCCCGGGAGCGGACTCCCGGGGGCCGGCACCACCTCACCCCCCACCACAAGGGGTCGGCAGCCCAGCCGCCCGTCGGCGCGGGGCACAACGGACGGCCAGGTCGTTGGCGGGTTACCCGGCTCAGCGCCGTTCGAACCACGCGGCTGAGTCCACCGGCAGGACGTGTCCGTCGCCCCGCTCGGTGAGGTCGGCGCTGGCGACGAGCGGCCGGCCGTGGCCGGCGACCGTCACGTCGGCGCCGCTGAGGTTGACCACGCAGGTCAGCTCGGTGTCCCCGGCGGCGCGGCGGAACGCCAGCACGCCGGGCTCGGTCTCCATCCAGGTGATGCCGCCGAGGCCGGCCAGCGCCGGGTGCTCGCCCCGGATCCGCAGCGCGGCCCGGTACAGCTCCAGCGTCGAGCCGGGCGTTCCGGTCTGGGCGGCCACCGAGAGGGCCCGCCAGGTCGCCGGCGCCGGCAGCCAGCTCAGCTCGCTGCCGTCCGGCCCGAAGCCGTACGGGGCCAGCTCGCCGCTCCACGGGATCGGCACCCGGCAGCCGTCGCGGCTCTCACCGGTGCGCCGGAACGCCGGGTCCTGACGCAGTTCGTCGGGGAGGTCCAGCACCTCCGGCAGGCCCAGTTCCTCGCCCTGGTAGACGTACGCGCAACCGGGCAGCGCGAGCATCAGCAGCGCGGCGGCCCGGGCGCGGCGCAGCCCGACGTCGCCGTCGCCGTACCGGGTGACGTGGCGTTGCCGGTCGTGGTTGGAGAGCACCCAGGTGGTCGGCGCGCCGACGATCGTCGACTCGGCCAGCGCCGTGTCGATCACCTTGCGGAACGAGTCGGCCGACCAGGTGGCGTCGAGGAAGTCGAAGCTGAACGCCTGGTGCAGCTCGTCCGGGCCGATGTAGCGGGCCAGCCGCTGCGGCGTCTCGGCCCAGGCCTCGGCGACCGCCATCCGGCCGCCGGGGTAGCTGTCCAGGATCGGCCGCCAGGCGCGGTAGATGTCGTGCACCTCGTCCTGGTCGAAGTAGGGCAGCCGGCCCTTGCCCAGCAGCTCCGACTGGCGCTGGCCGGTGGTCATCGAGTTGAAGCCGACGTCGGGCAGGCCCTCGGCCTTGATCATCCCGTGCGCCACGTCGATCCGGAAGCCGTCCACCCCGCGGTCCAGCCAGAAGCGCAGGACGTCCTCGAACTCGGCGCGCACCTCGGGGTGCCGCCAGTTCAGGTCGGGCTGGGCCGGGTCGAACAGGTGCAGGTACCACTGGCCGTCGACGACCCGGGTCCAGGCGGGGCCGCCGAAGATGCTCTCCCAGTCGTTGGGGGGCAGCTCGCCCTGCTCGCCCTTGCCGTCGGCGAACAGGTAACGCTCGCGCTCCGGCGAGCCCGGGCCGGCGGCGAGCGCCGCGGTGAACCACGGGTGCGCGCTGGAGGTGTGGTTGGGCACCAGGTCGACGATGATCCGCAGGCCCAGCGCGTGGGCGTCGGTGATCATCTCGTCGAAGTCGGCCAGGCTGCCGAAGAGCGGGTCCACGTCGCGGTAGTCGGCCACGTCGTAGCCGGCGTCGACCTGCGGCGAGGTGTAGAAGGGGGTCAGCCAGAGCGCGTCGACGCCCAGGTCGCGCAGGTAGGGCAGGCGCCCCCGGATGCCCTGGAGGTCACCGACGCCGTCGGAGTTCGCGTCGGCGAAGCTGCGGACGTAGATCTGGTAGACGACCGCCGACCGCCACCAGTCGTCGGTGGTCAGCGGCGCGGGGGTGGGGGCGGAGGTCATCGGTGTCGATTCCCGTTCTGTGGCGGCGCAGGGTGTCTGAGCAGGATGCCGCGTCGGCTCTGCAAGAGTCAAGCATTCTTTGCGCAAGAAATGACCGCGATCACCCTCCGGCCAGGCCGATCATGGGCGCCGAGCCGTCCCGCATCCCGGGACGAGGGGAGGGCCGTGGGGTCAGGCGGGAACGGCGAGGGAGGTGGGCGTCGGGCGCTGACGCGTGACGGCGGGGGTGGGACGCGCGACGGCGGTGGAGCCGCGCACCACCAGCTCCGGGCGGAACAGGTACTCCGAGTGCGGGGCGGCGTGCCCGTTGATCTCGTCGACCAGGGCCCGCACTGCGGCGACCGCCATCGCGATCACCGGCTGGCGCATCGTGGTCAGCGGCGGGTCGGTGAAGGCCATCAACGGCGAGTCGTCGTACCCGACCACGGACAGCTCGCCGGGCACCGAGCGACCGCGCTGCCGGGCGGCCCGGATCGCGCCGAGCGCCATCAGGTCCGAACCGCAGACGATGCCGGTGACGTCCCGCTCGATGAGCCGGCCGGCGGCCGCCTCGCCGCCCTCCACGCCGAACAGGGACAGCTCGGCCAGCTCGTCCAGCTCGTTCTCGGCCAGGCCGGCGAGCCGGGACATCGCGGCCCGGAAGCCGGCCACCCGCCGCTGCACCGGCACGAACCGGTCCGGGCCGGTGATCAGCCCGATCCGGCGATGGCCGAGCGCGACCAGATGGGCGACGGCCAGCTCGGTCGCCTCCCGGTCGTCGCAGGAGACGAAGGGAGCGGCGATGTTGGGCGCGAAGCCGTTGATCATGACGATCGGCAGTGGGCGGCCGATCAGCGCCCGGTACCGGTCGTGGTTGGCCGCGGTGTCGGCGTGCAGGCCGGAGACGAAGACGATGCCGGAGACCTGACGGTCCAGCAGCATCTCCACGTACTCGTCCTCGGTGACCCCGCCCGGGGTCTGGGTGCACAGCACCGGGGTGAACCCGCTCTGCGCCAGGGTCGACTCGATGACCTGGGCGAACGCCGGGAAGATCGGGTTCTCCAGTTCGGGCACGACCAGGCCGACCAGCCCGGCGCTGCGCTTGCGCAGCCGGGCCGGACGCTCGTAGCCGAGCACGTCGAGGGCGGTGAGGACGGCCTGTCGGGTCTCCGGGGCCACTCCGGGGCGGTCGTTGAGCACCCGCGACACCGTGGCCTCGCTGACTTCGGCCTGTTGGGCGATGTCGGACAGTCGAGCGCGCATGGCGGCACTTTAGCTCAACCGCAAAGTCTTGCGTACAGTTCTGCAAGCCCTTCCATTCTCTGCAACCTCTTGCTAACGTCCCCGCAACATGCGAGAGCAGCGGCGCAGTACCCCCGCGCCGAGCAGCAAGAAATTTCAGAGATTCCGCTGGCGGTCGCCCTTCCCCCGGCGTGCCGCCATGACGACAGGAGTACCGATGCGCATCCGTACCGCGGGTGTGGTCGCCGTCCTCGGCCTGGCGCTCGCCGCGTCCGGCTGTGGTGACAGCGGCAGCGACAAGCCGGCCGCCGAGCAGTCCGCCAGCAAGGCGCCCGGTGGCAAGCTGGTCATCTGGGCCGACGACAAGCGCACCGCCGCCCTCCAGCCCTTCGCCGACGAGTTCGGCAAGGAGAACGGCGTGACCGTCGAGGTCCAGGCCGTCTCCAAGGACCTGCAGACCAACTTCGTCACCGCCTCCCAGCAGGGCAGCGGCCCGGACGTCGTGGTCGGCGCGCACGACTGGATCGGCAACCTGGTCCAGAACGGCGCCATCGACCCGGTCCAGCTGCCGGCCGAGCAGAAGACCGGCTTCAACGAGACCGCGATCAAGGCCGTCACGTTCAACGGCCAGCTCTACGGTGTGCCCTACGCCACCGAGAACGTCGCGCTGATCCGCAACACCGAGCTGGCCCCCGAGGCGCCGAAGACGATCGAGGACCTGGTCGCCACCGGCAAGAAGCTCAAGGCGGAGAAGAAGGCCAGCGAGATCCTCTGCCTCCAGTCCGGGCAGAACGGCGACGCGTACCACATCTACCCGCTGTACACCTCGGCCGGCGGCTACCTGTTCGGCACCGCCGCCAACGGCGACTACGACCCGAAGGACCTGGGCGTGGGCAAGCCGGAGTCGATCGCCGCGTTCCAGAAGATCGGCAAGCTCGGTGAGAAGGGTGACGGCGCGCTGAAGCGCTCCATCACCGGCGAGAACTCCATCGCCACCTTCACCGGCAAGAAGTGCGCCTACCTGGTGTCCGGCCCGTGGGCGATCGCCGACGCCAAGAAGGCCGGCATCAAGTACGACATCTCCCCGGTCCCCGGCTTCGCCGGTGGCAAGGAGGCCCAGCCGTTCGTGGGCGTCCAGGCGTTCTACGTCGCCGCCAAGGGCAAGAACAAGGCCCTGGCCCAGGAGTTCGTCACCAACTACGTGACCAAGCCCGAGCTGGCCGTCGCGCTGTACAAGGCAGAGCCGCGCCCGCCGGCGCTGACCGCCGCCTTCGACCAGGTCAAGGGCGAGGACCCGGACCTGGCCAAGTTCTCCGAGGCCGGCAAGAACGGCCAGGTGCTCCCGGCGATCCCGGCCATGGCCGCGATCTGGGACCCGTTCGGCAAGGCCGAGGCCGCCGTCATCGGCGGCGCCGACCCGGCCAAGACGATCACGGCCGCCGGCAAGACCATCCAGGGTCAGATCAAGTAATGAGCGCGCCGCTGTCCGGCCCGGGGTCTGCACCGCAGGCCCCGGGCCGGGAGCCCGTACGCCGTGGGCTCCCGCGCACGTCCCGTACCGCGCGGCAACACGCGCCGATCACCGCGACCGGCCTCGTCGTCAAGGTGGTCCTGCTCGGCCTGGTGGCCGGGATCGCGATCTGGGCGGCCTTCCCGCTCATCGAGGCCGAGCACTGGATCGGCCTGGGCGTCCTGGTCGCCACCACGGCCGCCCTGTTCTACCTCTACCTGGGTCGCCGGCACATCCCGGCCAAGTACCTGGTCCCCGGCACGCTCTTCCTGATCGCCTTCCAGGTGCTCCCGGTGCTCTTCACCGCCAGCACCGCGTTCTCGAACTTCGGCGACGGCCACCGCGGCACCAAGGACGACGCGATCGTCGCCATCCAGACCTCCTCGGTGAAGCAGGTCCCCGGCTCGACCGAGTACGCGCTCACCATCGCCACCAAGGGCGACCCGGCGACCGGCGCCCTGGTCTTCCTGCTCAGCGACCCGAAGACCAAACAGGTCTTCGCCGGGGACGCGGGCGGGCTGCGCCGGCTCGACGCCGGGGACGTCACCGTCAGCAGCCTCAGCGGCAAGATCACCGCCGCCGACGGCTACACCGTGCTGAACATCGGGCAGGCCAGTGGCCGCAGCGACGCCGTCACCGCGCTGATCGTGCCCACCGACGACGGCGCCATCCGCTCCAACGGCCTCACCCGGGCCTACGAGGGCAAGGCGGCCCGGGCGTACGACGCCGCGTGCGACTGCGTCAAGGACAGCGAGACCGGCAAGACGTGGACCGCCGACGAGGAGTCCGGCTCCTTCGTCGCCGCCGACGGCGAACGCCTCGCCCAGGGCTGGAAGGTCGACGTCGGACTGAAGAACTTCGCCACGGTGCTCACCGACCGCAACATCTCCGGCCCGTTCTTCGGCACGCTGGCCTGGAACTTCGCGTTCGCGATCGGCTCCACCGGGCTGACGTTCCTGCTCGGCATGGCCATCGCGCTCGCGCTGCACTCACCCCGGATGAGCGGCACCAACCTCTACCGGATGGTGCTGATCCTGCCGTACGCCATGCCGTCGTTCGCCATGCTGCTGATCTGGCGGGACATGTTCAATACCGACTTCGGCCTACTCAACGACCTGTTCGGGCTGGACGTCGACTGGTTCGGCGGCACCTGGTCGGCCCGCATCGCGGTGCTGCTGGTGCAGTTGTGGCTCGGCTACCCGTACATGTTCCTGGTCGCCACCGGCGCGTTGCAGGCCATCCCGCGGGAGCTGACCGAGGCGACCTCGGTCGACGGCGCGTCGCCCTGGCAGTCGTTCCGGGCGGTCACCCTGCCGCTGCTGCTGGTGGCGCTCTCGCCGCTGCTGATCGCGTCGTTCGCGTACAACTTCAACAACGTCAACGCGATCCTGTTCACCACCGAGGGCGGCCCGTTCGCGCCGGACAACCCGACCAACGGCGCCACCGACCTGCTGATCACCTACACGTACCGGCTCGCGTTCGGGGCACAGGGCGCCGAGTTCGGCCTGGCCGCCACCGTCTCGATCTTCATCTTCGCGATCGTGGCGACGGTGTCGGCGATCAGCTTCCGGCGGACCCGCAAGCAGGAGGAGGTGTACTCGTGACCAGCATCGCGGAAACGCCGGCGGTCAACCGCGACACCGGCCGCAACCCGGCCCGCCGGTCCCGCAGCCGGTGGTTCGGCCAGGTGGGCTGGCGGCACCTGGTCGGGGTGCTGGCCGTGCTGTTCAGCCTCTTCCCGATCCTGTTCGTGATCTCGGCGGCGTTCAACCCGCTCGGCACGCTCTCCTCCACCGAGCTGCTGCCGACCGGCGCGTCGCTGGAGAACTTCACGAACCTGTTCGACAAGACGGCGTTCGGCCACTGGTTCCTCAACTCGCTGCTGCTGGCGGGCGTGGCCAGCTTCGCGTCGATCTTCCTGTCGGCGCTGGCGGCGTACGCGTTCTCCCGGATGCGCTTCGCCGGGCGGCGGGTCGGCCTGCTCGCGCTGCTGCTGATCCAGATGTTCCCGCAGTTCCTGGCGATCGTGGCGATCTTCCTGATCTTCACCACGATCACCGACCTCTACCCGGGGATCGGCTTCAACACCCCGTGGGGCCTGTTCCTGCTCTACATGGGTGGCGCGCTCGGCGCGAACACCTGGCTGATGAAGGGCTTCTTCGACACGCTGCCGAAGGAGCTGGACGAGTCGGCGACCATGGACGGCGCCTCGCACGTGCAGATCTTCTTCCGGATCATGCTGCCGCTGGTGGCGCCGATCCTGGCGGTGACCGGCCTGCTCGCGTTCATCGGGTCGATCAACGAGTTCATCATCGCCAACGTGTTCCTCACCAACACCGAGTCGAAGACCCTCGCGGTCGGCATGTACGGCCTGGTGGCGGGCGAGCGCAACAACAACTTCGGGATGTTCGCGGCGGGCACGCTGCTCACCGCGATCCCCACGGTGCTGGTGTTCCAACTGCTCCAGCGCTACATCGTCTCCGGCCTCACCTCCGGAGCGGTCAAGGGCTGAGCCTCCTCGGCTCACGCTGCGGCAAGGGCGTCGTGTCGACGTACACCGGAGCGGTTTGGAGGGCGGACCGCCGCGGTCGGGTGACCGATCGCGGCGGGCGCCCCACTCACTGTCGGTACGACGCGAAAGGCCGCACCATGTCCCTCCTCCAGCCCCACCACGACGGATCCGCCACCTACGTGCCGGAGCAGGAGCCCGCGCTCGGGCAGACCGTCCCCGTCTTCGTCCGGGTGCCGGCCGGCGCCGGCGTCCGCCAGGTGCACGCGCGCACCACCGGCGACGGCGAGCCGCACTTCGTCGAGGCGGTCGTGGACCGTACCGCCGGCGGTGACGTGTGGTGGCGGGCCGACGTCGAGGTCCGCAACCCGGTCAGCAACTACCGCTTCCTGCTCGACGGCGACGCGGGCGCCCGCTGGCTCAACGCGGCCGGCCTGGCCGGTCACGACGTGCCGGACCACGGCGACTTCAAGCTGGTCAGCCACGCGCCGCCGCCGGCCTGGGCCCGGGACGCGGTGATCTACCAGATCTTCCCGGACCGGTTCGCCCGCTCGGCCGCCGCGGACGGCCGCACCGCCCCGGACTGGGCCGTCCCGTGCGACTGGGACACCCCGGTCGTCGGTCGCGGCCCGGAGACGCCCCGCCAGTTCTACGGCGGCGACCTCGACGGGATCACCGAGCGCCTGGACCACCTGGAGCGGCTCGGCGTCAACACGGTCTACCTCACCCCGATCTTCCCGGCGCGCTCCAACCACAGGTACGACGCGGCCAGCTTCGACACCGTCGACCCGCTGCTCGGCGGCGACGCGGCGCTGGTCCGGCTCGCCGACGCGGTACGCGCCCGGGGCTGGCGGCTGCTCGGCGACATCACCAGCAACCACACCGGCGACGCGCACCGGTGGTTCACCGACGCGATCTCCGACGTCCACGCGCCGGAGCGCGACCTCTACTACTTCGACCTACCTGGCTCCGACTACGAGTCGTGGAACGGGGTCAGGTCGCTGCCGAAGCTCAACTGGGGCAGCGCGGAGCTGCGCCGCCGCTTCGCCACCGCCGAGGACTCGCTGCTGCGCCGCTGGCTGCGCCCGCCGTACGGGCTGGACGGCTGGCGGGTCGACGTGGCGAACATGACCGGCCGGCGCGGCGCCGACGCCTACACCCACGAGGTGGCGCGGCTGCTGCGCGAGGTGGTCGCCGAGACCCGGCCGGACGCGCTGCTGCTCGCCGAGCACGGCCACGACCACACCGGCGACCTGGACGCCGACGGCTGGCACGGGACCATGAACTACGTCGGCTTCACCGACCCGGTCTGGTCCTGGCTGCGCCACGGCGACGGCCCGGTGCCGAACTTCCTCGGCACGCCGGGCGGGGTGCGACGGCGGGACGCGGACGCGGTGCTGGCCACCATGAACGCCTACCGGTCGCTGGTCTCCTGGCGGTCGTACACGCACTCGTGGCAGCTGCTCGGCTCGCACGACTCGGCCCGGATCCGCACCGTGGTCGGCGACGCGGCCCGGCAGGAGGTCGCCGCCGGGCTGCTCGCCACCATGCCCGGCACCCCGGTGGTCTTCGCCGGCGACGAGCTGGGCCTGACCGGCACGAACGGGGAGGGCTCGCGTACCCCGATGCCGTGGCACCGGCCGGAGAGCTGGGACCGGCGTACGTTCGACGCGTACCGGTCGCTGCTGGCGCTGCGCCGCGACGAGCCGGCGCTGCGGCACGGCGGCCTGCGGTGGGTGCACGCCGACGCGGACACGCTTGTCTTCCTCCGGGAGGCGCCGACCGGGACGGTGCTGGCGCTGGCCCGCCGCGCCCCCGGCGCCCCGGTCCGGCTGACCGGCCTGCCCGCCGCGGACAACATCTACGGCGGCGCGCCGGCGCTGCGCCCCGGCGCGGCCACCCTCCCCGCCGACGGCCCCACCTTCCAGCTCTGGCGCTGGTGAAAGGAGGGGCCCCTGGTCAACGCATGCGCTGGGTGAAGTAGCCGGGCACCAGCCCGAACAGCGCCGCGCCGACGGCGGCACGCTGCTGCGCTCGGCGGCGTTCTTCGACGGGGCGGGCGCCGGCCGGCCACTGGCCGTGCTGGCCGGGTACGCGCTGGGCTGGTCCTGGTCGGCCGCCGGTCCGGCGGTGGCGTGGACCTGGCGGCGGTGGCGGACCGGCCGACGGCGGTCCAGGTCACGGTATGACGGCACCTGGGTGAGCTGACTACTACGCGGTGTCGTTGATGGGGGAGGATGGGCGGCGTGGAAGCTCTTCGACTGATCCTTCTCTACGTCCATCTGATCGGCTTCGCGCTGCTGCTCGGCGGCGGGATCGCCCAGTACGTCACCGGCCGACTGCGGATCAACGCGGCCATGTTGTGGGGGGCGGTGATCCAGATCCTGACCGGTCTCGGACTCTCCGCCCCGCTGCGCGACGGCGACGAGCCGGCCCCGGCAAAGCTTGTTACCAAGTTGGTGCTCGCGTTGCTCATCTTCGTCATGGTCTTCTTCTCCCGTAAGCGGGAGTCCGTGAACCGCGGACACTTCCTCGCGATCATCGGGTTGACCCTGCTCAACGCGGCGGTCGCGGTGTTCTGGCGGTAGTCCGCCGGGCAACGGGAAGGCACCGGGAAACGGACGTTCAGGACACGCCTACGCACGCCTACCGGCCGAAAAAGTGATCTGCCCCACGCAAGGGTTACACCGGGGTAACGGACGCTCAACAGTCGTGCACGATTGTCGGCCGGTGGGTGGGCGCGGGCGTACGCTCCCGTCCGTAACGTGGGACGCCGGCGGCACATCGCAGGCCGGCGCAAGGGCTGCCACCGCGCACGACGCGGTCGGCAATGGGAAGGAGACGTCTTGCGCTCTGTGCGTGGGATGCGGATCGCCTCCGCCTTCGTGGCGGGTGGCCTCGTGCTGGGCGCCGCCGCTTGTGGTGAGGCCCCCAAGGACGACGACAACGCCGGCGGCACCGGCGGCAAGAAGTACAGCGCCTGCATGGTGACCGACGTCGGCGGTATCGACGACAAGTCCTTCAACACCTCGGCCTGGAAGGGCCTCCAGGAGGCGAAGAAGGAGAACGACAACATCGAGATCAAGAACGTCCAGTCGAAGGCCGAGGCGGACTACGAGGTCAACCTGACCGGGTTCGTCAACCAGAAGTGCGACTTCATCCTGGCCGTCGGTGGCCTGATGTCGGACTCCATCAAGAAGGCCGCGACCGCGAACCCGAACCAGCAGTTCGCGATCGTCGACGCCAACCCGGGCGTGGGCAACGTCTACCCGATGCAGTTCGACACCGCGCAGGCCGCGTTCCAGGCCGGCTACCTGGCCGCCGGGATGAGCAAGAGCGGCAAGGTGGGCACCTACGGCGGCCTGCCGATCCCGCCGGTCACCATCTTCATGGACGGCTTCGCCGACGGCGTGGCGTACTACAACAAGGCCAAGAACAAGAACGTCTCGGTCATCGGCTGGGACAAGGCCACCCAGAAGGGTTCCTTCACCAACGACTTCGTCAAGCAGGACGAGGGCAAGAAGGTGTCCGACGCGCTGGTCGCCCAGGGCGCCGACATCATCATGCCGGTCGCCGGCGGCGCCGGCCTCGGCACCACCGCCGCGGCCAAGGCCTCGGGCGGCAAGTACTCGGTCGTCTGGGTCGACGTCGACGGCTGCGAGAGCACCCCGGACTGCTCCGCGATCGTGACCACGGTCGTCAAGAACATCCCGGGGGCCGTCAAGGAGGCCGTGGTGAAGGCCGCCGGTGGCGAGAAGCTGCAGTCCACCCCGGGCTTCGTCGGCACCCTGGCCAACACCGGCGTCTCCATCGCGCCGTACCACGACTTCGACAGCAAGGTCCCGGCGGACCTGAAGGCCGAGGTCGACAAGATCAAGGCGGACATCGCCGCCGGCACCATCACGGTCACCTCGAAGGCCCAGCCGACCAAGTGACCGCTCCGCCGGCCGCCGCGGTGAGATCATCGGCAGCGGGGCCGGCGAGCACCAGGTAGCACGAGCCGGCCGTCCCGGGCGTACGGGTTCCGAACCCGACGCCCGGGGCGGCCGATCACCTTGGAGATCCCCCACACCCCACCCGGCGCGGTGGCGGCGCGGCAGTCGCTACGCTGCACCATCGCTCGCACTCCAGGAGGTTGCGCTGAGACTCGAACTGCGCGGCATCACCAAACGGTTCGGTGACCTGGTCGCCAACGACCACATCGACCTCACGGTGGAGCCTGGAGAGATCCACGCCCTGCTCGGCGAGAACGGCGCCGGCAAGTCGACCCTGATGAACGTGCTCTACGGCCTCTACCAGCCGGACGAGGGCGAGATCCTGGTCGACGGAAAGCCGCTGAAGCTGAAGGGCCCGTCGGACGCGATCGCGGCCGGGATCGGCATGGTGCACCAGCACTTCATGCTGGTGCCGGTCTTCACCGTGGCCGAGAACGTGATGCTCGGCGCCGAGCAGGTCAAGGTGCCCTTCGCCGGCCTGCTGGACCGCCGGCGGGCCCGGCGCGAGGTCGCCGAGGTCTCCGAGCGGTACAACCTCCGGGTCGACCCGGACGCGGTGATCGAGGACCTGCCGGTCGGCATCCAGCAGCGGGTGGAGATCGTCAAGGCGCTCACCCGCGACGTCGACCTGCTGATCCTCGACGAGCCGACCGCCGTGCTCACCCCGCAGGAGACCGAGGAACTGCTCACAGTCATGCGGTCGCTGAAGGCCGCCGGCAAGTCGATCGTGTTCATCACCCACAAGCTGGGCGAGGTGAAGGCGATCGCGGACCGGATCACCGTGATCCGGCGCGGGAAGACGGTCGGCACCGCCGAGCCGAGCGCCAGCCGGGACGAGTTGGCCGCGCTGATGGTCGGCCGCAACGTCCGGCTGACCGTGGACAAGAAGCCCGCCCAGCCGGGCAAGCCGATCCTGGAGGTCGCCGGCCTGGTGGTCGACGACGACCGGCTGGTACGCGCGGTCGACGGCGTCGACCTGACCGTGCACGCCGGTGAGGTGCTCGGCGTCGCGGGCGTACAGGGCAACGGCCAGACCGAGCTGATCGAGGCGATCATGGGCCTGCGCCCGGTGCTCGCCGGCACGGTCAGCCTCGACGGCGAGGCGACCCAGGGCTGGTCGACCAAGAAGGTGCTGCGCGCCGGCGTCGGCTACGTGCCGGAGGACCGCAGCGTCGACGGCCTGGTCAAGGAGTTCTCCGTGGCGGAGAACCTGGTGCTGGACATCTACGACCGGCCGCCGTTCGGCAAGGGCCTGTCGTTGAAGCCGGACGCGATCGCGAAGTCGGCGAAGGAACGGATCGAGCAGTTCGACGTCCGTACCTCGTCCGCCGACGCGGCGGTCGGCACGCTCTCCGGCGGCAACCAGCAGAAGGTGATCGTGGCCCGGGAACTCTCCCGGCCGCTGAAGCTCTTCATCGCCGCCCAGCCCACCCGGGGCGTGGACGTCGGCTCGATCGAGTTCATCCACAGCCGGGTCATCCGCGAGCGGGACGTCGGCACCGCGGTCATGGTGGTCTCCAGCGAGCTGGACGAGGTGATCGGCCTGGCCGACCGGATCGCGGTGATGTACCGCGGCCGGGTCATCGGCATCGTCGGCCCGGACACCCCCCGCGAGGAGATCGGCCTGCTGATGGCCGGCATCACGCCGGACACCGCGCCCACGACCCCGAACGAGGGCAGCGCCGCCACCCCGCACGAGGGCGACGCCGCCCCGGCCCCCGAGGGCCCCGGCAACAAGGACGAGGCATGACGAACCCGAACCCGGCGTCGGGCTCCCCGGACAAGGAGCCGGCGACCGAGGCGATCCAGGCGCGCGAGGAGGCCCGGGCGACGCCGACCGCGCCGGCCGGCGACACCGAGCGGGCGGTCACCACCACCGCGACGAAGCCCGCCCCCGCCGGCGAGCCGCGCCCGAGCCTGGGCCGGCTCTTCCTGGACAACCTCTGGGCGGCCAACACGGTCGTCGTGACCGTGCTCGCGGTCGTCCTGGCGATGCTTGCCGGCGCGGTGCTGATCATCGTCTCCGACCCGGAGGTGCTGGCCACCTACAGCTACATCACCGCGCGCCCGGCGGACGCGTTGAACGCCAGTTGGACCGTGGTCAGCGAGGCGTACGCGAACCTGTTCAAGGGCGCGGTCTTCGACCCGGACGCGGTCGGCTTCACCGCCGCGATGGGTCCGATCTCGGAGACGCTCACCTACACCGCGCCGCTGGTCTTCACCGGCCTGTCGGTGGCGCTGGCCTTCCGCGGCGGCCTGTTCAACATCGGCGCCCAGGGCCAGGCGACCATCGGTGTCATCCTGGCCGCGGTCGCCGGCTTCGCGCTGCCGCTGCCGCCCGGGGTGCACCTGCTGGTGGCGCTGATCGCCGGCGCGCTCGGCGGCGCGCTCTGGGGTTTCATCCCGGGCATCCTCAAGGCCCGCACCGGCGCCCACGAGGTGATCAACACGATCATGCTCAACTACGTGGCGGTCTACTTCCTGTCCTGGATCATCATCCAGAGCGGGGTGCAGAACCCGAACCGGTCGGACGCGATCAGCAAGCCGGTCGACTCCTCCGCGCAGTTGCCCCGGCTGCTCGGCGACAACCTGCGGGTGCACGCCGGCATCCTGCTCGCGGTGCTGGCCACCTGGTTCATCGCCTGGCTGCTCAACCGCTCCACGCTCGGCTTCGAGCTGCGCGCGGTGGGCGCCAACCCGGACGCCGCCCGGACCGCCGGCATCAGCGTGACCAAGACGTACGTGCTGGTGATGGTGATCGCGGGTCTGCTGGCCGGCCTCGGCGGCTCGAACATGGTGCTCGGCTCCACCGCCAACGCGCTGACCCCGCTGGTGATCGCGCAGATCGGGTTCGACGGCATCCTGGTGGCCCTGCTCGGCCGGGTGAAGCCGTGGGGCGTGCTGCTGGCCGCGCTGCTGTTCGGCGCGCTCCAGGCCGGCGGCAACCGGATGCAGTCGTACTCCGGGATCTCGCTGGAGCTGGTCACCGTGCTCCAGGCGCTCATCGTCATCTTCATCGCCGCGCCCGCCCTGGTGAAGGCGATCTTCCAGCTCCGGGCGGCCCGCGCCGCCCGGCTGCAGACGAGCCTCGCGAAGGGCTGGTGAGCATGTCCACCACCGCTGTCCCCGACGTCGCGGTCACCGCGGTCGACGAGGGTTTCTGGACGCGGGCCCGCAAGGCCGGTGCCGTCCTGCTGGCGCTGGGTGTGCTCGCGGCGGTGCTGTTCGGCGCGCTCGCCACCGACCAGCAGGCCCGCTTCACGCTCAGCGAGACCGAGGGCGGCGCCGCCCTGGAGATCAACGGCACGATCGGCGCGATCCTGTTCGGGGTCATCGCCGCCGCCGCCGGGGCCGCGCTGCTGGCCGGCGTGCCCAAGCGCTGGTTCACCCTGCTGCTCGGCGCCGGGCTGGTCGCCTTCGTGTTGAGCTTCCTGTGCTGGCAGGTGTCCGCCGCCCCCGAGGGGCGCAACTTCATGCCGTTGGTCAACGTGCTGCGAGGCACGTTCATCCTGGCGCTGCCGCTGATCTTCGGCGCGCTTGCCGGTGTGCTCTGCGAGCGCTCCGGCGTGGTCAACGTGGCGATCGAGGGCCAGTTGCTGATGGGCGCCTTCTCCGGCGCGCTGTTCGGCAGCATCTCCGGCAGTGTCTGGGTGGGTCTGGTGGCCGCCGCGATCGGCGGCGCGTTCATCTCCCTGCTGCTGGCCGTGTTCGCCATCCGCTACCTGGTCGACCAGGTGGTCATGGGCATCGTGCTCAACCTGCTGGCGGTCGGCGTCACCGGCTTCCTCTACGAGCGGCTGATGCAGACCGACGTGGCGAAGTACAACAGCGCGCCGCGGTTCAGCAACTGGGAGATCCCGCTGCTGAAGGACATCCCGCTGCTCGGTCCGGCGCTGTTCCGCGGCAACATCTTCCTCTACCTGGGCCTGCTGCTGGTGCTGGTCATCCACCTGGCGCTGTTCCGCACCCGGTGGGGCCTGCGGACCCGGTCGGTCGGTGAGCACCCGACCGCCGCGGACACGCTCGGCGTGAAGGTGCTGCGGCTGCGCTACCGCAACGTGATCATGGCGGGCCTGGTGGCCGGCGTCGGTGGGGCGTCGTACACGCTGGCGCTCTACTCGTTCACCAAGAACATGATCGGCGGCAAGGGCTTCATCGCCCTGGCCGCGTTGATCTTCGGCCGGTGGAGCCCGACCGGCGCGCTGCTCGCGGCGCTCTTCTTCGGCTTCGCCGACCAACTCGCCACCTACCTCGGGGCGATCGGCAGCAGCATCCCGAGCCAGTTCCTGGCGATGCTGCCCTACCTGGCGACGATCCTGGCGGTGGCCGGGCTGGTCGGCCGGGTCCGGGCGCCGGCCGCCGACGGCAAGCCGTACATCAAGGGCTGACCGCCCGCGAGGCACCGTGCCCGGCGGGGTCGACCCGCCGGGCACCGTCGTCTCCGGCGGCGCGCGCGACCGATCGGCGTGAATTGGGCAGAATGGGAGTTGTGATGGAGATCGACTGGGAGCGGCTGCGGGCCGCCGCCACCGAGGTGATGCGACACGCGTACGTGCCGTACTCGAAGTTCCCGGTCGGGGCGGCCGCCCTGGTCGACGACGGCCGGGTGGTGGTCGGCTGCAACGTGGAGAACGCCGCGTACGGCGTGGTGCTCTGCGCCGAGTGCGGCGTGGTCTCCTCGCTGCACGCCACCGGCGGCGGCCGGATCGTGGCGCTGTCCTGCGTCGACGCGACCGGCGAGCCGCTGATGCCGTGCGGCCGGTGCCGGCAGCTGCTCTGGGAGCAGGGCGGGCCGGAGTGCCTGATCGAGGCGAACGGCGGCCCGCTGCGGATGGCCGAGCTGCTGCCGCACGCGTTCGACGTGGCCGACATCGAGGCGGTGACCGGCGCGCACCCGGTGCCGGTGGTGCCGGACCGGCTGGCCTCCTGGCGGGGTCGTGGCACGGTGTTCGTGCACCCGGACCTCTCGGCCGGCCAGCAGGTCTGGACGGCGTACTGGGAACGGTCGGCCGGTGACACCGAGGGTGCCGAGACCGGCGTGCTGGAGGAGGGCCCGACCTGGGACGATCCCGGCGGGGCGATCGAGTGGGGGGCGGCGCGGACGCCGCGCGTGGTCGTGGTGGACGCTTCGGGCGCGATCTTCTGGGCCGGTGAGGGTGAGCCGCCGTCGGAGATTCCGGTTCGGTGGGGCTGAGTTTGGTTGCGGTGGGGGCCTGGGCCGACCGTGCCCGGCTCCGGGCGGTCAGGCTTGATCCCTCCGCCGGGCACGGTCGGCCCAGGCCTGACGTGGTCGCCGTTCGCGGATCGTCGCGGGTCCGAGTGTTGATCTATTGATGGGAACTCAAAGGTGAGTGCTTTCACGGCGGTTGATGTCATTCGGGCCAAGCGGGACGGGGGTGTGCTGAGCGACGGGCAGATCGACTGGGTGGTCGACGCGTACACCAAGGGGTTGGTGGCCGACGAGCAGATGTCGGCGCTGGCCATGGCGATCCTGCTGCGCGGCATGACCGGCCCGGAGATCGCCCGGTGGACCGCCGCCATGATCGCCAGCGGCGAGCGGCTGGACCTGTCGCCGGTGGCCCGGCCGACCGTCGACAAGCACTCCACCGGCGGCGTCGGTGACAAGATCACCCTGCCGCTGACCCCGCTGGTCGCCGCGTGCGGCGCGGCCGTCCCGCAGCTCTCCGGCCGGGGCCTGGGCCACACCGGCGGCACGCTCGACAAGCTGGAGTCGATCCCGGGCTGGCGGGCCGCGCTCGGCAACGACGAGTTCATCGCCCAGCTCCGCGACGTCGGCGCGGTGATCTGCGCGGCCGGTGACGGGCTCGCCCCGGCCGACCGCAAGCTGTACGCGCTGCGCGACGTCACCGGCACCGTCGAGGCGATCCCGCTGATCGCCAGCTCGATCATGAGCAAGAAGATCGCCGAGGGGACCGGGGCGCTGGTGCTCGACGTGAAGGTCGGCTCCGGCGCCTTCATGAAGAACGTCGACGACGCCCGCGAGCTGGCCCGCACCATGGTCGAGCTGGGCGGCGCGCACGGGGTGCGCACGGTCGCCCTGCTCACCGACATGTCCACCCCGCTCGGCCTGGCCGTCGGCAACGCGGTCGAGGTGACCGAGTCGGTGGAGGTGCTGGCCGGCGGCGGCCCGGCCGACGTGGTGGAGCTGACGCTGGCGCTGGCCCGGGAGATGCTCGACGCGGCCGGCCTGCCGGACGCCGACCCGGCCGCCGCGCTGCGCGACGGGCGGGCCATGGACTCGTGGCGCGCGATGATCCGGGCGCAGGGCGGCGACCCGGACGCCCCGATGCCGACCGCGAACGAGGTCGAGGTGGTCACCGCGGCCGAGGACGGCTGGGTGGCCGAGGTGGACGCGTACGCGATCGGGGTGGCCGCCTGGCGCCTCGGCGCCGGCCGGGCCCGCAAGGAGGACCCGGTCAGCGTCCCGGCCGGCGTGGTGCTGCACAAGCGCCCCGGCGACCCGGTGCGCGTCGGGGACCCGCTGTTCGAGCTGCGCGCCGAGCACGCCGAGCGGATCCCGGCCGCGTTGGCGCAGGCGCGCGGGGCGATCCGGGTGGCGTCGGCGGCCCCGACCACGACGCCGCTGCTCATCGAGCGGATCGGGTGACCGGCCGGGCATGGTGCCGGCCCGGTCGGAGCCGCTATCCTCGCAGGCCAGGGGGACCGACCGGCATCGAGCCGAGGCGAGCAGACAGGGACTGAGGCGTTGCGCGTATCCGCTCCCGACCCCCGGGCCGTCCGTGAGGCGAGCCTGGACGAGCTGTCCCGGCTGGGTCTTCCGCTGCCGCCGCCGCAGTTCCCGCTGGTCTGGGAGCCGGGCGACGAGATCGAGCTGCGCCCCACGCCGGAGATCGAGGCGCGGATCGCGGTGCTGCACCTGATCCTGGCCCGCTGTTTCGGCATGCCTCCGCAGGCCGCGATGAGCTGGCTGCTGGAGTCGCATCTGGTGGAGATGCTGACGCCGCCGGAGTGGCAGTTCGTGATGGGCGGCCGGGGCGACCACCGGTCGTTCGTGCTGCACCACGACGCGCTCTTCTCGCTGGCCTGGGTGCTCGGCCTGAGCAAGCAGCTGGACCCGACCGTGCCGGTGGACGAGCGACTGGTCGAGCGGATGCCGAACCTCGTCACGGGCGAGACGTTCGCCCAGTGGCGGGCCCGGATCCTGGCCGCCCCGCAGCATCCCGCCGACGCGGCCGCCCTGCTCGACCTGCACTACTGCCTGGACTGGGCCTACCTGGAGACCGAGCGGGCCGGGCAGGAGCTGCCCGGGCTGGTGGACGCGAACGCGATCGGGCAGCGCCGGTGGGCGCTGGAGTGGGCGGTGGTGCTGCGCGGGCCGTACCACGAGGAGCCGCCGGGCTGGGAAGAGGTCGACCTCTCCACCTGAGTCCGCTCAGCGCGGGCGGTGCGTGCCGAGCCGGACGGCGAGCGTGACCGGCGTCGGTTCGGGCAGCGCGGCGATCCGCGCGGCGAGCCGTTGCGGATCCGAGTGCCAGGCGCTGGGGCCCATCCCGACCAGCGTGGTGACCTCGGTGCGGGTCAATGCCAGCCGGGCCCGGTGCTCGGTGGTGGACTCCTCGACGAAGTGGCCGCCCAGGCTGCCGGCGACCCGGTCGGCCTTGGCCGGGTCCACCCGTAGCAGGTCGAGCGCCTCGACCAGTTCGCCGAGGTGGTCGGTGGTCGGGGTGACCACCAGCAGCGCGCCGGTCGAATCGAGCACCCGGTGAAACTCCGGGCCGTTGCGGGGCGCGAAGACGTTCAGCAGCACGGCCGTGGACCGGTCGGCCAGCGGCAGCCGCTGCCAGGTGTCGGCCAGGGCGGCGGCGGCGCGCGGATGCGCGCGGGCCGCGCGGCGCAGCGCCGGCTTGGAGACGTCCAGGGCCAGGCCGGCGGCGTCCGGCAGCGCCGCCAGCACCGTGGCGAGATAGTGCCCGGTCCCGGCGCCGGGCTCCACCACCAGGGGGTACGGATCGCCGGGTGCGATCCGGCTCGCGGCGGCGGCCAGCGCGGCGGCGAGCGTGTCGTAGTGGCCGGCGGCGAGGAAGTCGGCCCGGGCGGCGACCATCTCCGCGCTGTCCCCGCCGTGCGGGGCCCGGCCGGCGAGCAGGTTGACGTATCCCTGTCGGGCGGTGTCGAAGCTGTGCCCGCGCGGGCAGCGCAGCGCGCGGGTGGTGCCGGCGGTGGTCTCGGCCAGCGGCTCGCCGCAGACCGGGCAGCGCAGCCGGGTCAGGATGCGGGGGTCCACGCGTCAGCCCGCCGCTTCCGTGCGGTCGGTGAGGTGGTCGACCACGCGCCGGCTCAGCGTGCCGAGCGCCGTCAGCTCCGCCGGGGTGAGCAGGTCGATCAGGTGCCGCCGGACGGCGGCCACGTGGCCGGGCGCGGCGGCTTCGACGGCCCGCCGGCCGGCCGGGGTGAGCGCGACGATCGAGCCGCGACCGTCGGTGGCGCACTCCTCCCGGGTGACCAGCCCGCGCTGCCGCATCCGGGAGATGTGGTGGGAGAGCCGGCTGCGGGACCAGAGCATGCGATCGGCCAGCTCACTGAGCCGCAACCGCTGGTCCGGGGTCTCGGAGAGGTCGCTGAGGACGTCGTAGTCCGGCTCGGAGAGGCCGGCGTCCTGCATCAGCTCGCGGGCCAGCTCCAGGTCGAGCAGGCGGCGCATTCGCCGGTAGCCGCGCCACGCGCGGTCCTCCCGCTCGTCCAGCCAGCGCGGTTCGTCCATGCCCCGATCCTAACGAAGTGGTTGACGCATCACCGATGTGCCTCCTATGTTCGATGACATGTCAACGAAAGCGCGGTTGTGGGAGCTGTTCGGCGAGCGCGGGCGCGGTGTCCTGGTCACCCTGCGCCGGGACGGGCGACCCCAGCTCTCCAACCTCGACTACCTGGCCGAACCGGGGCTCGTCCGCTGCTCCAGCACGGCCGACCGGGCCAAGGTGCGCAACCTGCGCCGCGATCCCCGGGCCAGCTTCCACGTGACCACCGCCGACGGCGGGGCGTACGCGGTGGCCGAGGGCACGGTCACGCTCACCCCGCCGGCCGCCGCGACCGACGACGCGACGGTCGAGGAGCTGGTCGAGGTCTACCGGCGGATCCGCGGCGAACACCCGGACTGGGCGGACTACCGGGCCGCCATGGTGGCCGACGGGCGTCTGGTCCTGCGTCTGGTCGTGGAGCGGGTGTACGGCTGGCGGCCCTGATCCTCACCCGGTCCGCTGCCCGGCCGGTACCACCGGTGACTAGGGTCTGGGCATGGTCGCAATCTCGTACGAGGACATCGTCAAGGTCCCGAAGGCGCTGCTGCACGATCACCTCGACGGCGGCCTGCGGCCCGCGACGATCGTCGAACTGGCCGCCGAGGCCGGCCACGAACTGCCCACCACCGATCCGGACGCGCTCGGTCGCTGGTTCGCCGAGGCGGCGAACTCCGGTTCGCTGGAGCGCTACCTGGAGACGTTCGCGCACACCGTGGCGGTGATGCAGACCGCGAGCGCGCTGCGCCGCGTCGCCCGGGAGTGCGCGCTGGACCTGGCCGCCGACGGTGTCGTCTACGCCGAGGTCCGGTTCGCGCCCGAGCAGCACCTGGAGCGGAACCTGACCCTGGACGAGGTGGTCGAGGCGGTGGTGACCGGGTTCCGGGAGGGCAGCGCGCTGGCCGGCGAGGCGGGCACGCCGATCCGGATCGGCACCCTGCTCACCGCGATGCGGCACGCCGCCCGTTCGCAGGAGATCGCCGAGCTGGCGGTGCGGCACCGGGACACCGGCGTGGTCGGCTTCGACATCGCCGGCGCCGAGGCCGGGTTCCCGCCCACCCGGCACCTGGACGCGTTCGAATACCTCCAGCGGGAGAACTTCCACTTCACCATTCACGCCGGCGAGGCGTTCGGCCTGCCGTCGATCTGGCAGGCGATCCAGTGGTGCGGCGCGGACCGGCTCGGGCACGGCGTACGCATCGTCGACGACATCACGCCGGGCAACCCGCCCGTGCTGGGCCGGCTGGCCGCGTACGTGCGGGACAAGCGCATCCCGCTGGAGCTGTGCCCGTCGTCGAACGTGCAGACCGGCGCGGTGGCGTCGATCGCCGACCACCCGATCGGGCTGCTGCGCGACCTGCGCTTCCGGGCGACCGTGAACACCGACAACCGGCTGATGAGCGGCACCTCGATGTCGCGCGAGATGGCGCTGCTGGTGGAGGCCTTCGGCTACGGCTGGAAGGAACTCCAGTGGTTCACCATCAACGCGATGAAGAGCGCCTTCATCCCGTTCGACGAGCGGCTGCGGATCATCGACGAGGTGATCAAGCCGGCGTACGCGAAGCTGATCGGCTGATCACGGCCGGCGCGGGTGGCCGGCGAGGAGGGCGGCCACCCCGCGCAGCACCTCGCCGGCGCGGGCGGCCTCGGCGCCCAGCCCGGTCTGGCGGCGCAGCACGGCCGGCTCGGCCCGCAGCAGCGTGAGGCCGCGCCGGAGCAGCACCCCGGGCGCCTTGCGCTGCTCGGCGAGGTCGCGGGCGAGCCGGCGGAGGAAGGTCGCGCCGCGTGGGCGGCGCAGCGCGTACGCCCCGGCGAGCAGGCCCCGGCGCCGGCACTCGGCGACGATCTCGGCGGCGAAGATCCCTTCGGCGACGAAGAATGGCGATCCGTCGACGTCAAATGGCCGGGTGGCCACCCTCCGGTCCGCGCCGATCGCATAAACCGGCACTTCGGCCTTGCCCTCCCGGGCCAATCGGGCAATTGTTTCCACCGCCGTGTCCGCATCCCAGGACAAGGGGGACTCCCAGTCGACCTGTCCGTTCCGGCGTGGACACGTGGGGTCATCGCCGTCCTTGTAGAAGTCGTCCAGGCACAGCACCGGAAGTCCGGTTCGCTGCGCTATGTACGACTTTCCCGAGCCGGATGGCCCGGCGAGGAGGACGACGCGATGCGGGTGTTCCATTACCTTCAGTGACTCCGGCCAGACGGATTGCTATCAAATTGCATCAACATCTCATCACACCTCCGGCGAGGGACAACCTGGGCTTTCTCTTTGCGGAGCGGCGTGATGGAATCTCGGAGGTCCGACCCGCCGGGTCGGTCGCTCGGCGTTGCCCTCAGGTGACGTCGGACGCGGTTTTGCGAGGGCGGTGACGTGAGCAAACGGCCAACGACGGCGGGCTCCTTCCTGTCGCGGCTGCGCCGGCCGGCGAGCCGGCTGCGCGACATGCCGATCTGGTCCAAGCTCGGTCTGATCATGATCGTGCCGACCATTGCCACGGTCGTGGTGGGCACCAGTGGTCTGGTCGACCACCTGGAGACGCTCAACAGCGCCAATCGGGCCGGCGATCTGGCCAGCCTGATCGGCTACTCGGGCGACCTGGCCGACAAGATGCAGGACGAGCGGGCCGGTTCGGTGCTCTTCCTCGGCGCGAGGGAAGTCCAGACCCGGGCGCAGTACCAGGAGGCCTTCAACCGGGCCAACCAGCGGGTGGACCAGGCGAAGGCGCCCTACTCGCGGCAGCGCGGCGAGCTCGACGACCTGCCGCGCAACTTCGAGGTCCGGCTGAACGAGATCGACGACCAGCTCAAGGACCTGCCGGCCACCCGCAGCCAGGTGCTGAACGGCAAGCTCAAGATCGACGACGCGAAGAAGGTGTACGACAGCCTGATCGAAGACCTGCTGTCGATCCGCGACTCGACCACCCAGCTCGCCGGCGACAACGACCTCAGCGACCGGATGCGCGCCGCCGCCGCGGTGGCCCGGCAGAAGGAATACCTGGCCCAGCGTCGGGTGGTCGTGCACCAGGCGCTCACCCAGGGGCAGTACAGTCCGGCGCTGCGCGAGCAGTTCATCGCCAGCGGCACCGCCCAGGCGCAGGCGCTCGCGACCTTCCGGTCCGTCGCCACCCCGGCCGACTCCGAGTTCTTCGACCAGACCGTCGAGGGCCCCGACCTGCGCAAGGCGGAAAACCTCACCGGCTTCATGCGGGGCAACAACAGCGGTTCGATGCGGGGCGCGCCGTTCGGGCCGGACCAGTGGGACCAGGCCATGGTCGGCAACGCCAAGCTGATCCGCACGGTCGAGTCCCGGCTCGACGGCAACGTGGTCCGGCAGGCCGACGAGCTGCGCTCGGACACCCAGCGCCAGGTGTTCCTCGAGACCGGCCTGCTGCTCACCATGCTGCTGCTGGCCATCCTCTTCGCCTACCTGGTCGCCCGCTCGATGGCCCGTTCGCTGCGCGACCTGCGCCAGGGCGCCCTCTCGGTGGCCCAGTACGGCCTGCCGCAGGCGGTGGCCCGGCTGCGCGACCCGCAGGTGACCGGCCAGCTCTCCCCGGTGCAGCTGGCCAACCAGATCGCCGAGCCGCTGCCGGTGCGCAGCAAGGACGAGTTCGGCCAGGTGACCGAGGCGTTCAACGCCGTCCACCTGGAGGCGGTCCGGACCGCGGCCGAGCAGGCCGCGCTGCGGGCGTCCGTCGCGACCATGTTCGTCAACCTGGCCCGCCGCTCGCAGATCCTGGTCGACCGCCTGATCGGTCACCTCGACCGGCTGGAGCGTGGCGAGGAGGACCCGGACCGGCTGGCCGAGCTGTTCCAGCTCGACCACCTGGCCACCCGGATGCGCCGCAACGACGAGAACCTGCTGGTCCTCGCCGGCGCGGACTCCACCCGCGTGCAGCGCGAGCCGGCGGCCCTGATCGACGTGCTCCGGGCCGCCCAGTCCGAGGTCGAGCACTACACCCGGATCGAGTTCGGCGTCATCGACCGGGACATCGAGGTCGCCGCGCACGCGGTCAACGACCTGGTGCACCTCGTCGCCGAGCTGTTCGACAACGCCACCGCGTTCTCCCCGCCGGATTCGCACGTCATGGTGGAGGCCCGCCGGGTCGGCGACCGCGCCTCCCTCTACGTCGAGGACCGCGGCATCGGCATCAGCGCCGACCAGCTCCACGACCTGAACGAGCGACTGGCCACGCCGCCGCAGGTGGACGTGGCGGTTTCCCGGATGATGGGTCTCGTCGTGGTCGCCCGGTTGGCGGCCCGGCACGGCGTCAGGGTCGAGCTGCGGCCCGCCGCCGACCGGGGCACCGTCGCCGACGTCACGCTGCCCACCACGGTCCTGGTGCCGCGTGCCCTCGCCGGACGCG
Source organism: Micromonospora sp. NPDC049282 (assembly GCF_043197045.1). Taxonomy (NCBI): domain Bacteria; kingdom Bacillati; phylum Actinomycetota; class Actinomycetes; order Micromonosporales; family Micromonosporaceae; genus Micromonospora; species Micromonospora sp. NPDC049282. The sequence goes on from NZ_JBICSL010000003.1 coordinate 455,886, forward strand.
GACAGCCGACGCCGGCGCTCCCGGCCGCCGGCCCGCAGCAGGGCGGCCTCGCGCCGGCCTTCGGCGCCGGTCCCGCGCCGGCCTTCGGCGCCGGCCCGGCCCCGGCCTTCGGTGCCCTGGCCGCGCTCGGCAACGGCCCGCAGACCCCGCCGCCGGCGCCGCACCCCGGCACCTCCGGCAACCAGGTCACGCTCGGCGGCCGGTCCTTCGACCCGGGCCACCGCAACGGCGCCGGCACGCCGGCCAACGCCGGTCGCGCCATGCCGGCCTGGTCCGACCTGACCGGGGCCAACGCGAGCGGCGGCGACGGCTATCCGCCGCGGTCGGCGAACGGTCAGCCGATCGACCCGCTGCCCCAGCGGCGCAACCCGGGCGAAGGCGACCCGGCCGTCAGCGGCCAGCAGCCGGCGATCCCGCGGCAGCTGCCGAGCAGCCCCGAGGCGCGGCCCTACAGCCCGCCGCCGGTGTCCGCCCCGCCGGTCCCGCCGGTGTCGGCGCCGCCGCTGCCGCCGGTCTCCGGCGTCCCGGCCTCGGGCCACCCCTTCGCCGGACATCCGGTGTCGGCCGCCCCGGTCTCCGGCCACCCGGTCTCGGGTGACCCGTACTCGATCGACCCCTACTCGGGCCGTCCGGCTCCGGGTGACGCATACTCCGGCCGTCCGGTGTCCGCCGCGCCGGTCTCGGGCGACGCATACTCCGGCCGTCCGGTGTCGGCGGCGCCGGTCTCCGGCACCCCGCTCCCGGCCCGTCCGGTGTCGGCCACTCCGGTCTCCGGCCCGACGAACGACGGCTACCCGGTCTCCGCGCCGCCGGCTGGCCAGTTGCCGTCGCGTCCGGCGCCCGCGCCGCACGTGGGCGCGCCGCCGGTCTGGCCGCCGGTCACCCCGGCCCCGGCCCCTGCCGCGCCGGAGCGTCCCACCAGCGGCATGGACATGACCACCGAGCTGCCACGGGTCCCGCGTTCGGAGACGCCGTCGGCCGCGCCGCAGCAGCCCGTCGCCCAGCCGCCGGCCACGCCGTCGGCGCCGGCCCCCGCACCGCGGCCGGCGGCGCCGCAGCAGGCCGGCAGCCGCCAGCGGTACGCGGACGAGACGATGGAGCTGCCGATCTTCCGGGAGCTCGAGTCGGCCTGGTTCCGCACCCGCCGGCCGGGGCCGAACGAGGAGGCGGCGGCACCGGCCCAGGCGGCGTCGGCGAACGGCGCCGCGACCCAGCAGTTCGCCAAGGTGGACACCGCCGGTCGGCCCGTGCCGCAGACACCCGCCACGACAGGTAACACACCGATGGCACACACCCCGACGGCCGGCGGAGCACCGCGGGACAGCCGGGCGGCGAACGGGGGTGCCCGTCCCGCGTACGCCGGAGGGTTGCCCACCCGGCAGCCGGCGGCGCCGCCGCAGCCGTCGTCGTCGCCGTGGCAGACCGCGGCCGACGACGGGTGGCGTGCCGCCTCGGCGGCCACCGAGGTCCCGGTCGCGGAGACCACGCAGAAGGGCCTGCCGAAGCGGACGCCGATGGCGCAACTCGTGCCGGGAAGCATCGACAAGCCGTCGCCGGTAGCGCAGCGGCGGACGCCGGAGGCCGTCCGGGGTCTGCTCTCGGCCTACCATCGGGGTGTCCAGCGGGGGCGTAACCACCCGACCGACAGCAACACGACCGGCCCGGAGGGCACTCCGGGCGGGCAGCAGTCCTCGCAGTCTGGCTCAGGCCCGGTGGCCGGGAGCGGGCAGAAGGAGCAACAAGGATGACTACTACGCAGGATCTCGGATGGCTGCTCGCCAACTTCGCCGACCGGGTGCCCGGCGTGGCGCACGCGGTCGCGGTCTCGGCCGACGGCCTGCTTCTGGCCTCGTCCCGTGACCTCCCGCGGGATCGCGCCGACCAGCTCGCGGCCATCTCCTCCGGCCTGGTCAGCCTGACCCAGGGCGCGGCGCGCTGCTTCGAGGGCGGGGCGGTGCTGCAGACAGTCGTCGAGATGGACAACGGTTTCCTGTTCCTGATGTCCATCTCCGACGGCTCGTCGTTCGCGGTACTCGCGGCGCGCAGCTGCGACGTGGGTCAGGTCGGGTACGAGATGGCCCTGCTCGTCGACCGGGTGGGCGACGCCCTGACGCCACAGCCGCGTACGGCTGTGGGGATGATGGGCTGAATGACGCGCTGGCCGGTGGGTCAGGAGCGGGAATGACAACGACAGCGACGGGTGTCACCGGGGCGAGCCGGTGTCGGGTACGAGGGAGGTGAGCGGCTACATGGCGGATCGTGACGAACCGACCGGAGCGTTGGTCCGGCCGTACGCCGTGACCCGTGGTCGTACCCGTCCTCGGCTCGACATCGCCCTGGAGGCGCTCGTCGAGACGACGGTGCGCGGCCGAGCCGTGGCCACTGGCAACGGTGGTCAAGGTCGTGAACACCAGTACATCGCCGCGTTGTGTGACGGACGTGTGCAGTCGCTCGCCGAGATCGCGGCGCGGATGCAGCTTCCGCTCGGCGTGGCCCGGGTGCTCATCGCCGACATGGCGACGGATGGCCTGGTCGCGGTCCACGAGCCGACCATTCTGGACGACTCCGACGACGCGGTGGGCACTGAATTGCTGGAGAGGGTGCTGAGTGGACTTCGCAGGCTCTGACATGTCGCACCGGCCGCCGGTGCCGAGCGGACGCGTGACGTCGGCGAAGATTGTTATCGCCGGTGGTTTCGGCGTCGGCAAGACGACGCTGGTCGGCTCGGTCTCGGAGATCACGCCGCTGACCACGGAGGCGATCATGACCTCCGCCGGCGTGGGCGTCGACGACACCCGGCAGGTGCCGGGCAAGACGACGACCACGGTGGCGATGGACTTCGGTCGTATCTCGATCGACCGTGACCTGATCCTGTACCTCTTCGGTACGCCGGGTCAGACGCGGTTCTGGTTCATGTGGGACGAACTGGTCCGGGGAGCGATCGGCGCGGTGGTGATGGTGGACACCCGCCGGCTCGCCGACTGCTTCGCCGCCATCGACTTCTTCGAGCACCGGCGGCTGCCGTACCTGGTGGCCATCAACTGCTTCGACGGTATGCAGTACCACGATCCGCAGGACGTTCGGGACGCGCTGGCGATCTCCCGCGACGTGCCGGTGGTGCCCTGCGACGCCCGTAACCGGGAGTCGACGAAGCACGTGCTGATCTCGCTGGTCGAGTACGTGCTCACCATGCGGCGCTCGCGGGCCGTCGCGCCCGCCTGACCGACGCGCGGAAGCGCCCGGCGGCCATCGGCCACCGGGCGCTTCGTGCTGTCCGTCGCCGGAGGCGACGTACGCTCACCCGGACCGTCCGGCGGGGACGGTCCCGGGCGGGACCGGTCAGGCGTACCGGGCCCAGCCGCCCTGGGACACCTGGTAGACACCGAGTGAGTCGGCCTCCATGCCCCCGTGCCGGTCCGCGGTGAACGCGTACCCGCCCGCGATGCCCTCGGCCATCTGGGTCTGCAGGAACGCCCGCAGCCGGCCCCGGTCGAGGCTCGTCGCCTTCCGGGCCGCCGCCGCGAGGAGCTGGAGCGCGTCCGCGGCGTACGGGGCGAAGCCGACCGACGTGCCGTGCCGCTGGGTGTAGCGGTAGTCGAAGTCCCGCCGGGCCACCAGCGCCCCGCTGGTGGCGGTCAGCGCGGAACCGCCCAGGCAGGCCGGGTGTACGGCGTACGCGCCCTCGACCGCCTTCGCGTTGGCGCCGCGCAGCGTGTCGTCGGCGACCGCGCCGGCGTCGAAGAAGATCGCGCCACGGTGGCCGGCGCGCCGCAGTTCCCGCGCCGCCGTGCCGGAGTCGGGTGCGGTGCCCCAGACGATGACGCCGTCCGGCTTCCCGGCGGTGGCCCGCTCCGCGGCGGCCCGGAAGCTCTGCCCACCGCCCGGCAGGCGCACCGTGCGCACCAGGTCCACACTGCTGCTGCCCAGCGCGTCCCGGAGCGCCCGTACGCCGGAGTCGCCGTGCGACCCGTCCTCGGCCAGCAGGGCCACCCGTCCGACCCGCTGCGACTCGAGCAGGTCCACCATCCGGCGAGCCACGTCGGTGCCGTCCGGGGTGAGCTTGAAGCTGAACGTGCGGTCGGGAAGCGGCAGCACGATGCGGTCGGAGAAGCCCAGCGCCAGGAACGGCGTCTTGACCCGCTGGGCGGTCGCCGCGATGGCCGTGGCGGTGTCACCGAGGACGCCACCGACCAGGGCGTGCGCCCCGGCGCGGGTCAACTCGGCGGCGTGCCGGGCGGCGACCTCCGGGTCGCTGCCGTTGTCCCGGATCTCCAGCCGGACCGACCGGAGCAGGTTCCCGACCGGGATCCCGGACCGGTTCAGCGACTCCGCCGTGATCTCCAGGGCTCGCTGCTGCACCACGCCGAGCGCCCCGCCCCGGCCGCTCAGTTCCAGGCTGACGCCGACGACCAGATTCTGGTCACCTGGTGCGCTGCTGCTCGCGCCCTCGTCCGGCCGCTGCCCCTGCGGCCCGCAACCCGCGAGCAGCAGGCTGCCGGCCGCGGCCGCGAGGACGCCCCGACGGGTGAGCACGGTGGAGTCGAATGCCGGTGTCGCCAATGGAGTCGCCTTCCCACCACGGCGAACACGCGCCGCCGCTGGTCCGCCGGGTATGTTCCCGGCCGGCCCGACCCGGCGTCAAATTATCCCGGTGTGGGCAGGAACACCCTGCGTGCGGCCTGCGGTCAGGACCGGTAGCCCGCCGAGCGGTATTCGTATTCCCGCTCGTCGTCGCGGTCACCGGTGTCCCGGCTGAAGTCCCAGCCGCCGGCCGCCTCACGGCCCGGTCGACCGCCGACGGCGAAGCCGCCGATCTCCTGACCGCGCCGCCAGCCCCGGAAGTAGCCGGTGGTGTTCTCGGCGAGGCTGGCCGCGTTGCGGACGATCCGCAGTGGACGTTCCTCGCGCAGCGGCGAGCCCGGCACCAGGTTGGCCTGCGGGACCCGCTTGGGCAGGCCGGCCTTGGTCTCCGAGCCGATCGCCGGGCGGGCCGCCTGCTCGGCGGCCTGCCAGCCGGTGTCGGCGGTCGACGACCACTCCAGGTCGGCCTCGTCGCCGTGCCCGACGAACCAGGCGGACTTGGCCTGCGCGAAGATCAGCAGGTCGCCGTCGCCCTCGTCGGAGACCGGCGGGGGTCGGTGTTCCTTCGGCGCGGGACGCCGCTCCAGCGGGGCAGGGCGCCGCTCCAGCGGGGCGGACATCTCCTCGACGCGGGCGGCCGTCCGGGCCGCGTCGCTCCGGTCGACCAGCCGCAGCGGCGGCGTGTCCAGCCCCGGGTCGGTCGGCCGGTCCAGCTCGGAGCGCAGCGCCCGGTCGGCCAGCGGCGGCGGCTCGACCAGCCGCAGCATCGGTGGCTCCTGCGGAAGGTCGTCGGCGAGCCACGGCGGGGTGACCCGCCCCGGGTCGCTCGGCGCGTCCACGCTTCGCCCGTACGGGTAGGCGGGCGCCTCCCGCTCGTGGTCGGCCTGGTCGTCACCGGCGTTGACCAGCGGCCAGTTGGCTCGGGAACCCGGCGGTGCGGGCTCCGGGGCGGACGGGCGCGGGCTCGGCACCGGGATGCTCAGATCGGTGGCGCTGAAGCCGCCGGTCGGCGGCTCCGCCGGGGTGGTCTTCGGGCGCGGCGGGATGACCGTGCGCTGCCGCTCGGCCCGGGCCTTGTTGATCGCCGCGGTGGTCAGGGTCGGGCGGAACGGCTCGCCGGCCTCGGCCGGCGGGACCGCACCACGCTGGGACGGGGCGATCGGGGTGATCCCGGGCGGCGGCGGGGGCGGCGCGGAGACCGGCCGGTTGGTCGGCCCGTCCACCCGCGAGGGCAGGGGGGCGCCGGTCGGCGCGGGACGGTTCGGGGGCGCGGACATCGGTCGGCCCAGCGCCGCGGCCGGGGCGACGGGGGTGACCGGGGCCGGGGCGACCGGCGGCGGCGCGACCGGCGCGGGCGCCACCGGCGGCGGGCCGAGCGGTCGGGGCGTGGTCGGGGCGGCCGGACCGGAGACCGGCTCCGGGCGGCTGCGCCGGCCACCGGGGACCGGCTCGGGGCGGCTGCGCCGGCCTGCCGGCTCGGTGGCGTCGAGTTCCGGCTCGGGTCGGCTGCGACGGCCGGCCGGCTCGACGGCGGGCTCGGGCTGGGCCGGGCGCACCGGACGCAGCCCGGTGGGTGCGGTCAACTCGTCGACCTGATCGCCGCGGCGACCGGCGGCCCGGCGACCGGCGGCCGGCACGGGGGTGGCCCGTTCGGCCAGCGCGCCCACCAGCGCGTCGCAACCGGCGTCGCAGGCCCGGACGGAGGCGACGGCCTGCCGCACCGTCTCGGCGACGGCGGCGGTGAGCACCCGGTTGACGGTGGCGCGCCGAGGCGTCTCGGAGATGGCGACCCGCAGCGCGGTCACCGCCTCGGTGACCGTGGCGGCGTCCGCCAGGCCCTCGGCGGCCAGTTGCGCGGTCACCGCGTCGGTGGCCGCGCCGATGTCACGGCCACGGCCGGCGCCGGTCAGCATGCTCGCTTCGGGCAGCGCGTCGAGCACCGCCAGGGCGACCGGCTCGGCGGGGTCGGGGTAGGCCCGAAGCGCGGCCGGGTAGAGCTCGCGGAGCACCTCGCGCAGCGTGACCGCCGCCGAGTGCCGCCCGCTGGCCAGTGCCGCGTGCGCGGACAGGACCTGCTTGTAACCGGCGAGGTCGCGCGGTGCGGGGAGGCTCACCGCGGAGAGCGCGCCGGCCTGGAGGGCCCGGGCGAGACCGACCGCGCGGCGCTCGGCCGGCGGGGACTGCATCTCCTCCAGGGAGTCGTCGTCGGCGAAGCGCTCGGCGAAGTCGTCGACCGAGTCGTCGTCCGCGATCGCCAGCGGCCGGCCGGCGGCGCTGAGCAGCGAGGTGACGGTGTGGTCGTCGCTGTCCGCGGCGATGGCCGCCCCGCTCGGCCCACCGGACCGCTCCACCAGCAGCGCGACCAGCCGCGCGTAGCCGGCGGGCTCGTCCCCGATCTCACAGACGTGCAGAAGACGGCCTGCGTCGTCGACCACAGCGGACGTCAGCGTCGTTCCGGCCGAAGCCGTTCGGTCGGCCGGATCTGCCGAGGCCAGACCGCAGTACACGCGCACGAGCGCCACGGCGTCGTCCTCCTCCCGGGACACAGGTCTTGTTCTGCCAGAGACTGATGCTCCCCGCTCCGGGTCAGTCGCGCCAGTCCACAACCGCAGAGATCTTGCCGACAATGGTGCGCCAACCCAGACTTGCGGTTTGTGCCCCGATTTTCTTCAACCGGCGGCGACCCAGGAAACCGCCGATCCCACCGTTGACGGAAGCGCGCAACGCCTCGTCCAGATCGTCCAGGCTGGAGCCGGCGGAGAGCATGTCGAGCACCGCCGGTAGCCGCAGGGCGTACGCCAGGTCACGGGCGACCTCGCCAGCCTCGATCAGCAGCGCCGGATCCCACGCGTCGTGCCCGCCGCGCAGGTTCTCCACCACCAGGTCGAGTTCGTAGGTGTCCTCGTCCGACGGGGCGATGTCGGCCGGTTCCAGCCGTTCGGACAGTTCATTCCAACTGTCCAGCTGGGACAGATCGTTTGGCGCACCGGAACGGATGAAAGTGACGAGTGATTCCGGCGTCTTGAACAGCAGCAGCCGGCCCTTGTGGGTGAGGAAGACCGGCACCTCCTCGTCGCCCGCGGCGTCGTCGTCCTCGTCCGACTCGTCGTCGTCGGCCTCGTCGGCGGCGGCTTCCGTCTCGTCGTCGGCGTCGGCCTTCCCGCGGCGGCGCGTCGCGGCGCGCTCCCCGTCCTTCTTCCCGTCCTCGTCGTCCTCCTCGGCGGAGAGGGCGGCGAACTCCTCGTCGAGGATCACCACCTCCTCGTCGTCCTCGGTCTCGACGACCTGGCGCCGGGCCAGGAAGGGGTCGTCCAGGTCGCGCTCGGCGACGTCGGTCGGGGTCAGCTCGCGCGCCGACCGGTAGGCCCGCAGCGTGTAGCCGGTGCCGGCGGGCAGGGCGATCTCCACCGGGTCGATCCGCACCTCGTCCCAGAGCGCGCGGTCCGCCGCCGGGCGGTCGATCTCGACCTCGTCTGCTGCGGCCGGCGTCTCGGTGTCGTCGAGCTCGGGCTCGTCGGCGTCGGGCCGTTGGGGCGACTGGCGGGCCACGCTGACCTCCGGGTGCGTTCGGGTGCCCACCCGGCGGCGTCGCGCCGCCGAGTGACTCTGCGCACATACCCTAGTGTGCGACCGGTTCCGGTTGGGAGCCGCACCCCGGTGGCGTCCCGAAGCTCGGACAAGTAGTCTTTCTACGCATGAGGGCGCAGGCGCTGCACGGACACCTGGACGCGCTGCTGCTGGCCGTGCTGGAACAGGGCTCCTTGCACGGCTACGCGATCATCGAGGCGCTGCGGGCGCGCAGCGGCGGCACGCTGGACCTGCCCACCGGCACCATCTATCCGGCGCTGCGCCGGCTGGAACGGGCCGGCCTGGTCGCCAGCACGTGGAGCACGGTCAACGGCCGGGAACGGCGCACCTATCAACTCACCGACGCCGGTGGCCGGGCGCTGGCCGGGGAACGGGCCGGTTGGCGCGAGTTCAGCGCCACCGTCGGCCGCTTCCTCGGCGCGGACGAGCCGCCCGCGGCCCCGGCCTGACCCGTCCCTCACCGGCGGGCCAACCGGGGGCCGCGCGCGCTGAGCAGCCACCAGCGGGCCGAGCGGGCCAGGGCGAACCAGGCCGCCGACACCACCACCGCCCCGATGATCATCGGCGGCCAGGTCAGCGCGGCGTCCCACAACCGGACCGACCAGCCGAACAACGCGCCGCCGGCGAGCGCGCCGACCAGCAACCCTCCGGTCAGCCCGAAACCGACCACGCGGGCCGACCGGAGGACGCCGGGCGACCCCCGTCGGGCGCCGAGCGCGCCGAGCAGCAGCCCGGCCAGCGCCAACCCGGCGACCACCGCCCAGATGCCGTTCAGCGCGGCGGAGAGCAGCAGGTAGCCCGCCGGCGGGCGCGGGCCGGCGCTCCAGCTCGACCCCTGCCAGGTCAGGTCCCCGGCGGCGATGAGCACCACCGCCACCGCGAGCGTGCGCAGTGCCAACCCGCGCAGCGCCCCGGCGGCCAGCTCGGCCTGGAAACCGGGCGCGAGCTGGGCGACGCTGCCGAACTCGGCCACCGCCCGCCGCTCGGCCTCCGCCCGCGGCAGGCCACCCTCCCGGTACGCCTCGGCGGCGTCCTCCAGCGCGTGCCGCGCCTCGGTCAGCAGGTCGGCCTTGAGCCGGGTCGGCCCGTGCAGCCGCCCGGACAGCTCGCACAGCCGGTCCTCGACCCGTGCCTCCTGATCCACGCGCATGGAACCAGCCTGCCACCGCCGGGCCACCGGCCGCGTCCGGGAAATCCCCTACCGCGGACTCAGGGGGCGAGCGCCAGGTAGCCGCGCTCGGCCGCCTCCTGGCGCAGCCACTGCTCCCGGTACCAGCCGGGTCGCGTGACCAGCTCGTCGTGCCGGCCGCGTTGCGCCACCCCGCCGTCCTCCAGCACCACGATCTCGTCCAGCCCGGCCAGCCCGCTGAGCCGGTGGCTGATCAGCAGCACCGAGTGCCCGGCCGGGGTGGCGGCGAGCGCGGAGGCGAGCACCGCGTCGGCCGCCGCCGGGTCGAGACCCTCGGTCGGCTCGTCCAGCACCAGCACCGGCGGGGCGGCCAGCAGCGCCCGGGCCAGCGCGAGCCGCTGCCGCTGCCCGCCGGAGAGCTGCCCGCCCTGCTCGCCGACCACGGTGTCCCAACCGTCGGGCTGGTCGCGTACCCAGTCCAGCAGCCCGGCCGCCCGGGTGGCGTCGGCCAGTTCCGCCTCACCGGCGTCCGGCCGGCCGAGCAGCAGGTTCTCCCGCACTGTGGCGTGGAAGACGTACGCCTCGGCGAGCAGGCCGCCGACCAGCCGGGGCAGGTGGTCGGCCGGGTGGTCGGAGACCGGCACACCGCCGACGGTGACCCGGCCGGCGTCCGGGCGTACCGCGCCGGTGAGCACCCCGGCCACCGTGCTCTTGCCGGCCCCGCTCGGCCCGACCACGGCCACCCGGCGGCCGGCCGGCAGGTCGAGGTCGAGCCCGGCCAGCGCCGGCGCGGCGCCGGCCCGGTAGCGGACCGTCACGTCCGCGAACCGCACGTCGTGGCCGCCCGGCACTGGTGGCGCGGCGGTGGCCGGCGTCGGCGCGGCGGGCTCGGTGAGCAGGTCGGCGACCCGGGACAGCCCGGCCCGGAGCTGGGTGCGTTGCCGGGCGGCGGCGACCAGGGCGAGAGCCACCTCGACGGTGGCCAGCGTGCCCACCGCGAGCACGCCGACCAGCACCCCGCCCACGCCGGCCCGCAGCGCCACGACCACCACCGCGGCGGCGGTGAGGCCGCCGACCAGCACGCCGGCCGCGTCCACCGCGAAGCCGGTCGCGGCGAGCCGGCGTTCCAACCGGGCCAGCCGTCCGGCCCGCCCCCGCGCGGCGGCCAGCGCGGCGTCGGTCGCCCCGAAGGCGGCCAGGTCGGCGGCGCCGTGGGTGAGGTCGACCGCGTCCACCGCGAGTGCGCCCCGCAACGGGGCCACCTCGTCGGCGGCCCGACGGGTGAGCCGGGTGGCCAGCGCGGGCAGTGCCACACCGGCCACCAGCAGGCCGACCGCGAGGACGCCGGCGGCCGGCGGTGAGATCAGCGCGGCGGCGCCGACGGCGACCAGGCTGACCAGGGCCGCCGCTGCTCCGGGCACGAGCACGCGCAGGAGCAGGTCCTGGGCCGCCTCCACGTCGGAGACCAGCCGGCTCAGCGCGTCACCGGTGCGCCGGTCGCCGCCCTCGCGTCGCCCGGCGAGCGAGGCGAAGACCCGCGCCCGCACGTCGGTGATCATGCGGAGCACGGCGTCGTGCCCGGCGAGCCGCTCGGTGTAGCGGAACACGCCCCGACCGACCGCGAGCGCCCGCACCGCGACGATCGCCACGGTCAACCGGTCCAGCGGCGGCTGACCGGCGGCGCTCATCAGCAGCCAGGTGGCGGTCGCCATCAGCGCCAGCCCGGCGAACTCGGTCGCGGCGGCGAGCAGCCCGGCGCCCAGCAAGCGGCCCAGATAGGGCCGGGCCAGGCGCAGCACGGCGCGCTCGGCGCTCATCGCGCCACCGCCCCACCGGCCGGCGTCGGGCGCAGCTCGGTGACCCGGCCGTCCTCGACGCGCAGGATCCGGTCGGCGTCGGCCAGCAGCGCCGGCCGGTGCGCGACCAGCAGCGCGGTCCGCCCGGCGACCAGCCGCCGGGTGGCGGTCAGCACTACCGCCTCGCTGGCGCTGTCCAACCGGGCGGTCGGCTCGTCGAGGAGCACCAGCGGGGCGTCCCGGAGGAACGCCCGGGCCAGCGCTACGCGTTGCCGCTGCCCGCTGGACAGGCCGTGGCCGCGCTCGCCGAGCCGGGTGTCGAGCCCGTCGGGCAGCGCGTCGACCACCTCGTCCAGCGCGGCGTCGGTGACCGCGGCGGCCAGCGTGGCGTCGGCGACGTCGGCGGCCAGCGTGGCGGCCGGGGCGCCCAGGCGGATGTTGTCGGCAAGCGACCCGGCGAACAGGTGTGCCCGCTGCGGCACCCAGGCCAGCTCGCGGCGCCAGGCGTCGAGGTCGACCCCGGCCAGGTCGACGCCGTCCACGGTGACCCGGCCGGCGGTCGGGGCGACGAAGCCGAGGAGCAGGTTGAGCAGCGTGCTCTTGCCCGCGCCGCTGGGGCCGATGACGGCCACCCGGTCGCCGGGGCGGATGGTCAGCGTGACGTCCCGCAGCGCGGTCGTCCGGTCGTACGCGACGGTCACGCCCTCGAAGCGGATCTCGCCGCGGCCGCTCGGGGCCGTACGCCCGGCGGCCGGCGCGGTCGGCTCGGTGGTCGCGGACAGGGTGAGCGCCTCGTCCAGCGCGGTGAGCCCCTCCATGCTGGCGTGGAACCGGCTGCCGGCGGCGCGCAGCGGCAGGTACGCCTCCGGCGTGAGCAGCAGCACCAGCAGCGCGGTGGAGAGCGTGATCCCGCCGCCGAGCAGGCGGATGCCGACCGGCACCGCGACCAGCGCGACGGAGAGCGTGGCGACCAGTTCCAGGACCAGCGCGGACAGGAACGCGATCCGCAGCGTCCGCATGGTGGCCTGGCGGTGGCCGTCGGCCATCCGGCGCACCACGTCCACCTGGGCCCGGGCCCGGCCGAACGCACGCAGCGTGGGCAGCCCGGCGACCATGTCCAGGAAGTGCCCGCCGAGCAGCGACAGTCGCCGCCACTGGCGCTCGGTGGCGGCCTGCGCCTGCCAGCCGAGCAGCGCCCCGAAGATCGGGATGAGCGGGATGGTGAGCGCGATGATCAGCGCCGAGCTCCAGTCGGCGAACACGATCCGGGCCAGCACCGCCGCCGGCACGGTCACGCTCAGCACGAGTTGCGGCAGGTAGCCGGTGAAGTAGGGGTCGAGCGCGTCCAGCCCGCGACCGGCAAGCGTGGCGAGCTGCCCGGCCCGCCGTCCGGCGACCCAGGTGGGACCGTGCCGGCCGACCGCGCGGAGCAGGTCCACCCGCAGCTCCGCCTTGACCGTCGCGGCGGCCCGCGCGGCCACCGTGCCCTGCGCCCAGCTCACCAGCGCCCGGGCGGCGACCGCCGCCGCGAAGGCGGCAAGCGCCGGCCGGTGCAGCCGCCCGTCGATCGCGGTGGCCAGCAGCGTGGCCAGCGCGGTGGCCTGGGCGACCACCAGCAGCGCGGTGAGCCCGCCCAGCATCGCGAGCACGGCGAGGTCGCGCCGGGCCGCGGGGACCCGGCGCAGCAGACGCGGGTCGAACGGGCGGCGGCTCACCAGTACACCGGTGCCCTGCCGTCGATCCGTCCCCGGAACACCCACCAGCACATCGCCTGAAAGCCTAGTAGGGCCGGCACGAGCGGCAGCACGAGCCAGCCCAGCAGCGCCAGCGTCGGTCGGCTCGCGGCCGCCTCGGCGACGGTCAGCGACGTCGCCGGGTCGGTGGTGGAGACCAGGATCCGGGGCCAGAGCGCCGCGCCGACCAGCGGCACGGGCAGCGCCAGCGCCGTCGCGGTGGCGGCGAAGGCCACCCCGGCCCGGCCCCGGCGCAGCGCCGCGCGGGCCACCAGCAGCGCCGCCACCAGCGCAAACGGCAGGAGTACGGCGACCGCAGGTCGCGCCACGGCAGCGCGTACCCGGTCGGAGAGCAGGCCCAGGACGGTGGCCGCGGCGACCGCGGTGAGCGCGGCGGGCACCAGGCCGCGGGCCAGCCGGGCCAGCGCCGGCGCGTCGGCGGCCGGCAGCCGGAGCGTGAGGAAGGTCGCACCGTGCAGCGCGACAAGCGCGACAAGCGTCAGCCCGGCGGCGGCCACGAACGGCGTGACCACGTGACCGACGCCGACCACCTGCCCGTCGGCGGTGAGCGGGACCCCCTGGAGCAGGCCGCCGAGCAGGGCGCCCCAGCCCAGCGCGGCCAGCACGCTGCCGACCACCACGATCCGGTCCCAACCGGCCCGGGCCGCCTCGCCGCCGGCCCGGCCGCGCAGTTGCACGCCGGCGGTCACCAGCACCACCCCGGCCAGCGCGCCGAGCACGACCGGGTAGAAGCCGGAGAGCAGCTCACCCTCCAGCACGGGGAAGGCGCCGAACAGGATGCCGACCGCGGCCACCAGCCAGGCCTCGTTGCCGAGGAAGAACGGGCCGACGGCGGCGAGCGCGGCCCGGCGGGCGGCGGCGTCCGCTCCGGTGGCCGCCCCGCGCCGGGCCAGCAGCAGGCCGACGCCGTAGTCGTAGCCGCCGAGCACCAGGTAGGTGGCGAAGAAGAGGCCGAGCAGGGCGTACCAGGCGAGTTCCACGATGGGCTCCTCAGGCGAACACGGGCTGGTGGTGGTCGTCGGTGTCGGGCGCGGGCGGGCGGCCGAGGAGCGGGTCGAGCGCCCCACGGGCGGCGTGCCGGGCCAGCAGCACCCAGTTGGTGACGGCGAGCGCGCCGAGCAGCAGGCTGAACCCGATGAGTGAGGCGAGCATCAGCCCGGGCGGGACCGGTGAGACGGCCTGTGCGGTGGGCAGCAGCCCGTACGCCACCCAGGGCTGGCGGCCCACCTCACGGGCGATCCAGCCCAGCAGCACCGCCACGAACGGCAGCGGCAGGCCGAGCAGGACCAGCCGGAGCGGGAACCTCAGCCGGATGATCCAGTCGCGCCAGAGCAGCGGCAGCAGGAGCCACACGCAGCCCAGCGTGAAGCCGATCAGGATCATGAAGCCGAGGCTGACGCCGGACAGCGCCGGTGGGTCCCAGTCGCCGGGGCCGAAGCGGGCGGTCCAGTCGGCGACCATCGCGTCGCGGTCCGCGCCGCCGCCGAACTTGGTGGGCTGAAGCTGCCCGACCGGGCCGAACTGGGCGAAGCCGAAGCCCTGCAACGCGCTCACCGCGAGCGCCGCGGTGACCAGCCCGATCCGTAGCGAGGTGCGGAAGAGCGGGAAGTCGGGGGTGCGCCGGAGCAGGTGCCAGGCGCTGACCGCGGCCATCAGCAGGCCGCCGGTGACCAGGCTCGCGGACACCACGTGCCCGAACGCGAAGCCGAACGTGGGGTTGGTGACAAGCGCGCCGAAGTCGGTGAGGTGGGCGACGCCGTCGCGCACCTCGTAGCCGACCGGGTGCTGGAGCCAGGAATTCGCCACCATGATCCAGAACGCCGAGGCGTACGCGGTGAGCGCGACGCCCCAGAGCAGCGCCAGGTGCACGCCGCGTCCGAGCCGGTGCCAGCCGAAGATCCACATGCCGAGGAACGTGGACTCCAGGAAGAACGCGACGAGCGTCTCGATGGCCAGCGGCGCGCCGAACACGTTGCCCACGTAGCGCGACAGGCCGCTCCAGTTCAGCCCGAACTGGAACTCCATCACGATCCCGGTGGCGATGCCGAGCACGTAGTTGATCACGTAGAGCTGGCCCCAGAACCGGGTCAGCCGCTCGTAGACCGGCTTGCCGGTGAGGTAGCCGGCCGTCTGGAGCCCGACCAGGAGGGTGACCAGGCCGAGCGTGACCACCACGAAGAGGAAGTGGAGCGAGGTGGTGGTGGCGAACTGGAGGCGGGCGAGGAGCAGGGGATCCATGGCGGTTCTCCCACGGGTTGGTTCGCTTGTCATAGCGACCCTACACGTAGCGTCTCTACCTATCAGGGCGGGCGAACCCGGAGAAGGCCCGTAGGGGTGCTCAGCTCAGGAACAGCGAGATCGGCAACGAGACCAGAGTGGCGGCGACAGCCAGCGCGGTGGCGCCCAGCACCCGCGGCGGGCGGTCCGCGACCAGCAGCCGCTGCACGCGTACGTCGAGGTCACGGTCGCCGATGCCGAGCGTGCCGGCCGGCGTGACCCGGTGCCCGGCGGCGGCGAACCGGCGCAGCGCGCCGGCCAGCGGCTCGTCCGCGTGCAGCTCCCGGGCCTTGTCGTCGGCGCGCATCTCGACCAGCAGCGCCACCCGCGCGTGCGCGTCGCGCACCCAGCCGAACCAGGGCAGCGCCCGGCACAGCGCGGTGAACGGCAGCAGCACCAGATCGTGCCGCTCCTGGGCGTGCGCCCGCTCGTGGGTCAGCACCGCCGCCAGCTCCGCCGGGTCGAGCAGGTCGACCGTGCCGGCGCTCACCACCACCCGGGGCCGCACCCCGGGCAGGCAGTACGCCGCCGCGCTCGGGTGGTCGAGCACCAGCGCGCCGGGGACCGTCGGGTCACGCCGGGCGACCAGGCTGAGCAGCTCCCGGTGCCGGCGCTGGGCGCGAACCGCGCCGTGCACCGCGCGCACGGTCGTGGTGAGCAGCACCACGCCGATGCCGAAGCCCACCCCGACCAGGCCGAGGTGCGCCGCGCCCACGCCGGCCGGCAGCGTGCCGTGGGCCAGGTCGTCCGCGAGCGCCAGCAGGGCGCCCCCGGTCGGCCGGTCGTAGGCGGTGAGACCCAGCGCCATCGGCAGCCCCATCGCGGAGAGACCGAGCGCCAACCCGACCGCCTGCCAGCAGACGATCGCCACCCGGGGCGCGCGCCACGTCCATCGCGCGGCGGCGAGGACCTGCGCGGTCAGCCAGCAGGCCAGGATGGTCGCGGCGAAGTGCACGGCGTACGCCATGGCAGCCGCCCTACCGGTCCGTCGCCTCGTCGAGGGCCGGCCCGGCGGGCCGCGGATCCTCGACCCGGTCGGTCACTCCGGCTCGGTGGGTCACTCCGGTCTGGTCGGTCGATCCGGCTCGGTCGGTCAGCCCGGCCTCGGCGCCGAGCGCGGCGCGGAGCACGTCCGCCTCCGTGCCGGTCACCGAGCGGGCGAAGCGCACCAGCGCGGCGTCCCGGCTGCCACCGAGATCGAGGGCGTCGAGCATGAGCTGGGCGATGTGCGCCTCGCGGGTGGCGGCGGGCCGGTAACGCCAGGCCCGCCCCTCCCGCTCGCGCTGCACCATGCCCTTGCCGGCGAGCCGGTCGAGCACCGTCATCACCGTGGTGTAGGCCAGCTCACGCCCGTCCAGGGCGTCGGCGACCTCGCGCACGGTCACGCCGTCCGACGTGGCGGGCAACGCCCACAGCACGTCCATCACCGCACGCTCAAGGTCCCCCAGCCGAGTCACCCGTCAATCCTACCCCGCGTAGTAGACGCCCCCCACCCCCCGGGCGGTCGCGGGGAGGGGGAGCGGGCGGGTGGGTCAGACGCCCTTGGGGTGCCAGACGGTCTTGGTCTCCAGGAGCGTGGTCATCCGGGTCAGGCCCGGATCGGTGTGCCAGTCGTGGTCGGCCGGGGCCGGCCGGAGCACCCGCTTGAGGTTCTCCGCGGCCTTGACCTCCAGCTCCGCCGCCAGCTCGGCGTCGGCGACGCCGGTCAGGTCGACGGCATTGACGTCCATGTGCGCGGCCAGCGTCGGCGCCGTCTCGGTGATCTTCCCGGTGAGGATGTTGACCACGCCGCCCGGCAGGTCGGAGGTGGCCAGCACCTCGGCCAGGGTCACCGCCGCCAGCGGCGCCGCCGGCGACGCGGCCACCACCACGGTGTTGCCGGTGACGATCGCCGGGGCGATCACGCTCACCAGACCGAGCAGCGCCGGCGCCTCGGGCGCCACCACGGCCACCACGCCGGTCGGTTCCGGCGCGGACAGGTTGAAGTACGGGCCGGCCACCGGGTTGGCCCCGCCGTAGACCTGCGCGAGCTTGTCGGCCCAGCCGGCGTACCAGACCCACCGGTCGATCGCCGCGTCCACCTCGTCGGCAGGTACGCCGAGCGCCACGAACTGCTCGCGCCGGCCCTCCAGCATCTCGGCGACCCGGTAGAGGATCTGACCCCGGTTGTAGGCGGTCGCCCCGGCCCAGCCCTTCACCGCGGCCCGGGCCGCGACGACCGCGTCCCGCGCGTCCTTGCGCGATGCCAGCGACACGTTGGAGTCCTGCACGAGATACGACCGTCCCGACTCGCTGCGCGGGAACTTCCCGCCGATGAAGAGCTTGTACGTCTTGCGTACCGCGACCCGCTCAGACATTGAGGTACCCCTCCAGCCCGTGCCGGCCGCCCTCGCGACCGTAACCCGACTCCTTGTAGCCGCCGAACGGCGAGGTCGGGTCGAACTTGTTGAACGTGTTGGCCCAGACCACGCCGGCGCGCAGCCGGTCGGCCATCCACAGGATCCGGGAACCCTTGTCGGTCCAGATCCCGGCCGACAGCCCGTACGGCGTGTTGTTGGCCTTCTCCACCGCCTCCGCCGGGGTGCGGAAGGTGAGCACGGACAGCACCGGGCCGAAGATCTCCTCGCGGGCGATCCGGTGCGCCTGGGTGACCCCGGTGAAGATGGTCGGCGCGAACCAGAAGCCGCGGTCGGGCAGCTCGCACGGCGGCGACCAGCGCTGCGCGCCCTCGGCGGCGCCGACCTCGGACAGCTCGCGGATCCGCGCCAGCTGCTCGGCCGAGTTGATCGCGCCGACATCGGTGTTCTTGTCCAGCGGGTCACCGACCCGCAGGTGGGCCATCCGGCGCTTGAGCGACTCCAGCACCTGGTCGGCGACCGACTCCTGGACCAGCAGGCGGGAGCCGGCGCAGCAGACGTGACCCTGGTTGAAGAAGATGCCGTTGACGATCCCCTCGACCGCCTGGTCGACCGGGGCGTCGTCGAAGACGATGTTGGCGGCCTTGCCGCCCAGCTCCAGGGTCAGCTTCTTGCGGGTGCCGGCCACGGCGCGCGCGATGGCCCGGCCGACGTCGGTGGAGCCGGTGAACGCGACCTTGTCCACGCCCGGGTGCTCGACCAGCGCCCGGCCGGTGTCGCCGGCGCCGGTGACGATGTTGACCACACCGGCCGGCAGGTCGGCCTGCTGGCAGATCTCGGCGAACAGCAGCGCGGTCAGCGGGGTGGTCTCGGCCGGCTTCAGCACCACCGTGTTGCCCGCCGCGAGCGCCGGGGCGATCTTCCAGGCCAGCATGAGCAGCGGGAAGTTCCACGGGATGACCTGCGCCGCGACGCCGAGCGGGCGCGGGTTCGCGCCGAAGCCGGCGTGCTCCAGCTTGTCGGCCCAGCCGGCGTAGTAGAAGAAGTGCGCGGCCACCAGCGGCAGGTCGACGTCGCGGGACTCCCGGATTGGCTTGCCGTTGTCCAGCGACTCCAGCACGGCCAGCTCGCGCGAGCGCTCCTGGACGAGCCGGGCGATCCGGAACAGGTACTTCGCCCGGTCCCGGCCCGGCATCGGACCCCAGACCTTCTCGTACGCCTTGCGCGCGGCGCGGACCGCGCGGTCCACGTCCTCGCCGCCGGCCTCGGCGATCTCGGCCAGGACCTCCTCGGAGGCCGGGTTGACCGACTTGAAGCTGCCGCCGTCGGACGGGTCGACGAACGTCCCGTCGACGAAGAGCCCGTACGAGGGTTTGATGTCGACCACCGAGCGTGACTCGGGGGCGGGTGCGTATTCGAACATCGCGTTCAGTCCAGGGTGAAGTAGTCGGGGCCGGCGTAGACGCCGGTCGTCAGCTTGGTGCGCTGCATGAGCAGATCGTTGAGCAGGCTGGAGGCGCCGAACCGGAACCAGTCCGGGTCGAGCCAGTCCGCGCCGACGGTTTCGTTGACCATGACGAGGTACTTGATCGCGTCCTTGGTGTTCTTGATGCCGCCGGCCGGCTTCACGCCGACCTGCCGCCCGGTGGCGGCGCGGAAGTCGCGGACCGCCTCCAGCATCACCAGGGTCACCGGGAGGGTGGCCGCGACCGGGACCTTGCCGGTGGAGGTCTTGATGAAGTCACCGCCGGCCAGCATGGCGAGCCAGGAGGCGCGCCGCACGTTGTCGTAGGTGGCCAGCTCGCCGGTCTCCAGGATCACCTTGAGGTGCGCTGCCGGTCGCCCCTGGCGACCGCCATCAGCAGAGCCGCAGGCTTCCTTGACTGCCCTGATCTCGTCGTAGACCTCCTGGTAGCGCCCGGCCAGGAACGCGCCCCGGTTGATCACCATGTCGATCTCGTCCGCGCCGGCGGCGACCGCCGCCCGGGTGTCGGCGAGCTTGACCTCCAGCGGCGCCTGCCCGGACGGGAACGCGGTCGCCACGCTGGCCAGGTGCACGCCGCTTCCGCGCAGCACCTCGGCCACGTGCGGGACCATCGACGGATAGACGCAGACCGCGCCGACGTGCGGGCAGCTCGGGTCCGCCGGGTCGGGACGCAGCGCCTTCGCGGCCAGCGCCCGCACCTTGCCCGGGGTGTCGGCCCCTTCCAGCGTGGTCAGGTCGACCATCCGGATCGCCAGGTCGATCGCCTCGGCCTTGGCTGTGGTCTTGATGGAGCGGGTGCCGAGCTGGGCCGCCCGCTGCTCCGCGCCGACCTGGTCCACGCCGGGCAGGCCGTGCAGGAAGGTCCGCAGAGCGGTTTCGGATCGTCCCAGCTCGGAGAGGTCCGACCGGGCCGACGTCGTTGTCGCCGTCATGCCCCGAATAGTACGCACCCGCGAGTCATGTGATCTTGGTCACGATGAGGTGGTCCGGGGGTAGGCGCAAGCCGCACGTGAGCGGCGTCGCTGGTCCGACCGCACCCGGCTTGCGCCGCGTCGGCGACCGGTAGGTTGAGCGATCGTGGACGTACACGTCATTGACCACCCGCTCGCCCAGACGCGGCTGACCGCCATGCGGGACGCCCGGACCGACTCCGCGTCGTTCCGGGCCGCGCTGCGCGAACTCACCACCATGCTGGTGTACGAGGCCGCGCGCTCCTTCCCCGTCGAGAACTACTCGATCCAGACCCCGGTCACCGCCACCGAGGGCACCCGGCTGGCGAACCCCCCGCTGCTGGTGCCGGTGCTGCGGGCCGGGCTCGGCATGGCCGACGCCGCGCTCGGCCTGGTGCCCGAGTCGTCGATGGGCTTCGTGGGCCTGGCCCGCGACGAGGAGACGTACGAGCCGCGGGCGTACATGGAGTCGCTGCCCCGGGACCTGGGCGGCCTGCCGGTGCTGGTGCTCGACCCGATGCTCGCCACCGGCGGCTCGCTGGAGCACTGCTGCCGGCTGCTGGCCGACCGCGGCTGCACCGACATCACCGTGCTCTGCGTGCTGGCCGCGCCCGTCGGCATCGCCCGGCTGGAGCGCAGTGGCCTGCCGCTGCGCCTGGTCACCGCCGCCATCGACGAGGGCCTCAACGACCGGATGTTCATCGTCCCGGGCCTCGGCGACGCCGGCGACCGCCAGTTCGGCGGCATGCCCCGCTTCTGACCCCCACCGCTCTACGTCGCTGAAGCACGGAAAGTGGGCTTGTTCGAGCGCGAACCGGCCCACTTTCCGTGCCTCAGGCGGGGGACCCGGGTCGGGCGTGGCGGGCGAGCCCGGCGAGTTGGCGCGCGGGGGTGCGGGGAGGCGCTAGCGTTCCGGGCCATGACTGGTGTTGCGCTCGCCGAGGAGTTGCTGCTCCTCGCGTATGACGACGAAACCGGCAAGGCCGCCATGCCGCGGATCAGCCTGGACCTGGGCATGGCCGCCGCGGTGCTGGTCGAGCTGGCCCTGGCCGGGCGGGTCGCGTACGCGGACGGGAACCTGTCGGTGGTCGACCCGGCGCCGACCGGCGAGCCGATCGCGGACGCGGTGCTCGCCAAGATCGCCGCGGACACCCCGCACACGCCGTCGTCGTGGGTGCAGCGGCTGCGGCACGGGCTGCGCGACCGGATCCTCGGCGACCTCTGCGGTCGGGGCGTGGTCCGCGACGTGGAGGAGACCGAACTGGGCTTCATCCACGTGCACCGCTACCCGGTCGCGGACACCTCGGTCGAGGCGGACATCCGGCGGCGGCTGGCCGAGGCGCTGACCAGCGGCCAGGTCCCGGACGAGCGGACCGCCGCGCTGGCCACGCTGGTCGCGGTGCTGCGGATGGAGCCGGCGCTCGGGCTCACCGGCGCCGCCGCGGACGAGGCCGGCACGCGCCTGCACGAGATCGCCACCGGGGCCGGCTTCTCCGGCACGGTGAGCCTGGACGACAGCGTGGTACGTCCCTCGGTGAGCCTGGTCATCGCCGCCCTGGGCCAGGCGGTCGACGCCGCCCTCGGCAAGCGCCCCGCCGTGTGAGGAGGGGCCCCCTCTCAACGCATCCGGTATAGGAGGGGCCCCTTCTCACACTCAGGTGTCAAGAAGGGGACCCTCCTTCATCGCGGTCAGAGGCCGAGGGCGGCGGCGATCTCGGTGCGCAGCTCGGTGACGGCGGCCCGGGCCCGGCGCCGGGCCGCGGGGACGTCGCCGCCGGTCACCGGCTCCACCACCTCCAGATACGCCTTGAGCTTCGGCTCGGTGCCGGAGGGCCGGATCACCACCCGGGCGGCGTCGGTGCGCAGGATCACCACGTCCGCGTCGGGGAGCAGGTCGGACGCCCCGGTGACCGGGTGCCCCAGCAGCGTGGTCGGGGTGGCCGCCCGGATCCGCGCCATCGAGTCCGTGATCACCCGCAGGTCCTCCACCCGCACCGAGAGCTGGTCGGTGTGGTGCACGCCGAACTCGGCGGCCAGCTCGTCCAGCCGGTCGAGGAGCGTACGGCCCTCGGCCTTGAGCCCGGCGGCCAGCTCGGCGACGGTAAGCGCGGCGGTGATGCCGTCCTTGTCCCGGACGTGCTCCGGCGCGACGCAGTAGCCCAACGCCTCCTCGTAGCCGAAGACCAGCGGCTCCCTGCCGCCGCCGGCCCGGACGATCCACTTGAAGCCGGTCAGCGTCTCGTCGTAGGGCAGCCCTCGCGCGGCGGCCATGGCCCGCAGCAGCGTCGACGAGACGATGGTGGTGGCGTACAGGCCGGTCACCCCGCGCCGCATCAGGTGGTCGGCGAGCAGCGCGCCCACCTCGTCGCCGCGCAGCATCCGCCAGGACCCGGCGTCGCGGACGGCCACCGCGCAGCGGTCCGCGTCCGGGTCGTTGGCGATGGCGATGTCCGCCCCGGTGCGGTCGGCGAGCGCGACCAGCAGGTCCACCGCGCCGGGCTCCTCCGGGTTGGGGAAGCTGACGGTCGGGAACGCCGGGTCGGGTTCGGCCTGTTCGGGCACTACGCCGGGCACCCCGAACCCGGCCCGGGCGAACGCGGCGGTCAGCACCGCCGCCCCCACCCCGTGCAACGGCGTGTACGCCACCTTCAGGTCCCGCGGACCGGCCGGGTCCACCACCGCGGCGGCCCGGTCCACGTACGCGGCGACGAGGTCGTCACCGAGCACCTGGCCGGCCGGGCCGAGCGGCACCTCCAGGAGCGCGCCGACCGCGCGGATGGCCGCCTCGATGCCGGCGTCGGCCGGCGGCACGATCTGCGCCCCGGCGCCCAGCTCACCGCCGAGCTGCGCGCCCAGGTAGACCTTGTAGCCGTTGTCCTGCGGCGGGTTGTGGCTGGCGGTCACCATCACCCCGGCGACCGCGCCGAGCAGCCGCACCGCGAACGCCAGGACCGGCGTGGGCAGCGGCCGGGGCAGCAGCAGCGCGGGCCGGCCGGCGCCGGTGGCCACCTGCGCGGTGCGCTCGGCGAAGGCCCGCGAGCCGCGCCGGGCGTCGTACCCGATCACCAGCGGCCCCTCGCCGCCCTGGGCGGCGAGCCAGCCGACCAGCCCGGCGGCGGCCCGGGTGACCACGGCGAGGTTCATCCCGTTGGGCCCGGCGCGCAGCGGGCCGCGCAGCCCGGCGGTGCCGAAGGTCAGCGGACCGGCGAACCGGTCGGCCAGGTCGGTGGCCGTGCCGGGCAGCCCGTCGAGGACGGCACGCAGCTCGTCCCGGTCGGCCGGGTCCGGGTCGTCGGCGAGCCAGCGCTCGGCTCGGACGCGAAGGTCGTCAAGGTCAGTGGTATCCGCCGCCATGGCCTCTTGATAGCACGGCGGCGGATCACCCCCGGCCGTCGGCCTCGACTCAGTTGGCACCTGTGAGCTGGAACGAACCGACCATCGCATCGAAGATCGGCTTGCTCTCGGCGAAGCGCGCGTCGGTGGAGGAGAGGTAGAACGAGTAGACCTTGCCGTCCTTCACCAGCCCTCGCCAGATGCCGTGCCGCATGCCGTCCCCCTCGCCGCAGGTGTATTCGACCTGGCCCGCGGTCTGGCCGGCGAGCGGCTGCTCGGAGACGGACACCTCGGTGTAGGGCGCGGGGCAGGTCTTGCTCTTGGTGGTGTTCTTCTTGAGGTTCCGCGAGGCGAACTCGGCCCAGCTGATCGACGTGCCGCCCCAATCCTCGGCGACGACCCGCACCTTGCGGCCCTCGTCGTCCGGGTCCACGTAGTCGACGAAGAGACGGCCGGTCTGCCGTTGCCAACCCTTCGGCACCTGGATGGTCACACCCTTGACGGACTGCTCCTGCATCTCCACCGGCGGGGCGGCGGCCGAGTTCGACGGCAGCGTGCCCACGATCGGCGGGGGAGCGTCGTCGCCGCCGCTGGTCAGCGCGATCACGCTCACCAGCAGCACCACGGCCAGGCCGCCGGCGGCGGCGAGCTGCACCTTGCGGGGCCACGCCTTGACCTTGCCGAGCAGGCCCCGGGCGCCCCCGCCGCCGGTGGGCGGCGCGGTGGCCGACGTGGTCCACGGCTGGCCGGTGCCGGGCACCGACCACTGGTTGCCACCGCCGTACACCGGTTGGGTGGCGTCGACGCCGCCGCCGTAGGTGGCCGGCGGGCCGGTGGGCACGCGCTGCGTGGCATCGGAGCCGGCACCCCGGCCGAAGCGGACCGTGGCGTCCGAGGAGATGCGCCGGGTGGCCTCGGGCGCGTCCGGCCCGGACATCGCGCCGGTGGGCGTGTGCAGCGGCCCGGCCAGCGCGTCGGCGCTGGTCTCGTCGAGCGCGGCGTCGCCCGCCGCGGGGTTCGCGCCGGGGCGCTCGCCGCGGCGCAGGGCGGCGAGCCGGTCGGTAAGCGACTCGCTCGGGCCGATCATCGCCCGGCCGCCGATCTGCCCGCCCGGCTTGGGCTCCGGGGCGGTCGGCGGCGGCGTGGTCGGGCGCGGCACCGGCACCACCGCGTACGGGTCGGTGACCGAGTTGACCGCGGTGGCGGTGCTGGTCAGCGGGCCGGCGAGCAGCTCGCGCAGCATGGCCCGGGCCCGGTGCACGTCGAGCCGGCGGGCCGGGTCCTTCTCCAGCAGGCCCATCAGCACGCCGGTGAGCGGGCCGCTGCGCTGCGGGGTGGCGGGTGGGTCCTCGACCACGGCGTGCATGGTCTCGATCGGGTCGCCCTTGTCGAACGGGGGCCGGCCCTCCACCGCGGTGTAGAGCGTCACGCCGAGCGAGAACAGGTCGCTGGGCGGGCCGAACTCCTGGCCCATGGCCCGCTCGGGGGAGATGAAGTGCGGCGAGCCGAGCACCATGCCGGGCGTGGTGAGCTGCACGTCGGTGGGCATCCGGGCGACGCCGAAGTCGGTCAGCACGCAGCGGCCGTCGGAGCAGATCAGCACGTTGGCCGGCTTGACGTCGCGGTGCAGCACGCTGAGGGCGTGGGCCACCTCCAGCGCGCCGAGCAGGGCGATGCCGATCTTGGCGACCGCGCGGGGCGCGACCGGCCCGTCCTCGATCACCATGTCGGCCAGGCTGCGGGCGTCCAGCAGCTCCATCACGATCCACGGCCGGCCACCCTCGGTGACCACGTCGTAGACCTGCACCACGGCCGGGTGCTGGATCGCGGCGGCGGCGCGGGCCTCGCGCAGCGTGCGTTCGTAGAGCGCGTCGCGGTCGCTGGGGGCGAGCCCCGGCGGGAGGACGACCTCCTTGACCGCCACGTCGCGGCGCAGCAACGTGTCCGTGGCCCGCCAGACCGTGCCCATGCCGCCGTTGCCCACCGGCGAGCGCAGCGAGTAGCGACCACCGATGGTGGTGCCGGGCGCCGCGCGTCCAGTGGGGGGACTGGCTGGTCCACCGCTCCACGTCGGAATCTGAGTCACAGAAAAGCCACCGGGGGATATCGAGGGGGCTGGGACACAACCCCTCTATCTTGCTGGTTCCGACGCCCGATGCGAAACCCGACGCGACGGACGTTTACCTACTCGACGGTACGTGGGCAGCTACTCACCTCCGGTGGGTCGCCATGTCCCGGTGTGCGGTATCCCTCACCCGTGCGGCGGCGACCGCGTCCTACCATCCGGTAATGAGCGATGCGCGGTCAAGCGAGTCGGGTTTCCCGATCAAGAGCGTCTACACGGCGGCCGACCTCCCGGCGGATCTGGACTCCCGGTCGGGCGAGCCGGGCGACTATCCGTACACCCGCGGGGTCTACCCGACGATGTACACGTCCCGCCCGTGGACCATGCGGCAGTACGCCGGCTTCGGCACCGCCAGCGAGAGCAACGCCCGCTACCACCAGCTGCTGCGTGCGGGCACCATGGGCCTCTCCGTCGCGTTCGACCTGCCCACCCAGATGGGGTACGACTCGGACGACCCGATCGCGCACGGCGAGGTCGGCAAGGTCGGCGTCGCGATCGACTCCATCGAGGACATGCGCACGCTCTTCGGCGACATCCCGCTGGACAAGGTCTCGACCTCGATGACCATCAACGCCCCGGGCTCGGTGCTGCTGCTGCTCTACCAGCTGGTGGCGGAGGAGACCGGGGTGCCCGGGTCGGCGCTGAACGGGACCATCCAGAACGACATCCTCAAGGAGTACATCGCCCGGGGGACGTACATCTTCCCGCCGAAGCCCTCGCTGCGGCTGGTCGCCGACACCTTCGCCTACTGCCGGGCCGAGGTGCCGAAGTGGAACACCATCTCGATCTCCGGCTACCACATGGCCGAGGCCGGCGCCTCGCCCGCCCAGGAGATCGCGTTCACGCTGGCCAACGGCGTCGAGTACGTCCGGGCGGCGCTCGCGGCCGGGCTGGCCGTGGACGACTTCGCGCCCCGGCTGTCGTTCTTCTTCGTGGCCCGCACCACGCTGCTGGAGGAGGTCGCCAAGTTCCGGGCGGCCCGCCGCATCTGGGCCCGGTTGATGCGCGACGAGTTCGGCGCGAAGAACCCGAAGTCGATGATGCTGCGGTTCCACACCCAGACCGCGGGTGTGCAGCTCACCGCGCAGCAGCCGGAGGTCAACCTGGTCCGGGTGGCGGTGCAGGGTCTGGGCGCGGTGCTCGGCGGCACCCAGTCGCTGCACACCAACAGCTTCGACGAGGCGATCGCGCTGCCCACCGAGAAGGCGGCCCGGCTGGCGCTGCGCACCCAGCAGGTGCTGGCGTACGAGACGGATCTCACCGCCACGGTCGACCCGTTCGCCGGTTCGTACGTGGTGGAGGCGATGACCGACGAGCTGGAGACCGCGATCACCGCGCTGATGGAGCGGGTGTCCGACCACGGCTCGGCGGTGGACGCGATCGAGGCCGGCTTCCAGAAGCGGGAGATCGAGCAGTCCGCGTACCGGATCGCCCAGGAGATCGACGCGGGCGAGCGGGTGGTGGTGGGGCTGAACCGGTTCCGGATCGACGAGGAGGAGCCGTACGAGCCGCTGCGGGTGGACCCGACGATCGAGGCGGCTCAGGGGGAGCGGCTGGCGAAGCTGCGCGCCGATCGGGACGCCGGCGCGGTCGAGCGGGCCCTGGCCGAGCTGCGGGCCGCGGCCGAGGGCGACGTCAACGTGCTCTATCCGATGAAGGAGGCGCTGCGGGCGCGCGCCACGGTCGGCGAGGTGTGCGGGACGTTGCGCGCGGTGTGGGGGATCCACCGGCCGAGCGACCGGTTCTGACGCGTACCCGACGACGGCCCGCGCCGGCGCGCCCCTGGTGTGCCGACGCGGGCCGCGTCGCGTCCGGGTGTGCAATTTCGGAATAGGGGTAACCCGATCGGGTGAACGGGACGGACAGTCTGTGCGGTCGGTCGCCGGGCGGTCATGTCACCGTCGGGAGTCGCCCGGCAGCCGAATGTTGTCGGGCAATTGTCGGAGCGGCAGTTAATTGCCGTGACTAATGCGACAATTCGGAACGACGACTCGCGATTTGGTGACCGATGAATCGGTTACGCGTTGTAGGAGGTGGGGGGCAGATGACGGCGTCCGACCACGATCTACCTGCTGTCCCGCAGATATTCGAGCACTCCCACCAGGGCATTCGTGACGCTGTGCGGTCCGACCGCTACGCGAAAGATGTTGCGCAGCGTCACCGTCAGGGGTCTAGGCTGTCTGCTGTTCTGCCCGATGATCCATCCCTCTCTAGTGATCGAGAATTCGACGTGACGAGTGCGTTGACGCTGCCTTCGGGCGGCCCGCTGGCGTCGTCCCGGCCCGAGTCGCCGACCGGTTCCCAGCCCCTGCCCTTCGAGCTCGACCATCTGCTCGCGCTGCGGGTGCCCGGCCTCATCGCGACCCGCCGTCACATTCATTCCCACCCGGAACTGTCGGGCGAGGAGTTCGAGACGGCGGCCCTGGTCCACCGCGAGCTGTCCCTGGCCGGGCTGAGCCCGCGCCTGCTGCCGAAGGGCAACGGCGTCATCTGCGACATCGACGGCCGCCCGGACGGCCCGGTGATCGCGCTCCGCGCCGACATCGACGCGCTGCCGCTGAGCGACCCGAAGGACGTCCCCTACCGCTCCACCGTCGACGGCGTCTGCCACGCCTGCGGTCACGACGTGCACACCGCGGTGATGCTCGGCGTCGGCATGCTGCTCGCCCAGCTCGCCGACCTCGGGGAGCTCGACGGCCGGGTGCGGCTGATCTTCCAGCCGGCCGAGGAGATCCTGCCCTGCGGATCGCTCGAGGTGATCGAGGCCGGCGGCCTGGACGACGTGGTGCAGATCTTCGCGCTGCACTGCGACCCGAACCTGCCGGTCGGCAAGGTCGGCCTGCGGGTCGGCCCGATCACCGCCGCCGCGGACAACGTCACCGTCCGGCTCACCGGGCCGGGCGGGCACACCGCCCGCCCGCACCTGACCGTCGACCTGGTCGACGCGCTCGGCCGGCTGGTCACCGAGGTGCCGACACTGATCAGCCGCCGGGTGCCGGCCAACAGCGGACTGCTGCTGGTGTTCGGCCACGCCTCGGCCGGCACCCGCTACAACGTGATCCCCTCCGAGGCGTCCGCCGCCGGCACGCTCCGGGTGATGGACCGGGACACCTGGGACCAGGCGCCCAAGATCGTGGCTCAGGTGGTGCGGGACGTGCTGGCCCCCACCGGCGCCACCGTCGACCTGGAATACCTGCGCGGTCGCCCGCCGGTGACCAACGACGCCGGGGCGATCGGCGTGTTCACCGCGGCCACCGCGTCGGCGCTGGGGCCGGAGGGCATCGCCGAGACGCCGCAGAGCATGGGCGGCGAGGACTTCTCCTGGTACCTGGAGCACGTGCCCGGCGCGCTCGCCCGCCTCGGCGTCGGCCGGAACGGTCCCAACGTGGACCTGCACCGGGCCTCGTTCGACGTGGACGAGCGTGCCATCGAGGCGGGCGTACGCCTCATGGTCCAGACCGCGCTGCGGGCACTGGCGGCGGCGCGCTGACCGGACCGCCGGTCGGCCCGACCGGCAGCGGTCCGGCCTGGTTCGGTCCGGCCGGCGGCGGCGTCCGCCGGGACCGCCGGCGTCGCCACCGCAGCAGCAGCCACAGCGGTACGCCGATCACCACCGCGAACGGCAGCACCGCGCCGAGCACGGTGAGCAGCACCCGGACCGAGGTGAGGAAGACGGCCCAGCCGCCGCCGAGGCCGCTGAGGAAGCCGAGGTCGGCGCCCTCGTCGGCGGTGCTGGCGTCCCGACCCAGGAACGTCACGGTGATGGTGGATAGCGCGGTGAGGTCGGCCAGCCGGCGCTTGCGCGCCTCCAGCGCGGCCAGGTCGGCCTGCCGGGTGCCCACCTCGTTCTCCAGCGTGACCAGCTGGTCCACGGAACTGGCCTGGGCGAGCAGCTTGCGGGCGCTCTCCACCCGGGCCCGCTGGGTGGCGATCCGGGCGTCCAGGTCGACCACCTGCTCGGTGACGTCCTCGGTGCGGATCTCCCGGCGCTCCTGCCGGCCGTAACCGGCCAACTGGTCGATCACGCCGGCGAACCTGTCCGCCGGCACCCGCAGCGTCAGCACCGCCCGGGCGTCGGCCGACGAACTGGACCGCCGGTCACCGCCGACGAAGCCGCCGGCCGAGGTTACCGCCGCGGTCGCCTCCCGCGCCGCCGTGTCCACGTCGGCCACCCGGACCTGCATCGTCCCGGTGTAGATGATGGACCGCTGGTCCACCCGCAGGTCGGCGCCGCCGGTCCCGCCCGGCGCCGCCTGGTCCCGCGCCGCGCCGGCGTCCCCGCCGCCCGCCGCGGCCGGTGCCGCCGCGTCGTTGCCGCCACTGTCCCCGCCCGCGCTACAGGCCCCCACGGCCAGCACCGCGGCGAGGCCCACCGCTGCCAGGGCCACGCCCCGGAGTCGTCGTCCGCCCATACTCCCCGCTCCGATCGTCGACGGCCCCGCGAGCCGGGACCGATACCTCGGACGCGACGCGTTGTCGCGCCGGTTCCGGCAGACTGCGCTGAGGACGTCACGATTCGATAATCGAGGAGTCACGATGCAGCTCACCAAATACGCGCACTCCTGCCTCCGGGTGGAGCACGACGGGGGCGTGCTGGTCGTCGACCCCGGTGTCTTCAGTGCCGCGTCCGAGGCGCTGGACGGGGCGGACGCGGTGCTGATCACCCACGAGCATCCGGACCACGTGGACGTCCCGGCGCTGACCGCCGCGCTGGCGCGACGGCCGGTGCCGGTGCACGGCCCGGCCTCGCTCGCCGCGGTGCTCGGCGACGCCGCCGAGGCGCTCGTCGCGGTCGCGCCGGGGGAGTCGTTCACCGCCGCCGGGGTGCCGGTGCGGGCGTACGGGGGCCAGCACGCCGTCATCCACCCGGACCTCGCGGTGATCCAGAACCTGGGTTACCTCCTCGACGACGTGGTCTACCACCCGGGCGACGCGCTGTTCGTCCCCGACGACGTCCGGGTCGACACGCTGTTCGCCCCGATCCACGCGCCCTGGTCGAAGTTCTCCGAGGTGCTCGACTTCATCCGCGCGGTCGCGCCGCGGCGGGCGTACGCGCTGCACGACGGGCTGCTCAACGCCAACGGCTTCGGCGTGCTGGACCGGCAGTACACCGCGATGTCCAACACCGACTACCGCCGTCTGGAGCCGGGCACCCGGATCGATGCCTGACGTCCCCGTCGAGGTGGTCCGGCGGCTCTACGGCACGCCGCCGGACAGGTTCGTCGCGGCCCGGGACGCCGCCGTCGCGCAGGCGCGCGAGGCCGGCGATCCGCGTACCGCCCGGGAGATCGGCCGGCTGCGGCGGCCCACCGTCGCGGCCTGGCTGGTCAACCTGCTCGCGATCCGGCGACCCGAACTGGTCGCCGACCTGACCCAGCTCGCCGAGTCGCTCCGCGCCGCGCAACGCGACCTGCGTGGCGGCAAGCTCCGGGAACTCTCCGCGCAGCGCCGCGCCGTCGTGGGCGCGCTCGTCGCCGAGGTACGCCGGCTGGCCGCCGCCGAGCCCGCCGCGCCGCCGGCCGGGAAGCTGCCGCTGGGCGAGGTGGAGGCGACGCTCAACGCCGCGCTCTCCGACACCGAGGTGGCCGAGCAGGTACGCGCCGGCCGGCTGCTGCGCGCCAGCCACTACGCCGGGTTCGGTGAGGTGCCCCGCCCCCAGTTGCGGCTGGTGACCGGCGGCGAGGAGGAAACCCCGGCGACCGGGCGGGCGGGTAAGTCCGGCGTACCGGACCGGGCGGGTAAATCCGGCGTACCGGGCCGGGCGGGTAAGTCCGGCGTACCGGACCGGGCGGCCGAGCGGGCGGACGCGCGCCGGGCCCGCGACGAGCGGGCGGCGCGGGCCGAGCGGGCCGGACGGCGGCGGGCCGCGACGCGCGAGCTGGCGAAGGCCCAAGCGGACCTGGACCGGGCCGAGAAGGAGCTGGCCGGGGCGGACACGGCCGAGCGGGACGGCGCCGCCACGCTGGACCGGATCGAGACCGACCTGGCCGAGCTGGAACGCCGCCGGGCCGTGGCCGAGCAGGAGCTGAGCCGGGTCCGACTGGCCCGTCGGGGCGCGGAACGGGCGGTCACCGCCGCCCGCCGGCGGGCCGGTGAGGTCGAGGCCGTGTTGGAGGCGCTCGACGCCGAAGAGGGGGATGCCGAGGCCGGTGACGAACGGGCAGACTGAGCGCGATGAACGGCCACGGTGGACGGACGGCGGTGGGTCGCCGATGACCCCGGAGCAGATCGCCGCCGCCTGCAAACCGCTGGTGCTGGAGCTCGGGGAGGCGTTCTCCCGCTGCCCGTCGACACTGCGCCGGGCCCGGCTGCTCGGCATCTCCGGGTGGGCCTTCTACATCACCGGCCGGGCCGGCGCGCTCGGTGACGTCCGCGCCGAGACGGTGGCGTCGGCGCTCGGCTTCATCGCCCCGGAGGCGGTCGCGGACGGCTGGGACGCCGCGGCGCGCGCGGTGCCGCCGCTGGAGGTGGCCGCCGCCAACCTGGCCGAGTGCTGCCGGTGGGGCACGTCCCGGCTGGGCGACGCGCCCGACGTGTCCCGGCTGGCCGGGCTGCTCGGCCGGGCCGTCGATGCGGCGGACGGCAGCGCCATGCCGCTCTTCGCCGCCTGGCGGGCCATGCCGATGCCCGACCCGTCCGCCGGCGCCCGCGCCGCCGTCGGCCTGCTGCTGCTGCGCGAGCACTTCGCCGGGGCCTACCTGCTGGCCGTACGGGCCTCCGGGTTGACGCCGCTGGAGGCGGTGCTGGCCGGGCCGGAGGGGGAGGCGGGCGCCGCCGCCTGCGGCTGGGTGCCGCCCTACCCGCCGGTCGGGCCGCTGGTGCGGCGCCGGATCTGGGCCGAGGCGGTGACCGACCGGCTGGTGTCCCCGGCGTTCCACGCGCTCGGCCCGGCCGGCGGCGCCGAGCTGGTCGACCTGCTCACCGCCGCGCGGCTGCACGCCCGGCGCGGATAAATGGGAGGCGCCACGGGTGGTCCGGCTGCCAGGATCTGCCGCGTGACGCTCCCCGCCGGTTGGACGGCCCGCCGCCCCACCCTCGACGACGTCCCCGCGATCCTGGCGGTGGTGCACGCCGCCGACACGTTCGCCATCGGCCACCCGGACTTCGACGCCGAGGACGTACGGGACGCGCTCACCGCGCCCTTCGTCGACCCGGCCCGGGACTCCTGGCTGGTCACCGACCCGGACCAGACGGTGGTGGCCTGGACGATCCTGAACAACCCGACCGGGGTGGGCCGGGAGTGGGTGGACGTGCTCGTCGACCCCGACCGCGGCGTCGAGCTGCGCGCGCCGCTGCTGGCCCGGCTGCTCGACCGGGTCGCCGAGCGCGCCGCCGAGCGGGGCGTGCCCGCGCTGACCGCCCGCGCCGGGGTGTACGCGCCGGAGACCCGCTGGGCGGGCGAGCTGGTGGCGGCCGGGTTCACCCGGGTCAAGCGCTACCTCCGGATGAGCCGCTCGCTGGCCGACCTGCCGGCCGAGCCGGCCCCACCGGCCGGGGTGACGGTCCGGCCGCTGCGCCCCGACGACGAGGAAGACCTGCGGCTGTTCCACCTGATCTACGACACCGCGTTCCGGGACACGCTCGATCACGAGCCGCTCGACTTCGACCGCTGGCGGGAGTTGCTTCCCTCCTACGGCAAGGTGTGGGACGAGTGGTTCGTGGCCGAGGTCGACGGCGAGCCGGCCGGCGCCCTGCAGTCCTCCGACCAGGCGGTGGAGCAGGGCGCGGGCTGGGTCCGGACGCTCTCCGTGTTGCCGGGCCATCGCCGGCGCGGAGTGGGTGCGGCGCTGCTGCGCCGGGCCTTCGCGGTCTACGCGGCAAAGGGCCGTGCCCGCGCCGGGCTGGGCGTGGACCTGGCCAACCCGACCGCGCCGGTCACCCTCTACCGCTCGGTCGGGCTGGTGGAGGAGCACTGGGCCGACGTGTACGAGCGGAGCGTGCCCGCCGCGCAGGTGTGACCCGGCACCCCAACCCCGGGGTCGCCGGGCGGGCCGGCGGCCGACCGGCGCACACTGTCGGGGTGGGAGACGCGCTACGCGGACGCCGTGCCGGTGGGGCGGGACCGCAGCTCGGTGACGTAGTCGTCCGGCGCGCCCGCCTTCTCCGCCGCGTTCGCGATCTCCGACAGGTACCACGACGTCGGCAGGCCACCCTCGTACCCGTCGAAGACGTAGACCCACGCGGTCACGTCCCCGTCAAGCGCCGAGACGCGGACGGTCAGCCGGCGGTACGTCCCGGCGGTCACGCCCTCGATCTCGTCGAGCTGGGCGGCGTCGTACGGGTGGATGTCGTAGAGCGCCACGAAGACCCGGTCGCCCGGGGCCTCGACCACGGTGCTGACCGAGCCCTCCCAGCCGATGACGTCCTCGCCGGCGAAGGTGAGTCGCCACCCCTC
This sequence comes from Micromonospora sp. NPDC049282, assembly GCF_043197045.1. Taxonomy (NCBI): domain Bacteria; kingdom Bacillati; phylum Actinomycetota; class Actinomycetes; order Micromonosporales; family Micromonosporaceae; genus Micromonospora; species Micromonospora sp. NPDC049282. The sequence goes on from NZ_JBICSL010000003.1 coordinate 489,657, forward strand.
CAGCCAGCCGGTGCCCACCATCGGCGAATGCGGGCAGTAGGCGCGCATGCGAGCGGGGTCCAGGTTTGAGCCGTAAGCGGCGTAGAGACGCACGGCGACGACGATAGCCCGGTCGGCGGGTGGGGGAGAATACGACGGTGCGTGTCGGACGCGACGGGGAGAAGAAAGTCACTGTGAGCACTGACGAGGGGCAGAAGCTGTGAGCCAGATCGTGATCATCGGCGGCGGGCCGGCCGGGTACGAGGCGGCGCTGGTCGCCGCCCAACTGGACGCCGAGGTCACCGTGGTCGAGGCGGACGGCGCCGGCGGCGCGTGCGTGCTCTCCGACTGCGTACCCTCGAAGACCTTCATCGCCAGCTCGGAGGTGATGACCGGCTACCGGGACACCGAGGAGTTCGGGATCCACTCGGACGGCCTGGAGGCTGTCACGGTCGACGCCCGGGCGGTCCACGAGCGGGTCAAGCGCCTCGCGCTGGCCCAGTCCGCCGACATCCACACCAAGCTGGTCAAGGCCGGGGTGGAGTTCGTCGCCGGCGCCGCGCGGCTCGGCGAGGACACGCTCGGTCACACCCACCAGGTGATCGTCACACCGGCGGACGGCTCGCCCGCGTACCCGATCGGGGCCTCCACCGTGCTGGTGGCCACCGGCGCGACCCCGCGCCAACTCCCCACCGCCGTGCCCGACGGCGAGCGCATCCTGACCTGGCGTCAGGTCTACGACCTGACCGAGCTGCCCGAGCACCTGATCGTGGTCGGCTCCGGCGTCACCGGCGCCGAGTTCGCCAGCGCCTACCTGGCCATGGGCGTGCAGGTGACGCTGGTCTCCAGCCGGGACCGGGTGATGCCGCACGAGGACGCCGACGCCGCCATGGCGATCGAGCGGGTGTTCCGCAACCGGGGCATGAGCATCCTCAACAACTCCCGGGCCGAGGCGGTGCGCCGGGTCGGCGACGGCGTCGAGGTGGTGCTCTCCGACGGGCGTCAGGTCTCCGGCTCGCACGCGCTGATCGCGGTCGGCTCGATCCCGAACACCGCCGACCTGGGCCTGGCGGAATACGGCGTCGAGCTGGCCCGGGGCGGCTACGTGACGGTCGACCGGGTGTCCCGGACCAACGTGCCGGGCGTCTACGCGGCCGGCGACTGCACCGGGGTGCTGCCGCTGGCCAGCGTCGCGGCCATGCAGGGCCGGATCGCGATGTGGCACACGCTGGGCGAGGCGGTCCGGCCGCTGCGGCTGCGTACCGTCGCGGCGAACGTCTTCACCGATCCGGAGCTGGCCACGGTCGGCGTCTCGCAGGACGAGGTGGACGCCGGTAAGACCCCGGCCCGCCAGGTGATGCTGCCGCTGTCCGGCAACGCCCGGGCGAAGATGGACGACCTGGCCGACGGCTTCGTCAAGCTGTTCTGCCGGCCGGCCAGCGGCCAGGTGATCGGCGGCGTGGTGGTGGCGCCGAAGGCCAGCGAGCTGATCCTGCCGATCACCATGGCGGTGGAGAACAACCTCACCGTCAACGAGCTGGCCCACACCATCACCATCTACCCGAGCCTGTCCGGCTCGATCACCGAGGCCGCCCGCCAGCTCATGCTGCACGAGCTGGAGTGACCCGGCGGGTCAATGCCGTCGACGTCATCCACGGCCCGGACCGGGATGTCGACCACGGCGGCCCTCGCCAGGTGGAGGGCGACGGTGGCCAGGAGGGCGGTCTCGGTGAGGATGAGCAGGCGCTCGGTCAGGCCGATCATGGCGCGGTCGCCGGGATAGGCGGACCAGATCATCGCGGCGGCCAGCAGCAGGCTGGTCACGGTCAGGGCACGCAGCCGCCGGGCCGGCCGGCCACCGGGCCGGCGGGCAAGCAGCCAGCCGGCGAGCGGCAGGGCGAGGAACGACAGCACCGAGGCGTACCGGTGCACGTAGGCCGCGGCGTCCATGGGCAGGCCCGGCTCGTTCGTGGGCACCACCGCGGCCGCCAGCAGCCCGGCCGACCAGGCCGCCAGCAGCGCGATCGACGCGCGGTCCGCGCCGGCCCGGCGCAGCGCCGGCAGGAGTACGGCGGTGGCCGCCGCGAGGACCGCCATCGCGGTGTCGATGACGCCGCCCCGTTCGGAGACGGCGAAGTCGCTGACGGTCAGCGACAGGGGATTCAGGTCGTCGTTCACCTCGAGGTGACCGATCACGGCGAGCACCGCCGCCAGGGCGATCCCGCCGAGGGCCAGCAGGCCGCTGCTCCGGGTTCCAGGCATGTGCCCAGCCTGTCGCCGGAGCCGCCCCAGACGGATCCGGGACCACCACCCACTTCGATCCCCGGGGTCGCCCCTAGCGGGGCGTCGATGGAACGCTTCAGGCCACGTCGAGCCGAATGTTCCCGATCCGGGCGACGACGTCGAGGTGACCACCCAGCCCGGTGACGTAGGCGCGCAGTATCTCCAGGTTGACGCTCTCTCCGCGCTCGATCTGGCTGATCCGGGCCTGCGACAGGGCCGCCGCTTCCGCCAACTGGGCCTGTGTCATGCCCAGCTGCTTACGGATTTCCGCCAACTGCGCGCCGCTGACCGCGGCCAGCATCTGCTCCCTGAGCCGGCCGCGTCGGGCCACCCGATCGGCTTCGTCCCAGGAGGGGTCGACCTCCCGAGCCTTCGCCTTGACGTCGCGCCAGTTCGCCCAATCGGTCATGTCCGGTCTTCCTTCGAGTTGATCAAGTGTTCCTGGAACCGCTCGTCCGCCAGCGGGATGACGATCCGGTACCAACTCTGCCACTGCCCCGACTTGTCCCCGGCCACCAGAAACACGGCTTCGCGGAAGGGGTCGAACGCAAAGATCATGCGAACCTCCGAGGAACCACTCGATCCTGGTCGCAACTCCTTCATGTGGTGATAGGCGCTGCCCTTGAGTCGATCGACCAATGGCCGGCCAAGGGCCGGGCCGTGCACTGCCAGTAGGTCGAGCGCCTCTTCGACGAGTTCGGCGGTGCGTGGATCGCCTTTGCACAGGTCGAGGAACCAGGCTTCGACCTCAGGATGCAGTCTGATCTCCCACACCCGACAAATATAAGTAAACCTTATGCGATGCGGGTTGCGGCACTCCGATGTTCTCGGAAATCCCGCGACTCAGTCGACCGGAGTGTCGGCCCGGTCCGACTCCTCGCCGCCGGGCCGCGCGCCGTCCACCGCGGCCAGCATCTGCTTGCGGAGTTGCCGGCGGCGGGCCACCCGCTCGGGATCGTTCCAGGTGGGGTCGAGCCGCTGGGCATTCGCCCGGACGTCCCTCCAGTTGGTTCCACTGTTCATGATTGGTTCTCCTTCGATGGGGTCAGGTGTTCCTGGCGTCGCTGGGGACGGCTGGCCCTGGCGGGCGCTGATCCAGGTCATCGCCCAGCCGGCCGCCGCGAACCCGCCCGCGGCCACGCCGCCGATCAACAGCAGCTGCCACGCCGACCGGGTGAGCGCCGCGCCGCCCAGGTGGCCGACCAGCGTGCCGTAGCCGGCCCAGCCGATCGCAGCCACCGCCTCGTAGGCCAGGAAGAGGCGGTACGGGTAGCGGCTGCGGCCGGCCGAGAAGCACGCCGCCATCCGGCCGCCGGGCACGAACCGGCAGAGCAGGATCACCAGCGGTCCGGGTTCGCGCAGCCGGCGGGTGGCCAGGGCGACCGCACGCCGGGCCCGTCCCGGCGTCGCGTGCCGGGCCGCCCGGCGGGCCGGCGTGGTGCGGCCGAGCAGATAGCAGGCCAGGTCGCCGACGAAGACGCCGGTCGCGCCGACCGCGATGGTGAGCGGCAGGCTGAGCCCTCCGTAGACGGTCAGCGCACCGCTGGTGATCATCACGACCTGGGTCGGCACCACCGGCACGAAGGCGTCCGCGACCAGCAGGATCAACAGCAGCGTGTACGCCCACACCGGCGACGTGACGTGGGCGATGAGGTCAGCCACGACCGCCTCCTCGCCGGAGTTTCCCGGTCGGCCGGACCGAGCGGGGCGGCGGATCCGTGCTCAGCGGCGTACCGTTGACGGGACGCGGCACCGAAGCCGTCGGGTCCCCCGTTCCCGACGCCCGGGCCGCCGCGGGTCGTCGGCAGGTCCCGTGCCGGCGACCCGCACCCCCTCTCCGCTGTCGGGCCTGCGACAGCACGCCTCCCTGGTTCCGCTTCCCGGATACGATCTTGGGCCCTAGCGGCAATCCCCCACAGGAGGCTCCTCGATGGTTTCCACCCTGCTCCGGGGTGTACTCGCCCTGACTCTGGCGGTCGGCGGCGGCACGCTCGCCGTGGCCGGTCCGGCGGAGGCGGCGGCGAAGAAATACAAGAACTGCACCGCGCTGAACAAGACCTACAAGCACGGCGTCGGCAAGAAGGGCGCGAAGGACAAGGTGCGGGGCAGCACCAAGCCGGTCACCAACTTCACGGTCTCCAACACCGTCTACGCCAAGAACACCCACCTGGACCGGGACAAGGACGGCGTCGCCTGCGAAAAGCGCTGACCCGCCGGTCGGAAATGCGGTCGCGCCGGCCGGTCGGTCGGCCCTACCATCGGCGCATGCGCAGCGCGGAGATGACCACGACGCCGGGAGTTCCCGGCGCGCCGCACTGACGTTTCCGTCGACGAGGCCCCGGGGCGATCCGCTCCGGGGCCTCGCGGCGTTCCGGGACCGCTCGCCTCCGGGTCGTACCCGATCAAGGAGAGCGACATGATCGACCACCGTAGGCTCGGCCGGGACCTGGAGCTGTTCGTCTCCGACCCGCTCGCGGGCGCCGGACTGCCGATCTGGCTGCCGGCCGGCGCCGCCGCCCGGCACGCCGTCGAGGAGTACGTCCGGGAACTGGAGCGCCGGGCCGGCTACCGGCACGTCTACTCGCCGCCGCTGGGCAAACGGGAGCTGTTCGAGCGCTCCGGGCATCTCGGCTACTTCGCCGACGACATGTTCCCGCCGATGCGGCTGAGCGCCGACGACGAGTTCGTGCTCCGGCCGGCGCTCTGCCCGCACCACGCGTTGGTGTTCGCCGCGCGCGGCCGGTCCTACCGGGAACTGCCGCTGCGGGTCGCCGAGCTGGGCGGGATGTATCGGGCGGAGCGTTCCGGCGTGCTCGGCGGGCTCTCCCGGGTACGCGCCATCTCGCTGAACGACGCGCACAACTTCTGTGCGCTGGAGCAGGTCGGCGACGAGGTCCGGGAGATCCTGCGGCTGATCGGCGAGGCGCACGCCGCGCTCGGCGTCCGACCGGCCGGGTTCCGGCTGTCGTTGCGCGGGCCGGGGCAGCGGTACGTCGGCGACGACGCCGGCTGGGCGCGGGCCGAGGACCTGCTCCGCGCCGCCCTCGACGGGGTGGACGCCGTCGAGGCGCCCGGTGAGGCCGCGTTCTACGGCCCGAAGATCGACGTGCAGATCGTGGACGCGGCGGGCCGGGAGTCGACCATCTCCACCGTGCAGCTCGACTTCGACAAGCCCGAGCGGTTCGACCTGTCGTACACCGGCCCGGACGGCGGCCGGAAGCGGCCGGTGATGGTGCACCGGAGCCTGGTGGGCAGCATGGAGCGGCTGTTCGCCTACCTGATCGAGGTGCACGAGGGCGCCTTCCCGGCCTGGTACGCCCCGGTGCAGTTGCTGCTGCTCCCGACCGACGACGCGCAGGTCGACGCGGCCCGGCGGCTCTGCCGGGAGGCGGAGGCGGCCGGCCTGCGGGCCGAGGTCGACCCCGGTGGCTCGCTGGGCGCCCGGATCCGCGACGCGGCCCGCCGTCGCATCCCGTACGTCGGGGTGCTGGGCGCCCGGGAGGCGGCCGACGGTTCGGTCTCGCTGCGCCTGCGCGACGGGCGTGGCCTCGACCCGATGCCCCGGGCGGACGCGTTGCGCCTCATCGGCGCGGTGGTCGTGAGCCGGTCGGCCGACCTGCTTCCGCCGACCTGACCCGGCTCCGCCGCCCGGGTGACTCACGGTCACCCGGGCGGCGCCCGGTGTCGGGGCGGTCGCGGGATCCACGTCAGTTCCCGACCGGCGTGCCGGTGGGCCGGATCCCGGCCGGCGGGCCCGCCGGAGCCGGCACCTCGTCGGCGATCACCGCGCCGGTGAACTGCGCCCGGTAGAGCCGGGCGTAGGCGCCGTCGGCGGCGACGAGCTGGTCGTGCGTGCCCTGCTCGACGATCCGACCCCGCTCCATCATCAGGATCAGGTCGGCGTCCCGGATGGTGGAGAGCCGGTGCGCGATGACGAAGCTGGTCCGGTCGGTGCGCAGCGCCGCCATGGCGCGCTGGAGCAGCACCTCGGTCCGGGTGTCCACCGAGCTGGTCGCCTCGTCCAGGATCAGCAGCGACGGCTCGGCCAGGAACGCCCGGGCGATCGTGATGAGCTGCTTCTCACCGGCGCTGACGTTGCTGCCCTCCTCGTCGATCACGGTGTCGTAGCCGTCGGGCAGGCTGCGCACGAACCGGTCCACGAAGGTCGCCCGGGCGGCGGCCAGGATCTCCTCCTCGGTGGCGTCCGGCCGCCCGTAGGCGATGTTGTCCCGGATGGTGCCGCCGAAGAGCCAGGTGTCCTGCAACACCATGCCGATCCGGCCGCGCAGGTCGTCCCGGCGCATCGTGCTGACGTCCACCCCGTCCAGGGTGATCCGTCCGGCGTCCAGCTCGTAGAACCGCATGACCAGGTTGACCAGCGTGGTCTTGCCGGCGCCGGTGGGGCCGACGATGGCCACCGTGTGCCCGGGCTCGGCGACCAGGGAGAGGTCGTCGATCAGCGGCGTGTCCGGGTCGTACCGGAAGGAGACGCGCTCGAACTCGACCCGACCGTGCGGGTCGGCGATCCGGGCCGGCTCGGTCGGGTCGGCGCTCTGCTCGTCGGCGTCGAGCACCGCGAACACCCGCTCGGCCGAGGCCACCCCGGACTGCAGCAGGTTGGCCATCGACGCGACCTGGGTCAACGGTTGGGTGAACTGCCGCGAGTACTGGATGAACGCCTGCACGTCGCCGAGGCTCATCGCGCCGGACGCCACCCGCAGGCCGCCGACCACCGCGATGGCGACGTAGCTGAGGTTTCCGATGAAGAACATCGCCGGCATGATGATCCCGGAGACGAACTGGGCGCCGAAGCTGGCTTCGAACAGCTCCTCGTTCTTGGTGCGGAAGGCGGCCTCGACCTCCTTCTGCCGGCCGAACACCTTGACCAGCTCGTGCCCGGTGTAGGCCTCCTCGATCTGCGCGTTCAGCTCGCCGGTGTGCGTCCACTGGGCGATGAACTTCCGCTGCGACCGCTTGGCGATCTGGCCGGTGACGATCACCGACAGCGGGATCGCGACCAGGGCCACCGACGCCAGCAGCGGCGAGATCCAGAACATCATCCCGAGTACGCCGACGACCGTGAGCAGCGAGGTGAGCAACTGGCTCAGCGTCTGCTGGAGCGTCTGCGAGATGTTGTCGATGTCGTTGGTGACCCGGCTCAGCAGCTCGCCGCGGGGCTGCTTGTCGAAGTAGGGCAGCGGTAGCCGGTTGAGCTTGTCCTCCACGTCGGCGCGCAGGCGCAGCACGGTGCCCTGCACCACCCCGTTGAGCACCCAGCCCTGCGCCCACATCAGGACGCTGGCGACGACGTAGAGCGCGACCGCGAACGCCAGCACCCGGCCCAGCCGGGTGAAGTCGATGCCCACGCCGGGCACCACGTCCATCCGGGCCAGCATGTCGGCGAAGTTGCCGTTGCCCGCCGCCCGGGCCGCGGCAACCGCCGCCTCGGTGCTGGTGCCGGCCGGCAGTTGCCGGCCGATCACCCCGTTGAAGATCAGGTCGGTGGCGTGACCGAGCACCTTCGGCCCGACCACACTCAGGCCGACGCTGGCCAGCGCCAGCGCCAGCACGCCGGTGAGCTGGACGCGGTGCGGTCGCAGCCGCCCCAGCAACCGGCGGGCGGACGGCCCGAACCGCATCGCCTTCTCGGCCGGCATGCCCATGCTCATGTGCGGCGGGCCGCCCGGTCGCCGCCCGGCCGGGGGCAGCCGCTTCGGCTCGGCCTTCTGCTGCGGTACGGCGGCCGTGCCGCTTCCTTGCGCGCTCAGGCCGTGCCGGCCGGGCATGCCCTCACGGCCCTCACGGCCCTCGCTGCGCTCGGTGCGTTCGCTCATGCCGTCACCCCCGCCGTCTGCTGGGACGCCACGATCTCGGCGTACGTCGGGCAGTTCTCCAGCAGTTCCTCGTGCCGTCCCATCCCGACGACACCCCCGTCCTCGAGCACGATGATCTGGTCGGCGCCGACGATCGTGGAGACCCGTTGGGCCACGATCACCACCGCCGCGTCCGCGGTGACCGGCTTGAGGGCGGCCCGCAGCCGGGCGTCCGTGCCGAGGTCGAGCGCGGAGAAGGAGTCGTCGAAGAGATAGATCTCCGGCTTGCGTACCAGCGCGCGGGCGATGGCCAGGCGTTGCCGCTGGCCGCCCGAGACGTTGGTGCCGCCCTGCGCGATCGGCGCGTCCAGGCCGTCGGCCATCTCGGTCACGAAGTCGCGCGCCTGGGCGATCTCCAGGGCCGCCCACAGGTCCGCGTCGGTGGCCTCCGGGTTGCCGTAGCGCAGGTTGCTCGCCACCGTGCCGCTGAACAGGTACGGCCGTTGCGGCACCAGCCCGATCCGCCGCCACAGCTCGTCCGGGGCCAGCTCCCGCACGTCCACACCGTCGACCAGGACCGCGCCGGCGGTCGGGTCGACCAGCCGGGGGATCAGCGTCAGCAGCGTGGTCTTGCCGGCGCCGGTGGAACCGATGATCGCCGTGGTCCGGCCCGGGTGGGCCCGGAAGGAGATGTCGTGCAGCACCGGCGCGGTGGCGCCGGGATACTGGAAGCCGGCGCCGCGCAGCTCCAGCTCGCCACGGCCGGCGACCTCGGTCACCGGTGCGGGCGCCGGCACCACCGACGACTCGGTGTCCAGCACCTCCTCGATGCGCTCGGCGCAGACCGCGGCGCGGGGCACCATCATCAGCATGAAGGTGGCCATCATGACCGCCATCAGGATCTGCATCAGGTACGCCAGGAACGCGGTCAGCGCGCCGATCTGGATCTGACCGGAGTCGACCCGGCCCGCGCCGAACCAGAGCACCGCGACGCTGGAGACATTGAGCACCAGCATCACGATCGGGAAGATCAGCGCCTGGAGCCGGCCGATGCGCAGCGCGGTGGCGGTCAGGTCGGTGTTGGCCGCCCGGAAGCGGTCGGTCTCGTACGGCTCGCGGACGAAGGCCCGGACCACCCGGATGCCGGTGATCTGCTCGCGCAGCACCCGGTTGACCGTGTCGATCCGGGTCTGCATGAGCCGGAAGCCCGGCACCATCCGGCGGATGATCAGGCCCAGCGCGACGGCCAGCACCGGCACGCAGATCAGCATCAGCCAGGAGAGCCCGACGTCCTCGCGCAGCGCCATCACCACGCCGCCGACGCTCATGATCGGTGCGGCCACCAGCATGGTGCAGCTCAGCAGCACCAGCATCTGCACCTGCTGGACGTCGTTGGTGTTGCGGGTGATCAGCGACGGGGCGCCGAACCGGGCGACCTCGCGGGCGGAGAAGCGGTTGACGTGCCCGAAGATGGCGCTCCGGACGTCCCGGCCGAAGCCCATCGCGGTCTTCGCGCCGAGGTAGACGGCGGCGATCGAGCAGGCGATCTGGAGCAGGCTGACCACCAGCATCCACCCGCCCGTACGCAGGATCTGGTCGGTGTCGCCGCGGGCGACGCCGCGGTCGATGATGTCGGCGTTCAGGCTGGGCAGGTAGAGCGAGGCCATCGTGCCGACGAACTGGAACGCCACCACGGCGGCCAGTAGTCGTCGGTACGGGCGTAGGTGTGTGCGGAGCAGGCGGATCAGCACGGATGTCTCCCCGTTGGCGACTCGGTGTCGGACTCGCTGTGCCGGTTCAACCGACGGAGGTCCCCGTCGGACATGCCGGTGATGATTTCGGTCAGGAATTCGCGGATGACGGCACGCTTGGCCGGGTCGACGTCGACCGAGGTCAGCGGCCGGTCGCTATGGATCATGTCGATGATCGCGCGGGCGTGTTCCTGGCCCTTGTCGGTGAGCGTGAGCTGGACCGCGCGCCGGTCCTCGGGGCTCCGTCGGCGGATGACGAAACCGTCACGTTCCAGGGTGTCGACGATGCCGGTGAGGGTGGCCGGCCGGACGAAGCACAGCTCCGCCATCTCGCGGTGGGTGACGTCGCCGGAGCGCAGCAGGATCATCAGCACGCGCATGCCGGCGGAGGTGAGGCCGTGGTGCTCGGCCAGGTAGCGCCCCCAGTGCTGCTCCACGATGTGGCCGGCGATGGAGACGAGCCGGCCGAGCGGCGCGTGTTGCAGCGCGTCGGGGAAGCGGACGAGCGGTCCCATGTTCACGGGCGCTAGATTAGCGCCCGAACCATCAGGTCCCAAACTAATTTCTGAGAATCACCTCAGCCGCCGTCGGCGCCGGTGCGCCGGGCCGGTTTCGGCTCGTCCGGGGCGGTCGCCATGTAGTCGCGCATCACGTCCGCGACCTCGCGCAGGAACGCCGCGGTGGCCTCGGCCTGCTCGGGCGTGAGCCGGGCGACGGCCCGGTCGACGCCGACCAGCAACGGGCGCAGCGCCTCCAGCACCTCGCCGACCGCGTGCCCGGTCACCCGTCGGCCGGGGCGGAACCGGCCCGGGTCTGACTCGGGAGGTCGGCGCGGTCAGCCGCCGAGGGCGGTCGCGAGCGCGGCCGCGACGAAGGCGACCTGGAGGGCCGTCCGGGTGGCCAGCGGCGTCACCGGCCGGCCGGCGAGCGTCAGCCGCCGGCGGGCTGCCGAGACGTTGGCCGGGAACATGGCCAGCATCAGCAGCGCCAGTCCGGCCGCCGCCCAGCGCGCGGTGACCGGTGCGAGCAGGGCGAGCGCGCCGACGATCTCCAGTACGCCGGTGAGGGTGACCAGCAGGTCGGGCCGGGGCAGCGTCGGCGGGACCATCGCGACCAGGTTCGCCCGCCGGGACGTGAAGTGGGCGGTGCCGGTGAGCAGGAACATCAGTGCCAGGCCGACGCGGAGGGCGGGATGCCAGCCGTCGAGGGCGTCCAGGCCGAGCAGGCCGGCGATGCGCGCCACGGCGGTGCCGGTGAGCAGTGCGATCAGGGGTGCCATGGGTCGTCCCTCCAGCGGAGCAATCTTGTCGTTGACAAGATTGACTCGTCGAGTGCCATCTTGTCAACGACAAGATAGGGTGGGGTATGACCTCCTCCCGCTCCTACCACCACGGGGACCTGCGCCGCGCGCTGCTGACCGCAGCGGTGGACGCGATCGCCGACGCCGGGCCGGCCGCGCTGAGCCTGCGCGACCTGGCCCGCCGGGCGGGCGTCTCGCATGCGGCGCCCGCACACCACTTCGGCGACAAGGCGGGCCTGCTCACCGCGCTCGCCACGGAGGGCTTCGACCTGCTCGGCGCCGCGCTGCGGGCCGCCGGCGACGACTTCCGGGAGGCCGGCGTCGCGTACGTCGTCTTCGCGGTGCGGCACCGCGCGCACTTCGAGGTGATGTTCCGCCCGGACCTCTACCGGGCGGACGACCCTGCCCTGGTGGCGGCCCGGCAGCGGACCGGGGAGCTGCTGCGCGGCGGCGTGGCCCGGCACACCGGCCGGGAGCCGGACCTGGACGCTCTGGCGGCCTGGTCGATCGCGCACGGCTTCGCCGAGCTGTGGCTGGCCGGCGCCCTGCCCGACCGGGTCGGCGTCGACCCCGAGCCGGCCGCCCGCACGGTGGTCGGCCGGCTCTTCTCCTGACGCGGCCCGGTCACCAGCTCGTCGGCAGCGGCATGCCCTCGGTGTAGCCGGCGGTGCTCTGCACCCCGACCAGCGCCCGCTCGTGGAACTCCTCCAGGCTGCGTGCGCCCGCGTAGGTGAACGCGCTGCGCACCCCGGAGACGATCTCGTCGATCAGGTCCTCGACGCCCGGCCGGTTCGGGTCGAGATACATCCGGGCCGAGGAGATGCCCTCCTCGAAGATCGCCTTCCGGGCCCGGTCGAACATGCTGTCCTCGGCGGTGCGCGCGCTGACCGCCCGGGACGAGGCCATGCCGAAGCTCTCCTTGTAGCGCCGGCCGTCGGCGTCGGTGTAGAGGTCGCCGGGGGACTCGTAGGTGCCGGCGAACCAGGAACCGACCATCACGTTCGAGGCGCCTGCGGCCAGCGCCAGCGCCACGTCCCGCGGGTGGCGTACGCCGCCGTCGGCCCAGACGTGCCGGCCCAGCGAGCGGGCCGCCGCCGCGCAGTCGAGCACCGCGGAGAACTGCGGACGCCCCACCCCGGTCATCATCCGGGTGGTGCACATGGCGCCCGGCCCGACGCCCACCTTCACGATGTCGGCGCCCGCCTCGACCAGATCGCGTACCCCGTCCGCGGTGACCACGTTGCCGGCCGCCACCGGGACGCCCGGGTCGAGCTTGCGGACCGCCCGCAGCGCCTGCATCATCCGCTCCTGGTGCCCGTGCGCGGTGTCCACGACCAGCGTGTCCACCCCGGCCTCCAGCAGCGCCGCGGCCTTGCCGGTGACGTCGCCGTTGATGCCCACCGCCGCCGCGACGCGCAGCCGGCCCCGGTCGTCCACCGCCGGCGTGTAGAGCGTCGCGCGCAGCGCGCCCGCGCGGGTCAGCACGCCGACCAGGCGACCGCCGTCGTCCACCACCGGCGCGAGCCGCCGCCGGCCCGCCGACAGTCGCTCGAATCCGGTACGCGGGTCCGCGTCCGCCGGCACCGTGTGCAGCTCGGCGGACATCACGTGCCGGAGCTGGGCGAAACGGTCCACCCCCACGGTGTCCGCCTCGGTCACCACGCCCACCGGCCGGCCATCCTCGTCAACCACGATCACCGCGCCGTGCGCGCGCTTCGGGAGCAGGTGGATGGCGTCGCCGACGGTGTCGGTCGGGCCCAGCGTGATCGCCGTGTCGTGCACCAGGTGTCGCTGCTTGACCCAGCCGACGACGTTCGCGACGACCTCGATCGGGATGTCCTGCGGGATCACCGCGACGGCGCCGCGCCGGGCGACGGTCTCGGCCATCCGCCGGCCGGCGACGGCGGTCATGTTCGCCACCACCAGGGGAACCGTGGTGCCGGTGCCGTCGCCGGAGGACAGGTCGACGTCGAGCCGGGAGCCCACCTCCGAACGGTTGGGCGCCATGAAGACGTCGTTGTAGGTCAGGTCGTGCGCGGGGACCGCGCCATGAAGGAACCGCACCCGGCCATCATTCCTGCTCCCCGCGCTCCCCGCCGCCGCTGGTGGCCCAGACCACCCGTCGCGCGAGGTGTGAAGAAGGGGCCCCGCCTCTGCCGGAGGCGTTAAAGAGGGGGCCCTTCCTCAACCCTCGATGGTGCAGATGGGGGCGCCTGCGGTGATGACGGCGCCCACCTCGGCGGCCAGCCCGCTCACCGTGCCGGCCTTGTGCGCGTGCAGCGGCTGCTCCATCTTCATCGCCTCCAGCACCACCACCAGGTCACCCTCGGCGACCGCGTCACCGTCGACCACGGCGATCTTCACGATGGTGCCCTGCATGGGGGAGGCGAGCGTGTCCCCGCCGACCGCGCCGCCGGCCTTGCCCGCGCCGCCACGGCGGGCGGGCTTCCGTGCGGCGGGCGCGGCGGTCGCCGTACCCGCGCCGAGGCCGGCGGGGAGGACGACCTCGAGCCGCTTGCCGGCCACCTCGACCACGACGGTCTCGCGCTCGGCCGGGCCCTCGGCGGTGCCGGCGGCGGCGGTGAAGGCCGGGACGGTGTTGTCCCACCCGGTCTCGATCCACCGGGTGTGCACGGTGAACGGCTCGGTGGTGAACGCCTCGTCGCGGACCACCAGGCGGTGGAAGGGCAGCGCGGTGGCCATGCCCTCGACCACCATCTCGTCGAGCGCGCGGCGGGCCCGCTCCAACGCCTCGGTACGCGTCTCACCGACGATGATCACCTTGGCCAGCAGCGAGTCGAAGTTGCCGCCGATCACGTCGCCGGCCGAGATGCCGGTGTCCACCCGGACGCCGGGGCCGGTGGGCAGCCGCAGCTCGGTGACGGTGCCCGGGGCGGGCAGGAAGTTCCGGCCGGGGTCCTCGCCGTTGATGCGGAACTCGATGGCGTGCCCGCGCGGCGTCGGGTCCTCGGTGATGCGCAGCTTCTCGCCGTCGGCGATGCGGAACTGCTCGCGGACCAGGTCGATGCCGGCGGTCTCCTCGGTGACCGGGTGCTCGACCTGGAGCCGCGTGTTGACCTCCAGGAAGGAGATGGTGCCGTCCGCGCCGACCAGGTATTCCACCGTGCCGGCGCCGTGGTAGCCGGCCTCCCGGCAGATCGCCTTGGCGCTGTCGTGGATCTGGGCGCGCTGGGCGGCGGTGAGGAACGGCGCGGGCGCCTCCTCGACCAGCTTCTGGTGCCGGCGCTGGAGCGAGCAGTCCCGGGTGCCGACGACGATCACGTTGCCGTGCTGGTCCGCCAGCACCTGCGCCTCGACGTGGCGGGGCTGGTCCAGGTAGCGCTCGACGAAGCACTCGCCCCGGCCGAACGCGGCGACCGCCTCGCGGGTGGCCGACTCGAACAGGTGCGGGATCTCCTCCATGGTGCGGGCCACCTTGAGGCCGCGCCCGCCGCCGCCGAAGGCCGCCTTGATGGCGACCGGAAGGCCGTGCTCGGCGGCGAACGCGGTCACCTCGTCGGCGTCGGCCACCGGGTCCGGCGTGCCGGGGACCAGCGGAGCGCCGGCGCGCTGCGCGATGTGCCGGGCGGTCACCTTGTCACCCAGGTCGCGGATCGCCTGCGGGGTGGGGCCGATCCAGGTCAGGCCCGCGTCGATGACGGCCTGGGCGAAGTCGGCGTTCTCGGAGAGGAAGCCGTAGCCGGGGTGCACGGCGTCCGCGCCGGCCCGGGCGGCCACGTCGATCAGCTTGTCGATGCGCAGGTAGCTGTCGGCCGCGGTGTCGCCGCCGAGGGCGTACGCCTCGTCGGCGAGGGTGGCGTGCAGGGCGTCCCGGTCGGAGTCCGCGTAGACGGCGACGCTGGCCAACCCGGCGTCACGGCAGGCGCGGATGACGCGGACGGCGATCTCGCCGCGGTTGGCGATGAGAACCTTGCGCACCTTGGGGGCTCCTCCCGGGAGGTCGATGCCGGGAGTGTATCGGCCGGGTTGCTGGCCCTAACGATCGCTCAGTGTGGGATGCCGCACTGTAGTCAAACTTGGTTATTACGCTTGTCCCGTGTCGGCGACGCGGATGATGATTCTGGGCCTGGTCAGGTGGATGCAGCCGGTGCACGGCTACGACGTGCGCCGCGAGTTGCTGAGTTGGAGCGCGGACAAGTGGGCCAACGTGCAGCCCGGTTCGATCTACCACGCGCTGCGCAAGCTCACCGACGAGGGGCTGCTGCGTACGGTTTCGGTCGAGCAGGTGGGGGCGCGTCCGGCCCGGACCACGTACGAGGTGACGGCGAAGGGCGAGGACGAGTTCGAGACGTTGCTGCGGGCGCAGTGGTGGCAGATCCACGAGTCGCCGGACCCGTTCGCGGTGGCGTTCTCGTTCCTGCCGGCGATGCCCCGCGACGAGGCCGCGGCGGCGCTGCGCAACCGGGCGAACCTGCTGCGCGCCGGCGTCGAGTCGATGCGCGCGTCGTTGGACTCCGACTGGGTACGCACCCGCAAGCCGGTGCACGTGGGCTGGATGTTCGAGCTGTGGCTGGCCCGGGCGGAGGCCGAGACGGCCTGGTGCGAGCGGATCGCGCACCGGATCGAGTCCGGGGTGTCGTACCTGCCCGCTGGGATGGAGCCGGGGGAGGGCTGGCCCGACGGTGACACGAAATAATCAACGTTGACCACAAGAGCTATATCGCGTTAGCCTCGACGCGAACCGCTGACCGGTGGCCGGGGCAACTCCGGCCCGGACGACCAGGAGCAGAGATGATCGAGACCAGGGGGCTGCGGAAGTCGTTCCGCTCCCGCGCGGGTCGCGAGACGAAGACCGTGGACGCGGTGCGCGGCGTCAACCTCGACGTCGCCGCGGGGGAGATCTTCGGCTTCCTCGGGCCCAACGGCGCCGGCAAGACCACCACCCTGCGGATGCTCGCCACCCTCATCGAGCCGGACGGCGGCGAGGCCACCATCGCGGGCGCCGACCTGCGGGGGGACCCGGCCGGGGTGCGCCGCCGGATCGGCTACGTGCCCCAGGGCGGCAGCACCTGGGACGAGTCCAGCGCCCGCGAGGAGCTGGTGCTCCAGGCCCGCCTCTACGGCATCTCCAAGGCCGACGCCAATCGGCGCGCCACCCGCGCGCTGGACGCCTTCCAGCTCAGCGACTACGCCGACCGCAAGTGCAAGACCTACTCCGGCGGCCAGCGCCGGCGGGTCGAGATCGCGCTCGGCATCATCCACGAGCCGAAGATCGTCTTCCTGGACGAGCCGACCACCGGCCTCGACCCGCAGAGCCGCGCGCACATGTGGGACGAGATCCGCCGGCTGCGCACCGAGGGGATGACCGTCTTCATCACCACGCACTACCTGGACGAGGCCGACGCGCTCTGCGACCGGATCGCGATCATGGATCACGGCGAGGTGGTCGCGGAGGGCACCCCGACCGAGCTGAAGCGCGAGATCTCCGGCGAGGTGGTGATCGTCGGCCTGGACACCGCGACGACCCCGCGCGCCGCCGAGCTGCTCGACACCGAGGCGTACGTGAGCAAGCTGGAAACCGTCGACGAGGGCGGGCTGCGCCTCTACGTCGACGAGGGCGCCGTCGCCATCCCGCAGGTGCTGCGCCGCCTCGACCACGCCGGGCTGGAGCTGCGCTCGATCGAGCTGCACCGCCCCAGCCTCGACGACGTCTTCCTCACCAAGACCGGCCGCTCGCTGCGCGAGTCCTGACCCCCGGAGAAGCTGTCATGAAACTCGCCCGCGACACCTGGTTGATCTTCCAGCGCCAGGCGCAGCTGCTGCTGCGCAACCCGGTCTGGGTCTTCGTCGGCGTCTTCCAGCCGGTGATGTACCTGCTGCTCTTCGCCCCGCTGCTCAAGCCGGCACTGAACGCGCCGACCCAGGCCGCCGCCTACAAGATCTTCGTGCCCGGCCTGCTGGTGCTGCTGGCCATCTTCGGCGGCCTGTTCCAGGGCTTCGGCCTGATCGCCGAGCTGCGCGCCGGCGTGATCGAACGCTCCCGGGTCACCCCGGTCAGCCGGCTCGCCCTGCTGCTCGGCCGCTCCCTGCGCGACGTGGTCTCGCTGATCTCGCAGGCCGTCATCATCACCGTGCTCGCGCTCCTGTTCGACCTGCGCGTCTTCATCGGCTACCTGCTCCTGGCCTACCTGATGCTCGCCCTCATCGCGCTGATGACCTCGGCCGTCTCGTACGGCGTCGCCCTCAAGGTCAAGAGCGAGGACGCGCTCGCCCCGCTGATGAACACCGTCGCCCAGCCGGTGCTGCTGCTCTCCGGCATCCTGCTGCCGCTCACCTTCGCGCCCGGCTGGTTGCAGGGCGTGGCCAAGTGGAACCCGTTCTCCTGGGCGGTCGACGGCACCCGCGCCCTCTTCGACGGCGACCTGGGCAACGACAACGTCTGGCAGGGGCTCGGCATCATCGCCGTGCTCGCCGTCGCCGGTGTCGTCTGGGCCGCCCGCCAGTTCGCCCGCAGCGTCAGATGAAAGGCGGGGCCCCCTGTTAACGCATCCGGTAGAGGAGGGGGCCCCTCCTAACACCACGAGAGCTGCCTCTCACTCCTGGCGGGGTGCCGGTCACGCGCGCGTAGCGTCGGGCCGGTGCCTCGCCTCACCCGTGACCGGACCACCTGGCTGACCTACGCTCAGCTGGGCCTCTGGGGCTTCTTCCTCTACGGGTTCGGCCCCGTCGTACCGCTGCTCCGCGACGAGCAGGGCACCAGCGCCGCGGTGGCCGGCCTGCACAGCACCGGCATCGCGGTCGGCGCCCTGGCCGGCGGCGCGCTCTTCGCCCCGGTCGCCCGCCGCTTCGGCCGCGGCCCGGCCGTCTGGCTCGGCCTGGCCGGCGTCGCCGCCGGCGTCACCGCGCTCGGCCTGCTCCGCCCGCTGCCCGCCACCATCGCCGCCGTCGCGGTCGTCGCCACCTTCGGCATGATGGTGATCAGCGGCGTCAACGTGGTGCTCACCGCCCGGCACGGCCCCGCCGCCCCCGCCGCGCTCACCGAGGCCAACGCCGCCTGCGCCGGCATGGGCATCCTGGCGCCGCTGACCATCGGCGCCACCGTCGACGCCGGCCTCGGCTGGCGGCCCGTGATGGCCGTCGAGGTCGGGCTGATCACGCTGGTCGCGCTCGCCGCCATGACCTTGCGGGTACGCCTGCCGAAGGGCGCTCCCGCTGCCGCGGCTGCCGCCCTCCCCGCCGGGGTCCCGGCTGCCGTACCCGTCCCCGTAGCCGCCGGCCCGGCCGTCGCGCCGGTCGCCGCCACTGCCGGCGGTTTCCGTTCGAGCGGAACGGAGACTGTCCCAGCTCTCGAACCCGGCGCACGGGCGGGCTCGGGGCGGCTGCCCCGGGCGTACTGGATCGCCTGGGTGTTGATGTCGGTCACCGGCTCGATCGAGGTCTGCCTGTCGCTGTGGACCGCCGACGTGCTCCGGACGCACGCCGGACTGAGCGCCGGCGGGGCGTCGGCGGCCGTGGCGGCGATCGTCTGCGGCATGTTCGCCGGGCGGCTCGCCGGCGGCCGGGCCGCGCTGCGCTGGCCACCGGTGCCGCTGCTGCTCGGCGCGCTCACCGTCTCACTCGCCGGGTTCACGCTGTTCTGGGCGAGCACGGTCGGCTGGCTCGCGGTCACCGGTCTGGTCGTGCTCGGCCTGGGCAACGCGCTGCACTACCCCCTGGCGATCTCCATCGCGCTCGCGGTGGCCGGTCGGGCCGCCGATCGGGCGGCGGGCTGGTCGTCGTACTCGATGGCTGTTGGTTTCGGGATCGCGCCGGTCGCGCTCGGCCGGGTGGCCGACGGCGTCGGACCGCATCTGGCCTTCCTGCTGCTGCCCGCGTTCATCGCGGTGGCGGTGCTGCTGACCGTGCGGCTGGGGCGAGCGCTCGCCTGATCGACACCACCTCGGCGAGGTGGCGGTATCCGACCGCCTCGGACCCCGCCACCTCGGCGAACTGGTTCAGCGGACCCGGGCGAGCGTGACCCCGTCGGCGATCGGCAGCATGACGGCCTCGACCCGGACGTCCGCGACGACCTCGTCGTTGAAGGCGGCGATGGCCCGGTCGTCCGCGTTGCGCGGGGCGAGTACCCGGCCGGCGCGGAGCGTGTTGTCCACCGCGATGACCCCGCCGGGGCGCATGCGCGGCACCAACTCGTCCCAGTAGACCGGGTAACCGACCTTGTCCGCGTCGATGAACGCGAAGTCGAGGTAGCGCTCGTTGGGCAGCTCACGCAGCGTCTCCGTGGCCGGCCCGATACGCAGCTCGATCCGGTCCTGGACGCCCGCCCGGGCCCAGTAGCGTCGGGCCACGCCGGTGTACTCCTCGGAGATGTCGAAGCAGGTCAGCCGGCCGCCCTCGGCCAGCCCGCGGGCGATCGCCAGCGAGGACAGGCCGGTGAACGTGCCCACCTCCACCGCCTGCCGCACGCCGAGCAGCCGGGTCAGGAAGGTCAGGAACGCCGCCTGCTCCGGCGCGACCTGCATGTCGGCCTCGGCCGGCAGGGCCGACCGGGTCTCCTCGGCCAACTCCCGGACGACCTCGTCCGGGGCGGACCCGTGGGCCACCAGGTAGGCGTGCAGTTCCGGGGTCAGCGGCAACGGCTTCGTGGTCATGCCCGGACGTTAGCCGAGATGCTCGATCTCCTGGCCCCCCGGCGCGACCTTCGTCCACAGGTCGACGAGGCGCAGCTCCAACTCGCCGAGCAGCCGGCGCAGCAGCGGCAGGGAGAGCCCCACCACCGTGCCCGGGTCGCCCTCGATACCGGTCAGGAACGCGCCTCCCAGCCCGTCGATGGTGAACGCGCCGGCCACCGCCAGCGGCTCACCCGTCGCCACGTACGCGGCGACCTCCTCGTCGTTGATGTCCGCGAAGTGCACGGTGGTTGACGCGACCGCCTCCGCGTGGGCCTCGCGCGTCACGTCGATCAGGCAGTGCCCGGTGTGCAGGACGCCGCTGCGTCCACGCATCCGCTCCCACCGCCGGGTGGCGTCGGCCGCGTCGGCCGGCTTGCCCAGGATCTCCCCGTCGAACGCGAGCACCGAGTCGCACCCGAGCACCAGCGTGCGCTCGTCCACGCCGGGACGCAGCCGGCCGAGCACCGCCTGCGCCTTCAGCCGCGCGAGTTCGAGGCACAGATCCTCGGCCCGCTCAGCGACCACCTGCGACTCGTCGACGCCGCTGACCAGCACGTCGGGTTCGATCCCGGCAGCCTGGAGCAGCTTGCGGCGGGCGGGACTCTGCGAGGCCAGGACGAGGCGCAACGGCACGGAGGTCGACACCCTGCCGACGCTACCGGCTGATCCTCGGCGGCGAGTCGCCGGCACGTCGACGACGACGCCAGACCAGATAGCCGCCGCCCGCGGCCAGCAGCACGCCGAGGGTCGCGAAACCCCGAGCGGTGCTTCCCCCGTCGCCGGTGTCGGGCCCGGCCGCCGTCGAGGCCGGCGGGGTCACCCCGGTGGATTCGAAACCGATCGGGGGTACGTCGGCGGTGAGCGCGGCGACCAGGTCGATGACCCCGTAGCCGTACTCGTTGTCCCGGCCGGGCGGGCCCTTGTCGATGGCGGTCGCGGTGAGCCGGTGCGCGACCTCCGCAGCGGGGAGGTGGGGGTATTTGGAGCGGATCAAGGCAGCGGCCCCAGCCACGATCGCGGCGGCATCCGACGTGCCGGTGCCGACTCGGTAGCCTCCGTTGAGGCCGGTGCTGTAGATGTCGACGGCAGGCGCAACGACGTCGATCTCCGGACCAGCAACCGAGACGGTAGCGTGACTCCCTCGCTGGTCGGAGCCACCGACGGCGACAACGCCTGGTTCGCTCGCTGGATAGCCAACGAGCGGAGACCTGCTTGCGTTGCCCGCAGCAGCCACGACAACGATATTCGCGTTGATGGCGGATCTAATGGCTCGTTGTAATTGAGCGTCAGCGCTACCGGCGGCCGAGATGCTGATTACCTGGGCGTGATGGGAGACTGCGTAATCGATGCCCTTTGCGAGCGCTTCCGAGGTTCCATCCTGATGGGCGGGGGAGGCATAGATCGGCAAAATCTTTGCTTTCGGCGCGATGCCGAGTGCGCCGCGTGCGGGGTCTTTGCTTTTGGCGGCAATTAATCCAGCCATACCAGTTCCGTGTCCGTCTCGGTCACCCAAGCCGTTGCCGGATCCTCCTGGGATAATATCGGTGCCGGGAACTAGATTTTCGGATAAGTCGGGGTGTGGATCGACACCGCTGTCGAGGACGGCGACGAGTACGCCCTCGCCCCGACTTATGGCATGAGCATTTAATGCTTTTAAGTAAATAAGGTGCCATTGCCGTTCATTTAATGCAAAAATCGCCTTTGAGTCGCTAGCGGTCGCACTTATTCCCGGTGTGAGGACGATTGCCGCTATTAGCACGCAGGCCCACGTCAACCTCACCGGGAAAATCCGATGGCCGGTCCTGGGTCGATTGGCCCCTCATCGTCGGGGGCTTGGACGACAGGGTCAACGCCCTCGTCAGTCTTCCAAGGATTATCGGGGTCCCAGGTGGGGGCAGACTCCTGGCTGCGGCGCTGGGCGAATCGGCTCGATGGACCGAGAGCGCTGGGCCCTGCTGACGCTGGGCTGCCGCCGAGTGGATGAAGCCCTGAAAGATTTCCCTGTTGAGGTTGGCGGCCTGTGCCTGGCCGAGAACCTGCTCCTCCAGCGGGAGCAGTTCCAGCTGAGCCACCACCAATTACGCCGCCAGGGGGATTCACCCTGCGAGGAGCGCCGCCGCCAACAGGCTGCGTCAGCCCTGAGTGAGGATTTCCTCCGATGAGCCCTCCGAAAGGCGCTGGGCGCGGAGAAGTGCCGGGAGGGACCGGGCCCCCACTGATGCCCCCACGAGTTGACTCGCCGTTTTGAAAAGGTCGCGACGTCGGGGTGGGCCTGAGCGGCCGCGACGCTGGGGGAAGGATTGGGTTTGCGCCCACCGTTGGTGGCCCGCCTGAGACGGACGTTGGTGGCGGTAGCGGTGGTGGCGGCGGGTTGAGAGCGGTACCCGCACCGCCAAGGATTGGGCCAGGGCCGGCCGCCGGAGCGACTGGCACTGTTCGGGTCGCTGTCCGGGAATCGGTTGGCTTGCTGACAGGCATGATTGAAACCGGGACAGGGATGACAGGAGGGATCGTTGGCACAGGGCCATCAGCTCCAGGGAGCACCTCGTCCATCTTTGGAATAGGCCTCGGTGGAGGTTGGCGAAGCATTACCTGGGCCTGCTGGAGTTCTCCGCTCAACCCCGTCATCAACCCGCGCGCCCGTACGTTCAACTGCTCCAGGTCGTCGTCCGTGACCGGGGGCCGTTCCGGCAACCGGCTGCCCGCCACCGCCTTCGGGTCGGCGATCGTCGCCTCGTACGCCCGCTTCTGCCGCAGCTTGGTCGCGTACTCGTCGTAGAGCGGCTGCAGTTCGGTGCGAGCGCTGCCGATGGCGCGGGCGGCGGCGGCGAGCGCGTCGTAGTTCGCGGCGGCCGCGTCGTGGGTGCGTTGCACCCGGTCGATGAGCTGGTCGAGTTCGCCCACGTACGCCCGCGCGGCGGCGTTGGTCTCGGGTGGCCACGCCTCGGCGAGCCCGCGGCGGTATTCCCGGAGCCGGCCGAGGTGCGCCAGGGCGAGGTCGCAGACCTTGCGCCAGCCGGCGACCTGCTTCCACTGGCCGGCGGTGTCCTGGTCGTGCAGGCACGCCCACATGCTGAGCACGTCCATCAGCCGCCAGTCGGTGAGCCCGGAGGTGCGTCCGCCGCCCCGTTCGATCACGGCAGGACCACCCGCCCCTGGTCGGGGCCGGTGGGATCGGCCAGCGGCGGGGTCGGGCGTGCGACGGCGGTGCCGGGTGCGGCGAGTGCCCGTTCGACGTCGGCGACGCGGGCGGACGAGAAGGCGTCCGAGTCGTCGTAGCGGGCGGCGATCCGGCCGGCGGCGTCGGCGAGCCGGCCGGTGGCGGGCGCCAGGTCCCACACCGCGCTGACCGCGGCCTTCTGCGTCTCGTGGTGGGCCTGCATGAACTGGACCAGCTCGATGAAGGCGTCGGCCGGGTTGGGCACCGGGGCCTTCATGTCGTCGGCGATGTAGGACAGGTGGGGGGCGTAGTTGCGCGTGACCTCGTCCTGGAGCCGGTCGGCGAACTCCCTCATCTGTCGGATGTCGGCCTCGATGCCGCCGTAGTCGCGCAGCCAGCCGGCTGGCCGGTTGTCCTCCGGGATCATCGGACCTCCCTGCCCGTCACCGCACGGTTTCCCTGAGTGAGGTTAATGGCTCCACGGGGATACCGGCAGCCCCAGCCCGGCTCGCGTACGCGGGGAAGGTTTCAGCGGGGAAGGCCGGAGGCGCGCCACGCGCCGGGACCGGCGGCGAGCGCCGCAGCCGGGCGGGCGCGGTGCGCCCACCGGGACACGGCGGGGGGCGCGGCGGCGGCGACGGGCCGGGTGCGGACCACGATCGCGCCGACCAGAGCGGCCAGCTCCTCGGCGGTGGGCACGCCACGGACGACCCGGAACATCGGCTCTTCGGCAGACATGGGCCAAGGGTACGCGTCGCGAACTCGACCTTCGGCATACAGTGGCGTGCCGGCGGTGTGAGCGTCGGAGCGGCCGGGTACCGTTTCTGCGATGTCGAACGCACTTCCCCAACTCGTCGCTGACCGATACCGGCTCCTCACGCCGCTCGGTCAGGGCGGCATGGGTCGCGTCTGGAAGGCGCGGGACGAGGTGCTGCACCGCGACGTCGCGATCAAGGAGCTGGTCCCGCCGCCGGGCCTCACCCCGGACGAGCG
Source organism: Micromonospora sp. NPDC049282 (assembly GCF_043197045.1). Classification (NCBI taxonomy): domain Bacteria; kingdom Bacillati; phylum Actinomycetota; class Actinomycetes; order Micromonosporales; family Micromonosporaceae; genus Micromonospora; species Micromonospora sp. NPDC049282. The sequence continues at coordinate 513,566 of NZ_JBICSL010000003.1, forward strand.
CCGCGAGATGCGGGAACGCTCGCTGCGCGAGGCGCGGGCGATCGCCCGGCTCAACAACGTGAACGTGGTCCGCATCTTCGACGTGCTGCGCACCGACGGCGACCCGTGGATCGTCATGGAGTACGTCGCGTCGAAGTCGTTGCAGGACACGATCGCCGAGGACGGCCCGGTCTCGGTGGCCAAGGCGGTCGAGATCGGCCTCGGCGTGCTGGGCGCGCTGAAGGCCGCGCACAAGGCCGGCATCATGCACCGCGACGTCAAGCCGGGCAACGTGCTGCTCGGCGAGGACGGCCGGGTGGTGCTCACCGACTTCGGCCTGGCGACCATCCCCGGCGACCCGAACGTGACCCGCACCGGCATGGTGCTGGGCTCGCCTGCGTACATCTCGCCGGAGCGGGCGCGGGACGGCACGGCCGGGCCGGAGGCCGACCTGTGGTCGCTGGGCGCCACGCTCTACGCCGCCGTCGAGGGCAAGTCGCCGTACGCGCGTCCGTCGGCCATCGCCACGTTGGCCGCGCTCGCCACCGAGCCGATGCCGCCGCCGCGCAACGCCGGGCCGCTCAAGCCGGTGCTTCAGGGCCTGCTGCGCAAGGACCCGGAGGAGCGGATCACCGCCGAGGTGGCGGAGCGCATGTTGCGCAAGGCCGCCGGGCGGCGGGCCAAGGGCATCTCGCTGCTGGACGGCGTACGCCGGCCGGGGCCGAACGGTCCGCGCGCGCCGCGACCGCCGCTGGTGCCGGCGCCGCGCCCCGCCGACGACCAGGTCGAACGCGCGGCCACCGGGGCATCCGGGGTCGCCGCCGCCGGGGGTACGGCGGTGGCAGCCGACCCGACCGCGAAGGTGCCGGCGCCCACCTCCGACGCGGGTCCGACCGCGAAGGTGGCGCCGCCGGTCGCCGAGCCGACGACCAAGCTCGACGCCGACCCGCCGGTCGACGAGACCCGGGTGGACGACGCCGGCGCGGCGCTCGACGAGACCCGGCTCGACGGTGAGCCGGTCCCCGCCGCTCCGGCGCCGCGCTCGGCCCCGGTGCCGGTCAGCCCGGCCCCGTCCGGGTCCGCGCCGGTCAGTCCGGCTCCGGTCAGTTCCGATCCGGTCAGCCCCGCGCCCTCGACCGGCCGGGCGACCGTGCTGCCGGGGGCCAAGGCGGCGCCGAACCGGCGCAACCTGCTGATCGGCGCGCTGGTCCTGGTGCTGCTGGTCGGTCTGGTGGTGGCGGTGCCGCTGCTGAACAACGGCGACGACGACGGTGACGGTGGCCGGCCGAACGCCGGCTCCTCGGTGGGGTCGGCGGGTCCGCCCGCGCCGACCGCCAGCGCCCCGCCTAGCCCGAGCGCGTCGTCGGCCAGCCCGTCGGCCAGCCCGACGCCGTCGGTGAGCCCGTCGCCGACCGGGTTCGTGCTGCCGGCCGGCTGGAGCTACTACACCGGCTCGAACGGCTTCAAGGTGCCGATCCCGAAGGGCTTCGAGGCCCGGCCCGGCAACAACCAGGTCGTGCTCTACGAGGTCGGCGGCGCCCGCCGGGTGCTGTTCATGCAGTGGACGGACCGGCCGGAGAAGGACGCGTACGCCGACTGGCAGAGCAAGGAGCAGGACCGGCGCTCGCGCGTCGACAACTACAAGCTGGTCGGCATCACCCGGTGCGACGGCTACTACCGCACCTGCGCCGACTGGGACTGGCTGGAGACGCGCAACGGTGGCACCCGGTTCCACGTGCGTAACCGGGGTGTGGCGACGGCCAGCAACCGGGGCTACGCGCTGCGCTGGGAGGTCCCGGCGAAGGACTGGCAGGCCAACCTGGCCAACTTCGACATCATCACCAAGGGCTTCGTGCCCGACCGGCAGAACTGACCCGGAAGTCCCACCGCCGCGAAACTGATTCGCATGACTTTCCGTAGTCGGGGGTATGAACACCCCGACGACGAAGGAGGTGCGACATGGGCTACCGACACAGGGACACCGGTCCCCGGCTGGCACTGTGGATGCTGGTCGCGCTCGGCGACGCCGTCCTGCTGCTGGTCGCCGCCGGCCTGTCCGCGCCGGTCGCGGTCCTCGGTGTGCTCACCCTGACCGTCGCCGGAGTGGCGGCGTGGCGCTGGACCCGTCGACCCGCGACCGTGCCCATGGCGGCCGCCGCGCGACGCCGGGCCTGACCGGGCCGAACCAGACGGTACGACGGCAGCGGGACCGCCCCGGTTCGAGGCGGTCCCGCTGCCGTTGCCGTACGTCAGGTGTTGTTCGCCAGGGCGATCAGCCGGCTCCGGTCACCGTTCCAGTAGTTGCGGTCGACGTTGCCGCTGATCCCGGAGACGCTGCCGGTGCTGGTGTACTGCCAGAAGCTCCAGACCGGGGCGCCGGCCGGCAGGGTGCCCGGGGCGCTGGCCCAGCGGGCGAGCCAGAGCGGGTGGTTGGCCCACGGCCCGGTCCAGCTGCCGGTGCACTGGTTCCACCAGCTCGTCGTGGTGTAGATGACCGCGTACCGGCCGGTGCGGGAGCGGTAGGTGTTGAGGAAGTCCTGGATCCAGTTGCGCATGCCGGTGGTGCTCAGGCCGTAGCAGTAGCCGCCGCTGTACGGGTTGCCCTCGATGTCCAGCGCGGCGGGCAGCGTGCGGCTGTCGGCGGACCAGGCGCCGCCGTTGCTGGCCAGGTAGTTGGCCTGGGTGGAGCCGGCGGAGATGTTCGGCCGGGCGAAGTGGTACGCCCCCCGGATCACCCCGGCGTTGTAGGCGTTCACGTAGTTCGTGTTGAAGTTCGCGTCCTTGAAGCTGGTGCCCTCGGTGGCCTTGATGAAGGCGAACTGGATGCCGGCGTTGCGCACGCTGGTCCAGTTGATGCTGCCCTGGTAGCGGGAGACGTCGATGCCGGGGGTGGTCGCGGCGGCGGCCGGTCCGGCGGTCGCCACGAGGGCCGCGGCCGCGGTGGCGGCGACGGTCAGGCCGGCGGCGAGAAGCCGGCGTACGGAGAGTCTGGTACGGGCCATGGTGTGCCTCCAGAGGACGTCAACTGATTGACGCCCATCTTTGGAGATTACTGCCCTAGATCGCAATAGGACGCAAGGAAACTTTCATCGAAGTCAGCGGAGATCGCCCGGATCCATCGCCCAGCGGAATGGCTCGGTCACGCTCAGCATCTCCCCGGCCTTCGCCACCGCGTCCTCGACGTAGTGCCCACCGTCGAGCCGGTGCAGCCGCAGCGAATGGCTGTCCCCGTCCTGCTCGACCAGCAGGTAGAACGGGATGCGGGCGATCGCGTAGAGCTGCATCTTGAGCACCCGGTCGGCGGCGGCGTTGCCGGGCGAGACGATCTCGCAGATCAGGCAGATTTCGCCGGCCTCGATCACGGTGCCCTCGTCGTCCGTGTCGGCGACGACCACGTCGGGGATCACCATGCGATCGAGGCCGAGCCGGACGTTGACCGCTTCGAAAACCAGCAACCCTAGTGGTCGAGCGACCCGGCGCAGACTGTCCACGAGATTCCACGACACCAGTTGATGCCTCTTGCTCGGGGCAGGGCTCACGATCAGGCTCCCGTCGAGCAGTTCGATGCGGTCGTGGCTGTCACCCAGTGCGAGATAGTCGGCCTCGGTCCACGGCTCAACGTGCGAGCGGTACGGCTCCCAGGGGGCTGCGCTCACCGACCTCACCTCCGTTCGGGCACCTCGTCCGATCAGTCTCACACTCTATGAGACACGGCCGGTCGAACGACACGACTCGGGCCGGTAGGCTCCCCGCCCATGCCCCTGATCGACGGCCTCACCACGCTCTGGGACACGCTGCTGAGCGCCCAGCCGGACCCGCCGCCGCTGCTGGTGGTGCTCACCGCCGTGGTCGCGCTCGCCGTGGTCGCCACCCGGCTGCCCTGGCGGATCGCCCGCAACGCGGTGACCATCGCGCACGAGGGCGGCCACGCGCTGGTGGCGCTGCTCACCGGCCGCCGGCTGCACGGCATCCGGCTGCACTCGGACACCTCCGGGCTGACGCTCTCGGCCGGCCGTCCCAGCGGTCCCGGCATGATCCTCACGCTGCTCGCCGGCTACGTGGCGCCGTCGCTGCTCGGTCTCTGCGGCGCGTGGCTGCTGGCCGGCAACCGGATCACGTTGCTGCTCTGGCTGGCGGTGGCGCTGCTGCTGGCCATGCTGGTGCTGATCCGCAACCTCTTCGGCGCGCTGTCGCTGCTGGTCACCGGCGGCGTCGTGCTCGCCGTCTCCTGGTACACCTCGCCCCAGGTCCAGGCCGCGTTCGCCTGGACCTCGGTCTGGTTCCTGCTGTTCGGTGGCGTGCGGCCGGTCTTCGAGCTGCGGCGCCAGCGCAGCCGGGGCCGGATGCCCGAGTCGGACGCCGACCAGCTCGCCCGGCTCACGCCGGTCCCGCCGCTGGGCTGGGTGGGGGTGTTCCTGCTGATCGCCCTCGGCGCCCTGGTCGCCGGCGGGCTGCTGCTCGCCGGCCCGATCCTCGCCGACGCCGGCCTCACCGGCTGACCCGTCCCGCGCCACCTCGCCGTCCCCGGCGGCACGCGCCGCCCCGCCGCGACACTCCAGCGGCAGGCGCCCTGGCGAGGCAGAATCGGACGGATGCGATACCTGATCATCGGAGCGGGCGCGGTCGGCGGCACCATCGGCGTACTCCTCGCCGAGGCCAACCGGGACGTGACGCTGGTGGCCCGCGGCGCGCACCTGGACGCGTTGCGCGAGCGGGGGCTGACGCTGCGGCGGCCCGACGGCACGGTGACCCGCCGGCTGCCGGCGGTGGCCGGGCCGGACGGTCCGCCGCTGCCGGCCGACACCGTGCTGGTGCTGACCGTGAAGTCGCAGGACACCGCCGCCGCGCTGGCCGGCTGGGTGGACGCGCCGGTCGAGGGCGGCGGTACGGCGGGTGAGCGGCTGCCGGTCGTGCTGGCCCAGAACGGCGTGGCGAACGAGCCGGCCGCGTTGCGGCTCTTCGCCCGGGTGCACCCGGTCTGCGTGTGGCTGCCCGCCACCCACCTAGAGCCGGGCGTGGTGGTCGCCAACGGGCATCCGCATCCGGGCATGCTGCACCTCGGGCGCTACCCGACCGGCGCCGACGACACCAGCCGGGCGGTCGCGGCCGACCTGACCGCCGCCGGTTTCGTCGCCCCGGTCCGCGACGACGTGATGCGCTGGAAGTACGGCAAGCTGCTGGCAAACCTCGGCAACGGCCTCCAGGCGCTGCTCGGCCCGGAGGTGCCCGAGCACCTGTCGCAGCGGGTACGCGCCGAGGGCGAGGCGGCGCTGGCCGCCGCCGGCATCCCGCACACCACCCGCGAGGAGGAGGCCGCCGAACGCGGTGACCTGGTGTCGCACCGGCCGGTCGACGGCGAGCCCCGGTCCGGCGGCTCCACCTGGCAGAGCCTGGCCCGGGGCGCCGGCTCGGCCGAGGCCGACCACCTCAACGGCGAGATCGTGCTGCTCGGCCGCCTGCACGGCGTACCCACCCCGGTCAACGCGGCGGTGCAGGCCGCCGTGCGCCGGGCCGTCCACGACCGGATCCCGGCCGGCGGCTTCGACGTGGGCGAGCTGGAGAAAATGATCGGCTGACCGGGCAACCCGGACCGTGCCGCCAGGCGTGTCCCTGGCGAACACGGGAGGTGACAGTGCCCGACGGCGACGACTTCGACGACTTCTACCGGGGCAGCCGGCAACGGCTGCTCGGCTTCGTCTACGTGCTCACCGGTGACCGGGCCGAGGCGCAGGACGCCGTGCAGGAGGCGTACATCCGGGCCTGGCAGCGGTGGTCGACGGTGCGCGCCTACGACGACCCGGAGTCCTGGGTGCGGGTGGTGGCCAGCCGGATCGCGGTGAGCCGGTGGCGCAGCCTGCGCAGCCGTGCCCGGGCCTACCTGCGGCACGGTGCGGTGGACGACGTGCCGGCGCCGAGCACCGAGACGATGGACGTGGTCGCCGCGCTGCGCCGGCTGCCCGAGGCCCAACGCACCGCCATCGCGATGCACTACCTGCTCGGCATGCCGGTCGCCGAGGTGGCCCGGGAGACCGAGGCGCCGGTCGGCACCGTCAAGGCCCGGCTGTCCCGGGGGCGGACCGCGCTCGCCGGGCTGCTCGCCGTCGTGGATCTGGAGGAGGAGGTGGCAGATGCCTGACGACGTCATCCTGGTGGAGGTGCTGCACCGGGACCTGCGGGACGTCCGGTGGGCAGAGCCGGCGGAGATCCGGGCCACGGCCCGGCGACGCAGCCGGCGGACCGCCGCGTTGGCCGCCGTGTCGGTGGTGCTGGTCGCCGCGCTCGGTGCCACGTTCATGGACCGGACCGGCGCGTCACCGCCCGCCGGTGACGCGGCGGGCGGCAACACGGAGATCCCGGTGGAGGCCATGCTGACCGCCGCCGACGTCCCGGTGCGGACCGGCGACGTGCTCAGCGATACGGACCTCGACGAGCCGGTCCGGGTCGACGACTTTCTCCAGGTGTGCGCCCGCGCCCAGGGGTTGCCGGTGCAGGAGCCGCGTTCGCGCTACTCCCGGTCACTGACCATGTTGGGTGCTCCCGACGGTGCCCCGCCGACCACGCCCACGGCGGTCGTCACCCAGGACGTCTACCGGTTGGATGCCGGAACGGCCGGCCGGTTCCTCGGCGACCTTGAGCGCGTCGTGACGGCCTGCGGCGCGTGGCGGACCCCCGGCCAGGTCTACGTCGACCGGAAAATGGTCACCGTCGATGTCGTGCACCGCTGGCGCGTCGCCGCGAGCGGCTTCGCCGGCGACCAGTCGGTGCTGTTGCGGCACGACGTCACCGTGCCACCGGACCCGGGGACCGGTCGCCCGCGGGGCGTCGGACCTCCGCCCGAGGACCGGGTGGTCGTCCGGGTGGGTGACCTGGTGACGGTCCTGGTGCCGGCGGGCGCCCTCCGCCCCGGCATCCCCGACGCCGAGATGGCCGAGGCGCAACTCCTGGACACGGCCCGGGCCGGGGCCGAGTACCTGTGCGTCGCCGCCAATCCGGGCTGCTGACGGAACGGCTCGTTGACTGGCGCCGTCGCTGGTTCGTGCACGGAGGGTGATGTAGCACTCGCCACGAGGCTGCTCACTGCGGGTAGGTAACCGGCCGGCGGTAAGGTCATCGCTCATACTCGATGGAACGCGCTGACCAGCTCATTCGGTCGAAAGCGGGTCGGGCGGGGATGAGGCTCTGATTGCCTTTGCTCTGCAGCCACCGACGCAGCGTTTCACGATACGTGACTGCTGCGTCGAGGGTTGCAGAGCAAAGGCGGCAGGGGTGGGGATCGCACCGGTGACCACGCTCAGTAGTGTGCGGACGAACTCGACGCCGCATCCGGCCCGACCCGGACCAGCGACGGCAGGTGCGGCTCGACCATCGGGAGCACGTCGGCGACCGTGACCGACCGTCCGGCTCGGCGGTGTCCCCGCCGTGCGGCGGGGACACCGCACGGGTCACAGCGGGATGTTGCCGTGCTTCTTCGGCGGCAACGTCTCGCGCTTGGTGCGCAGCACCCGCAGCGCCCGGACGATCTGGGTCCGCGTCTCGTGCGGCGGGATCACCCCGTCGACGTAGCCGCGCTCGGCGGCGATGTACGGGTTGGCGAGCGTGTCCTCGTACTCGGCGATCTTCTCGGCCCGCACCGCCGCCGGGTCCTCGGCGGCGGCCAGCTCGGAGCGGTAGAGGATGTTCACCGCACCCTGCGCGCCCATCACCGCGATCTGCGCGGTCGGCCAGGCGAAGTTGAGGTCCGCGCCGAGGTGCTTGGAGCCCATCACGTCGTACGCGCCGCCGTACGCCTTGCGGGTGATGACGGTGACCTTCGGGACGGTGGCCTCGGCGTACGCGTAGATGAGCTTCGCGCCCCGGCGGATGATGCCGTCCCACTCCTGCCCGGTGCCCGGGAGGAAGCCGGGCACGTCCACGAAGGTCAGCACCGGCACGTTGAACGCGTCGCAGGTGCGCACGAAGCGGGCCGCCTTCTCCGAGGCGGCGATGTCGAGCGTGCCGGCGAACTGCATCGGTTGGTTGGCCACCACGCCCACCGGGCGGCCCTCGACCCGACCGAAGCCGACCACCATGTTCTGCGCGTACAGCGGCTGCACCTCGAGGAACTCGCCGTCGTCGAGCACGTGCTCGATGACCCGGTGCATGTCGTACGGCTGGTTGGCCGAGTCGGGGATCAGCGTGTCCAGCTCCCGGTCCTCGTCGGTCACGTCGAGGATCGCCGGCGCGTCGAACACGACCGGCTCGTCCAGGTTGTTCGACGGCAGGTAGGACAGCAGCGCCTTGACGTAGGAGATCGCATCTTCTTCGTCCGTGCCGAGGTAGTGCGCGTTGCCGCTGCGGGCGTTGTGGGTGCGGGCGCCGCCCAGCTCCTCCATGCCGACGTCCTCCCCGGTGACCGTCTTGATCACGTCGGGGCCGGTGATGAACATGTGCGAGGTCTGGTCGACCATCACGGTGAAGTCGGTGACCGCCGGGGAGTAGACCGCGCCACCCGCGCACGGGCCCATGATCAGGGAGATCTGCGGGATGACGCCGCTGGCCCGCACGTTGCGGAAGAAGATCTCGCCGTAGAGGCCGAGCGAGGCGACGCCCTCCTGGATCCGCGCGCCGCCGGAGTCGTTGATGCCGACGACCGGGCAGCCGATCTTCATGGCGAGGTCCATCAGCTTGACGATCTTCTCGCCGAAGACCTCGCCGAGGGAACCGCCGAAGACGGTGAAGTCCTGCGCGAAGACGCAGACCTGCCGGCCGTCCACGGTGCCGTAGCCGGTCAGCACGCCGTCGCCGTACGGGCGGGTCCGCTCCAGCCCGAAGTTGGTGGAGCGGTGCCGGGCGAACTCGTCCAGTTCGACGAAGGAACCCTCGTCGAGGAGCATCCCGATCCGCTCCCGGGCGGTCTTCTTGCCCCGCGCGTGCTGCTTCTCGACCGCGCGCGCCGACCCGGCGTTCACCGCCTCGTCGAGCCGTCGCTCCAGGTCCGCCAGCTTGCCGGCGGTCGTGTGGATGTTGATCCCGGTCTCGGTAGTCACCCAGGGAATATAACGATGGTTCAGGCGGGTGACGCTGTGCAGTACGCCTCACCCGGGCCGTAGGCTGGTCCGATGCCGGGCTCCCCGTACACCGATCTGGATCGCCCGCCGCTGTCGGCGGCCCGGCTGCGCCGCGCGCTGGTCGCGCCGAACGGGCCCTGGCACCGGTTGGAGCTGCTGGCGGAGACCGGCTCGACCAACGCGGACGTGGTGGCCGCGGCACGGGCCGGTGAACCGGAGGGCCTGGTGGTGGTCGCCGAGCGGCAGAGCGCCGGCCGGGGCCGGCGGGGCCGGGTCTGGCAGTCCCCGCCGCGCGCCGGCATCGCGGCCAGCGTCCTGCTCCGGCCCGGCGAGGCGGTCGCCGAGCGTGGCTGGTCACCGGTGCCGGTCACCGGGTACGGCTGGCTGCCGCTGCTCGCCGGCGTCGCGCTGGTCGAGGCGGTACGCCTGCTGGCCGAGCTGGACGCCCGACTGAAGTGGCCCAACGACCTGCTGGTGGACGGCGCGAAGTGCGCCGGGGTGCTGGCCGAGGTGGTGCCGGGCGACGGTGACGCCCAGCCACCCGCGATCGTGGTCGGCGTCGGGCTGAACGTGACCCTGCGCGCCGACGAGCTGCCGGAGAACCCGACCGGGTTGCCGGCCACCTCGCTCCAGCTCGCCGGCGCGACCGCCACCGACCGTGATCCGCTGCTGCGGTCGCTGCTGCGCTCGCTCGCCGACTGGTACGAGCGCTGGCGCGACGCCGGGGGTGACGCGGTGGCCAGCGGGCTGCGCGACGCGTACCTGGCCGGCTGCGCCACGATCGGTCGCCGGGTGCGGGTGCTGCTCCCGGACGGTCGCGAGGTGCACGGCACCGCGACCGGCGTCGACCCGGACGGGCAGCTGCTGGTCGACGCGTCCGGCGAGACGCTCCGGCTGGCCGCCGGCGACGTCCTGCACCTCCGGTGAAAGGCGGGCCCCTTCTCGACAACGCGCCTCTCTGACGCCCGCGTCGCCGGCAACCGGCCGCGTCGCCGGCAACCGGCCGCGTCGCCGGCAACCGGCCGCCTCGCCGGCAGCCGCCCGCGCGGCCGATGTCGCCGGGGTGCCCTGACCGGTTACGGTCAGCGCGTCCGGTTCTGCGAGGAGGTTCGAAGTGGCGTTCCCCGAAGACGTGCTCACCGAGGACGAGCACGTCGTGCTGCACCTGCACCCGCACTGGAAGGCCCTGATCCGGCCGATCCTGGTGCTGGCGCTCACCGTCGCGGCGGTGGTCGCCGGCTGGCTCCTGCTGCCCGACGGTGACGGCGGCACGATCGCGCTCTACGTCATCGCCGGGCTCGGCCTGGTGCTGGCGTTGTGGCTGGGCCTGTGGCCGTTCCTGGTCTGGCGCACCACGCACTACCTCTTCACCAACGAGCGGGTGTTGCTGCAGGAGGGGGTGTTCTCCCGCAACCGGCGGGACCTGCCACTGACCCGGATCAACGACCACGCCATGCACCAGAAGTTCGTGGAGCGGATCCTCGGCTGCGGCACGCTGACCATCGAGTCGGCCGGCGAGCGGGGCCAGTCGGTGCTCGCCGACGTGCCGCACGTGGACCGGGTGCAGACGAAGCTCTACGAGCTGGTCGAGGCGCACCACGACAAGCACAGCCTGGGCGACGGCGAGATGCGCGAGATCCTGGCCGACATGGCCGAGGGCAAGTCCCTACGCGACCCTTCCTGACCGACCACCACCGACGCCGCTGAGCGGGGGATCAGCGGCGGGCGCGGCGGGGGCGCAGCTCGGCGGCGAGTTCGGCGTCCAGGTCGGCTCCGAGCGCGCCGCCCAGGGCGGCGTCCGCCGGCGCCGTACGGCCCTGCGGCGGGGTGTAGTCGCCCCCGGGGCGGTTCGCGCCCAGGGGCGGCTCTTCCTCCTCCAGCTCGCTGACGGACTCGGCCAGCTCGGCCACCGGGTCCATCTCGGCGACGTTGTCCCATTCGTCGCGGGGGACGGCGTGCCAGGTCTCCTCGGCGTGCTTCGGCACCGGCTGGAAGACGAACGTCCGGTAGGACCAGAAGCGGAACAGGGTGGCCAGCAGGACACCTATCGTCTTCGCCACGTTCAGGGCCAGCAGGCCGTGTACGCCGAGGCCGTACTTGGCCAGGGCCAGGACGCCGAGTTCGATGACCAGGCCCGCGCCGTTGAACAGGAAGAAAAGGATGTATTCGCGCCTTAGCGCGGCTTTCGGTCGATCCCGGTACGTCCAGTGCCGATTCATCAGATACGACGTGATCGTCGCGACGACGGTCGCGATCACGGTCGCCTTGAGCTGGCCGTCCCGGAAAACCGTGAGTGCGAGCGCATTGAACACCGCGTAATTGATGACGGTGTTGATGCCGCCGACGATGCCGAATTTGAGCGCCTCGTGGATGAACTTCTGCCAGCGCTCGGGCAGCAGACGGACTCCAGGCATGCGAAACACCTTAGGGCAGTGGGCAGGGCCGGCTGGGCCCGGCGGATCGGGATGGGCGGTGCGTCACGCCCCGGACTCTCGGTCGTGGCTCGGTGCCGAGACGGGGAGTGTTCCCGCCTCGACGAAGACGAACCGTCGGTACGACCAGAACCGGAACAGCGTGCCCAGGCCGGTGCCGACGACGAAGCTGGCGATGTTGTCGGCCAGCGGCGTCTGGAACACCTGCGGCCAGAGCGCGCCGAGGCCGTAGCGGCTGATCGCCAGGCAGGCCACCGCGATGCCGAGACCCACCCCGTTGAAGAAGAAGAACAGCGCGTACTCGCGGGCGGGGTGGGAGCGCTGCCGGTGCCGCCAGGTCCAGAACCGGTTGCCCAGGAAGGCGACGGTCGCCGCGATCACGGTGGAGATCGTCTTCGCCACCAGCGGTGGCATGCCGCGACCGCTCGACAGGTAGTTGAAGAGCGTGAAGTCGACGAGGAAGGCGACACCACCGACGGTGGCGAACTTGCTCAGCTCGTGGACGAGGTGGCCGAAGCGGTCGATCAGGGCTCCGATCGGACCCCGACGGGTCTCCGGAGCCTCCGGTTGGTCCCCGGTCATCGTCGCGGCCACTCGCCGAGAATACCGGTTACGCCCAACCCGGGCCGACTGCAACGGCGAGTCGCTCACCGCAACTTCGACGCCCGGCCGCCGGGATCGGCCGCCGGGTGGCGGAACGTGGTCCGTTCCGGATATCCGTGAGCACAGCGTAACCGGCTGTACGAATGTGTGGAGCCGGTCACGGAATCGCGCTTCCGTCGGCCGGGGCGTGGGAGGTTGACCGCAGGATTTGCGTGAAACTGCGCGCGAAAGCGGGTATCAGATCGCGATGCCGCAGCGTGGCCGCACCTTGTGCAGTTCTTCACAACCAGTCCCACTGACTGGGGAGGCAGCCCGGTTTACGCTGAGCCCAATCCCAGGTTTCCACGACGGCGGCGCACTCGCTCGCCAGAACTCGTGCATCCCATAGATCGGTCAGCGTCGACCACAAGGAGATGTGACATGGTTGCTCCGGCTGCTGTTCGGGGTATCGATCAGGCCCCGACGTCCCACCCCAAACTGCTCGCCTGGGTTCGTGAGGTCGCGGAACTGACCACCCCGGAGCGGGTGGTCTGGGTGGACGGGTCCGACGAGGAGTGGCGTCGCCTCACCGACGAGCTCGTCGAGAACGGCACCCTGATCCGGCTGAACCCCGAGAAGAAGCCCAACTCGTTCTACGCGCGGACGGACCCGACGGACGTCGCCCGGGTCGAGGAGCGCACCTTCATCTGCTCCGTCGACGAGGCGGACGCCGGCCCCACCAACAACTGGATGGCGCCGGCCGAGATGAAGCGGACGATGACGCAGCTCTACCGCGGCAGCATGCGCGGTCGCACCATGTACGTCATCCCGTTCTGCATGGGTCCGGTCGAGGCGGAGAGCCCCATGTTCGGCGTCGAGATCACCGACAGCCCGTACGTGGTCGCCTCGATGCGGATCATGACCCGGATGGGGTCGGCGGTCCTGGAGGCGATGGGTGACGACGCCGACTTCGTGCACGCGCTGCACTCCATCGGCGCCCCGCTGGCCCCGGGTCAGCAGGACGTGGCCTGGCCGTGCAACGAAACCAAGTACATCTCGCACTTCCCGGAGAGCCGGGAGATCTGGTCCTACGGCTCCGGCTACGGCGGCAACTCGCTGCTCGGCAAGAAGTGCTACTCGCTGCGGATCGCCAGCGTCATGGGCCGCGACGAGGGCTGGCTCGCCGAGCACATGCTGATCCTCAAGATCACCTCTCCCGAGGGCAAGGTCTACCACATCGCCGGCGCCTTCCCGTCGGCCTGCGGCAAGACCAACCTCGCCATGCTGGAGCCGACCATCCCGGGCTGGAAGGTCGAGACCATCGGCGACGACATCGCCTGGATGCGGTTCGGTCAGGACGGCCGCCTCTACGCGATCAACCCGGAGTACGGCCTGTTCGGCGTCGCGCCCGGCACCGACTGGAAGACCAACGCCAACGCCATGCGGACGCTCGACCGCGGCAACTCCGTCTTCACCAACGTGGCCCTCACCGACGACGGCGACATCTGGTGGGAGGGCATGGGTGAGCCGCCGGCGCACCTGATCGACTGGAAGGGCAACGACTGGACGCCGGAGAGCGAGCACCTCTCCTCGCACGCGAACAGCCGGTTCTGCACCCCGATCACCCAGTGCCCGATCCTGGCCGACGACTACTTCGACCCGAACGGCGTGCCGATCGACGCGATCCTGTTCGGCGGCCGGCGCCGGGACACGGTTCCGCTGGTCACCGAGGCGCGGGACTGGGTGCACGGCGTCTACATGGGCGCCACGCTCTCCTCGGAGACCACCGCCGCCGCGTCCGGGGCGGTCGGTGTGGTGCGCCGCGACCCGATGGCCATGCTGCCGTTCATCGGCTACCACGCCGGTGACTACTTCCGGCACTGGATCGAGATGGGCAAGGGCACCGACGGCGACGAGGCCAAGCTGCCCAAGATCTACTACGTGAACTGGTTCCGCAAGGACGCCGAGGGCAGCTTCCTCTGGCCGGGCTTCGGCGAGAACTCCCGCGTGCTCAAGTGGGTCATCGAGCGGCTGGAGGGCCGGGCGGAGGCGGTGGAGACCCCGATCGGCATGGTTCCGGCGCAGGACGCGCTGGACATCGAGGGCCTCGACATGACCCCGGAGGACGTCCGGATCGCCCTGAAGGTCGACCCGGAGGAGTGGCGCAAGGAGCTTCCGCTGGTCACCGAGTGGTTCGAGAAGTTCGGGGACAAGCTCCCCGGCGTGCTCTGGGCCGAGCTGGACGCGCTGCGCGCCCGGCTGGACGCGGAGCCGCAGAAGTAGCAGGTGTGCCGACTGCCCGCACCGGGCAAGACCGGATGCCATGAGGACGGCCGCCGAACCTGTCGAGGTCCGGCGGCCGTCCGCCGTCCGGGCGCTGACCACGTTGCTCGCCGTGACGGCGGGGGCGACCGTCGTGGTCGAGCTGCTCAATTACTGGTACGCACCGGAGCAGGAGTTCGGCCTCGCCGTACGCACCGGCTGGGCGATGCTCCGGTCGCTCGGCTTCCTGTTGCTGATCGGGCACGTCAACGCCGGCCGGGTGGCGGCCCGGCCGTTCGGGCTGATCCTGGCCGTGACCACGATCTTCGCGGTGGGCCGCTTGGTCGTGCCGCGGGCCGGCGTGCCCGCGCTGCCCGGCCTGCTCGGCTTCGCCGCGCTCACCGCGCTCTGCGTCGCCGTGGTGGTGCTGCTCTACCGCTCCGACACGGTCCGCGCCCACCTGGTCCGGCACCGCAAGGGTCTCGTGGTCGAGGGCGGGACGATCTCCTGGCGCGAGGTGACGCCGAGGCGCCCGCAGGCGAACGGGTGGCTGCTCACCGCCCGGGTCGCGGCGTTCACCTACAGCCCGCTGATGCTGGTGCCGGCGCTGGTGGCGACCGGCTCGCTGCTGGACGGCGGGCTCGCGGCCGTGCCGGCGGTGCTGTGCTGGCTCGCCGCCGGCATCGCGGCCAGCTACGCGGTGCTGTTCTGCACCGCGTTCCTGCTGCGCGGAAAGGGCTGGGCCCGCCGGGCGCTTGTGGTGGTGACGCTCGGCGTGCTCGCGCTCGACCTCCCGCTCTGCTGGTGGCTGCTCGGCGTCGACGGCCTGATCCGCGACGGCGCCCCCCTGGTCAGCGCCGCCGCGCTCTGCCTCTGGTCCCTGCACCGTGCCGCCCGCCCCGCCAACCCGCCCACCCACCCCACCTCACCGCGCTGATCAAGGAGTTCGCGTCACCGCGGGCGCGCCTCCCGACGCAAACCCCTTGATCACCGGCGGCAGGGGGGAGGATGAGGCAGTGGGTGGTGCGGTGTGGGACGTCGTGGTGGTGGGGGCGGGGCCGGCCGGGGCGGCGGCGGCGCTCGGCGCCCGGCGGGCCGGGGCGGCGCGGGTGCTGCTGCTCGACCGGTACGACTTCCCGCGCGACAAGGCGTGCGGGGACGGCATCGCCGCGCACGCGGTGGACGTCCTCGCCGAGCTGGGGGTGACCGGCGCCGTCGACGGGTACCCGCCCCTGCCGGCGCTGCGCCTGGTCGGGCCGGGCGGCGGCACGGTGGCCCGGACCCTGCCCCGGCCCGCCTACACGGTGCCTCGGCGGGTGTTCGACGCGCGCCTGGTCCGGGCCGCGGTCGAGGGCGGGGCCGAACTGCGGCGGCACACCGTACGCCGGGTGGAGGTGACCGCCGACCGGGTGGTGCTCGACGGCGAACTGGCCGCCCGGGCGGTGGTCGGGGCGGACGGCGCCGGTTCGGTGCTGCGGCGGGCACTCGGCTGCCCGGTGAACCCGGACCGGCACCTCGCGCTCGCCATCCGGGGCTACGCGCCCGCGCCGCCCGGCCCGCCCGAGCAGCTCATCGTCACCTCGGCGGCGCGCTGGCCCGCGTACGCCTGGGCCTTCCCGATCGGTGACGGGCGCGCGAACGTCGGGTACGGGGAGGTGCTGCGCGGCGAGCCGCTGACCCGCGCGCACCTGCTGGCCCGGATGGCCGCGCTGCTGCCCGGCACCGACCCGACCACGGTGACCGACCTGCGGGCGCACCACCTGCCGCTCTCCACCCACCGGCCGACGCCGGGCCGGGGCCGGATTGTGCTGGCCGGCGACGCGCTGTCGTTGATCAACCCGTTCACCGGCGAGGGCATCTTCTACGCGCTGCGCTCCGGCGCGCTGGCCGGGGCGGCGGCGGCCGGCGCGCCCGCCGAGGCGGCCCGCCGGTACGCGGCCGCGCTGCGCGACCGGCTCGGCGCCCACCTGCGGCACAGCTCGGCGGCGGCCTGGCTGGCCCGGCGGCGGTGGGTGGTGGACGCGGTGGTCGGCGCGGCCGGCCGGGACGAGCGGGTCTACCGGACGGTGGTGGAGCTGGGGCTCGGCGACGGCCGGCTGGACGCGCGCACGCTGGCCGTGATCGCCGCCGGTGTGCCGCGTCCGCGGCGGCCCGGAAACGACCGGCCGTCCCGCGATGCGCCACCGCGGCACTGATCTCTCGCGCGGGTCGCTACCCTGCAAGGTGATGACTCTGCGGAAACTCCTCTACTCCGTGTACGAGCGCCGGCTGACGGCGAAGCTCGCGGGCCGGCCCGTGCCCGCGCACGTCGGCGTGATGTGCGACGGCAACCGCAGGTGGGCCCGGGAGATGGGCCTGGTCGATCCGAACGACGGCCACCGGATGGGTGCCGAGCGGATCAAGGAGCTGCTCCGCTGGTGCGACGCGGCCGGCGTCGGGCACGTCACGCTCTGGCTGCTCTCCACCGACAATCTCTCCCGACCGGCCGGCGAGCTGGACCCGCTGCTCCAGATCATCGCGGACCTCACCAGCGAGCTGGCCGAGGAGGGCAACCCCTGGCGACTGCGCATGGTGGGCGCGCTCGACGTGCTGCCGGCGCAGCACGCGGCCGCGTTGAAGGGCGCCGCGGAGCGCACCCGGGACCGCGACGGCGGGGCCCAGGTCAACATCGCGGTGGGGTACGGCGGCCGGCGCGAGATCGCCGACGCGGTCCGCTCGCTGCTGCTGGAGCACGCGGCGCAGGGCGGCACGCTCGAGGAGTTGGCCACCACGATCGACGTCGAGCACATCTCGGAGCATCTCTACACCAAGGGGCTGCCCGACCCCGATCTGATCATCCGGACCAGCGGCGAGCAGCGGCTCTCCGGCTTCATGCTCTGGCAGAGCGCGCACTCGGAGTTCTACTTCTGCGAGCTGAACTGGCCCGACTTCCGCAAGGTCGACTTCCTCCGGGCCCTGCGCTCCTACGCCACCCGCCAACGCCGCTACGGCGTCTGAGCCCGCCCCTCACGCTGATCTTGCAGATTCGGCCCCGCGCACGGGGCTTCCACCCCCTTTGTCGGGGCGGTAAGCGCAAGATCAACGAGGAGGGTGGCGAGCGCAGGACCGACGGGAGGGCGGCGGGGCTCAGGTCAGGTGGGGCAGGGCGGCGGTGAGGAAGTCGCCGAGGGCGGCCGGGGAGTCGAGCGTGAGGTCGGCGGCGTCGGCCACCTCGTGCCCGGTCTCCGGGTTGGCGACGGCCACGCAGACACCGAGGAAGTCGGGGTCGGTGGCGGCGCGGGCGCGCAGCGCGGCGAACGCCTTGATGTCGGAGACGTCGTCGCCGAAATACCAGGCGCCGCCGGCGTCCCGGACCGTCTCGCCGATGACCATGCCCTTGTCCCGGTCGACCGGCGGCTTCAGCTCCAGCACCATGCGACCGGCCTGGCAGCGCAGGCCCAGCCGTTCGGCGCGGGCCCGGCCCCACTCCTGCACCACGTCACCGAGCTGCGGGGCGGTACGCCAGTGCAGCGCGACGGAGAGCCGCTTGAACTCGACCAGGGCGCCGGGCGGCAGCTCGGCCTCGGCCTGTTCGGCCAGCTCGGCCATGGTCGGCACCCAGGGCAGGGCGGCCGGCTCGGTGACCGTCTCGCCGCCGGAGTGGCTGTGCTCCAGGCCGTAGAGCCCGTACAGGTCGACGCCGGCGAGGCCGCTCAGTTGGTCGCGGAGGAACTCCACCGGGCGCGCGGAGACGATGGCGATCCGGCGTACGCGTGGGGCGAGCGCCTCCAGCGCGGCCAGCACCTTCGGCGCGGGCCGGACCGCGGTGGGGTCGTCGTCGACCGGCGCGAGTGTGCCGTCGAAGTCGAAGAAGAGCACGACGTCACCCGCGCGGGCGGCGGTGGCACGCCAGGCGTGCTCGGCGTCCAACGGAGTCTTCGGCTGCTGGTTGCCCAGATTCAACGGCGGCACGCGCGACAGCGTACCCCGCGCCGGGCGGCGTATTCGTGGCCGAGATGTGACGTCGGGGCGACGTGGGAGTCAGCGTTCGGCGGTTCCTCGTCCCCGGCGCCCGAACGGCACCACGGCCGCCTCCTGCCCGTGACTGAGCAGGTAGCCCTCCACGAAGCCGGTGTTCCGGTCGCCGGTGTGCGCCTCGATCTCGTTGAGCCGCGCCACCAGGAACTCGGTGAGCGCGCTGACCCGGTCGTTGAGCCGGTCGTGCAACTCGGCGACGACGGCGAGGATCACCGCTGTGCCGGCCGTGGTGAGCGCGAGGAGATTGACGACCAGGGGAAGCTGCCCGCCGTTCAGCACGCCGACCACCACGTTGCCGGTCACGCAGGATGTCACCGACACCACCGCGACCACGACTGCCAACCATTTCAGGGTCATGGACAGACCCCTCCTTCTGTCCCGCAGGGCTGGATTCGGCTGTGTTCCGTCCCCCCGCCGACGACGGCCCTTAGCAGTACAAACGTGGACGCTAGCGGGTCCGGTCCGTCCCCGAGGCGAAACGATCGGGACTGACCTTCCGTTCTTTCGCCATCTGAGGAACTACCCGGCTTGTTTACCCCTATTCCGGACATTCGCCGGAAGAGTCGGGCGATATGCGAGGTAACGAATGGTTTCTCGAATGTGGAACTTCTCCGCGTCGGACACGTTCGGGTCGACCAGCCGACGCAGCAGCGCCTCGACGTCCGGGTCCATCGGCGGCGGGGTGGGTGCGGCGCGGGGGCCGGTCGCCCGGTCCCAGCCGAGCGCCGTGAACCCGGTGGTCGGGTCGAGCCCGAGCCCCTCGCAGAACGCGACCACGCGTTCGGCCTCGGGGTCGCTGGCCCAGTCGCCGCGGACCCAGCGGTTGATGGTCTGGCGGGAGACGCCGGTGCGCCGGGAGACCTCGGTGCCGCTCCAGGCCCGCATGGCCCGGGCGTCGTCCAGCGCCCGCCGGACGAAGGTGGCGAAAGCGATCTTCCGTGCATTGGTCGTCTCACTCACCCCGTGACGGTACGACCAGTCGGTCGTTCCAGGGTGACTCGGCACGCTGTTGTCACGCCGACGTGACGCTGATCCGGCTTGTCCGGTAAACGATCCAGAGCTGCTCCTGAGGGGTGTCACCCGGGCAGAATAGATAGACACGAGTACGGCGGCAAACGGACGAAAAGCTGATACTGTCACGCTCATGAGACAACTTACGGTGTGTCACGTGTTTGAGACGACGAGTGCTCACATGCGTCACTCCGCGGTTGCGGAGGGGGTCTCGTGACCGAGCTCGCGACCCGCGCCCAGGCGTTCCGGTTGATTGCGGACGGAGTCTCCGCCGGATTGAGCGCCCCGTGGCGCCTCTACCTCGCCCGAGGCTGCCGCTACCTCTCGATGAGCGTCGGTGACCGGGCGGAGTGGGACGCCTGGCGTACCCATCTCGGCTGTCCCGAACTGAGCGTGCGCGTCTACGACTCCGGTGGCGAGATCCGCCGGGCGTCCGTCGCCGAGGTGATCCTGGACGGGTGCCGGATCAGCGTCGAGTTGGTCGAGGAGGTCAGCACCGACGACCTGGAGCGGCTGCTGGTGGTCGACCCGCTACCCGGGGCGGACGAGCGATGAGCCCCTTTCTCGCCGTCGTCCTCGTCCTGGTGCTCGGCTCCACCTGCTACGCCGCCGGCCGGCTGCACGGCCAGCTCAGCTACCGGATCGGCTACCGGTTCGGCTACCGGCAGGGCTACTTCGACGGCGACCGGGGCGCCTGGAACCGCCGGCGTCGGGACGCCCAGGCCGCCATCGCCTCGGCGCTGTCCGGCCCCGCCCCGACCGTGGTGACGTCGGTCGGGCGGGCGACCACGCCGTTCGACGGCACCGCCGTGCCGGCCGCGGTCACCGCCCGGCCCGGCGCCCCGGCGGTACGGGTCACCGCGACCGCTCAGCTCGGTGGGCCGGCCGTCCGCGCGGGCACCACGTACACCGGGTCCTCGTTCACCGCGGCGACCGCCGGGCCGAGGGCCGGGACCCTGGTCCGCCGTTCCGGCTGAGGCCCCACCTGACCGGCCGGGATGCGCGCAGGGGGCATGCATCCCGGCCGCTTTCTCACGTGTTCATCGATGATCCACCCGGACCCCTAGCCGCGCGGGCCCACGGGGATTAGCGTCTAGGCATGGCGCGGGGTTTTCCCGGGCCAGCCGGACAGCCCGGACCTGCGACCTCGCGCACGGGGCCCGCATCCGACCCCGTGTCCGCCGGGCACCGGAAGAGGCGGAACTCGGGTGGCCGGGTGCCCATCCGCGGAGCAGGCCTGTGACCACTCGCCGTACCCCCGCCGGTGCCGACCAGACCCCGGCCGCGACCGCCACCGCCCGTCGGACCACCCGCAGCCGGCGCACCGCCGCCGCTGCCGCCACCGAGGAGCCTCGACCAGCGGGCCCGGCATTCGTGCTGGACACCTCCGTCCTGCTCTCCGACTCGGCGGCGTTCCACCGCTTCGCCGAGCACGAGGTGGTGCTGCCGCTGGTGGTCATCTCCGAGTTGGAGGGCAAGCGGCACCATCCCGAACTCGGGTGGTTCGCCCGCCAGTCGCTGCGCATGCTTGACGAGCTGCGGGTGCGGCACGGCCGGCTGGACCGGCCGGTGCCCGCCAACGACCAGGGCGGCACGTTGCGGGTGGAGCTCAACCACACCGACGACGGCGTGCTGCCGCCCGGCTTCCGCAACGAGTCGAACGACGCCCGGATCCTCTCGGTGGCGCTCAACCTCGCCGCCGAGGGGCGTGAGGTGACCCTGGTCAGCAAGGACATGCCGCTGCGGGTGAAGGCGGCGTCGGTCGGCCTGCGCGCGGACGAGTACCGGCACGGCCAGGCCAGCGACCCGACCTGGACCGGGATGGCCGAGCTGGAGCTGGCCGAGGAGGAGATCGGCCGGCTGTATGCGGGCGACGCGCTGGACTCCGACGCCGCCGCGGGCCTGCCCTGCCACACCGGGTTGGTGCTGCACTCGGCGCGGGGTTCGGCGCTCGGCCGGGTGCAGCCCGACAAGACGGTGCGGCTGGTCCGTGGCGACCGGGAGGCGTTCGGCCTGCACGGGCGTTCGGCGGAGCAGCGGATCGCGCTCGACCTGCTGCTGGACGAGTCGATCGGTATCGTCTCGATGGGTGGCCGGGCCGGCACCGGCAAGTCGGCGCTGGCCCTCTGCGCCGGCCTGGAGGCGGTGATGGAGCGCCGCCGGCACAAGAAGGTGATCGTCTTCCGCCCGCTGTACGCGGTCGGCGGCCAGGAACTCGGCTATCTGCCCGGCTCGGAGTCGGAGAAGATGTCGCCCTGGGCCCAGGCCGTCTTCGACACGCTGGGCGCGGTGGTGCACGAGAACGTGCTGGATGAGGTCACCTCGCGCGGGCTGCTGGAGGTGCTGCCGCTCACCCACATCCGGGGTCGGAGCCTGCACGACGCGTTCGTCATCGTCGACGAGGCCCAGTCGTTGGAGCGAGGGGTCCTGCTCACCGTGCTCTCCCGGATCGGCCAGGGCTCGCGGGTGGTGCTCACCCACGACGTGGCGCAACGCGACAACCTCCGGGTCGGCCGGCACGACGGTGTGACCGCGGTGATCGAGGCGCTGAAGGGGCATCCACTCTTCGCGCACGTCACCCTCAGCCGATCGGAGCGATCTCCGATCGCCGCGATGGTCACCGACCTGCTGGAGGACATCCCGAGCTGAGGCGGATATTTGTCCTAATTCATGCGCATTCTTTATGTGGCGCAGATCACTTTTGTCCTCCGCGGTTTCCCACCAGCCTCACCGTGCGCGATGGTGTCCATCGAGCGCCACCGACAACTCCAGTGCCGAGACAGTGCCTGGAGCCCCATACGCACCGGACGGCTCGTCGAGCATTCTCCGCCACGGACGGCGGGAGCCACGAGGCCCGGTGCGGCGGCCGAGACCGTCGGGGCGGGGCGCTCACGGCACCCGGGCGCGGCCGACCCCGGCCACGCATGGTGTCGTGTCCCTGTCTCCGACGAAGGGAAACTTCGTGAGTCGGCTGTGGAGCCGGTTCGGCGCCCGTACGGCCGCTGTCGCACTGCTCTCCGTGGGCGTTGCCGGCGGTTTCTACCTGGGCGAGGATCGTCAGACCCAGCAGCAGGGTCTGACCGCGCAGGTCGGCCGCCAGGTCGACCAGACCGAATACACCTACCAGCGCGAACGGCAGGCCGACCATCGCCTGCGGTCGTCGAAGCAGCGGGCCGCGGAATACCAGGCCAAGCTGCGTGCCGCGGCGGCGGCGAAGGAAGCCGCCGAACGGGCCAAGGCGGCCGAGAAGGCAGCCGCGAACCGCAAGAAGGAGCGGGACGCGGCGGAGGCCGAGGCCAAGGTGACAGCCGAGACCAAGGCCAAGCCGTACGACGGGCCGATCCCCGCCTCGTGCGCGGAGTACAGCGGCAACCGGAAGGTCGGTTGCGCCATCATGCTCGACAAGGGCTTCGGCATCGACCAGTTCCCCTGTCTGGACAAGCTCTGGAACAAGGAGAGCGGCTGGAACCCGAAGGCCTCCAACAGCAGCTCCGGCGCGTACGGGATTCCGCAGGCCGTGCCGGGCAGCAAGATGAGCTCGGTGGCCGACGACTGGCGGACCAACCCCGCCACCCAGATCAAGTGGGGCCTCGGCTACATCAAGGGCCGCTACGACACCCCGTGCGGCGCGTGGCAGCAGTCGCAGAGCGAAGGCTGGTACTGACAGCCTGATCGACGGCGGGACGCGCGGAGATCCGCGTGTCCCGCCGCCGTCGTCTCGCCCCCGACTGGCGGCCGGCCGCATTTACTGATAGCTCTTGGTGGGTGACCTGGCAGGACAGCCCTCGCGGCGGAGACCCCAACCGGTTCGGCACCGACGCCTTCTACGCGTCGCTCGGCCGGGCCTTCGTCGCGATGTGCGCGGTCGTGCCGGTGCTGTTCCTCATCGAGGCGCTCGACGTCGGCCTGCGACTCAACCTCGACGTCACCGCCGGCATCATCCCGCACCGGATCCAGGGCCTGGACGGCGTCTTCTTCTCGCCGTTCCTGCACGCCGGCTGGAACCACCTCTACAGCAACAGCATCCCGCTGATCCTGCTCGGCACGTTCGTGCTGGCCGCCGGCACCCGCCGGTTCCTCTGGTCCACCGCGGTGATCATCGTGGTCAGCGGCCTCGGCGTGTGGTTCACCGGCTCGCCCACCTCCGTGGTGGTCGGCGCGAGCGGGGTGATCTTCGGCTACCTCGGCATTCTGATCACCCGGGGCGTGGTGGAGCGGAGCTGGTGGAACTTCGCCGTCGTGCTGCTGGTCGGCCTGCTCTACGGCTGGCAGCTGTTGGGCATCCTCCCCACCGACGAGCGGATCTCCTGGCAGGGCCACCTGTTCGGGCTGCTCGGCGGCGTGGTCGCGGCGATCCTGTTCCGCCGCCGTGGCAACACCGGCGCACCGGACCGCCTCGGATCACCGCCCGTCACCCTGCCCTGACGACGCGTCCGTCCATCAGCGGGACGTGCTTGCCCACGGCCGTCCGTCCGCCTACCGTCGGCATCAGCACACGTTGATCCACCCCCGGGCGGAAAGTGACGGTACGCCATGCGCGAGGTCGATGTCGCCGTGATCGGTGCCGGCCCGGCCGGGCTCTTCGCCGCCTACTACGCCGGGTTCCGTGGGCTCTCGGTGGCCGTGATCGACGCGCTGCCCGAGCCGGGCGGGCAGGTCACCGCGATGTACCCGGAGAAGCTGATCCTCGACGTCGCGGGCTTCCCCGCGGTGAAGGGCCGGGAGCTGGTCGCGAACCTGGTCGCCCAGGCCGCGCCGTTCCATCCCGAATACCTGCTCGGCGTACGCGCGGAGAAGCTGTCCTACCTCGACGGGCGGCCGGTGCTCGGGCTGGCCGGCGGTGAGCAGTTGGGCTGCGGCGCGGTGGTGGTGACCGGCGGGCTGGGCAGCTTCTCGCCCCGGCCGCTGCCGGTGGCGGAGAGCTTCACCGGCACCGGGATCGTCTACTTCGTGCCCCAGCCGACCGAGCTGACCGACCGGCACGTGCTCATCGTCGGTGGCGGCGACTCGGCCTTCGACTGGGCGGCCACGCTCGCCCCGCTGGCCCGGTCGGTGACCCTGGCGCACCGGCGGGACCGCTTCCGCGCGCACGCCGCGACCGTC
The DNA here is from genome assembly GCF_043197045.1 of Micromonospora sp. NPDC049282. Lineage (NCBI taxonomy): Bacteria > Bacillati > Actinomycetota > Actinomycetes > Micromonosporales > Micromonosporaceae > Micromonospora > Micromonospora sp. NPDC049282. Next base: position 537,999 of record NZ_JBICSL010000003.1, read on the forward strand.
GAGCGGGTCCGCGAGCTGCCGGTGCGGGTCGTGGTCAACGCCGAGGTGAGCCGGCTGTACGGGGAGGAACGCGTCACCGGCGCCGAGCTGACCGTACGCGGCGGCGCCGCGGAGACGCTGCCGGTGGACACCGTCGTGGCCGCGCTCGGCTTCACCGCCGACCTGGGCCCGCTCGCCGAGTGGGGTCTCCAGCTCGACCGGCGGCACATCCTGGTGGACAGCGCGATGGCCACCAACCTGCCCCGGGTTTTCGCGGCCGGCGACATCACCGAGTACCCGGGCAAGGTCCGCCTGATCGCCACCGGCTTCGGCGAGGCGGCGACCGCGGTCAACAACGCGGCGGTCGCCATCGACCCGACCGCGCACCTCTTCCCCGGCCACTCCTCCGACGGCACCTGAGGCCGGATCCTCACCACCGTGTGGCCGCACCGAGACCGTCGGTGCCCACGATGGACGGATGACCCGTCCCGACTCGACCGCGCCCGACGGCGCCCGGGTGGCGCTGGCCTGGCTGGGCCAGCCGGTGACCGTGCTCGCGCTGATCGTCCTGCTGCTCAACGACCACGTGCTCAAGGCCGCGTGGCCCGGGCCGGTCACCGGCAAGCTGAGCGACGTCGCCGGTCTGGTGCTCGCGCCGCCTCTGGTGGCCGTGCTGGTCACGCTGGTCGCGCCCCGGCTGCGGGCCCGGGTCGCCGCCTTGGTCGCGCTCGGCTCGGTCGGCGTCGGGTTCGCCGTGGTCAAGACGAGCGGGTACGCCGCGACGGCCGCCTCGGACCTCTGGGGCATGGTCAGCGGGCCGTCGTTGGTCCGCGCCGACCGGACCGACCTGCTCGCCCTGCCGGCGCTCGCGGTGGCCGGCTGGGCGGGGCACCAGGCCCGGCACGACCCGGTGGGGCGTCGCTCCGCCCGGCTGGTCCGCCTGCTCGTGCTGCTGCCGGCGGCGACGTTCGCGGTGGCGGCCACCAGCGCGCTCCACTCTCCCGACGCGGTCGACGCGGCCGTGGTCGACGGCCGGCTCGTGGCCGGTATCGCGGACAGCCGGGGGCCCGACAGCCGTCCCGTCGCCTCGCAGTGGCGGATCAGCGAGGACGCCGGGCTGACGTGGCGGGACGCCACGGCCGGCGAGGTGGCGCTCCTGACGTCCCGGTCGGCAGACCCGGCGTCGCCCGCCCGGGAGGACTGCTCGACGGCTTCGCCGCAGCACTGCTACCGGTTGACGCCCGGCCGCATCCGGGTGGAGGCCAGCGACGACGCCGGCCGGAACTGGCACCTGTCCTGGCAGGTCACCGAGGAGCAGCGGGCCCTCCTGAACGCCCGCTACCAGGAGGCCGGACCACGCGGGGAACGGATCGCCGGTCAGGATCTGGCGGTGCTGGACATCGGTGCCGGGGGGCACGTCGTGCTGGTCGCCAACGGCCGGGACGGCTTCGCGGTGCGGGGCGCGGACGGGCGGTGGCAGCGGATCGGGTTCACCGGCGGGCAGTGGGGGGCGAACCCACCGCCACTGGACACCATCTCGCCGATGGATCGGCACAACGACCCGTTGCGGGCCGTGACGCTGGCGTTCGCGCTGGCGGCCTTCGTGCTGATCGTGTCGGGGATGCGGGCCGGTCACACCACCGGCTACGGCCTGTCGCTGTCGTCCCCGCTCCTGGTGGTGCTGTCTCTCGTCGCGCTGGCGCTGCTGCCGGTCTGGACCACCGACGACCTCCTCGCGCCGACGGCGGCCATCGGGTGCGCCTTCCTGCTGCTGGTCGGCACGTTGCTGGCGCTGATTCCGAACTGGGCGCGGCGGGCCCCCGGCCGGTGGACCGCCGAGGTGCTCCTGGCCGCCGCGCTCACCCTGGTGCTGACCGCGCTGCCGCTCGCCGGCTGGCTCCACGGCCGACCGGTTTACGCCGTGATCGCCGTCCTGCTCACCCTGCCGGCCACGTTGCCGGGGCTGGTGCTCGGCTGGCGGGCGGCGCGGCTGATCGAGCCCTGGCAGGCGCCCTGGCCGTACTGGCCACCCCCGTCCCACCCGGCGGATCCGCCCTACCCGCCGTCGGCGGGGCAGTGGCCCGGCCCGGCCCGCTGACCGCCGTCAGGGCAGGCCGAGCAGGTCGGCCATCAGGCCGATCTGGTGGTCGAAGTACTCGTCGCGGTGCGGCAACGCCCGGTTGATCCGGCCGAACAGCTCGAAGCTGATCAGCCCGAAGAGCTGGGTCCAGCCGGCCATCCCGCGCGCCATCAGCGCGGGCGGCAGCGCCACGCCGGTCTGGTCGACCAGGTCGGCCACGTCGCCGCGGAGCGGCTCGGGCAGGTCCGCGTCCGGCGGGGCGAGGCGGCCGGTGTCCACCCCGTCGCGCAGGATGCCGATCAGCGTCATCGGGGGACGCTGGGCCGGCGCGACCGTGTCGTCCGGGGCCGCGTAGCCGGGGACCGGGCTGCCGTAGAGCAGCGCGTACTCGGCGGGGTGCGCCAGCGACCAGGTGCGTGCCGCCCGGCAGGCGGCGTGCCAGCGCCCGCGCAGGTCGTCCTGGTCGGCGGCGGCGTCGGCCCTCTCCACCGCGTCGCCGAGCGCGTCGTACGCCTCCAGGATCAGCGCGGTGAGCAGGTCGTCCCGGCTGGGGAAGTAGCGGTAGATCGCCGAGGAGACCATGCCGAGGTCCCGCGCGACGGCGCGCAGCGAGAGGTCGGCGCCGTCGGTGGCCAGGTGGCGGCGGGCGACCGCCTTGATCTCTTCGATCATGCCGGCGCGGACCCGGGCGCGGAGCGAGGGAGCGACCATGCCCTCACTGTGCCACGAATGAGAGCAGCAATCAAAAGCGAGAGCACTGCTCTTGACGGCGACCGTTCCCTGAGTCATGCTCTTCTTCGAGAGCGGTGCTCTCCATTCGGACTACTGCTTCAGAAAAGGTGGACCAGCCATGGCCCTGCACGTGATCGTCGGCGCCGGACCCGTCGGCACCGCCACCGCCCGCCTCCTCGCCGAGCGAGGCGACCGGGTGCGAGTGGTCACCCGGCGCGGCACCGGCCCGGACCACCCGGCGGTCGAGCGGATCGCCGCGGACGCCGGCGACGCCGACCGGCTCACCGCGCTGACCGAAGGCGCGGTCGCGCTGCACAACTGCGCCAACCCGGCCTACCACCGATGGGCGACGGACTGGCCGCCGCTGGCCGCCGCGCTGCTCACCGCCGCCGAACGCAGCGGCGCGGTGCTCGCCACCGTCGGCAACCTCTACGGCTACGGCCCGGTCGACGCGCCGATGACCGAGGCGACCCCGCTCGCCGCCACCGGCACCAAAGGCCGGGTCCGCAACCGGATGTGGGCCGACGCGCTGGCCGCGCACCGCGCCGGTCGGGCCCGGGTCACCGAGGTACGCGGCTCCGACTACATCGGCGTCGGCGGCACCTCGCTGGCCATGATGGTGCTGTCCCGGGTGCTCGCCGGGCAGCGGGTGTTCCTCCCGGTCGACTGGGACGCCCCGCACACCTGGACGTACGTCCCGGACGTCGCCCGTACCCTGGTCGCCGCCGCGACCGACCCGCGGGCCTGGGGGCGGGCCTGGCACGTGCCCAGCGCGCCGGCGGTCTCCGTACGCGAGCTGGCCGACCTGGCGTCGGCCCGGGCCGGCGCGCCCGCGCCGCGGCTGACCCGGATGCCCTACCCGGTGCTCTGGGCGGCCGGCGTGGTCAACCCGTTCGCCCGGGAGGTGCGCGAGACGGCGCACCAGTTCGCCCGGCCGTTCGTGCTGGACTCCACCGCCGCCACCGCCACGCTCGGCATCGACCCGACCCCGCTGGACCGGATCGTCGAGGAGATCGTCACCGACCTTCGCAGCCGTCCCGCCGCCTCGTCCGCCCCCGGACGGTAGGCGGGGCTGGGTGGTTAAGCGGGGGCCCCGCCTCTACCGGAAGCGTTGAGCGGGGGCCCCGCCTTACCGAAGGCGGCGACCAGGACGGCCACCAGGGTCAGCGCGGCGCCGAGCAGGGTGTTCACCCCCGGGTGCGAGGCGGCGGTCGGCAGCCCCACGTCCAGCAGCACCGCGCCGACGATCTGCCCGGCGATGGTGGCCAGGCCGAGCAGCAGCACCCCGGTGAACCGGACGAGCGCGGCGGCCAGCGCGATGAACACGATGCCGATGGGGCCGCCCAGATAGAGCCACGGCTCGCTCGGCAGGCCGCCGGCCGGCCGGCCCCGCACGGCGACCTCCACCGCGAACGTGGCGAGCAGCGCCACCGTGCCGACGGTGAAGTTGACGAGCGTCGCGATGACCGCGCTGCCCGCCACCGCCCGGACCTGGCCGTTCACCGCCTGCTGCCAGGCGATGCCCACGCCGGCGGCCAGCGGCAGCAGGGCCAGCGCCAGCGCGCCCGGGTCGCCGAGCCGGTCGCCCACCGCCAGCAGCACGGCCAGCACGGTGAGCACCGCGCCGACGAGCCGGTTCGGGGTGACCGGTCGCCGGCCGGTCGGGCCGATGCCGGCGCGGTCGACCAGCAGGCTGCTGCCGGACTGCCCGGCCACCACCGCGACGGTGAACACCGCCACGCCGAGCGCGCCGATGGTCAACCCCTGGGTCGCCACCAGGAACGCGCCGCACACCCCGCCGAGGCACTGCCAGGGGCGCAGCGCGCCGGTGCGCAGGGCGCCGCGCAGGGCGGCCAGTCCCCGCCGGCCACCGGGGGTGGCGGGGACCAGCACCAGCAGGATCAGCAGCCCCAGGCCGAACGAGACCGCCGCGGCGGCGATCCCGTCGGCCAGCCGTACGCCCAACTCGCCGTTGATCCGGGACTGCAGGGCCACCAGCACGCCGGAGGCGGTGGCCAGCCCGACGCCGGCGATCCGCCGACCGGTCGACAGCGTCGGCGGCGCCGCCGTCCCGGTCGTCACTCCTGCTCGGCCAACGGGCGCCCGTCGAAGTCGACCGCCGAGTAGAGAGCGAGCTTCTCCAGGCGGTGGTACGAGTCGATGACCCGGATCGTGCCGCTCTTCGACCGCATCACGATCGACTGGGTGTACGCCCCGCCGGCCCGGTACCGCACCCCGCGCAGCAGGTCACCGGAGGTGACGCCGGTGGCGACGAAGAAACAGTTGTCGCCGGTGACGAGGTCGTCGGTGAACAGCACCCGGTCCAGGTCGTGCCCGGCGGCCAGCGCTTTCTCCCGCTCCTGCTCGTCCTTCGGCCAGAGCTTCGCCTGCATGACGCCGCCCATGCACTTGAGGGCGCAGGCCGCGGTGATGCCCTCGGGAGTGCCGCCGATGCCCATCAGCACGTCGACGTCCGACTCGCCTCGGGCCGCCGCGATCGCGCCGGCGATGTCACCGTCGGAGATCAGCCGGATGCCGGCGCCGGCCCGCCGGATCTGCTTCACCAGGTCGTCGTGGCGCGACCGGTCGAGCACGCAGACCGTCACGTCGGCGGTGTCGGTGCCCTTGACCTTCGCGATCCGGCGGATGTTCTCGGCCACCCCGGCGTTGATGTCGACCACGTCGGCGTACATCGGGCCGACGGCCAGCTTCTCCATGTAGAAGACCGCGCTCGGGTCGAACATCGCGCCCCGCTCGGCGACCGCGAGCACCGCGAGCGCGTTCGGCATGCCCTTGCTCATCAGGGTGGTGCCGTCGATCGGGTCGACCGCCACATCCACCTCGGGGCCGGTCCCGTCGCCGACCTCCTCACCGTTGAAGAGCATCGGGGCGTTGTCCTTCTCGCCCTCGCCGATCACCACGACGCCGCGCATCGGGATCGAGTTGATCAGCTTGCGCATGGCGTCGACGGCGGCGCCGTCGCCGCCCTCCTTGTCGCCCCGGCCGACCCAACGGCCTGCGGCCATGGCCGCGGCCTCGGTGACCCGGACCAGATCGAGGGCGAGATTGCGGTCGAGATCCTGGGGCGTCCGCGTCCTGGTGGTTGTCATGGCGGCCTCCTCCTCGCGACGTTGCGGGGTGGACCGGCGGGAGTGCGGCCGTCGCCGCCGCCGGTTTTGTCGCTGATCCTCACACGATCTCAGGTTCACCGCCCCGGCGGGGCGGAGGAGGCCAGGATCACCTCGCCCGTGCGGCTGCGACAATGGCCGGGTGGAACCCGCGCAGCCTGCCGATCGCGTACCGCTCGACGCCACCCCGCCCGGCGGCCAGCCGCCGGTGCGCCCGGACGCCGGCCAGACGCCGCCGGACGGTCCGCCCGCGCTGGTCGAGCCGCCCGTGCCGGTGGCGGACGCGGGGGAGCGGCAGGCGCCGCCCCCGGGCCGGGAGAAGGCCCGCTCCGAGCGGTCACCGAAGGACATGGTGCTGTCGCTGCTGATCCTGCTGGTGCCGATCGCGCTGCTGATCGCCTTCTACCGGGGTTTCCTCGGCGGTGACTCGCCGGTCACCGTCGACCCGGCGCCCGCCCTGGAACAGGCCCGGTCGGCCAACGTCTTCCCGGTCGCCCAACCGACCGGGTTGGGCGACGACTGGCGTACGGTCAACGCCCGCTTCCAGACCGTCGCGGACGGCGCGACGCTGCGGATCGGATACGTGACGCCCGAAGGTCGGGGCGCGCAGCTCGTGGAGAGCAACGTCCCGGCGGAGAAGCTGCTGCCGGCCGAACTGAGCGACGGGCAGCCGCAGGGCCCGGTCGACCTGCCCGACGGGTTGAGCTGGCAGCGGTACACCGCCCGCGGCAACGAGCAGGCGCTGGTCCTGCTGGAGCCGAACCGCACGGTGATCGTGGTCGGCGACGCGGGGGAGACCGAGCTGCGCCGGCTCGCCACCTCGCTGCGCTGACGTCCCCCCTCGGGTGACCGGGATTGCGGAACGCCGCTTCAGGGAACAGAAGGGACACGAGCCCGGACGACCCACCTGGAGAGGTTGACGTGAAGATACGACGCTTCAGCGCCACCGCGTTCGCCGCGGCGCTGCTCATTCCCGGCCTGGCGGCATGTAACGGCAACGGAACCTCCGACGCCTCCGCGACCCCCAGCGCCTCCGGCAGCGTCGCCCCCAGCGCCTCGGCGTCCAACAGCGCGGCCAAGCAGGCGCTGCTCGACTCCACCAACGCGATCCGGGACGGCAACTTCCGGTTCACCATGACGGGCGCCGGCTCCACCGCCGAGGGGCAGGTGCACGAGCCCAGCCAGAGCGCCGAGATGCGGATGACGATCGGTGACCCGTCGTCGGACCTGATGATGAAGCTGGACCTCATCCACGCCAAGCCGGACAGCTGGGTCAAGCTGGAGCTGGGCGGCACCGCCGCGGCCCAGATCCCCGGGGTGAAGAACATCAACACCGGCAAGTACCAGCACCTCGACCAGAGCCGGATCAAGGGCAACCGGTCGCTGGGCTTCGACTTCGAGAAGGTCGACCCGGCCGGCAGCGCCGTGCTCACCCAGGGCGTCACCGAGGTGCGGCAGACCGGCGACGGCGGGTACGAGGGCACCGTCGACGTGTCGAAGGCGGCCGAGGCCGGCTCGCTCGACCCCGCTGTGATCACCGCGCTCGGGGCGCAGGCGCAGTCGGTGCCGTTCACCGCCAAGGTCGACCCGCAGGGTCGGCTCAGCGAGCTGGTGCTCAAGATCCCGGCCGCCGGTCAGACCGCCGCCCAGGACGTGAAGATCACCTACACCGACTACGGCAGTGCCGCCGCGGCCCAGAAGCCCTCGGCCGACCAGGTCGTCGAGGCGCCGCCGGCGCTCTACAACCTGTTCAACTGACGGGCGCCCCCGTCGCGAGTGCACAGCACTTCTTTGCCGTATACCTCAGAGGCATTCTTGTGCCTCTGAGGTATACGGCTTTCCGGTGCCATGGGTTTCGTCGCCGGTCGAGCCCGGCCGCCTGTCGCGTCAGTCCTCGGTGCGCTGCCGGGCGGCGTCGATACGGGCCCGGGCACCGTCCAGCAGGCGCTGGCACACGCCGGCCAGCTGCTCGCCCCGCTCCCACAGGGCCAGCGACTCCTCCAGCGAGGTGCCGCCGGCCTCCAACCGCTCCACCACCGACGCCAGTTCGGCGCGGGCCTGCTCGTAGCTGAGCTGCTCGTTCTTGGTCGCTTCAGTCATCGGTCCCATTCCATCAGCCGTCGACGGTGGCGGTCAGCTCGCCCTCGGCGAGGCGTACCCGCAGTGGATCGCCCTTGGCCACCTCGGACGCCGCGCGGACCACGTGGCCGTCGCCGCGCTGAACGATGGCGTAGCCGCGGTCGAGCGTGGCCGCCGGGGAGAGGGCACGCAGCCGGGCCAGGGTGTGGCGCAGGTCGTCGGTGGCGGCCCCCAGCCGGTGCTCCAGGCACCGGCCGGCGCGGTCGTGCAGCGCGGTGACCTCGACGGCCCGCTGGTCGACCATCACCTGCGGCCGGGCCAGCACCGGACGGGAGCGGAGCAGGTCGATCCGGTGCTGCTCCCGGTCCACGAGGTGGCGCACGGCCCGTTCCAGGCGGGAGCGGGCCTGACCGATGAGACGGACCTCCTCGGTCAGATCGGGCACGATCCGTTTCGCCGCGTCGGTGGGCGTGGAGGCGCGGACGTCGGCCACGTGGTCGAGCAGCGGCGCGTCGGTCTCGTGGCCGATCGCGCTGACCACCGGCGTGCGGCAGGCGAAGACCGCCCGGCACAGCGCCTCGTCCGAGAAGGGCAGCAGATCCTCCAGGCCGCCACCGCCGCGGGCGATGACGATCACGTCGACCTCCGGGTCGGCGTCGAGCACCTTGAGCGCGGCCACGATGTCGGGCACCGCGCTCGGCCCCTGCACCGCCACGTTGACCGTGCGGAACTCGACCGCCGGCCAGCGGCGCCGGGCGTTGGTCAGCACGTCGCGCTCGGCCGCCGAGGCCCGCCCGGTGATCAGGCCCACCCGGCCGGGCAGGAACGGGAGCCGCCGCTTGCGGGACCGGTCGAACAGCCCTTCGGCGGCCAGCAGCTTCTTCAGCTTCTCCAACCGGGCCAGCAGCTCGCCCAGGCCGACCTGGCGGATCTCGTCGGCGCGCAGGCTGAGCGTGCCCCGCGCGGCGTAGAACTCGGGCTTGGCGTGCAGCACCACCCGGGCGCCCTCGCGCAGCTCCGGCGCGCCCGAGTCGAGCACGTCACGGTTGGTGGTGACGGTCAGGCTGAGATCGGCCGACGGGTCACGCAGGGTGAGGAAGACGGTGGAGGCGCCGGGGCGGCGGCTGATCTGCGCCACCTGACCGTCGACCCAGACCCAGCCGAGCCGGGCGATCCAGGCCCCGACCTTCTGGCTGACCACCCGGACCGGCCACGGCTCCTCGGACGTGCTCCGCTCCTGGGACGTGCTCCGCTCCTGGGACGTGCTTTGCCCCTGGGATGTGCTCCGCCCCACCTCACCCGCGCTCACCCGCCCACCCTACGGCCCGGCGCCGACAGCCCGGGGCAGGGCGCTGCCGGCGCACGTACCATGGTCGGGTGACTGATGCGCAGACGACTCCCCGGACCGGCAAGCGCGTGCTCCTGGCCAAGCCCCGCGGCTACTGCGCGGGCGTGGACCGGGCGGTTCAGACCGTCGAGGAGGCGTTGAAGCTCTACGGCGCGCCGATCTACGTCCGCAAGCAGATCGTGCACAACAAGCACGTGGTGCGGACGCTGGAGGCCAAGGGCGCCATCTTCGTGGAGGAGAACGAGGAGGTGCCGGAGGGCGCCACCGTGATCTTCTCCGCCCACGGCGTCGCCCCCGAGGTCTACGCCCAGGCCGAGGAGCGCTCGCTCAAGGCGATCGACGCGACCTGCCCGCTGGTCACCAAGGTGCACCACGAGGCCCGGCGGTTCGCCCAGCAGGACTACGACATCCTGCTGATCGGCCACGAGGGGCACGAGGAGGTCATCGGCACCGCCGGGGAGGCACCCGCGCACATCCAGCTCGTCGACGGCCCGGACAGCGTCGACCAGGTCACCGTCCGTGACCCGGAGAAGGTGGTCTGGCTCTCCCAGACCACGCTGTCGGTCGACGAGACGCTGGAGACGGTGGCCCGGCTCAAGCAGCGGCTGCCGCTGCTCCAGTCGCCGCCCAGCGACGACATCTGCTACGCCACCTCCAACCGGCAGCACGTGGTCAAGGAGATCGCCCCGGAGTGCGATGTGGTGATCGTCGTCGGCTCGCGCAACTCCTCGAACTCGGTCCGGCTGGTCGAGGTGGCGCTGGACGCCGGCGCCCGCGCCGGCCACCTCGTCGACTTCGCCCACGAGATCGACGACGCCTGGCTGGCCGGGGCCCGCACCGTCGGCCTGACCTCCGGCGCGAGCGTGCCGGACGACCTGGTCCAGGAGGTGCTGGCGCACCTCGCCGAGCGGGGCTTCGCCGACGTCGAGGAGATCACCACCGCGGACGAGCGGCTGACCTTCTCGCTGCCGCAGGAGCTCAAGCGCGACATGAAGGCCGCCGCGGCCCGCGGCTGACCGGGAACGGATCAGCCGCCCACCGCGTCCAACCGACATGAAGACCCCTCGGACGGTGCTCGTAGCCCTGCTCGCCGCCGCCGCGCTGACCGCCTGCGCCGGCCCGGGAGACGAGCCCGCCGGCCCCAGCCCGACGGGAGCCGCCCCGGTGACCAGCCAGCCCGACCCCGTGCCCAGCGCGAGCCCGAGCCGCCCGGACCCGACCTGGAAGGGCGGCGCGTCGACACCGCCGGGCGTCGGCGGCACCATGCTCAGCGGCACCATCCGCGCCGGGGTCGAGCCGAACTGCCTCCTGCTCGACGACCACCTGCTGGTCGGCGGCCCGCGCGACCTGCTCAAGCCCGGTGCCAAGGTGGAGGTCACCGGCCGGCCCGAGCCGGGCATGATGACCACCTGCCAGCAGGGCACCCCGTTCGTGGTCGAGTCCGCCCGGCCGGCCTGACGGCCGCGCCGCCGCCCCGCCTCATGGCAGGAGCCCCGCCCCCCGGATCGGGGGACGGGGCTCCGTCGTGCCAGCGGGTCAGTTGATCGCGTTGATCTCCACCGAACCGCGGCCGACGACCGCGCCCTCGGTGGTGGTGACGGCCATGTCGCCGTAGAGCTCCCGCCCGGCGGACGGGGTGGACAGGGCGGTCACCGAACCGGTCAGGGTGGCGGTGGCGCCGTTGACCAGGGACAGCGGCGTGTTCGGCGCGGAGAGCGAGCCCAGCGCCGGCGACGCGAACGAGTCACGGTAGTCGTACGCCGTGCCGCCCGCGGCGACCGCGTAGCCGTCGACGACCACCCGGTAGGTGCCGGCGACCGGGTTGGTCAGGGTGACGGCCTCCTCCGAGTCGCCGTCGGCCGACCGGCCCACCTCGGTGGCGCCCCGGAAGACGAACAGGTCCAGGTCGGCGCCGAGGTCGGAGGTGTTGCCGATCCGGGCCGAGAACGAGGTGGTCCCGGCCGGGATCTCCACCGTGTACTCCTGGGTGGTGCCGACGGTGATGGTCGGCCGCTCGGCGCGGACGCTGGACAGCGGCCCGCCGACGCCGGTCACCTGGACCGGACCGAACGTGTTCTTCAGGTTCCAGCTCACCGCGGTCGGCGTGCCGGCGGTGACCGACGGCAGCTGGACCACGGCCGGTTCCACCTTTACACCCTGCACCCGTGCCTGCAGCGTGAACGGGTTGTCCAGCGCCGGCGACGTGCGCCGTGCCTCCACCTCGATCTCCCAGACACCCGGGATCGGGTTCTGGTAGTCCCGCTCCTGCGGCTTGCAGGCGGCGGCGTCGGAGAAGTTGGTGTAGCAGGCGGTGCTCGCGGTGCTTTCGACCGGCACGCCGTACGGGTTGATGGCGATGAACCGGGTCTGCGAGCCGGTGGCGATGCCGCCCAGGTTGACCTGGAGCGCGCCCGTACCCTGCGGAACCGTCACGAAGTACGACCTGAACCCGTTCCGCTGGACCGAGCCGTTGGCCGAGTACGAGTAGGTCGGGGCGGCAACCGCGTTCGAGGCGACCACGACGGTGGCGACCTCGAAGTCGACCACCGAGGTGGCCGGGTCGTCGACGGTCATGATCGCGCCGTGCGCGCCGGCGGTCATCGGCTTGGCCTTCACCTTGACGGTGACGGTCGTGTTCAACGGCAGCCACACCTCCTTGGGGGAGGTCCAGGTGCCGTCGTTGCCACGGAAGTCGACCAGGTGCTTGATGCTCTTGTTCGGGCCGCTGGTCCGGGTCAGCTTGACCTCGTAGTGGCGGCCTTCCTTGACCTTCTGGCCACCCCGGTCGGCGGCGCAGCGGTTGTAGACGCCGGTGCCGACGTTCGGGGTCGGCACGAACGTGCCGGTGGCCCGGTCGTAGCGGGTCAGGTTCGGCGACAGCTCGGTGCAGACCGCAGCCTCGGAGGTGTAGGTGCGGGTCTGCACACCCTTGGCGAGCAGGTCCCACGCGCCCGGCACGTTGAACATGCCGTAGCCCTGCGCGTACGTCGGGACGTCCGCGATCGGCTTGGCCGAGGTGTAGACGGCCCGGCGCAGCGCGGCCGGGGTGACCCCGGTGCCGGTCGCCTTCGCGGCCGACAGCAGCAGCGCGGCGGCGCCGGTGGCCTGCGGGGAGGCCATCGAGGTGCCGTTCAGCATCTGGTAGCCCGGGGGCAGCGGGTAGCCCGCCTCCGGCACCGGGTTGCCCGCCTGCCAGGTCGGCGCGGTGGAGATGGCCGAGCCGGGAGCGGTGATGTTCGGCTTGAAGCCGCCGTCCTCACGCGGGCCGCGGGAGGAGAAGTTGAACAGCCAGTTGTCCTTGCGGACCACCGAGCCGTAGTTGGCCAGCCAGGTGTCCTTGCTGACGTTCGCCGCGACGCTGACCACGTCGGTGGCGACCGACGGGTCGCCGACCGTGTTCAGGCCCGGGCCGGAGTTGCCGGCCGAGATGAACAGCTGCACACCGTAGGTGTTGATCAGATCGTTGTAGAGCACGGCGCGGGCGTTCGCGCCGTCGTTCAGCGCCGGCAGGCCGCCGATCGACATGTTGACCACGTCGACCCTGCGGTTGACCACCAGGTCGATCATGCCGGTGGTGAGCGCCGCGGCGGTGCAGCCGCCGCCCCAGGAGCAGGCCCGGGCGGAGACCAGCTTGGCGCCGGGGGCGGCACCGTCGAAGGCGCTGTTGCCCAGCATGTCGTTGGCGGCGGTGATGCCGGCGACGTGCGTGCCGTGGGTGCTCTCGATGATGCCGATGTTGACGAAGTCGACCAGGCCGCTCGAGGTCCTGACGTTGCGCCGGTACTCGACCACGAACGGGATCTGCTCCCGCACGGCAGTGGCCGGGTTGTCCGTGCCGAAGTGGCCGACCTGGAACTTCTCCTTGTACGGCCGCATCACCTCGTCGTCGGTGAAGTCGCGGTTCTGGTTCACGTCGACGCGGACGTCGCCGTTCGTGGGGTTGTAGAGGATGCCCCACGTGTCGGTCTTGTCACCGTCGCGGTTGACGTCGCCTGCCGCGTCGCTGCCCGTGGTGATCGACTCGCTGAACTGGTCGAAGCGGTAGGTGCCGACAGGAGCGGTCCAGGTGGTCACCACCCCGGTGCTGGAAGTGGTGGTGAACGTCGGACCGACGGCCGGTGTGGTCATCGGGCGCCAGGACGCGTCCTCCAGCGGGTCGGTCGCGGTGACCCAGTCGACGATCTTGCGCTCGCCGGTGGTGGTCTTCTGGAGCGCCGGCTGGTCGAGGTCCACACCGGAGTCCATGATGCCGATGGTGACGCCGCGGCCGTCCCACTCCGGGTGGGCGGCCTTGAACGCCTCCGCGCCGGTCTCGTTGGTCGGCATGTACGGGTTGACCGCGCCGGTGTCCTCGCCGGGGCCGGCCAGCGTCTCGCCCTGCTGGGCGGCCTTGGCGCCGTTGGGGGCGGCCTCCGGCGCAGGATCGGGGAGCTTGATGGTCTCGTCGAGGTCGACGGCGGCGACCCCGGGCAGCGTGGCGGCCTTGAGGGCCTTGGCCGTCGGCACCTTGGCCAGCACGTAGCCGACCTGGTCGTACCGCTGGCTGACGGTGGCACCGAGACCGGTGAGGCCGTCGACGACTTTCTTGGCCGAACCCTTCTTCGCCGCGATGATCATCGTGACGGTGGGCGCGTGCTTCGCCTCCGCCGCGTCGAGCAGCTTGGCATCGTGGGCGCCCAGGGCCTTCGCGGCGGTCGGCGGCGAGGGCTGGGGAGCGGCGGGGGCCGCGCTCGCGGTCGCGGCGCCACCTCCGACGGTCATGGCCCCGGCCGCGAGGACCGAGGCGAAGAGCGCGGCGGAGGGACGCCGGCTCCGATTGCGGGGTTGACTCACGTTCTCTTCCTCCAGAGAACAGGGCCCTTCAGGGGACAGGGCGCGTGTGACGCAGATCCTTCGTGTCACGACCAGTCGTGTCACTATCAGGGATGTGTTTGTGACCACTCCGTGACAAGGATCGACCGTCATCGTCACACCGGCCGTGTGGGACGGCGGGATCCGCCGACCGTTCGGCCGATGTGGACGAACCACCCAGCAACTCGGGCGCCTGCGGCTGCCGGGGCGCCAGCTCGACCTGCGCCGGGGCGGCCAACTCGTCACCGGAGACGCCCAGCTCGGCCAGCTTGCGGGCGCTGACCAACACCCGGGACTCCAGCGAACCGACCGCCCGGTTGTAGGCCGTCACCGCCCCGCTCAACGAACTGCCCAGCTTGCCCACGTGGTCACCCAACGTGGACAACCGCGTGTAGAGCTCGCGGGCCAACGAGTGGACGGTCGCGGCGTTGCGCGCCAGCGCCTCCTGCCGCCACGAGTAGGCGACCGTGCGCAGCAGCGCCACCAGCGTGGCCGGCGTGGCCAGCACCACGTTGCGGGCGAACGCGTGCTCCAGCAGCGCCGGGTCGCGCTGCAACGCGACGTCGAGGAACGGGTCGGCCGGCACGAACAGCACCACGAAATCGGGGGTCTGGTCGAACGCGGCCCAGTAGGACTTGGCGGCCAGGTTGTCCACGTGCGCCCGCAGGTGCCGGGCGTGCGCGTCGAGCTGGGTGTCCCGCCCGCGCTCGTCGCGCGCCTCCATCGCGGTCAGGTAGGCGTCGAACGGCGCCTTCGCGTCGACCACCACCGAGCGCCCGCCGTGCAGCCGCACCACCAGGTCGGGGCGGACGCCCTGGTGGTCGGTGGCGGCGGTGACCTGCTCGTCGAAGTCGCAGTGCTCCAGCATGCCGGCCGCCTCGACGATCCGCCGGAGCTGGTGCTCGCCCCACCGGCCGCGCACCTGGGGCGCACGCAACGCGGCGACCAGTTGCTTGGTCTCGGTGCGCAGCTCGCCGGAGACCGTGCTCATCGAGCGGACCTGCTCGCGCAGCTCGGCGTACGCGTCGACCCGGTCGTGCTCCAGCTCGGCGACGCGCTGCTCGTAGCGGCGGAGCGTGTCGTGCAGCGGCGCGACCGCGCGCGCCACCGCCTCCTGGGACTGCGCGGTCGCCTCGTAGCTGAGCGCCCGCATGGACTGCTCCAGCCGCCCCTCGCCCTCGCGGGTGGCGGCCAGCGTCGCCTCCAGCCGGGCCACGTCGGCCGCGGAGCGCGCCCGGGCCGCCAGCCAGCCGACCGCGCCGCCCGCGGCGAGGCAGAGCACCACCACGGCCAGCGTCGAGAAGCTCATGCCTGAGAGCTTGCCAAACGGGTACGACGTGCGCTCGGTGGGTACGTTCGGAGGCATGGAAGGTGCCCTGTGGCTGTTCCTGGTGCTGATGCTCGGAGGTGCGCTGGTGTTCTGGCGGTGGGGAAGCAGGTCCCGGCGGGCGAACGAGCTGGCGGACGCCCGCGCCGAGGCGCAGCGCTGGTACGAGCGGCTCGGCGGCCAGCTGATGAATCTGCACGGTGACGAGCCGGCGGTCCGCCAGGCGTTGGCCGACGCGGGTGAGCGTTACAACGCGGCCGGCTCGCAGCTGGAGCAGGCGCGTACGACGCACCAGTTCGCGCTCGCGCGGGAGACCGCGCTGGAGGGGTTGGCGTACATCCGGGCGGCGCGGACGGCGATGGGCATCGACCCGGGTCCGGAGCTGCCGCCGCTGGCGGCCGCCCGCGGCGCCGGCATGCTCACCAAGGAACGTGAGGTCGCGGTGCAGGGTCAGACGTTCCGGGCCGGCCCGCAGCCGGGGAGCCGGACGCCCTACTACTACCCCGGCGGCCGCATGCAGGGCCGGCCGGTGCCCGCCGGCTGGTATTCCACGCCGTGGTGGAAGACCGCGCTGGGCGCGGGCGCCGGGGTGCTCGGCGGCATGCTGATCGCGGACGCGCTCTTCTCACCCGCGTTCGCCGACCCGGGCTACGGCTACGACTCCGGCTACCAGGAGGGCTTCCAGGACGGGTTCGGCGACGGCCAGGACTACGGCGACCCGGGCGGCGGCGACTTCACCGGCCAGGGCGACGTCGGCGGCCAGGGCGGCGGTGACTACGCCGGCGGGGACTTCGGCGGCGGCGGGGACTTCGGCGGCTTCGGCGGCGGCGACTTCGGTGGTGGCGACTTCGGTGGCGGCGGAGACTTCTAGCCGGAGCCAGGCGTCAAAAGGGGCCCCGCCTATGCAGAATGCGTTGAGCGGGGGCCCCTCCTTACACCTCAGCCGGTGTTGCGCATGCCAGCGGCGATCCCGTTGACCGTGGTCAGCAGCGCCCGCTCCAGCGCCGTGCCGTCGTTCGGGGCGCGCCGGCCGCCCGGCGCGGTCGCCACCGCCCGCCCGGCCGCGCCGGACTCGCGATACTGCCGGAGCAACGCCACCTGAAGGTGGTGCAGCGGCTCCAGGTAGGTGTCCCGCACGGCGAGCGTGCGCTGGAGGACGGGCGAGTTCTCCAGCAGGGCCGGCGAGGCGGTCACCGCCAGCACCTCCCGCTTGGTCAGCTCGTACTCCTCCTCGATCTTGGCGAAGATCGGGTGCAGCTTCTTCGGGACCAGGGTCCCCACGTAGCGGCGGGCGATGCTCAGGTCGGTCTTGGTCAGCATCATCTCGACGTTCGACAGGAACGTGCGGAAGAAGTGCCAGTTGCGGTTCATCTCGGCGAGCACGTCGGCCAGACCCGCCTCCCGCGCGGCGGCCAGCCCGGAGCCGACGCCGAACCAGCCCGGCACGATCTGCCGGGTCTGCGTCCAGCCGAACACCCACGGGATGGCACGCAGGCCGGACAGGCCGGCGCCGGTGTTCGGCCGCTTCGCCGGCCGGGAGCCGATGTTCAGCGCGCCGAGCAGCTCGGTCGGGGTGGACGCCCAGAAGTAGGCCGGCAGGTCCGGGTCCTCGACCAGGGACCGGTAGGACCGGAACGCCGACTCCGACACCACGTCCATCGCCGCGTCCCAGCGTTCCAGCATCTCGGCCGGCTGCCGGGGCGCGGTGTGCAGCAGCGTGGCCTGGAGCACGGCGGCCACGGTCAGCTCCAGGTTCTCCCGGGCCAGCGCCGGCAGCGTGTACTTGTCGGAGATGACCTCGCCCTGCTCGGTCACCTTGATCGCGCCGTCCAGCGTGCCGTAGGGCTGGGCCAGGATCGCCTCGTGGGTCGGGCCGCCACCCCGGCCGACCGTGCCGCCCCGACCGTGGAACAGCCGAAGGTGTACGCCGTGCCGGGCGGCCACGTCGCGCAGCGCGCGCTGGGCCCGGTGGATGGACCACTGGCTGGTGGTGATGCCGGCCTCCTTGTTGGAGTCGGAGTAGCCCAGCATCACCTCCTGCACGTCGCCCCGGGCCGCGACCAGCGCCCGGTAGGCCGGCAGCGACAGCAGCTCGTCGAGGAGCTCCCCGCCGGAGTTCAGCTCGGCCGGCGTCTCCAGCAGCGGCACGATGCCGACCCGGGCCCGCCCGCTCTGCACGTCGACCAGGCCGGCCTCGCGGGCCAGCACGACGGCGGCGAGCACGTCGTCCACGCCCAGCGTCATGGAGATGATGTACGACTCGATGACCTCGGGGCCGAACCGGTCCTGCGCCTCGCGAATCGCGGAGAACACGTCGAACGTCTTGCGGGCCGACTCGGTGAGCGGGCTGTCCTGGGTGGAAAGCGGCCGGCGGCCGGTCAGCTCGTCGGCGAGCAGGTTGGTGCGCTCCAGCCGGCTCAGCGACGGGTAGTCGGACACCTCGCCCACCGCCTCGTAGAGCTGCGCCAGCACCTCGTGGTGCTTCTCGGCGTGCTCCCGGATGTCCATGGTGGCCAGGTGCAGCCCGAACGCGGAGAGCGTACGGATGGTGGAGGCCAGCCGCCCCACGGCGGTGAGCTGCCCGGAGTTGCGGGCCAGCGAGGCGCGCAGCAGCTCCAGGTCGGCGATCAGCTCGGTCGCGCCCTGGTAGTCGCGCCCGGGCACGTGGCCGGTGCCGGCGCGCAGCCGCTCCCGGGTGTTGGCCAGCTTCGCCTTCACGCACCGGGCCTTGAGCCGGTAGGGCTCCTCGGCGTTGACCCGACGGAACCGGGGCGCCACCTCGGGCAGCGCGTCCAGGTCCTTGGCCAGGCTGGCGGAGAGGTCGAGCGAGACGGCGCGCAGCCGGCGGGAGACGCTGACCTCGCTGATCAGCTCGTCCATCGCCTTCTCGGTGGCCTCGATGCCGTGCTCGTGCTGGATCCGCAGCACCTCGCGGGTGACCGTCGGGGTGACGAACGGGTTGCCGTCGCGGTCGCCGCCGATCCAGGTGCCGAACGTGAGCGGGCGGGCCGTCGGTGACGTCTCCACCCCGAGCGTGCGCAGCGTGTCGGCGAGGTCGTCGAGGACCTGCGGGGCGGCCTCGGCGTGCAGGTCGCGCAGGTAGTAGATGGCGTTGCGGGCCTCGTCGGTCGGGTCCGGCCGGTCGAGTCGCAGCTCGTCGGTCTGCCACATGAGGTCGAGCAGCTCGGCGAGGCGGCGGTTGGCCGGGCCCTCGTCGCTGGCGCCGTAGAGGATCGCGTTGGCGGTCTCGGCGTCCAGTTCGTCGGCGATCGCCCGCAGCTTGGACAGGATGGACCGGCGGGCCGCCTCGGTGGGGTGGGCGGTGAAGACCGGGCGTACGGCCAGCCGCCGGGCCGCGGCGGCGATCTCCTCGGCCGGTACGCCGCGCTCGGCGATCATCTTGGCGGCCTGGTCCAGCCAGCCGCCGTGGGTGGCGCGGCGGCGGCGCAGGTCGCGGGCGCGGTGCACCTGCTCGATGATGTTGGCCAGGTGGAAGTAGGTGGAGAAGGCACGGGCCAGCTTCGTGCCGGTGGTGACGTCGAGCCCGGCGAGGCGTTGGGCCGCGGCCGGCGCGTCGGAGCGGACCTGGGCGCGGATCTCCTCGACCAGGTCGAGCAGCGGGCGACCCTCCTGGCGGGCCAGGGTCTGCCCGAGCAGCGTGCCGAGGCGGCGGATGTCGGCCCGGAGAGCGGCGTCGGGGCCGTCGTGGTCGTGCTGGTCGGTCACGGGTGCGCTCCTTACGCGAGGACGAAGGACAGCGCTGTCCGACTCCCCTGGATGGTATCCGCGTACGCCCCGACGGCAGGAGGGGGACGACGTGATGATCTGCACTCTGGGACGGGCCGCCCGGTCATCCCTGGGCGGCGGCGTGCCGTCCCGGAGCGGTCGGCGCGGCCCGCCGGCGGGCCCGGAACATCGTCGCGGTGAGCAGCCCGACCAGGCCGGCGACCACCCACACCAGCAGCCCGGTCAGCGCCCACCCGCCGCCGCGCCAGTCGAAGTAGACGGCCGACTTGAGCAGGTCGGTGGCGAGCCCGGGCACGTTCCAGCGGTGCATGCCGCGCAGGAACGCGGGCAGGAACTCGGGCGCGTAGATGCCGCCGGAACCGGGGTTGCCCAGCACCACCAGCAGCAGGATGACGATGCCGGTGCCGAGCAGCCCGAGCCACGCCTGCACGGCCGCGGCGACCGTCCCGGCCGCGAACGCGGCCAGCGCGCCGACCACCGCGATGGCTCCCACGTCGTGCGGGAACACGTCCAGCACCGGGCCGACCAGCACTGCCCCGATGATGCCGAGCAGGACGGAGTGCACCGCGAGGGTGGCGATCCGCAACCCGGCCTGACGCAGCCCGCGCGGGCTGGTGCCGAGCGAGATGCCGAGCGCCGTGGAGGCCAGGTAGCCGCCGAGCACCACGCCGACCGCCAGGTAGAACGGGACCAGGCCGCGCGGGTCGCCGCCGGAGACCGGTACCTCGTCGGTGACCTGGAGCGGCATGCCGGCCTGCCGCGCGGCCTGCGTGAACACGTCGGTGACGAGTTCCGTGGCGGCGGGCGCGCCGGCGCTGGCCGTGGCCAGGGTGAGGCCGCCGGGGCCGGAGCTGAGCACCGCGTACACCGATCGGTCGTTCAGGCCGTCGACGGCGCGGGCCCGGCTGTCGTACCCGACGGGTTTGACGGTGTCGGTGCGGGCGCGGACGGCCGACATCACGGCCTGGGCCTGCTGGTCGGTGGTGACCACAGCGACCGGCACGTCCTTCGGGTCCGGCTTGTGCAGCGCGCCGACGTAGGCGGCGATGAACGCGCTGGCCAGCGCGAGGGTGCCGAGCACCAGCGCCGCCGTGCGGGGTAGCCAGTCCCGGGTCCGCGGCTCCGGCTCGTCGTCCACGGGCCCAGCCTATTGCCGGCATATGCCCGGCTTGTGCTGTTTCTTGCAGGTACCGTTAGTGTCGGATCATGACGCCGCCGCGTTACCCGACCAAGCCGCGACCGGGTGACCGGGTCGCGGTCGTCTCCCCCTCCGCCGGCCTGCCGGGTCTCTTCCCCCACGTGTACGAGCTGGGCCTGCGCCGGCTCCGCGACGAGCTGGGGCTGGAGCCGGTGGAATATCCCACCACCCGGGTGATGGGCGCCGACCCCCGGGACCGGGCCCGCGACCTGACCGCCGCGTTCGCCGACCCGACGATCACCGCGGTGCTCGCCACCGTGGGTGGGGACGACCTGATCACGGTCACCCCGTTCCTCGACGACGAGGTGCTGCGGGCCAACCCCAAGCCCTACCTCGGCTACTCCGACAACACCAACGTGCTCAACCACCTGTACCGGCTGGGCATGGTCGCGTTCCACGGCGGTTCGGTGCTGGTGCACCTCGGCCGGCCCGGCAGGCCGCACCCGCAGACCATCGACTCGCTGCGTGCCGCGCTGTTCACCCCCGGCTGGTACGACCTGACCCCGGCCGCCGAGTGGGGCGACGAGACGCTCGACTGGCGCGACCCGGCGACGCTGACCGGGGAGCCGCCGATGGTCGCCGGCACGGGCTGGCGCTGGCACGGTCCGGCCCGGGTGGTGACGGGCCGCACCTGGGGCGGCAACCTGGAGATCGTGCACTGGCTGGCCGCCGCCGACCGGGTGCCGTCCGCCGCCGAGCTGACCGGCTCGGTGCTGCTGATGGAGACCTCGGAGGAGATGCCGCCGGCCGAGGAGGTCTTCCGGATGGTGCGGAACCTGGGTGAGCGCGGGCTGCTCGCCGGCTTTCCGGCCATCGTGGTCGGCCGCCCCAAGGCGTGGAACTTCGACCGCCGGTTGTCGGTCGCGGAGCGGCTCGCCTGGGGGGAGGAGCAGCGGGCGGCGATCCTGCGGGCGATCGGGCCGTACGCCGACGACCCGGTGGTGGTCTTCGACGTCGACCTCGGCCACACCGACCCGCAGGTGATCATCCCGTACGGCGGGGAGATCCGGGTCGACGCGGTCAAACGGCGGATCGCGGTGCGCTACTGACCGCGCACGAACACGCCGGCGCCGGGCGCGCCCTCGACGAGTCCCCGCGCCTTGAGCTCGACGGCGGAGCGCACCACCTGGCGAGAGACGTCGAACTCGGCGCAGAGTTCGGTGCCGGAGGGCAGCTTCGCGCCCGGCGGGTACCCGCCGGATTCGATGCGCTCGGTCAACGTGTCGATGAGGCGTTGCTTCTTCGTGTACGCAGGCATGGATCGGCTCCGTGGCAGGTAACGCCCATGTGATCACGGCGGTCGGCAAAGCGTCAATCAAAGGTCGGTGCAGGTATTGACCTGGCATGACAGGTAGTCGTAGGTCGACCTCGGGTGACCGTGGCAGGCACCCGCAACCGATGAGGCGGCCCGGGGTGGAGCTGGCACTCCGCTCCCCGAGCCTTGACCGGGAAGGACCCCGGCCCATGAGCAACCTACCGAATGCTGCCCATCCACCGTGGTGCCTGCGCGGCCCGGACTGCGTCGGCGGCAACGGCCTGCACCTGTCCCGCCTCGTCGGCGCGGCGGTCCGGGGCGACGAGGTGATCCAGGCCGGCGTGGGCCTGTGGCGGATGGATGTCGGCCCGACCTCGCCGTCCGGCCTCCTGCTGGAGCTCTCTGCCGACGAGGAGGTCGAGCGGTGGCCGCTCGACCTGCCCCAGTCCCGCGCGCTGGTCCGCGCATCCCCGCGCCTGCTCCGCCGGCTGGCCCCGCCTGCCGTCCACGCCGCCTGCCCGCCCGTCCGCCCGTCCCACCGCACCGCACCGCTCGGCTCGGCTCGGCTCGGTGGAACGCTATGGGTGTCTCGGCTCCCGTTTGACACCCATAACGTTCCACTCACCGCGTCGGGAGGCCGTCGGTGGAACGCTACGGGCGTCTCGGCTCCCGGTTGACACCCGTGGCGTTCCACTCACCGGGCGGCCTCGCAGTGTGGCGGTCGCCGCGAATGACATTTCGCCAGAGAACTGGCCGTGATCCCCGGGTGCGGGCGCGGGGCGCGCGGTGGAACGGGGAAGATCCACCCCACTTCGCCGTAGTGGTGGTGTCGGTGCGCTGTTGACCCCGCCACCTCGGGGAGGTGGTGTGGATCTTGCGGGTGGTCGCGTCGGTGCGTGCGCCACTTCGGCGAGGTGGTGGCATCGCGGGTGCCGTGATCCCGCCACCTCGGCGAAGTGGAGTGGATCTTGCAAGAGCCGGGCCGGGCGGGGCTGGGCCGGGCAGGGCTGGGCCGGGCAGGGCCGGGTCGGGTCGGGTCGGGTCGGGTCGTCAGGCGACGGCGAAGGCGCGGACCGGGAAGGTGCCCATGCCGGCCACCCTCGGCGGGGCGGCGGTGAAGCGGAAATCGGTCGGCGGCAGCGCGTCCAGGCCGGTCAGGTGCTCCACGATCGGGATGCCGGCGGCCAGCAACGCGGTGTGCGCCGGGCGCTCCCCGGCCGCCGCCGCTGTCATGTCGTCGATGTTGATCGAGTCGATGCCGACAAGTGCCGCGCCGGCCTCGACCAGCCAGGAGGCGCCGTCGCCGGTCAGGTACGGCGCTTCCGGGGCGGCGTACCGGTCGGTGCCGAAGTGGGCGTCCCAGCCGGTGTGCAGCAGCACCGCCCGCCCGGCCACCTCGTAGGGGGCGAGCAGCAGCCGGTCCACCGCCCGGGTGCCGGCGGGCACGCGTACCACCAGGCCGGGCAGGTCGGCCAGCCGGTCCAGTGGGACCCCGGCCAGGTCCGGTCCGTCGGCGAAGCGGTGCGACGGCGTGTCGGCGTACGTGCCGGTGTTGGCGATCATGTCGATCCGCCCGACGTGGAACTCGACACCCGGCGCGTACCGCTCCCGGGACGCCTCCCGGGTCAGCCAGTCGGTGATCCGCGGCCCCGGCCAGCCGGGCAGCGTGACCATGCCGTCGGTGATCTCGTGGCTCAGCTCGACCAGCCGCCGCCCGCCGGACGTCGAGAGGCCGACGCCCCGCCCGCCCTTGTGTGGCTCCTCGACCACGGTCCGGTTGCTGATCCGCACCTCGCCGACCATGAGCAGGCCGAGGTGCCGGACGAGCAGCGCCGCCAACTCCTCGTCGGTGATCTCCCGGCCCGGCACGTCCAGCCGGAACCCGTCGGTGCGCAGGCCCCCGCCGTTGGCGAAGACCACCTCGGCGTCGAAGACCGCCCGATACTCACCCATCCACCCACCGCACCACGCCTCTCCACCCCGGTCAAGCGGCGCCCGCTGATTCACGGAAGAGCGCCTGTGCGCGGGCCGGAGGCCACTCTTTCCGTGGAGTAGTTCCATCCTGAGTTGGCTGGTCAGGGGGTGTTGACGGGCGGGGTGGGGTAGGTGTGGGGGCAGGTCAGCGCTCGGGTGATCTTCGGGT